>NZ_JBHXMN010000004.1:0-534857 GCF_042720495.1 Nocardia sp. NPDC058480 | reverse complement strand
ACGAGCACTCCCAGCAGCACACCGGCTGCGACCACCAGCCTGCCGCACAACCAGCAGCCGCGTGAACCCCCGAAAAACCTACGACCAGGACCACTAAGCCTGTCTTCGACAGATGTAGCCATGCTGGCTGTGACGCCGAAGGGGATGCGCGATGACGCTGCGATCGGTACTGGACGAAATAGGTGAACGACCCGGAAAGGGTGAGGTCATCCCGATCATCGACCCGGTGACCGAGGAGCAGATCACCGAGTTCACCGACTGTGGGCCCGAAGCGGTGGACGAGGCGGTGGCCCGCGCCAAGACCTCCTTCGAGGCAGGCGTCTGGCAGGGGCTGCCCGGGCGCGAACGGGCCAAGATCATGTGGCGGATCGCCGACCTCATGGACGAGCACGCGCAGGAGCTGGCGGAGCTCGACTCGCTCAACACGGGAATGCCGCTCGCTCAAGCGAATATGATCGTTCCCACGTGCGCCGAGTTCTTCCGCTACTACGCGGGCTGGTGTACCAAAGTCAACGGCTCGTCCTACGAGGTACAGATGACCGGCGGCGTCTCCGGCGCCTACGCCGACATGCACGCCTACACCCTCAAAGAGCCCTACGGCGTGGTCGGCCTGATCTTCCCGTGGAACGGGCCGGTGTTCAACGCCTGCGCGAAGCTGGCGCCCGCGCTGGCCGCCGGCTGTAGCAGCGTGGTGAAACCCGCTGAGGAGACACCACTTTCGGCGCTGCTGCTGGATCGGCTCATCGCCGAGGCGGGCGTGCCCGACGGTGTGGTGAATCTGCTGACGGGCTACGGGCACACCGCCGGTGCGGCGATCACCGCGCATCCCGATGTCGAGAAGGTGGCCTTCACCGGCTCCACCGAAGTCGGCAAGCAGATCGTGCAGGCCTCGGCGGGCAATCTCAAGAAGGTGATGCTCGAGCTGGGCGGCAAGTCGCCGGTGCTGATCTTCGACGACGCCGACCTGGACATGGCGGTGATGATGGCCGCGATGGGCATCTTCGTGCACTCGGGCCAGGGCTGTGTCTGCGGTTCCCGGATCTTCGTGCAGCGCGGGGTGTACGAGCGCGTCGTGGAGGGCATCGCCACGGTGGCGAACAACCTCAAGCTGGGCGGCCCCAAGGAAGAGGGCACCATGATCGGCCCGCTGATCAGTGCCAAGCAGTTGACCCGCGTCATGGGCTATATCGACGAGGGCAAGTCCGACGGTGTCGAGGTGGTCGCCGGCGGGCACCGCCTCGACCGCAGTGGCTATTTCGTCCATCCCACCGTGCTCACCAATGTGGATCCCGCGACGAGCAGGCTCTACCGCGAGGAGATCTTCGGCCCCGTGGTGACGGTGCTCCCGTTCGACGACGAAGACGAGGCGGTCGCGATGGCCAATGACACCTCCTACGGTCTGGCTGCCACGGCGTGGACGACCAACCTCAGCCGTGCGCACCGGCTCGCCAAGCGGCTGCAGGCGGGCACCGTGTCGCTGAACTGCCAGCTGGTGTTCGACCACGGGGTGCCCTTCGGCGGCTACAAGCAGTCGGGCTGGGGACACGAGTTCGGGCGCGAAGGCGTCGAGTCGTACATGAAGACGAAGTCGGTCTGGGCGCAGCTCTGAACCGGTAACGAGAAGCGGCGGCGGGGCAATCCCGGCCGCCGCTTCTCGCGTTGTGCGGTCAGTCCACGAACAGGTCGCGGGTCGGGTGCTCACCGCCGCCGTAGCGGGACAGGTCGTCGATCCCGGCGAACCGGGTGACGGCCTCCGCGTCGAGGAAGCACCGGCCGGTGACGACACTCGCCGGTTGGGCGGTGATCGCCACGGCGGCGTCGGCCATGATCCGGGGGCTGCGGGCCGAGGCGAGCTGCTCGGCGCCGTCCTCCAGCGCCGCGACGGCCGAGGTGGCGATGAACGTCTGGGGCCACAGGCAGTTGAATCCGATTCCGGCTGCACCGAATTCGGCCGCCCACCCCTGGCTGAGCAGCGTCATGGCGTACTTGGACTGGGTGTAGGCCGGGTGCGCGCCGAGCCAGTGCGGGGCGAGGTTGACCGGCGGCGAGATGCTCAGGACGTGCGGGTTGGCCGACTTGCGCAGGTATGGCAGGCAGGCCGTGGTGAGCAGGAAGGTGCCGCGCACATTGATCTCGTGCAGCAGGTCGAAGCGCTTGATCGTCAGCGTCTCGGTGGGCTCGGTGGCGATGGCGCCCGCGTTGTTCACGCACACGTCGATGCCGCCGAACCGCTCGATCGCGATGGCCACAGCGCGGGCGACATCCTCAGCGCGGCGAACGTCGCCGACCACGGCGGCGGCCCGGCCACCGGCGGCCTCGACCTCGGCCGCGGCGGTGTGCACGGTGCCGGGCAGACGGGGATGTGGTGCGTCGGTCTTGGCCAGCAGCACGACATTGGCGCCCTGCTCGGCGGCGGCCACGGCGATCGCCGCGCCGATGCCCCGGCTGGCGCCGGAGATGAGGACGGTGCGGTCGCGCAGCGGGTGATCCTGGTCTGTCATCTCATTCTCCAAATATGGTATTGGTGTTCTCATTCTACGCAAGTAGCATATTCACCAACTTGGACCCACTTGGAGGAACCGTGCGTATCGGCGTGATGATCGGCCCGGAGAGAGGCGACTCGGGGCGCAAGCTCGAGCGCATGCTGCGCGATATCGCCTGGGCGGAATCGGCGGGGCTCGACACCGCCTGGATCCCCCAGATACCCACCGACTTCGACGCGCTCATCACCGTCGCGGCGATGGGCCTGGCCACCTCGCGGATCGAACTCGGTACGGCCGTGGTCCCGCTCCAGGCCCAGCATCCGGTCACGCTGGCCCGCCAGGCGCTCTCGGCGCACGCGGCGGCGGGCGGCAGGCTCGCCCTCGGGGTGGGGCCCTCGCACCACTGGATCGTGCGCGACATGCTCGGCCTGCCCTACGACAAGCCCGCGGCCTACACCCGCGACTATCTCGAGGTGCTCTCGGCCGGACTCACCGGCAGCGGCTCGGTAGATGTCGAGAACGACACCTTCACGGTGCACAATCCGCTCGATCTCGGCCCGGTTGCCCCGGTTCCGGTGCTGGTCGCGGCGCTGGGGCCGGTGATGTTGCGGATCGCGGGGGAGCAGGCCGACGGCACGGTCCTCTGGATGGCCGACGAACGCGCGATCGCCGATCATGTGGTGCCGCGGATCACCAAGGCCGCCGCCGATGCGGGCAGACCCGCGCCGCGCGTGGTCGCCGGATTGCCGGTGTGCCTGTGCGCGCCGGGGCAGGTGGACGAGGCGCGCGAGCGCGCGAACCGGATTCTCGGCGAGGCCGAGGTCTCGCCCAACTATCAGCGGCTGCTCGAACAGGGCGACGCGCGCACCATCGGTGACCTGTGCCTGGCCGGCGACGAGGACGCCATCGCGGCGGGACTGCGCCGCTACGCCGAGGCGGGTGCGACCGATATCTCGGTGCGGCTGTTGCCGATCGGCGACGATCGCGACGCGTTGGTCGCCTCCAAGCAGCGCACCAGGGCGATGATCGCCGAGCTGGCCCAGCAGCTGCGTGGCTGATGCCCCGGTGGCGCCCGGTGGTATTCGCCTGGGCGCCACCGGAACTCACTCGTAGTCGACGGTGAGGTCGGTGGAGTCGGGCACGGCCTGGCAGGTCAGGACGTAGCCGTCGGTGACCTCGTCGTCGGTCAGCGCGTTGTTCTGGCGCATGGTCGCCCGGCCCGCCGTCAGCTTGGCGATGCAGGTCGCGCAGTTGCCTTGTTCGCAGGAGAACGGCGGGGTGAGGCCACCGCGACGCGCGCTTTCCAGCAGCGTCTCCCCGCCTTTGCGAGGTACCGATCGCTTCTTGCCGTTCAAGATCACCGTGATGGTGCCACCTGAATCCGGATCTGTCGCAGCGTTTTCCGCTGATGGTGCGGTGTTCTCGGCGACGGGTGTGGCGAAGCGTTCGCTGAACACCACGCCGGGTCCGGGGAGAGCTCGCTCCACCAGTTCCATGAAAGGCTCTGGCCCGCAGATGTAGTGGTCACCAGGCGCGTCGGCACCGACGAAGGCGCGCACGGCCGCCGCGTCGAGGAATCCGCGCTCGCTGTCGAGGTGGCGGACCACCTCGAGGCGATCCGGATAGCGAGCGACCAGCTCGGCGAGCGCCTCCTCGAACAGCATCGATGCCCGGTCGCGGTCCGCGCACAGCAGCCGGACCCGGCGGGTGGTGCCGGCCAGTGCCGCCTTGGTGAGCGACAGGATCGGGGTGATGCCGCTGCCGCCGCTGAAGCCGAGCAGCGCGACCTCGGTGTCGCGCAGGCAGAACCGGCCCGCGGCCTTGGACAACTCCACCTCGTCGCCCTCGGTGACCGTGTCCAGTAGCCAGTTCGACACCGCCCCGCCGGGTACGCGTTTGACCGTGGTCATCAGCTCGGTGTCGGTCTCCGGCGCGCTGGACATCGAGTACGAGCGGAACAGTTCGGTGCCGTCCACGGTGACCCGGAACGTGCAGAACTGGCCGGCCCGGTAGCTCAGTGGGCCGTCGTGCGGGGCGAGCACGAAGGTGCGTGCGTCCGGGCTCTCGGTCACCACCCGGGTCACGGTCGCTCGCAGATATGAAGAGAGTGTCGCCATGGACCGCATCCTCCTGGTATGAAGATTCTATCGTAATGAGAATAGTATTCTCTCTCATGAGACGGGAACCTTCCAAGATGGCCGATACCGAGCCGAGCGCACTCGTATTCGAGGATCGGGCCTACACCGCGAACGAACTCGACACCCTCGCGGCCGGGCTCGGCGGGGAGCTCACCGCAAGGGGCGTCCGGCCGGGGGACCGGGTGGCGCTCATGTCGTCGAATCGGCCCGAATTCGTCGTCGCGGTGCTGGCCGTGTGGCGGATCGGCGCCTGCGTCGTCCTGATCAGCCCGGCCTGGAAACACGACGAAGTCGCGCACGCCGTCGCGCTCACCACGCCGGTCGCCGCGCTGGGCGACAGTCCAGTGCTCGGTGCACTACTGACGATGCGGCACCTCGACGACCCCATCGTCACCTCGGAAACCCCTGCGGCCGAAGCTGATCCGGCCGCGGACGCGGTGCTGGTTTTCAGCTCCGGCACCACGGGAATGCCGAAAGCGGTGCGGCACACGCACGGTTCGCTGGCGGTGGCGGTGCGGCAGTGGACCGAGGTGCTCGGGCTCACCGGCACCGATCGGATCCAGATCGCCACCCCGCCCTCGCACATCCTGGGCCTGCTCAATATCGTCACCGCGTTGCGGGCCGGTGCGTGGATGCGGCTGCACCGGCGCTTCGACCTGAACACCATGCTGTCCTGTATCCAGGACGACCGCATCACCGTCGAGATGGCCGTCGCGCCGATCGCGATCGCGCTCGCGGCGCATCCCGATCTCGAACGCTACGACCTGAGTTCGCTGCGCTACATCATGTGGGGCGCGACCCCGGTGACGGCGAGTATCGCCGAGACGGTGACCGCGCGCAGCGGGGTGTCGTGGCTGCCTGCCTACGGTGCCAGCGAACTGCCGGTCATCGCCTGCAATCCCCTCGACGGTGCCCGCCTGGATTCGGTCGGCAAGGCCGCGCCGGGCGTCGAGATCCGGGTGGTCGACCTCGACACCGGAAAACCGGTGGCGGCGGGGGATACCGGTGAGATCCAGTGCCGCTCGGCCTCGACGATGGCGGGCTACCTGCCTGCGGAGGCGACCGCGGACGCGTTCGACGGCCCGTGGTACCGCACCGGCGATGTCGGCCATGTCGACGCCGACGGCTGGATCCGGATCACCGACCGGGCCAAGGAGATGATCAAGGTCCGCGGTTTCCAGGTCGCGCCCGCCGAGATCGAGGCGGTGCTGCATGCGCACCCCTTGGTCAGCGACTGCGCGGTCTTCGGCACGCCCGACCCGCACGACGGGGAGGCGGTGGTGGCCGCGGTCGCCGTGCTCGACACCGTCGCCGCCGACGAGCTGATCACGCTGGTCGGTGATCGCCTGGCCTCCTATAAGCGGCCCCGGCGTGTCGTTTTCGTACCCGAGATCCCGCGCCTGCCCTCGGGCAAGGTGCTCCGCCGAGTCCTCGAGGAGCGTCATGGACGTCCGACTGACCAGTGAGCAGCGTCAGCTGCGCGATGCCGCGGCCCGGCTGGCCGACGAACTCGGGCCCGGCTCGGTAGCCGAGCTCGACGACGTCAACCGGCGGCAGCGGCTGGAGAAGGCGGTCGATGCCGCCGGGTGGCGCGCTCTGCGCTCCGACGGCGCCTCCGGTGTCGAAGTCGCCCTGGTCGCCGAGGAATTCGCGCGGGGACTGGTGGATGTGGCGTTCCTGGGGCCCGTCCTGGCCGACGACCTGCACCGTGCGGTCGAAGGCCGAAGGACGATCGGCGCCGAAGGCCGGTGGACGATCGGTGCCGACGGCCGCGCCGTCGACGCCGACGGCCGCGACCGGGTGCTGCTGCTCGACGACCGGCGGCTGCGCGCCGCCGCGGTCGGCGCCCGCCTGCCCGGTGCGGATCTCACTCGGGCGAGCGCCGAAATCGGCACGGCGACAGAGTTACTGGGGGAGCTGTCACCCGACCAGCGGACCCGGTGGCAGGCACTGGCCGTCACCACCACGACCGCCGATCTGCTCGGCGCGGCCCGCGGAACCCACCGGCTGGCCGTGGATTACGCCAAGGTACGCGCACAATACGGGTACCCCATCGGCACCTACCAGGCGGTGGCGCATCTGCTCGCCGAAAGTTTGGCGCTGATCGAGGGATCGATCAGCGTGCTGCGCTACGCCGCCTGGTCGGTCGACGAGTTGCCGCCCGCCGAGGCTTTGCGCGCGGCCCGGATCGCCAAGGTCTACACCGCGCGCGCCGCCCGCACCGTGTGCGAGACCTCGATCCAGGTGCACGGCGGCATCGGCAACACCTGGGAGTGCCTGGCGCACGTCTATCTGCGCCGGGTGCTGACCTCGACCGAACTGTTCGCAACCCGTCTGGAGGACATCGACCGTGGACTATCGTGATTCGCCCGACGAAGCCGCCTTCCGTGCCCGCCTGCGCGAGTGGCTGGCAGGCACGGCCGCGTCCTTTCCCGCGTCCGGCGACGAGTACTGGGCGCGCGCGGGGGACTGGCATCGGGCTCTGTACGGCGCGGGCTTCTTCGGTCTGTCCTGGCCGAAGGAATTCGGCGGGCACGCGCTGGCGCCGGTCTACGACGTCATCCTCGACGAGGAACTGACCAGAGCCGGCGCACCGGCCCGCCCGAGCCTCGGCTACCTGGTGCACGGGCTGGGCAGGCACGCGAGTTCGGCACTGCAGCAACAGTTCCTGCCCGGCATGATCGACGGCTCGCAGCGCTGGTGCCAGGGCTTCAGCGAACCGGACGCGGGCTCGGATCTGGCCGCGCTGCGCACCACGGCCACCCGCGAGGGCGACGAGTACGTCCTG
The DNA here is from genome assembly GCF_042720495.1 of Nocardia sp. NPDC058480. NCBI lineage: Bacteria > Bacillati > Actinomycetota > Actinomycetes > Mycobacteriales > Nocardiaceae > Nocardia > Nocardia sp. NPDC058480. The sequence continues at coordinate 527,448 of NZ_JBHXMN010000004.1, read as the reverse complement.
CACGGGCACAAGATCTGGACCAGCTACTCCGATGTCGCCGACTGGTGCCTGCTGCTGGCCCGCACCGACCCGGATGCCCCACGGCACAAAGGCATTTCGGGATTCGTCGTTTCGATGCACCAGCCCGGGATCGAGCAGCGGCCGCTGCAGATGATCAGCGGCGTCACGCGTGAATTCGGGCAGGTGCGGTTCGACGGTGCTCGTGTGCCGGCCGACCGCATGGTCGGTGCGCCCGGTGACGGCTGGAAGCTGGCGATGACGGTGGTCGGGCACGAACGTGAACCTTCCACCCTGGGTTTCGCGGCCCGCTACGCCAAGACCGTGCGGCAACTCGAATCCCGGGTAACCGGCCGCGTGCCCGACGAACTCGCCTGGGCCGCAGTCGAATCCGAGATGCTGCGGCTGCATGTCCGGCGCAGGCTCTCCGAACAGCTCGACGGCCTCGTGCACGGCCCGGACGGCTCCCTGGACAAGCTGCTGATGACCTGGGCCGAACAGTCCGTCGGCCACGCGGCACTGGCCGTGGCGGGCACCGGTGACGACGAGATGTTCGGCCACTACCTCTACAGCCGTGCCCAGAGCGTCATGGGCGGCACCTCGCAGATCCAGAAGAACATCATCGCCACGCGAATTCTCGACCTAGGAGCCTGACATGTACGACCTACCCCCCGAGATCAGCGTCGAGGCCGACGGCCCTCTGCGGATCATCACCCTCAACCGGCCCGACGCGCTCAATGCCGTCAACGACGAGCTGCACTCCGGCCTGGCCGCCCTGTGGCCGCGGCTCTCCGCCGATCGCTCGGCCAGGGCCGCGGTGCTCACCGGCGCGGGCACAGCGTTCTCCGCCGGTGGCGATTTCGCCTATCTTGCCGAACTGTCGCGCGACGCCGACCTGCGTGCGAAGACCATCGCGCACGGCCGCGAGATCGTGCTCGGTATGGCGCGCTGCCGGGTGCCGGTGATCGCCGCGGTGAACGGTCCGGCAGTCGGGCTCGGCTGCAGCCTGGTGGCGCTGAGCGATGTCGCCTACATCGCCGAGGACGCCTACCTCAAGGACCCGCACGTGCAGGTGGGTCTGGTGGCCGCCGACGGCGGTCCGCTCACCTGGCCGCTGCACACCAGCCTGCTGCTGGCCAAGGAATACGCGCTGACCGGCGCCAAGATCCCGGCCGCGCGAGCGCGCGAGATGGGCCTGGTCAATCACGTGGTGGCCGACCCGCTGTCGGAGGCCATGGCCTGCGCCAAGCGGATACTCGAGCTGCCCCAGCAGGCGGTGGAGAGCACCAAGCGGCTGCTGAACCTGCATCTCGAGCGGGCCGTGCTGGCCACTCTCGACTACGCGACCACCGCCGAGGACCTCTCGTTCCAGACCGAGGACTTCCGGGCCGTGATCACCCGGCTCACCGCCGGGAAATAGGTTCGACACACACCGAAGGGGCCGGAGCGATCCGGCCCCTTCCGGCTGTGTGGTGCTAGCGCGGCGGGAAACGCAGCGCGCCGTCGAGCCGGATGACTTCGCCGTTGAGATAGTCGTTCTCGACGATGGCGGTGGCCAGCTTGGCGTACTCGTCGGAGCGTCCCATCCGTTTGGGGAACGGTACCTGCGGACCCCAGTAGTCCTCGAGCTTGTCGGCCGCTTTGCCGTAGGCGGGGGTGTTGACCGTGCCGGGGGCGATGGTGACCACCCGGATACCAAGCGGGGAGAGATCGCGGGCGGCGACCAGCGTCATCGCGGCCACACCGCCCTTGGCGGCGGCGTAGGGCAGTTGCCCGATCTGGCCCTCGAACGCGGCGATGGAGGAGGTGTTCACGATGACGCCACGCGCGCCCTCGTCCAGCGGCTCGGTGGTCGCGATCGCCTCGGCGGACAGGCGCAGCACATTGAACACGGCGGTCAGATAGAACTCGATGGTGGTACGGAAGCCGTCCATGCCCAGCGCCGAGCCGTCCTTGCCGACCAGCCTGCCGCCGGTCGCCGGACCGCCGTGGGTGTCGACCGAGATCCGCAGCGGGCCGAGCGACTGCGCTTCCGCGACCGCCGCGCGCACCGAATCCTCCTGTGTCGCATCGGTATGTATGTAGCGGATGCCGAGCTCGTCGACCAGCTGTTTGCCCTTGTCGTCGGCGACGTCGGCGACGACCACCTTCGCGCCCGCGGCATGCAGTCGCCGCACGGTCGCCTCGCCGAGCCCGCCGGTGCCACCCACCACGAGCGCGGAACTTCCACTGATTTCCATAGCGCCATTCCTCCTTGTGAATACCAATCTCTGTAGGAGAGAATAGTGTTCTCAACCGTATCAGTCAGCCCTTTGCGGGCAATCCACCGAGGAGGCCCTCATGCCTGAAGCCGTCATCGTTTCCGCCCTACGGACGCCGATCGGCACCGCACGGAAGGGAACGCTGCGCGACACCACCGCCTTCGATCTCGCTCACCACGTGGTCGGCGCGGTCGCCGCGGAGGTCGACGCCGACCGGATCGATGACGTGATCCTCGGGGAGGGCCGCTACGGCGGCGGCGTCCTCGCTCGGCACGCCGCGGTGACCGCGGGCCTGACGACGGTGCCGGGTCTGGCCCAGAACCGGCACTGCGCCGCGGGAATGGCGGCCGTGCAGTCGGCGGCGGCGAGCATCCGCGCCGGCATGGACGAACTGGTGATCGCCGGTGGCGTGAACAGCGACTCGACCGCACCGCGCGCGCGATTCAAGGTCGGTGCCGACGAGTGGATCGACCCGTGGGTCTCGCCGAGTCATCCCGATCGCCCCGATGCCCCCGCCCTCGACATGTCGATCACGGTCGGCTGGAACACCGCGGTGCGGGCGGGGCTCACCCGGGAAGACATGGACCAGTGGGCGTTCCGCTCGCACCGCAACGCGATCAGCGCCATCGACGAGGGGCTGTTCAAAGACGAGATCCTCGCCGTGCAGACCCCGCACGGGCTCTTCGACGTCGACGAGCACCCGCGCCGCGACACCAGTCTGGAGCGGTTGGCCTCGCTGAAGGTGCTGCACCCCGAGATCGACGGCTTCTCGATCACCGCGGGCAATGCCTCTGGCGCCAACGACGGCGCGGCCGCACTGGCCATCGCCTCGGATCGGCTGGGATTGCCCGCGCTGGGCTACATCCGGGGCTGGGCCTCGGTCGGCGTCGACCCGGCCGACACCGGACTCGCGCCGATCGAGGCGATCACCAAAGCCGCGCGGCGGGCCGGGATCTCGCTGGGCTCGGTGCGGCTGATCGAGATCAACGAGGCGTTCACCTCGGTGCCGCTCGCGGCGATCCGGGCGCTCGACCTGAACCCGGAGATCGTGAACTACAGCGGCAGCGGCTGCTCGCTCGGGCATCCGGTGGCGGCGACCGGCGCGCGGATGATCGTCACCATGGTCCACGAACTGCGCCGTCGCGGTGGCGGATTCGGCATCGCGGCGCTGTGCGCGGGCGGCGGGATGGGATCGGCGACGGTGATCGAGGTGCCCGCGGGCTGAGAGGTCCGAACAGAGGGAGAACCGGCAGGTCGGTGGTTGCCGACCTGCCGGTTCTCGTGATCGTTCGATGTCATCCTCGGCGAGATCGCCTCGGGTGGACGGTGTTCAGGCGCGGGCGAAGCCGTGGGCGCAGAAGTTCCAGACCTCGGTGGCCGTGATGGGGTACTGGGTCTCCTCGTCGACCGCGCCGGTGGACTGCGCGGTGAACATCACCGTCTGCATCACCATGGCCGCGGTCCGGCGGGTGTTCATATCGGCGGTGATCTCGCCCGCCTCCTTGGCTTGGTCCATCAGCTCGGTGAACAGCGCCAATACCGGTGCGTGCGCGACCTTGACGTGCCCGGGATGCGACACCAGCAGTTGTGGTGCGAAATCGGTGAACAGCGGGCGCTGGGCGGCAGGATCCGGACGGCACAGCTCGAACAGCAATTCGACGGTGACCTGGAGCTTGTCCATCGGATCGGTCTGTCCGTCCGCGGCCGCGCGCAGCTGTTCGGAGGTACGCGCGAGCGCGTCCTCGAACAGGGCGAGCAGCAGTTCGTGCTTGCCGTCGAACTGCAGATAGAAGCTACGCAGCGACTGGCGGGAGCGGTCGACGACCTCCTGCACGGTGAAGTCGGTACTGCCCTTCTCCGTGATGATGGCCTGGGCGGCGTCGAGGAATCGCTGTACCCGCTCCTCGGCGCGCAGCGTCGCGGTGCGTAGCGATCGTTCGACCGCGCGCTGTTTCCACGCCGGCTTCTCGCTCGGGCTGGTCACGGGCACCTCGATCCCCGGTCATGCGAAGAGAACATGAATGCACTGTACCGGAGAACCCCGTTTAACTGTGTAGCCATGTGCCGCATTTCGCAACATCGGTGAGACTGTTACTTCCGGGAGTGAGAATGGTATTCTCAGCCGATCGCCACCAGCCCGGCAAGGAGCATCGATTTGTACATTCGTTACGAAGTCGCCGATCGCATCGCGACGATCACCCTCGACCGGCCGGATGCCGCCAATGCCCAGAACGGTGAGCTGCTCGACGAGCTGGATGCCGCCTGGACGCGCGCCGCCGCCGCCGAGGACGTCGCGGTGATCGTGCTCAGGGCCGAGGGCAAGCATTTCTCGGCCGGTCACGACCTCAAGGACAAGTCCTGGCCCGATCCGAGCACCATCACCCTCGACCGGATCTACGGCCTGGAATCGCGCCGCTACCTGGAGTACTCGCTGCGCTGGCGCAACGTGCCCAAACCGTCCATCGCGGCCGTGCAGGGCCGGTGTATCGCGGGCGCGCTGCTGCTGTGCTGGCCGTGCGATCTGATCGTCGCCGCCGAGGACGCCCTGTTCTCCGATCCGGTGGTCCTGATGGGTATCGGCGGCGTCGAATACCACGGCCACACCTGGGAACTCGGCGCCCGCAAGGCCAAGGAGATCCTGTTCACCGGGCGCCCGGTGACGGCCGAGGAGGCCCACCAGGTCGGCATGGTGAACGCGGTCGTCCCGCGCGCCGAACTCGACGAGCACACCCGGCAGCTGGCCACCCGGATCGCGGGCATGCCCGCGTTCGGTCTGCGGCAGGCCAAGCGGGCGGTCAACCAGACCCTGGATGTGCAGGGCTTCTACGCCGCCATCCAGTCGGTCTTCGACATCCATCAGACGGGGCACGGAAACGCGTTGAGCGTCAACGGATATCCGATCCTGATCGACATGGACGAAATGAAAGCCAACATCAAGTGAGACAAGGAAGTTTCATGCGCACCTCTCTGTTCCGTACCGCCGCGCTCTGTTGCGGGCTCGTTGTCGCCACAGCGCTCTCCGGCTGTGGTTCCGACGACGAGACCGCCGCCCCGGCCACCACCTCGGCCGCCGCGACCGTCGCCGCCGCGGGCGCCGCCGATGCGGCAACCACCCAGGCGGTCACCAAGGCCTACACGACCTTCTTCAACGGCAAGGCGCCGACGAACGACCGTGTCGCGCTGGTGGAGGGGGGTGAGAGCTTCCGCTCGATCTTCGACGGCCAGGCTCAGAACCCTCAGGCCCAGGGCACATCCGTCACGGTGAGCGCGGTGAAACTCACCGGAGCCACCACCGCCGACGTCACCTACTCCCTCCTGATGGGCGGCAATCCGGTGCTGCCGGATCAGACCGGGCAGGCCGTCAAGGACGGCCAGGACTGGAAGGTCGCCAAGGCCACGTTCTGCGCACTACAGGCAATCCAGGGTCAAACTCCAGCGACCTGCTGAACCTGACCGTCGGCGGCCCGGTACCGAACCCCGGTACCGGGCCGTGTCGTGTCCGCGAACAAGCTGCGGTTCGGTGTCGTGAGTGCCATCCGGACGTGCGTTCAGAGTTGCGCGATGCGGATCGCGGTACCCGACCGCCGGATCGTCGCACCGGCCTGCTGCGTGAGTTCCCTTGTACTGCCGAGCAGTCCGTCGAGGATCAGCACGCGCCGCAGGTGTCGATGCATGGCGTGCTCGGCGGTGAAACCGATACCGCCGAGCACCTGCTGGCAGTGCCGCGCGGCGGTGAGCGCCGCCTGACCTGCGGCAGCCTTGGCCAGCAGCGCCGCGATGACGTGGTTGTCGGTCGATGCCGTCGCGGTGCCGCCGTGCTGGGCATCGGCGACCAGGAGCGCGGCCTCGGCGCCGTCGAGCGCGACGAGTGTTTCGGCCAGACGGTGCCGGACGGCCTGGAAAGAGGCAAGCGGGCGGCCGAATTGGGCGCGTTGGATAGCGTGCGTGCGCGCGAGAGTGAGCATGGCGTGCCCGGAACCCAGCAACCACCAGCCGAGCAGGCGCCTGCCGTCGGCGAGGACGCGGGCGGGTGGCGTCGAACCTGTCGGCACGGCCTGCACCGGGAGATCGGTGCGGTGGATCGACGAAGCGGGCGTACCCACCGCCGGTGCGTCTGCCTCGTCGCGGTCCCAGCGCACCCACCGTTCACCCGCGAACGGCAGCGTCACGGCATCGGCTCCGGCCGGGTCGAACACGTCCAGGAGCAGGGGAGCGTGCGCGCCGGTCTCGCCGAGCAGCCGGAAGAACACCGGTCCGGCGAGTTCGGGTGCGGCCGTGAGTATTTCGGGCCAGCCGAGTTCGGTCAGTGCGGCGGCGAGTGCGGCGCCGGTGTGGTCGGTCATCGTCCGGCGCACCGCGGTGGTGAGCAGGGACCGTTCGGTGGCGTCGAGGCCGGAGTCCGCGGTCATGCTCCTTCCTTTCCGAGATCGAGGAGTCGGCGGGCGATGATGTTGCGCTGGATCTCGGCGGTGCCGCCGTAGATCGTGGCCGCCCGGGAGTACAGGAATTCGGTGCGCCACGGGCCGTCGTCGAGTTCGACGGCTCCCGGCAGCAGGTCGCGGGCGAGGTCGAAGAGCTGCTGTTCGGCGCCGGCGAGCAAGACCTTGTCGACGGAGGTCTCCGGGCCGAGCCGGGTGCCTTCGGCGAGCCGGTGCTGGGTGGCAAGCGATCGGCAGCGCACGGTGTGCAGGGCCAGGTAGGCGGCGCCGAGGACCCGGTCGTCCTCGGCGTGGTGATCAGCCTGTGCGAGTAGGTTCTCCAGTCGAGTGAACAGATACGCGATCCGGTGCCAGAAGCAGGTGGAGCGTTCGTAGGGCAGCAGATCCATGGCGATCCGCCATCCGTCACCCGGCGCGCCGAGCAGACGATCGCCGGACACCACCACGTCATCGAAGAACACCTCGGCGAATTCGTCCACCCCGTGCATCGTCTGGAGTGGGCGCACCGTGATTCCCGGCGTGTCCATGTCGACGAAGAACGCGGTGATGCCGTCATGGCCCGGCCCGGTCCGGGTGAGCAGGACACAGCGAGCCGCGTACTGCGCCAGACTGGTCCACACCTTCTGGCCGGAGATCACCCAGTCCCTGCCGCGCGGTGTCGCCGTGGTGCTCAGCGAGGCGAGGTCACTGCCCGAGCCGGGCTCGGAGAACCCCTGGCACCATTGCTCGCGGCCCGACAGCAACAGCGGCACCATCCGCGCGGCCAGCGCGGGCGGCGCGTAGGAGATCATCGTCGGCGCCAGTACCTCGATCATCGACCAGATGCCCGGCTCGGCCAGGTCACGGGTCGCGACCTCCTCGCCGAGTACGGCGCGCAACGCGGCAGGCCCGCCGAGACCACCGATCCCGGCGGGCCAGCCGTAGCGCATCCAGTCCGCGTCGAACAGCGCACGCCGTACCCGCGACAGCTGCGCCACCTGGCCGTCGAGGGATTCGTCGGGTGCCGGAGTCAGATCGTTGTCGTCGAGCCACGCGCGTAAACCGTCCCGGAATCCGGAGATCTCGTGCAGGGCAGGCGCTTCCGGGCCGGTGTGCACTGTCATGCCTTGGAACGCTCGAAGGCGTGCGGGATACCGGAGTCGTGGTCGCCGTTGCGCCGGATGAAGGTCATCCGGCGGGTCCGCAGCCGCCAGCCGTCGTCGGTCCGCACGAGCGTGTCGGTGTAGTAGCCGATGCGCAGGTCGTGGGTGCTGTGGTCGACGAAGCACAGCGGCTGCGTGCCGGTCGCGCTGTCACCGTCGATCTCGAGCACCGGAATCCCGGTGAGGAACAGCCCTTTCGGTGCGGCGGCGACGAGGTCGGGGAACAGATCGAGGGTGTAGGTGTCGCCGAACGCGCTGTAGGTGCCGTCGGGTGTGAACACCGCGACCACTCCGTCGATGTCGCCCTGGGTGATGGTCACCGCGTAGCGGGCGAGCACCTGCTGGATCTCGAGCAGGTCGTCACTTCTTGACATGAATTCTTCCGCCTTTCATCACGAATCGCACGTCCCTGGTGCAGGTGATGTCCGCCAGGGGATCACCGGGAACGGCGATGACATCGGCCAGCAGCCCGGGGGCCAGCCGTCCACGATCGCTGACCCCGATCAGCTCGGCGGCCCGCACGGTGGCCGCACGCAACACGTCGATCGGGGTCATCCCGCGCTCGACCAGGGCGACGAGCTCGTCGGCGTTGCGGCCGTGCGGAATCGCGGGCGCGTCGGTGCCGACGGCGATCCGGACGCCGGCCTTGTAGGCGGCCAGCACCGAGGTGCGGGCCTTGGGGAACATCTCGGCGGCCTTGGCCTGCAACGCCGGATCGGCCTTGGAGACGTCCATCGCGTCGGCCAGCCTGGTGGTGGGTACCAGCCAGGTGCCGTGCTCGACCATCAGCGCGATCGCCTCGTCATCGATGAGGAAGCCGTGCTCGATGCAGTCGATCCCGGCGGCCACCGCGTGCTTGACCGCGTCGGCGCCGTGCGTGTGCGCGGCCACCCGCAGCCCACGACGATGGGCCTCGTCCACGATTGCGCGCAGTTCTTCATCCGAATAGTGCTGTGCCCCTGGCGCTCCGGTGAGCGACATGACGCCACCGGAAACACAGATCTTGATCAGCTGCGCGCCGTGCTTGATCTGGTAACGCACCGCCTTGCGTACCTCGTCGACGCCGTTGGCGATGCCCTCCTCGATCGTCAGGTGCAGCACGTCCGGGGCGAAGGCGGCGAACATGGTCGGGTCGAGGTGCCCGCCGGTCGGGGTGATCGCATGGCCCGCGGGCACGATGCGTGGCCCCTCGATCCAGCCCGCGTCGATCGCCTTGCCCAGCGCGACGTCGAGCAGATAGCCGCCGGTCTTGACGAACAGGCCGAGGTTGCGGACGGTGGTGAAACCGGCCCGCAGGGTGCGGCGGGCATTGCCCACCGCACGCAACACCCGCAGGGCCGGATCGTCGGTGACGCTGGAAGCGAGTCCGGTCTCGCCGCGTCCGCCCATCAGCAGGTTGACTTCCATGTCCATCAGCCCGGGCAGCAGCACGAGGTCGCCGAGATCGACGACCTCGCCGTCCTCGGTGCCGCCGACACCGACGATCCGATCGTCCTCGATCCGCAGCAGGCCCGGCCGCACGATCGTGCCGGTGTCGACATCGAGCAGCCCGGCGGCCTTCAGTGTCAGTGTCACCATGGGTCAGACCAGGGGCTCGTGGACGATGTCGAGATAGGCCGCGCCGGAGTCCGGCACCCGGGGCTGCTTCCAGCACTCGATCGGGAACGACACCATCACCACCGACTGCAGCAGGTTGAACAGGTTACGCACCTCGTCGGGCAGATCGTTGATGTCGTACTTGTCGCAGTAGTCCAGCGCGGCGTCGAGTCGTTGCATCCCGGCGTCGTAGAGCTCCTGCATCTGCGCCATCGAGGAGGCCAGGCGCTTGGTATAGCGCTCGGGTTCGGTCGGCAGGATCCAGTCGGAGAACCGCGCGAGATCGGCGAACTCGGCGGGCAGTTGCTGCTCGGTCACGGTCGCGGCCTCACTTGTCGGCGTTGTCATTGCGGTATTCCTTCACGATGCGCTGGACGGTGGTGTGCAGGTGGCGCAGCAGGACTTCCTGGTCGTTGAGCGGGAACTCACTGATCTCGCGGGTGGCGATCATGGTCTGGGTGGCCTCGAGGGTGTTCGCGTCCTGCAGCGCGTACTCCTTGAAGGTCACCGCGGCCAGCTCCTGGGCCAGCCGCTCGCGCGCGGTCTTGGCGGGCACGAAGTAGAGGTTGGCCTCGAAGATGTGCTTGTTCACCGCGGTCGGCCAGTAGTGGTAGGTGAGGTACCAGCCCGGCGCCCAGAACAGCAACGACATGTTCGGGAAGATCTCGAATTCGTCGATGCCCCAGGCGCGATGGCGCGCCGGGTTGATGCCCTCGGGCAGCGGGTCGAGGCCCTCGATATCGGGCCGATCCCACGGCCCGAACAGCCCGCTGCGCAGTGCGCGCTCGATCGGCTTGACCATGTTCGGGTCCTTGGGCGGAGCCATACCACCCCAGGACGACACCATCGAGTGGGGCGCCTCGATCGCGTAGTGCAGCGCCTCGAAACCGCTGGTGACCAGCTTGTCGGCCTCGTTCTGGACCGCCTGCTTCTGATGCAGGATCGGTGCGTGGTAGAACTCGGCGAAGGCGTCGATGAACAGCTTCCAGTTGCTGCCGATCTCGGCCTTGTAGCTGTAGACCTCGGTCATCTCGTGGAACGGGTAGCCCCCGAGACTCTTGATCATCGGGCCGAGGTAGTCGATCAGCGGCTTGGCGTTCGGGTCGAGGTTGATGAAGATGAACCCCTCCCACACCTCGCAGCGGATCGTCTTGAGGCCGTATTTGCTCTTGTCCAGGTCGAAGAACTCCTTCTCCTGCTGGACGAAGTTCAGATCACCGTTGAGGTCGTAGCGCCACGCGTGGTACTTGCAGGTGAACTGGCGGCACGAGCCGGCGGTCTCCTCGTTGGGGTAGTCGTCCCACACCAGCTTGTTGCCGCGGTGGCGGCAGATGTTGTGGAAGGCGTGGATCTGGCCGTCGCGGTCCTTGTTGATCACGACCGACGAGCCGATGCAGGGCAGTTCTTTGGTGAAGTAGCTGCCGATCCGGGGCAGCCGCTCTATCCGGCCGACGTTGAGCCACGTCCTGCGGAAGATCGCCTGGCGCTCGTCCTCGTAGAAGGCGGGGTCGATGGAGTCGGTGTAGTCCACCGGATCGGTGCCCAGCTCGGGGTAGTTCTGTGTCCAGCTCCCCGCCGCTGGTTTGGTGAAGTGTGCCAAGGGACTCCCTCTCGTGAGAATGTAATTCTCCAAAACTGACTACTAGATTTCCATGCAGGTCGAGCGCTGTCAAACGCGGCTTCGGCCGCCCGGTGTCGGTGCCGGGCGAGCGGCCTCGGCCGACCTGGAAGATTCATACTCTCCGGAAACTCGATATTGATTATCCGATTCTGAGAAGATAGTTTCCGTTGCAGCGGGCGCCATGCCGCGGCTGCTCACGGAGGAGGATTTACGGTGAAACCACAGCGAACAGTCATCGCCCTGATGGCGGTCGCTCTCCTGGTGGCAGGGTGCGGCCGGGAGAGCGGAGCGCGCGAGGACGGTGCGGGCGGTCCGGCCGCCCCTGCCGCGTCCGGCGACTTCGGCACGCTCAGCGATGTCTGCAAGTCGGGCACACCGGGCAGCACGCAGGCACAGGGCGTGACGGCGACCGAGGTCGAGGTGGGTGTCTTCTCCGACATCGGCTTCACCAAGAACCCCGACTTCGTCGACGCGGCGAAGGTCTTCACGTCCTGGTGCAACGCGGCGGGCGGTATCAACGGCCGCAAGATCGTCGCCAACCTGCGCGATACCAAGCTCATGGAGGTCCGCCAGCGCACGCTCGAGGCCTGTCGGGAGGACTTCGTCCTGGTCGGCGGCAGCGCCGCGCTCGACGGTCTCGGCGTCAAGGACCGCCTCAGCTGTTTGCTGCCGGAGTTCCCGGCGCAGGTCTCCCAGACCGCCAACACCGGCTCGGACCTGCAACTGGGTGCGGGCTCGTCGATGTCGGAGAACGTGAATCCCTACACCGGATTCCAGGATTGGCTCATCAACGAGGCCTTCCCCGATTCCAAGAACGCGATCGGCATGATCAACGGCGACTCGCCGATCACCAAGGTCATGGGCGACAAGCTCACCGAGTCGTTCGCCGCCGCTGGGGCGAAGATCGCCTACAGCGACCTGTACCCGATCTCGGGCGTCTCGGACTGGACGCCTTACGCCCAGGCCATCAAGGCCGCCGGGGTGAAGGGCCTCATCTTCTACGGTGACTTCCGCTATCTGGCGAAGCTGCAGGACGTGCTGACCAGCATGAACTACAAGCTGGACTGGATCGACGCCAACGCCAACTCCTACAACCAGGTGTTCCTGGACTCGGCGAAAAGCTCACTCGGACAACAGAACAACGTGCTCGACATGAGTGGCACCGCACCGCTGGACGCGGCCGACCGAGTGCCCGCCGTCCAGCAAGTGAAGGACCTCTTCGAGCAGTACGCCCCCGACAGCACCATCACCTTCCAGGTGCTGCGCGCCTTCCAGTCCTGGCTGTTGTTCGCCAAATCGGCCACCGCGTGCGGTGACGAGCTGACCCGCGCCTGCGTCTACAAGACCGCGGCGAAGGAGACGGCCTGGACCGCGGGCGGGCTGCAGGCACCGGTCGACCTGTCCAAGCCGCTGGCCGAGCAGACCCGCTGCTTCAACGTGCAGCAGGCGGGCCCGGACGGGTGGAAGTCCGCGCAGTTCTCGCCCAATACCGACGGGCTGTACCGCTGTGGCTTCACTCCTTACCGATACAAGGCGGATTTCGGTCAGCCGGCGACGCTGGCCTCGGTCGGCAAGAGTCTCGCGGATCTGAAGTGACGGAGCGCGTCCGCTGATGGAGCAATTTCTCGCCTTCGGCATCGTCGGCCTGAGTACCGCCGCGATCTATGCGGTGATCGGCAGTGGCCTGGTACTCACCTACACCACCACCGGGGTGTTCAACTTCGCGCACGGTGCGGCGGGCATGGTCTCGGCCTTCGTCTACTGGCAGTTGTCAGTGGGCTGGGGCTGGCCCGTCCCGCTCGCGCTGGCCGCGGTGCTGCTGGTCTTCGCCCCGGCCTTCGGGTTGTTCTTCGGCCGGACTCTGGCACCGACCCAGGGTTTGGGCGACGCCGAGAAATTGGTGATGACCATCGCGCTGCTCAGCGGGTTGATCGTGCTCGCGCGCTGGGTCTGGAATCCGAACGAATCGCGGTCGCTGCCACGGTTCTTCCCCGACCAGCCGTCGATCGATCTGGGCGTGGTGACGCTGACCTGGCACCAGGCGCTGACGATCGCGGTGGCGATCGCGGTGGCGATCGCGCTGCGGATCCTGCTGTACCGCACCCGAACCGGGGTGGAGATGCGGGCAACGGTCGACGACCGCGCCCTGGTGGGGCTCACCGGCGCCGACCCGCAGCGGGCCAACCGGATCGCCTGGATCCTCGGCATCGAACTGGCCGCGATCGGCGGCATCCTGATCGCGCCGATGGTCACCCTGGACGCGGCACAGCTGTCACTGCTCATCGTGAGTGCCTACACCGCCGCCATTTTCGGGCGGTTGCGCAATCTGCCGATGGTGTTCGTCGGCGCGGTGGTCGTCGGCCTGCTGGAGAGTTACCTGACCGGGTATCTGCCGCAGAACGAGTATCTGCCCGGCCTGCGGCTCGCGGCGCCCGCGCTGCTGCTGTTCGTCGCGCTGCTGCTGTTCCCGCACGGCCGGTTGCGCGGGCGCGACCGGCGGGTGGGCGCGGTGCCGTTGCCAACCCTCGGCGGCTCGGCGGCCTTCGCGGCGGTGATCGTCACCCTCGGATTGATGCTGGCCACCATGCTGAGCGAGCCGGATCTGATCACCTACGGTGCCATGTTCGCCTGGGGTGTCATCGCGCTGTCGTATGTGCCGCTGCTCGGTTTCGCGGGACAGATCTCGCTGTGTCAGCTCGGGCTGGCCGGGATCGGCGCGGTCGCCTACGGGCACCTGGGACCGGACGGTCAGTGGTGGGCACTGCTCGCGGCCATGGGCATCGCGGGACTCGTCGGCGCGGTGATAGCGATTCCGGCACTGCGGCTTTCGGGCGTCTACATGGCGCTGGCCACCGCCGCCTTCGCGGTCGTGCTCGACCGGTGGATCTTCACGCTGCCCGCCTTCGAGATCCTCGGGGTGCGCATCGCGCTGTTCGATCAGGGGTCGGTGTCGATCGCCGGACCGGACCTGTTCGGGCTGAAGGTGGAGACCACCGCGGGCATCACCGTGTTCGCGGCGGTCTGCCTCGCGGTGGCCGGTTTCGGTGTCGCGCTGTTGCGGCGCAGCCGATTCGGCCGTCGGCTGATCGCGCTGCGCGACAGCGAGGCCGCCTACGCGACCCTCGGCGGCAGCCTGCTGCTGGCGCGGGTGACGGTGTTCGCGCTCTCGGCGGCCATCGCCGGACTGGGTGGCGCGCTGTACGGGATGCAGCTGCAGGCAGTGGCACCGGATCAGTTCAACCTGGTGGCCGGCCTGCCGATCTTCCTGATCGTCACCATCGCCGGGCTCGGCGCGATCGGCGCGGGCATGTTCACCGGCCTGGTGTTCGCCGGTCCGCTGAACGTGATTCCGGTGCTGTGGCCCGGCCTGCTGAATCTCTCGCAGGTGCTGCCCTCGCTGGGCGGCATCCTCTTCGGCGGTGGCGTGCTCAAGGACGGGGCCATCGCCCCGTTGCGCCGGGAATGGTTCCCGATGCTGCGTGACCGGGTGGTGGCGCCGCTGCTGGTGCTCGTCGTGCTCGGGCTGTGGGGCCTGCGTCTGCTCGAGGCGATCGACGGCTGGGCTTTCACCGGCGGCGTCGTCGTCGCGACCGTGGCGGCGCGGATCTGGAGTTCGGTGCGCCACCGGCCCGTGGCCGATCCGTCGGAAGTGCCGGTCGAATGGTGGGGCATCCGGCGGCCCTGGACACCCGAGGACGAGGAGGTGCTCGATCGTGCCGTCACTACTGGAAGTTGACGATGTCACCGTCGTGTTCGGCGGCAACCGGGCACTGGACGCCGCGACGTTGCGCGCCGAAGCCGGCACGATCACCGGCTTGATCGGACCGAACGGCGCGGGCAAGAGCACGTTGTTCGACGTGATCTGCGGCCTGCGCACGCCGGTGCACGGGCGGGTGACCCTCGCCGGTCGCGATGTCACCCGGGCCGGGCCCGCCCGCCGCGCCCGGCACGGGATGGCGCGCACCTTCCAGCGGCTCGAACTGTTCGGCAGGCTCAGCGTGCGCGACAACCTTCTGGTAGCCGCCGAACTCGGGCCGGACCGGCGCCGGGCCGGACAGCTCGTCGACGACATCATCGACCGGTTCGGCCTCGGCGCCGTAGCCGACGCCTGCGCCGACGAATTGCCCACCGGCACCGGCCGATTGGTCGAGGTCGGCCGGGCGGTGGCGGCCCGGCCGAGTGTGATCCTGCTCGATGAACCCGCCGCCGGGCAGGACCACACCGAGACCGAGCGCTTCGGCGACCTGCTGCGCGCACTCGCCGAGGAGGGCACCGCCGTGCTGCTGGTCGAACACGACATGGGCTTGGTGATGAACGTCTGCGACGAGGTCTACGTGCTCGACCTCGGCCGGATGATCGCCTCCGACCCGCCCGCGACGATCCGTTCCGACGAAGCCGTCCTCGCCGCCTACTTGGGGGACCTGTGACCACCGTGCATCCGGCCGCCACGGCGGCCTCGACCGAGACGACCGGCCCGGCGCCCCTGCTGGCATTGCGGGGTGTGCGCGCCGCCTACGGTGCGATCACCGTGCTGCACGGCGTCGACCTCGAGGTCGCGGCCGGGCGGGTCGTCGCGCTGCTCGGGCCCAACGGCGCGGGCAAGACGACAGCACTGCACGTGGTCGCGGGCACCCATCCGCTGACGGCGGGCAGCCTGGAACTGGGCGGGCGCGATGTCACCGGGGCCGCGGGCCGCGATCTGGCCGGTGCCGGAGTCTGCCTGATCCCCGAAGGCCGTGGCGTATTCCCCAATCTCACTGTGCGCGAGAACCTCTGGATGATGACCTGTACCGGCCGCACCCGCGCGCAGATCGAGGAGATCGCCTTCGACCGGTTCCCGATCCTGCACACCCGCGCCGGTCAGGTGGCAGGCACCATGTCCGGCGGCGAGCAGCAGATGCTGGCCCTGGCCAGGGGACTGGCCACCGACCCGGCGGTGCTGCTGCTCGACGAACTGTCCATGGGCCTGGCCCCGCTGGTGGTCGAGCGGCTCTACGAACAGGTCGCCGAGATCGCCCGCCACGGCGTGGCGGTGCTCGTCGTCGAGCAATTCGCCGCCGCCGTCCTCGACATCGCCGATCACGCGGCCGTGCTGGTGCGCGGACGCGTGGTGCGCCAAGGACATCCGGACAGCGGACTCCGCAACGAATTGGCTGCCCTCTATCTAGGAAGTGACCCATCATGACCGAATCCCGCGCGGACCGTTTCGCCCGTGACCTGCGAGAACTCAAGATCCCCGACCCGGCGGCCGGCCGTTCCGGACTATGGCTGCGCACCGGCGTCGTCCTCATGGTGGCCGGGCCGGTGCTCGCCGCGCTGGCCTACCTGATGTCGCACGGCACCACCGATCCACTGGCCCAACGCGACGCCATCGTGCTGGCGCTGGGCGGGGTGGCCCTCGCTGTCACCGGTGCCGCGGTGTTCCTGCGCTACTCGCTGACCAACTTCCTGCGGTTCTGGCTGGCCCGGCAGGCCTACGAGCTGGACGGGCTCGCCGAACGGACGATCCGGGAGCCGGTGCCGTCCGGATCGGCCGACTGAGGAGAGGAGACCGAACAATGCCCGAAGGCATGCATTTCGACCTGTCCGAGGACCAGGAACTCATCCGCTCCTCGGTTGCTCAGCTGTGCCGCAAGTTCGACGATCAGTACTGGCTGGAACACGATCGGGACCACGAATTCCCCACCGAGTTCTACCGGGCGATCGCCGACGGTGGCTGGCTCGGCATCACCATCCCCGAGGAATACGGCGGGCACGGCCTCGGCATCACCGAGGCCACCCTGCTGGCCGAGGAAGTCTCGCGCTCCGGCGGCGGGATGAACGCCGCGAGCTCGATCCACATGTCCATCTTCGGGATGCAGCCGGTGGTGGTGCACGGTTCCACCGAACTCAAGCAGCGCACCCTGCCGCGCATCGCCGCCGGTGAGCTGCATGTGTGCTTCGGCGTCACCGAACCCGGTGCGGGACTGGACACTCCGCGCATCACCACTTCGGCTCGGCGCGACGGTGACCACTACGTGGTGAACGGCCGCAAGGTGTGGATCTCCAAGGCGCTCGAGTCGGAGAAGATCCTGCTGCTGACCCGGACCACGCCCTACGACGAGGTCGAGAAGAAGACCGATGGCATGACCCTGTTCCTGACGGATCTGGACCGTGCCCACGTCGACATCCGCCCGATCGCCAAGATGGGCCGCAATGCGGTGAGCTCGAACGAGTTGTTCATCGATGATCTGCGGGTGCCGGTCGAGGACCGGGTCGGCGAGGAGGGGCAGGGCTTCCGCTACCTGCTCGACGGTCTCAACCCCGAACGCATGCTGATCGCGGCCGAGGCGCTCGGCCTCGGCCGGGTCGCGCTGGACCGGGCGGTGCGCTACGCCAAGGAGCGCGTCGTCTTCGACCGGCCGATCGGCATGAACCAAGGCATCCAGTTCCCCCTGGCCGACTCGCTGGCCCGGCTAGACGCCGCCGAACTGGTCCTTCGCCAGGCGACCTGGCGCTACGACAGCGGCAAATCCTGTGGGCGCGAGGCGAATACGGCCAAATACCTGTGCGCCGATGCCGGCTTCACCGCGGCCGACCGCGCCCTGCAGACCCACGGGGGAATGGGGTACGCGGAGGAATACCACGTTGCCCGGTACTTCCGGGAGTCGCGGGTGATGAAGATCGCGCCGGTCAGCCAGGAAATGATCTTGAACTTTTTGGGCACACACGCCCTTGGCCTACCGAGGAGCTACTGATGGCGCCGCAGACACTGTTCGACCTCACCGGGCGTTCGGCGCTGGTGACCGGGGCGGCGGGTGGCATCGGCGCCGCGGTCGCCCAAGCACTCGCTACCGCGGGTGCCGCCGTACTGGTGACCGATCTGGACGGTGCGGCCGCTGCGGCCGTCGCGGAGAAGATCACCGGAAACGGCGGCACCGCAGTGAGTTTCGCCTTCGACGTCACCGATGCCGACGCGGCAGCCGAGGCCGCCGAGCGGGCGGCCGCGCTCACCGGCGGCGCGCTGCACATCGTGGTCAACAATGCCGGAGTGACCGCACCGGCGATGCTGAACAAGACCACCGGGGAATCGGTGCGGCGCCTGTTCGACATCCACGCGCTCGGGGCCATCCAGTGTGTGCAGGCGGCGCTGCCGTACCTGCCCACCGACGGGACCGGGCGGATCATCAATGTCACCTCCGCGGCGGGCCTCGTCGGCACGCTCGGCCAGGTGAACTACTCGGCGGCCAAGGCGGCGGTCATCGGCATCACCAAGTCGATGGCGAAAGAACTGGCGCGCAAGCAGATCCTGGTGAACGCGGTGGCGCCGCTGGCCGCGACCACGATGACGCAAGCCATCCGCACCGACGACCGCTTCGCGCCGCAGATGCTGGACCGGATCCTGTTGCGCCGCTGGGCCGAACCGGACGAGGTGGCGGGCGCGTTCGTGTTCCTGGCCTCCGATGCGGCCTCTTTCGTCACCGGGCAGGTGCTGCCGGTGGACGGCGGCACGGTGATCTGATGACACCGGTCGACCCACCCGCGGCCGCGCCGCTGGCCGGGATCACCGTGATCGCGCTGGAACAGGCCGTCTCGGCGCCCATGTGTACCAGGGTGCTTGCCGATTTCGGTGCGCGGGTGATCAAGATCGAGAACCCGGTGGGCGGTGATTTCGCCCGGCATTACGACGATGTGGTGCTCGGGCAGGCCGCCCATTTCGTCTGGGTGAACCGGGGCAAGGAATCGGTGGCGCTCGACCTGAAAACCGATGCGGGGCTGGATATTCTGCATCGACTGCTGGGCGGTGCCGATGTGCTGGTGTCCAACCTCGCGCCGGGCGCTACCGCCCGGCTCGGTCTGTCGCCCGAGGAGCTCGCCGCCCGCTATCCCTCGCTCGTCGCGGTCGAGATCGACGGGTTCGGCCGGGACGGGCCGCTGTCGCACAAACGCGCCTACGACCTGCTGGTGCAAGCCGAGGCGGGAGTCTGCGCGGTGACCGGGACAGCTGGACAACCCGCCAAACCCGGTCCACCCGTGGCGGATGCGACCACCGGGCTGTACGCCGCGCTCTCGATCATGATGTGTCTGTACCGTCGAGACGCCGGCGGGCCCGCGCGCCTCGACCACTTGGCGAGCGGCGAGGGCGCGAGGATCGGCATCAGCCTGTTCGACACCATGGCCGAATTGATGGGTTACCACCTCACCTACGCTCGGCACGCCGGAGTGGATCAGGAACCCCTCGGCATGAGCTCTCCCGCCGTCGCCCCGTACGGCGCCTACCCGACCGCCGACGGCCACACCGTCGTCCTCGGCACCACCAATGACCGCGAATGGCAGCGCCTGGCGACCACCATCCTGCAACGCCCGGACCTGGCTGCCGACAACCGATTCCGCACCAACCCCGGCCGCACCAGCCATCGCGCCGAACTCGATGCCGCCATCGCCGCCTGGTGCACCCGCCACGACCTGGCCGACATCCAGCGCATCGCCGACGAAGCGGGAATCGGCAACGCCCGCTACAACCGCCCCAGCGAAGTCATCGCCCACCCACAACTGACACAGCGCAACCGCTGGCGCGACATCGAGACCCCAGCGGGCCCCATCCCGTCTCTTCTGCCGCCGGCGGTGATCGCCGACTACGAGGCGCCCATGGGGCCGGTACCTGCACTCGGAGCCGACACCGAACACATCCTCGGTGAAATAGGCTGCACAGCAAGCGAAATCGAGCAGATGCGTCACGTCGCCGTGATCGGCGGACCAGTCCACACCGAGGCCGCGACATGACCGCCGAAGCGACCTCGGGTACAGACGCAGCACGATCGGTCTCGTGCGACAGCCAGTCTGTACCGGGGTCGTGCGCGGCGCGCTGCTGCAGTGACCAGCGGCCGCAGGCGTGCGTGCGCGCTGCCCCCCGTCGAAGGTCCCCTTGTCGGGCGATCAACAGCGGCGTCACATCATGGTCGGCGCCGACGCCCCGGCCCCGGTGTCGCCGCCCAGTGCCGGACGAGGCGCTAGTGCCTGTGCGCCAGCAGGATCGCAGCGTGGCGAGGTGGCGACATGACCGGTGATGACTCCGCTGGCCCTGTACTCCTGGTCTGCGACCGCGACGGCGTACGCACACTGACCCTGAATCGCCCCCACCGGCGCAACGCCATCGACGCCGAACTCTTCACCACCCTGGCCGATGCGTTGCGCGTAGTCGCGACCGATCGCAGTGTGCGGGCGCTCGTCCTCACCGGAGCGGGCAGCGCTTTCTGTTCCGGGGCCGACATCTCGGTGCCCGACAACGCGCACCCGATCTACCGCATGCGTCCACTCACCGATGTGGCGACATTGCTGCACGAGTTGCCGCTGCCCACGGTCGCCAAGGTCGCAGGACCCGCGATCGGGGCCGGGTGGAATCTGGCGCTGGGATGCGATCTGGTGGTCGCGACCCCGGAATCGACCTTCGCGCAGGTGTTCACGGCCCGCGGGCTCACCCTCGATCTGGGTGGTTCGTGGTTGCTGCCCCGGCTGGTCGGGATGCAGCAGGCCAAACGGCTGACGCTGCTGGCCGAAACCATCGATGCCGCCGAGGCGCACGCACTGGGTCTGGTCACCTGGGTTCGTCCCGCGGACGAGATCGACGCGTTCACCGACGATCTCGCTGCCCGGCTGGCCGCGGGCCCACCGGTCGCGCTGGCCCAGACCAAGACACTGCTGCACGAGGGCGCCGACGCCACCCTGCGTCAAGCACTCGCCGCCGAGTCCCGCGCACAGGGATTGAACTTCGCCACGGCCGACGCGCCGGAAGCCTTCGCCGCGTTCGCCGAACGGCGCGAACCACGCTTCACCGGGCGGTGGACGGTGCATCGTCCACCGATCCGTCCCACGAGCTCCGAGAACGGGAGATAGACATGCCCGAGGTAGTCATCGCAGGCGCGGTCCGCACCGCGGTCGGCAAACGCAACGGCGGTCTGGCCGGGGTGCACCCGGCGGACCTGTCCGCCCAGGTACTCACCGCACTGGCCGCACGCACCGGCCTCGACCCGGCCGTCGTCGACGACGTGGTGTGGGGCTGTGTCTCCCAGGTGGGCGACCAGTCGAGCAATATCGGCCGGTACGCGGTGCTGGCCGCCGGCTGGCCGGAGAGCGTGCCCGGCACGACCGTGAACCGCGCCTGCGGGTCCAGCCAGCAGGCCGTCGACTTCGCCGCCCAGGCCGTCATGTCGGGCATGGCCGATGTCGTGGTCGCCGGCGGGGTCGAGGTGATGAGCCGGGTGCCGCTCGGCGCCGCCAAAGCCGGTGGCGCACCGTACGGTCCGCGGGCATCGGCCCGCTACGACGGCTTCTCCTTCAACCAGGGCGTCTCCGCCGAACTCATCGCCGGGAAGTGGGGCCTGAACCGGACCCGCCTCGACGAGTTCTCGGTGCTCTCCCACGAACGCGCCGCCGCAGCCCAGGACGCGGGCGCCTTCACCGAGCAGATCGTGTCCGTGACCACCGACGACGGTGTGGTCGAGGTCGACGAAGGCATCCGGCGGGGGAGTAGCGTGGTGAAGCTGGCGAAGCTGAAGCCTGCCTTCCGCGACGACGGAGTCATCCACGCGGGCAACTCTTCCCAGATCTCCGACGGCGCGGCCGCCCTGCTGCTCACCACGCCGGAGAAGGCGCGCGAACTCGGGCTCACCCCGCTGGCTCGCTATCGCGCGGGCGCGGTGGCCGGTTCGGATCCGGTGCTCATGCTCACCGGTCCGATCCCCGCCACCGAGAAGGTGCTGCGCCGCGCCGGGCTCGCACTGTCCGAGATCGGGGTGTACGAGGTGAACGAGGCCTTCGCGCCCGTGCCGCTGGCCTGGCTGGCCGAGACCGGCGCCGACCCGGCCCGGCTCAACCCGCTGGGCGGGGCGATCGCGCTGGGCCATCCGCTCGGCGGCTCGGGCGCGGTCCTGTTGACCCGCATGCTCCACCACATGCGCGACAACGGGATTCGCTACGGCCTGCAAACCATGTGCGAAGGCGGCGGCACCGCCAACGCCACCGTCGTCGAGCTCGTCTGAGATCGGGGAGATCACGTGCGTCGCGAATTGTTCACGCCCGATCACGAGGCATTCCGGGAACTGGTGCGCGGTTTCGTCGAGAAACGCATCGCACCGAACTACGCGGACTGGGAACGCGCCGGGCGGATGCCCCGCGAGATCTTCACCGAGATGGGCGAACTCGGCCTGCTCGGCATCGCGCTGCCCGAGGAGTTCGGCGGCGCGGGTCTGCGCGACTACCGCTACAACGTGGTCCTGCAGGAAGAGGCCGCCCGCGCCCTGGTGACGCTCGGGACCGTCCGCACCCAGCTCGACGTCATCCTGCCGTACTTCCTCGAATACGCCGACGCCGCGCAGCGCGAGCGCTGGTTCCCCGGCCTCGCCGCCGGATCACTGCTCACCGCGATCGCCATGACCGAACCCGGCACCGGCTCCGACCTGGCAGGCATGCGCACCAGCGCGGTCCGCGACGGCGACCACTACGTCCTCAACGGCGCCAAGACCTTCATCACCGGCGGACTGCTCGCCGATCTGGTGATCGTCGTGGCGCGCACCGCCACCGACCCGGACAATCGCAGGGCGGGGCTCACGCTGTTGGTCGTCGAGGACGGGATGCCCGGCTTCGAACGCGGCCGGGAACTGGAGAAGATGGGCTGCAAGGTGCAGGACACCATGGAACTGTCGTTCACCGATGTGCGGGTACCGGTGGCCAACCGGCTGGGGGAGGAGGGCGCGGCCTTCGGCTATCTCGGCCACAACCTGCCCCAGGAACGGCTCACCGTCGCGGTCGGCTCGGTCGCCCAGGCGCGCGCGGCGATCGGCGCCACCGTCGAATACACCAGGGAGCGTACGGCTTTCGGCACACCGGTCGCCTCGTTCCAGAACACCAAGTTCGAGCTGGCGGCACTGTCCACCGAAGTCGAGGCCGCGCAGACCATGATCGACCGGGCCGTCACGGACTTGGTGGACGGCGTGCTCTCCGGCGCCGACGCCGCCCGGGTGAAACTGTTCTGCACCGAGGTCCAGGCCCGCACCGTCGACCGATGCCTGCAACTGTTCGGCGGCTACGGCTACATGACGGAATACCCGATCGCCCGCCTCTACACCGACGCCCGCGTGGCCCGCATCTACGCCGGAACCAGCGAGGTGATGAAGATGATCGTCGCCAGAGACCTCGGCCTTTCCTGACCCGGGACTGGTACACCCGCAGCGGGGCCGGGCGCGCTGATCGAAATCCCTACGACATCATGCCCATACCTCGCCGCTGCGGACTCCACGCACCAGGATTGGGGCCGGCCACGGCGGTGCCGCCGGGACCAGCGATCTATCCGGCCACGCCGTTGGACGTAGTTGCGCAGAGGGGGTTCGCCACCAACATGGCAGCTTTTCGGGCCTTCGCCTGAACTGCCCTGTGCTACAGTGCGATTCGGAACACGTGTCGAAACAAGCTGCTTTGACGGGGGTCGCCGGAATTTCAATCTCGTCGAATCGGCGAACGATCCAACTAATTGCATGCATAGCACCGAAGCTGACGGTTCAAGATCCACGCAACAGGCTGCTATTATTGCGCACCTACTTACACGAAGCAGGGTGAAGTACCCATGTCACTTCGATCGCTGGCGACGGCCGCCGGCATTGTCGCGATAATTTTGGCAATAACCATCACGTACGTCGCTCTGCAGCGCGACAATGTCGGTTACTCCATCAGCCTGCGTCAGCTAGGCGAGTTTCGAGGGGACAGCGACTTTTCATTCAGCACGGACGGTGAAACAATCTTTGCTACGACGACACCGCCGGGCAGTAATTTCTACAATAATGTAGCCGAATGGGGTGCGCGAACACAAGTTAGATCCGGAGATATGGTCTGCGACAACCTGGAGCGAGACTATATTCCATTTCAATCGGGCTTTGTAACCGCTATTTCCGCCAGTCCAGATGGTAAGATCATTGCAGTCGCAGGACCGTGCGGCAACTACCCGGAAGGTTATACGGGCGGAACTTCGATTCAGTTTTGGGATATCAAATCTCGCGAGCTGGTGAAAACCATACGAACAGTACACTCTGCGCACTATCTAGAATTGACATACAGTCCCGACGGAAAAGTCCTCTACGCATCTGGCACAGTTGGTGCAAATGTTACCTCAACCGCGGCCGGGGTGGATGTGTGGGATATCGAACAATCTCGCCTGATCACAACCCTGAAAACCGGCCGGAGCGGAATTGTCACGGGCACCACGGTGTCACCGAGCGGCGAAACGATTGCCGTAGCAGTTGAATCTGCAAATGGGTTTGATGACGGCCGGGTGATGCTGTGGAACACGCATGGGTATGCCCCTGTAGGCCTAGATCTCACTAATGTTCGTCAGATAGAATTTCACCCAGAGGGCGAGCTGCTTGTTGCGGGGGGAAATGATTCCTCGGTGCGTTTAGTTGATGTGACTTCCTCCGAAGTTATTCGCACGATGCACGTCCCTCTATTGTGCGAGCACCGTCGAATCGACTACCTGTCCGTGAGCCCCGATGGGCGGATGATCGTTGGATCCGGATACAACATGCCAGCGATATTCTGGAAGATCGATGACGGGAGCGTGTCGAACTCCCTTCCACGCGAATGCACAGACAGCAATCGGGTTGAGTCTGGATGGGGAGAGGTTCTGTTCAGCCCCACAGGTGACCTATTTGCGATGCGCAAGGGTCTGCGGATAACCGTATGGTCGATAGAACGATCATCCTGAGGGCCGGATGGTTCTCCTCGCATCAACTAGCCGCATTCTCAGACATTGCAGCCGAAACCGAGAAAACTCCACTTGACGACGGAGGGGCATGCCCAATACCAATCAACCGACTCGGCCACGTCGCCCGAATCGAGTATCGCGCCTGAAGCCACAGCGTAAGCCGAGTACACGAGAACGCTTTACCAAGCGTTGGCTGGACGCGATTTCCGGACTTGGGCGAACATCCAAACTTGCGATCGGACTCGCACTTACGGCTGCCCTGTCCGGAGTAATAGGTATTGTTGGAACAACCTACGGTCCAGACCTAGGGGATCAGATTCGCCTGGGTCCTCCACTAAAATCTGTCGTCCAGCATGAAATCGGGGAAAAAGGGCATACATATGCGCTACCTGGAATAATTCCCGACAATCCGGCCAGCGTCCCGCTTGCAAACCTCCGCGACATTATTTCGCAGCATCGGGGGGTTACGGTCAGTCCGCTGCGTTTAAAACTGATCGTCGAGGGTGCGAGGAACAGCACCGTGACGATTGCCGATATCGTCCTTCGTGTAACCAAACGATCCGCTCCCCATGCTGGGACCCTGATCGTCGCCAAAGGTCAGGGTTCTGAGCAGAATTTGCGGGGCTGCGTCGACATATCGAGCCAGTTGCCGAAGGTAATTCAGCGGGAAGACGGTGGAAGCTGTGCAGAATCGGCTAAGCCATACTTCGACGGGAATCGGGTTGAATTAAAACTTGGCGAACAGTATGTAATAGATCTCGAGATATACGCACCGTCGGAATCTGATCATTTGGGATACTACGAATTCGAACTAGTGCTCCGAACAATTGTTTCCGGACAAGCGGTGGATATCACAGTCAAGGATGGCGATTCGCCTTTTGCTGTGAGCTCTTACGCCGGCGCCTACTCTGACATCTTTGGTCGCCTGACATCGACTAAAGATGGTGTGCAGCGGTCTGATTCGGTAGATGCGTGTGATCCGTTGTGTCACCCCGTGCCTCGAAAGTGATAACGATCTGCTATTGACCTGCTGAAACCCGACTATGATGGAGCCCCGGGGGTGTAGCCGAGGATTCCCTTGATCTCGAGGTAGTCGTCGAAACCGAAAGCGCCCCATTCGCGGCCGTTGCCGCTCTTGCGGAACCCGCCGAACGGGCAGTGGAAATCGAATCCGTCGTTGATCGAGACGAATCCGGCCCGGATGCGGTGGGCTACTGCTCGGGCCTGTTCGAGGTCGGCGCCGGCGACATTGCCGGCGAGTCCGTACTCGGTGTCGTTGGCGATCTCGACCGCGTGGTCGATGCTGTCGTAGGCCAAGATCGTCAGCACCGGGCCGAAGATCTCCTCGCGCGCGACCGTCATGTCGTTGGTGACGTTCGCGAACACCGTCGGTTTGACGTAGTAGCCCTTGGTCAGCCCGTCCGGGCGGCCGGTGCCGCCCACGACCAGGGTCGCGCCCTCGTCGATACCGCGCTGAATGAGACCCTGCACCTTGTCGAACTGCGCCTTCGACACCACCGGGCCCAGGGTGACCTCGGTGGTCGGATCGCCGACGGTCAGCTGCTCGGCGGCCGACTTCGCCGCCGCGATCGCCTCGTCCATCCGCGCGCGCGGCACGAGCATCCGGGTCAGCGCGCTACAGGTCTGGCCGGAGTTCATCATCAGCGGACCGATGCCCGCCGCGACATTCGCCGCGAACTGCTCGTCGTCGAGCACGATATTGGGACTCTTGCCGCCGAGTTCCTGGGTAACCCGCTTGACGCTGGGCGCGGCGGCGCGGGCCACCTCGATCCCGGCCCGGGTGGAGCCGGTGAAGGAGATGACGTCGACATCCGGGTGCGCGGCCAGTGGTGCGCCCACCCCCGGACCGTCACCGTGGACCAGGTTGAACACCCCGGCCGGCACCGCGGCGGCGTCGAGTACCTCGGCGAAGATCTGCGCGCTGAACGGCGACTGCTCCGAGGGTTTGAGCACGACGGTGCAGCCTGCGGCCAACGCCGGGAACACCTTTACCGCGATCAGGCTCAACGGCCAGTTCCACGGCGTGATCAGTCCCGCGACGCCGATCGGCTCGCGCGCGATCAGCGTGGCACCCCGTTGCTCGGTGAACGGGTAGTCCCGCAGCACCTGGATCGCCGTATCGAGATGTCCGGCAACCAGATTCAGCTGGAATCCGTTGGCCAGCGCAGCCGGTGCGCCCATCTCGGCGGTCAGCGCGGTCGCGATGTCGCCGCGACGGCGCTCGAACTCGACACCGATCGCGGTCAGCACGGCGAGGCGCTCGTCGACCGAACTCGCCGACCAGCTCGCGAACGCGCCGCGCGCGGCGGCCACCGCCCGGTCGACATCGGCCGCGGTGCCCGCGGTGACGGTGCCGTAGACCTCCTCGGTGGCCGGGTCGACGACCTCGAAGCTTGCGGTGCCGGCGGGCTCGATCCACTTGCCGCCGACATAGAACGTGGAGATATCTGGCATGACTACTGGGTTCCTTCCGCGTACCAGGTGCGGAACTCGTCGTAGGAGGGCATCTCCTCGGAGTTCGCCTTGGGGTCGACGGCCACGTGGATCACGCCCGGTCTGCCACTGGCGTAGGCCCGTTTGATCGCAGGCGCGATGTCCTCCTCGCGCTCGACGTACTCGCCGTAGCAGCCGAAGCCCTCGGCCACCTTGTCCAGCCGGGTTCCGGTACCCCAGTGCACGCCGGTCTCGAGCGAGCCCTGCCCGAAGGTGCGTTTGTACACGCCGACCTCGAGACCCCACGCGTAGTCCACCGCGACCACCGACACCAGCGGAAGATTCAGGCGCACAGCGGTTTCCAGCTCAGCGATCTGGAACTGGAACGAGGAGTCGCCGGAGATCAGCATCACCGGGCGCTTGCGGCCCTCAGCGACGGATGCGCCGACCGCGTAGGGCAGGCCGGTACCGAGGTGGCCGAAGTTCTGGTTCCAGATCACGTCGTGCGGCTTGGCCTGGGAGTAGGTCCAGCCGAAGATCGTGGTGGCGCCGCCGTCGCGCACCATGATGCCGTCGGCGGGAAATGCCTTGGTGGCCTCCACGATCAGCCGCGCCGGATGCACCGGGGTGCGCCCCGACGGTGCGGTCTCGGCGAGTTCGGCCAGCCGTGCGGCGTCCTGTTCGATCCAGCCCGCCAGCTCCGGGGTGGCCGTGCGCGGGGTGTCGCGCAGCGCATCGACGAGTTGCGGCACGATCGCGCGCAGATCGCCGACCAGCGGCACGTCGATGGACCGGTTGACCCCGATCGCGGTCGGATCCTGTTCGACCAGAATCCATTTCCGGTTCGCCTCGTTCGCCACCCAGTGCCTGCCGCGCCCGTAGTGCACCGGCTCACCCAGCTCGGTGCCGATCGCCAGACACAGATCCGACTGCACCACGGCCTCGACCGCCGACGGGGAGAAGCCGTAGGGGAACGTGCGGTCCTCTAGACCCTCGATATACGAAGTGCCACCGGAGGTCTGGATCACCGGCACCGCCAGCAGCTCGGCCAGTTCCCGCACCGACGCACCGGCACGGGCGGTATGCGCCCCGTGACCCACCAGCAGGATCGGCTGCTTCGCCGCCCGCAGCAGCTTGACCGCCTCGGCGATCTTGTCCGCGCCCGCCGTCTGGCCGACCAGGCGATACGCCGAGGGCGGCAAGGGCGCGGGCACATCCAGTTCTTCCAGGATGACGTGCGAGGGGTATTCGATATAGACCGGGCCGGGGGTTCCGGTGAGTGCCTTGCGCAGGCCCTCGCGGATGATCTCGTCGGTCTGGTCGGCGTATTCGATGCTGGCGCTGTACTTCACCGAATTCTCGAACAGCGCAGCCTGCTTGACGAATTGGATGCGCCCGCGCCGCACCCGCTGCTCGGTGATCCTGGCACGCTGACCGCCCAGGAAGATCACCGGCGAGTTCTCCACCAGCGCGCACATCATCGCGCCGGCGAGATTGGCGACACCGGGCCCGAGGGTGCCGATGCAGACCGCCGCCTTGCCCGTCATCCGGGAGACGGCCTCGGCCATGAAACCGGCCGATTCCTCGTGATGCGGTGCGATGACGTTCCAGCCGCGTTCCTCCGCGAGATGGAACATGTGCACGAAATTCGGATCGGGAATACCGAAAATCGTGTTGATACCTTCGGCTTCGAAGAGCTGAAGGATCCGTTCATAGACTTTGACCGACATGCCGGTGTGCCTCCGTCACTAGCGCGAAACTCTTCCTGAGGTGATCTGTGTGACCGGCCGGAACCGGCGGCAGGATCCACGAATCCGTGGTGTCGCGGATCGCGTCGATCTGCTCGCCGACCTGCTCGATCGTCCACGAGGGCCGATGGACCCCCGGGGTTTCGGCGATATAGGCCCGGCCCACCCGGCCTGCGACGGCCACCAGCATCTCGCCGGTGATCGAGCAGGATTCGTGGGCGAGCCACCCGACCGCCGGGGCGGTGAGTTCGGGCCCCATCGGCGGATAGGCGGAGGTGTCAAGGCCGTCCGCCAGCCGGGTCACCGCGGCGGGCACGATGACATTGCTCGTGATGCCCGCGTCCGCGCCCTCGAGCGCGACGACATTGGACAGCCCGATCATCCCGGCCTTGGCCACCGCGTAGTTGGCGACGCCCTTGTTGCCGTAGAGCCCACCGATCGAGGAGGTGAGCACGACGCGGCCGTATCCGGCCTCGGCCATGATCGGAAAGGCCGGGCGCACAACGTGGAACGCCCCGCGCAGGTGCACATCTAGCACCGACTCGAAATCCTCGTAGCTCAGCTCGCTCAGCGACCCGTAGCGGACATTGCCCGCGTTGTGCACCAGGATGTCGAGCCGCCCGAAGTGCGACAGCGCGGCATCGACGATCGCGCGCCCGCCTTCCGGCGTCGCGACCGACTCACCGCACGCGACGGCTTCGCCACCCGCCGCGCGGATCTCGGCCACCACCGCGGCGGCGGGATCACCCTCGACGGTGTCGCCGCGGACACTGCTGCCCAGATCGTTGACCACGACCTTGGCGCCCCGCTCGGCCAGCAGCAGCGCGTAGGCGCGGCCCAGACCGCGGCCCGCGCCGGTGATGACGGCGACGCGATCGTCGAATCGCAATGTCATCTGCTCATCTCCAGGCCGGGCAGATCGCCGCTGTCGCGCCAGGCCCGCAGGAGGTCGCCGAAGGCGTAGAAGCCGGGCCAGTACGGTTCGCCGAGGTGCGAGCGGATGTTCTTCTCGCCCTCGTTGTTGTAGTAGCCCGGCGTGCATTCGCGCTGGAAAGTGCTGTTGTCGACGGCGGTCTCGCGCACTGTGGTCACCCACTCCTGCACCGCCTCGACGGTGGGCTCGACCGTGGCGACTCCGGTGTCGACGGCCTGCTTCAGGATGTAGGCGATGTGCTCGGCCTGCTGGTCGAACATGTCGGTGGTGCTCGCCGTGACCCCGCCCTGTAGGAACCCGGTGAAGAACAGATTCGGGAAACCACGGGTGGTGAGGCCGTGCAGGGTCTGGTACCCCTCGCCCCAGTGCTCATAGAGCGAGACGCCGTCGCGGCCGGCGAACGGCGCGATCCCGAAGCGGCGGTCCAGGTCGGTGGTGATCTCGAAACCGCTGGCGAAGATGATGCAGTCCAGCTCGTGCTCGACACCGTCGGCGACGATTCCCCTGGCCGTGATCCGTTCCACACCTTTGGTTTTCGCGACATCGACCAGGGTCACGTTGTCGCGGTTGAAAGTGGGCAGGTACTGGTCGTTGAAACACGGCCGCTTGCACAGGAACCGGTAGTACGGCTTGAGCGCGGCCGCGGTGGCCGGGTCGGTGACGATCTCGTCGACGCGCCCGCGCACCCGCTCCATCGCCTTGTAGTCCTCGAGTTCACGCAACTCCATGAACTTCTCCGGCGTCAGCGTCGCCCACCCACCGGTGGCGCTGAGATGTGCCTCGAGATTACGGCTGACCTCGGTCCAGCCGTCACAGATCAGATCGGCCTGGCCAGGAGTGAACGCCTCGAACGCGGCGGTGTGGAAGTTGCGCTTGCGCTCACGGGTCCAGCCCGGCTGCACCGAGGCCGCCCACTCCGGATCGGTCGGCACGTCACCACGCTCGTAGACATAGGAGGGGGTGCGCTGGAAGACAGAGAGGTGTTCGGCGGATTCGGCGAGGTGCGGCACGATCTGGATGCCGCTGGCGCCGGTGCCGATCACCGCGACCTTCTTGCCCGCGAGTTTGTCCAGTCCGCCGCGCATACCGCCACCGGTGTATTCGTAGTCCCAGCGCGCGCTGTGGAAGGTGTGACCGGTGAACTCCGAGATCCCGGGGATGCCAGGCAGTTTGGGCTTGTTGAACGGGCCCTGGGCCATGATCACGAAGCGGGCGCGCAGGTCGTCGCCGCGGTTGGTGCCGATGCGCCAGCGGTCGAGCTCGTCGTCCCAGCGCAGCGACTGCACCAGCGTGCTGAAGATCGAACGGCCGTAGAGGTTGTAGTGCTTGCCGATGCGCTGCGCGTGCTCGAAACACTCGTCGCCGCGCGCGTATTTCTCGGTCGGCATGTAGCCGGTTTCCTCGAGCAGCGGCAGATAGGCGTAGCTGTCGGTGTCGCACTGGATGCCGGGATACCGGTTCCAGTACCACGCGCCACCGAAATCGCCTGCCAGCTCGATGATCCGGAAATCGGTGACCCCGGCCTCCTCGAGCCGGGCGGCGGCGAGCAGGCCCGCCCAACCGCCGCCGAGGATCGCGATGCCGATCTCGTCGGCGATCGGTTCTCGTGGCACCACTCTCGTGTACGGGTCGCCCTCGTAGAAGTCGGTGAAGTCGTCGTCGGTGACCAGGTACTGCCCCTGGCCCTCGGTGCGCACGCGCTTGTCGCGTTCGGCGAGGTAGGTGGCCCGGAGTTCCTCGACATCGATGTCGGGGGTCTGCGTGGGTGCGCAGTCGCTCATGCGGATTTCCTTGCTGGAGAGTGATTCAGGCGAGATCGCGGGGCGCGCCGGTGTCCATGTACCGGGCCAGGTTGTGGTGCAGGTTGACCACGCTGCGTTCGCGATAGGGGTTGGGCTTGGGACCGGAGAAGCCGCGTGACTTCATGCCCTGCTGGACCGCGGCCATATTGTCGAAGTCCTGCGGCAGCACGGTGCGCCAGCCGGGGTCGCCGACCGGGGTGTACTCCCATTCGGTCTGCGGCTCTTGCCCTTCCGGGAACAGCTCGAAGACCGCGGCCTCGAAGATGCACTTGTCCGGATCGGTGCCGTAGGGGCGGAACCGGTAGCAGAGCATGTTGTTGACCGCGTGCCCGATCTGGAAGTTCGGGAAGATCTGCCAGGCGGTGCCGCTGCGGGCGACGATGTCGGGTTCGACCTTGGGCCAGTCGACCCCGCGCGCCTGGTCCTCGGCCCGCGCGGTCTCGAGCCAGTAGCGCAGCACCTGGTCCGACGGGGTGCCCTCGGGCAGTTCGTCGACGAGCCGGTTGGCCACATCCACCAGCGTGCGGGTGGTGTTGGTGTTGGCGTTCTCCCAGGTGAAGTTCTGCAGCTGGGCGGTGGAGATCCTGGCGTCGGCGCCGCCGCCGACCCGCAGCTTGGCCTGGTTCTCCTCCATGCCCTTCGGTGCGTCATAACCGATATTGCTGTGCTTGCCCTGCGCGCGGGCCCAGCCGAGGAAGGAGCCGAAGTTCGAGAACTCCGGATGGGTGTAGGGGACGTGGTAGGTCTCCATGAACGCCTCGAAGGCGACCTTCCAATTGCAGTCGAAGGTCAGCCATTTGCGCCACCGGTAGCGCATCTTCTCCAGCTCGAAGTGCTCGAGCAGGCTCGCGGCGGGTTCGAGGTAGTCGCGCAGGGGCTCGCAGTCGGGGTCCATGTTGATCCAGACCCAGCCACCCCAGGTGTCGATCTGGACTTTCTGGAGTCCGTCGTTGCGCTCGGTGAGACCGCACGGCCAGTCCTCGCGTTCGGCGACGAAGGTGTTGCGGCCGTCGAGGTCGTAGCGCCAGCCGTGGAAGCTGCAGGTGAACTGGCGGGCCTGGCCGCGCCCGTCGTGCGCGCCGGGGGGAGTGTCGACGAGGCGGCGGCCGCGGTGGGCGCACACATTGTGGTAAGCGCGCAGCGTCTCGGGCGTGGTCCGGACGACGATGATCGAGTCGGCGCCGATCTCGTAGGTCAGGTAGTCGCCGGCCCGGGGAATCTCCTCGACCCGGCAGACCTGCTGCCACACTTTGGCCCACAGCCGGTCGCCTTCGGCCTTGGCGTATTCGGGGGAGATGTAGGCCTCGACGCCGATGGTCATGGGGGTCGACAGCGGATCGGTGGCGGTTTCGGCGGTTTCGGTCATCTCGAGAGCTCCGAGGAAACCCTCGGCTTCAGCCGTGGGGAGGAATCGGAGCTAAGCGTCTTTCTGGTTCTCGACATAGCGTTTCACTACCTCCAAAGTTGCGCCGCCGACTGTGGCGACGAAGTACGAGTTGGTCCACAGGGTGGGCAAGCGGGACTTGAGGGCGGGGAACTCGGCACGCAGGACGCGGGAGGAGCGGCCCTTGATCTGTTTGACCAGGCGGTGAATCCCGAACTGCGGATCGCATGAGACGAGCAGGTGCACCTGGTCGGGCATGGTTTCCAGCTCGATGATGTGTGCGTCTCGTTCGGTGCAGACTTCCCGGATGAGTTGCTCGAGACGGTCTTCGATGCTTCCGCCGATGACTCGCCGCCGGTATTTCGGGCACCATACGACGTGGTAGGTGCAGCGGTAGACGACAGGCGGTGCGCGCACTGGAATCCGAATGGCATCGCTGCCGGTTCCTGTGGAACGAAGCCGTCCACCAGCAACGTGGGGAAGAG
This sequence comes from Nocardia sp. NPDC058480, assembly GCF_042720495.1. Lineage (NCBI taxonomy): Bacteria > Bacillati > Actinomycetota > Actinomycetes > Mycobacteriales > Nocardiaceae > Nocardia > Nocardia sp. NPDC058480. Next base: position 493,853 of record NZ_JBHXMN010000004.1, on the reverse strand, counting down.
AAACCCACCTTCGCGCGGCTGTCGAAGATGCTCACCGAAGCACGCGCCCGCACCGCGTGGTTGCGGGCAGGTTCGCAGGTCGCCCAGCAGCAGATGCTGCGCACCTACTCCCGGGCGTTGGACCATTCGTTCACGGTGAAGGGACGCGGCCGACCGACCGTTAAGCGGCGCAGGACTTCTCTGCCGTCGCTGGAATACACCACACGCGGGTTTGGTATCGCCCACCGCATGCTTGCCTTGCCGAAGGGTGTCACCATCCCGGTCGTGTGGTCGCGGGAATTGCCGTCGGAGCCGTCGTCGGTCCGTGTCTACCAGGATTCGCTCGGCCACTGGTACGCCGCGTTCGTCGTCCGCCGCGAAGTCGAACCCGCTCCCGCCGCGACGGGCAGCATCGGTATCGACTGGGGTGTCTCCACCACGGCAACCGCCACCAGCCCCGCCCATGACCTGCCGTATGCAGGGCATCGTCGCCGCTGCGCCGCTGAACTCGCACGCGCCCAACGGAAGATGACCTGCGCGAGCTGTGGAGCGAGAGCCAAGCAGCGGCTTGCCTTGCAGGTGAGGATATTCAGTTGCGACACCTGCGGGCACACCGCAGATCGTGACCGGAACGCCGCCACCGTAATTCTGGCGGCCGCGGTAGAACTCGACCGTGCCAGTGCAGAAGACATAAGACATTGCGGGCCTCCCTCCGGGGCGGTCAATGGTGCAGTCCGAGTTGGAAATCCCCCGGCTTCAGCCGTGGGGAAGGGTTAAGACATCCTCCTGATGCGTTCGTCAGTGGGTGATGGCGGCGCGGAAGTCCTCGTTCTCGAGGAACAGCGAGGTGTGGTCACCGCCCAGATGGGTCCAGCGCAGATTCAGGCCGCCGTCGACGAGCAGCGTCTGGCCGGTGAGATAGGTCGACAGGTCCGAGAGCAGGAACAGGATCGGCCCGGCCTGTTCGCCGGGCTGTCCGCGCCTGCCCATGGTGATGGCGCGCCGGTCGCGGTCGGGGTCGGCGCCGACATAGGCGCGCGAGGCCGGGGTCTCGGTGACGCCGGGCGCGACCGCGTTCACACGGATGCCATCCTGGGCCAGCTCCACGGCGAGTGTCCGGGTGGCCGCCACGAGGGCGGCCTTGGCGGTGCCGTAAGCGATGTGGAAGGGCGCGGTGTTCATCCCGCTGATCGAGGAGACCGAGACGATCGACCCCGGGTTGCCCTGTTCTCGCAGTGCGTTGGCCACGCCCTGGCTCATGAAGAACATGGTTTCCAGGTTCTGGGCGAACAGCGCACGCCAGTCCTCCCGGGTGACGCGGGTGGCGGGCATCCAGGTGGCGGGGTCGGCGCCGCCTGCCACGTTCACCAGTCCGTGCAGGCTGCCCGGCAGGTCGGCGACCCGCTCCAGTACCTTCGCGATCCCCTCGTCGGTGCCGGCGTCGGCGGCGACCGGGATCACCGAAAGTCCTTCGGCTGCCAGGGGATTGATGTGGGAGTCGAGATTCTCCTTGGACCGGCTCACCGCCACCACGGTTGCCCCGGCGGTGGCGACCAGGCGGGTGACCGCCGTACCGATGCCACCGCCGCCCGCGCCCGAGACGATGACGATCCGCCCGCCCAGCCCCAGGCCCGCGAAGCCTGCCGCCGCGCTCATGCCTGCACCTGCAGTGCGAGCACACTGCCCTCGGCGTCGGCGGAGACGTAGACGGTGCCGTCGGGCCCGGCGGTGATGCCCGCGAACGGGCCCATCGGACCGGAGAACGGCGGCGTGCCCAGCAGTGGCTTGGCGACCACACCCTCGGGCACACCCACCGGCAGGTTCGCCGCGACCACGCCGCGGACCTTGGTCGCGAGGTCGAACTCGATCAGTGCCTTGAGCCCGACATCGACGATGAGAAGTTGATTGCCACGCACCAGGATTCCGTGCGGCGTGTCCAGACCGTCGACGACGGTGTCCACCCCGCCGCTGCCGATCGAGACGATCCGCCCGCTGCCGGACTCCGAGACCAGCACGGTGTCGTCGGGGCCGACGGCCACACCGAGTGGGCGGTCCAGACCGCTCGCCAGCACCTCGACCGAGCCGCCGCGCAGCGAAAGCACCCGGCCCGCACCGAATTCGGCGACCACAACGGTGCGATCCGCGGTGGCGGCGACGCCATAGAGCTGGTCGTAGCCCTCCGCCAGCACCTCGGTGACGGGCTCGGGTCCCGGTCGGTAGGAGGCGATCTCGCCCGAGGAGGTCGCGACCACGAGCTCGCCGGGGCCGACGGCCGTGACGCCGCGGACATAGCCGGGAGTGTTGAGGCTGAACAATGAGGCGACCTGGGTGAGCCCGGTGTCACCGAATGCGTAGAGGTAGGTGCCGTCGGCGACGTAGAGGGTGCCGTCGGGAGTCACGGTGAGATCCAGCGGCCACATCAGACCGCCTTCCAGAACGGCTTTCGTGGCGCCGCCGGTGAGGATCTCGGTGATCTCGCCGGTGAAGCTCGACACGAACAGCCGGTCGCCGACGAAGGCGCAGTTGTCCAGACCGGGCGCGAGCGCGGCCAGTACCTGCCGCTCGCCGGTGCGCGGATCGATCCGCAGCACCTCGCCGGTGCCGACCTGGGTCGAGACGAGGTAACCCTGGGCATCGAACTTGACCGAGTCGGGCACGCCGAGATCGCCGACGACCCGTTCGGGTTCGCCGCCGTCGGGATCGATGCGCCAGATGTCGTTGGTGCCCATGACCGGGTAGTAGAGAAGCCCGTCGGGACCGAACTCCATGGCATTGGGCATCGGCAGGTTGTCCTGCAGGACGCGCGGGGCGCTGCCGTCGAGCGGCAGTTCCAGCAGGCGGCCGCCGACCCGGCACTCGTTGACGAACAGCCTGCCGTTGTGGAAGGTGATGCCGTTCGCGCCGGGCAGGTCGGCACGCAGTACGCGCGAGGTGCCGTCGGGGCTGCGCACGCTGACACGGGCGTCCATGTACTCGGTGGCGATGAGATTGCCCTCGGTGTCGAAGGCGAGATCGTCGGGGGCGACGATGTCGCCGCCTTTGGCGCTGACGGTCTCGAGTTCGCCGGTGGTGACGTCGAGAGCGCTGATCTGGCTGCCTGCCACCTGCGCGACGTAGACGCGGTTGTCCGCCCCGGTGCGTAGGCCGTTGGCGCCGAAGAGGCGGCTCGGTGGTGTGAGTCGGCGCAGGCTCCAGCCCTCGGCGACGGTGAATGGTGTCTCGCTGCGGTAGCGCGCCCCTCGGGTCACTGTGGGGCCCTCCCCTACGGTCGGATCAGTGGGTGTTGCGGGTCACGGTACGTCAATCCTCACAATGATTGCAATACTGGATTATCCCGAGGGGAACCCCTGGTCAGCGCGCATTCTGCGAGTGCGGGCATGGCTGTATGACGAGGCGCTCCGAGGGGTGATGCGGGGCCGCGAGAGCGGCGATCGAGGTCGGGCGACTCGTCGAAAAGGCAAGGGAACTAGATATGCAAGAACGTGAGAATCAGATTATCCAAGACCGGGTATTGATGGGCCGGTATCCGTGAATCCGCTGGTGCAGATGGATATCCGGGCTCAGATCCGGGTGCTCGGCCGCATCCGCGTCGTCGGCCGGGCGCCCTGGGGTGACGCGCTGATCATGTCGGCGTCGTACCGTTCGAGCACCAGGCTCTGGGTGGCCGCGAGGTGGCTGCGGTAGAGCCGCTCGGCCTCGGCGGCGCGACCTGCCTCGATCTCGCCCGCGATCCGGCGGTGCGTGCGCACGGCGGCGTCGGCCTGCTCGCGGGAGGGGTACTTGCCCTCCTGGGTGAGTTCCACCGCCCATGCCTGCTCCTGTGCGGACCACAGTGTCACCAGCGAACTCACCATGTAGCGCACGGTGAGATTGGGGGTGTGGGCCACGATCAGATCGTGGAATTCTCTTGCGGTGTGGGTGAATTCGGCGCCGTCATCGAGCAGCTCCGCGGACTTCTCGACGTTCTCCAGCAGGGCGGGCACCACCGTCGTGGCCCGGTCGGGCCGGCCCGCGCAGGCGGCCGCGCACAGTGGCTCGAACATGCGCAGGCCGACGGCCAGATCGCCGAGCGTCACCCGGGCGCCCTGCAGGGCGAGGCCGAGATGGTAAGCGGCCGAGGACTCGTCGGGCCGGTGCACCTCGGCGCCGCCGACATTGCCGCGGCGGACGGTGACCAGGCCCTCGGTCTCCAGGATGCGCAGCGCCTCGCGGATCGACGGGTAACTGACACCGAAGTCCTGGACCAGCTGGTCCTGGGTGGGCAGCCGGTAGTCCGCGTCGCCGGTCAGGATCCGGGCGCGCAGTTCGGCGGCGACGGTCTCGGCGATCCGGCGTTGCGGCACCCGCCCCCGGCGTGGGCCGGTCATGCGGCTCGCCTGTCGCGCACTGCATCCCGGGTCGTCGTCTCCGCCATGGGCGGGAGTCTAGTCGTGGCGCCGTTGACCCCACAAATATTGCTATCCTTATGAGGATTGACGTACGGTGCGTCGTATGGACTTCACCATGGGCGAAGCCGCAGCGGGTCTTCGCAGCGAGCTCCGGCGGTTGATCGCCGCGGAGGTTCCGGACGATTTTCTCGGTGCGTTTACCGACGACCCCGCCGATCTGGCGACGGCTCAGAAATTCTGTGGCGTGCTCGCCGAGCGTGGATTGCTCTGTGCGGCATGGCCGGAGCGTTTCGGCGGACAGGGCGCTTCGGTGTGGGAGCAGACTGTGGTGCGCGAGGAGATGTGGGCACACCATGAACCGCGCGGCGCGCAGTACATGGGTGTCAACTGGGTCGGGCCCACTCTGATGCGGCACGGCACCACCGAGCAGCAGCGCCTGCACCTGCCGCCCATCGCGGCGGGCGAGGTGATCTGGTGCCAGGGGTTCTCCGAGCCCGACGCCGGGTCGGACCTGGCCTCGCTGCGCACCACGGCCCGCCCCGACGGCGACGGCTGGCGGATCTCCGGGCAGAAGATCTGGACCTCCTACGCCACCATGGCGCAGTGGTGCTTCCTGCTCGCCCGTACCTCGTCCGGTGGCCGTAAACAGCAGGGGCTCACGGTGTTCCTGCTGCCCATGACGGCACCCGGCATCGAGGTCCGCCCGATCCGCTCCATGCTCGGGCCGCACCACCTCAACGAGGTCTTCTTCGACGACGTGCCCGTCGGACCGGCCGATGTGCTCGGCACCGTGGACGAGGGCTGGGCCGTGGTCCAGGAGGTGCTGGCCTTCGAACGGGTCGGCATCGCCCGCTACGCCCGCTGCGAACGGCTGCTGCAGCTCGCGCCGACCGCACTCGGCGAACGCTGGGATACCTTGCCGTCGGCCCTGCGCGGCCGATGGGCACGGGCGCTGACCCGGGCTCGGCGGGCCCGGCTGCTGGCGTATCAGGTTGTCGCCATGCAGAACACGGGTCGGGTGGCACCCGGCGACGCCGCCGCCTACCGGATCGCGGTCACCCGGCTGGATCAGGAGAGCGCCGCGCTGCTCACCGAATTGGCCGCCCACGTGGCCGACGAAAAGGGCACCCGTCGGCAGTTCCGCCGCGCCGTCGAGGACCACTGGCGCTACGCGAACGCCGCGACCGTGGCCTCGGGCAGCGTCGAGATACAGCAGATCCTGCTGGCCAGGTCGCTGCTGTCCGGAACCCGACGATCAGGGGCGGCGGCGTGAGTTCGGCCGCGATACCACCAGGGGGCCACATGTTTCTCGAATTATCCAGCGAGGCCGCCGAATTCGGTCTCCAAGCCTTGCGCGCCCTGCGTGCCGCGGGCGGTGACGACCTGGTCCAGCTGGCCGAGGCCGACCCGACGATCCGGCGCACGACGATCGCGGCCGTCCTGGAGCGCCTCGGCGCGTGGGACCTGAGCCCGCGGCGCGACCCCATCGAATTGGAAGCAGCTGCGGCACTGTGCCGCAGCGCGGGCTACTGGGCCATCCCGTATCCGGTGGCGGAGCGCCTGTCCCGGCCGGACGACCTCGATGTCGACGCCATCGTCGTGGTGGCCGGGCCCGAGCCCGCCGCCGCGATCGACGGCCTCGACCTGCGGGTCGTCGCTGTCGATCCCGATGGTCGGCGGGGCACGGTCACCGCTCGTCGCGCCGGAAGGCTCACCGGGCTCGACGCGGAAGTCGATGAGGAAACCGCTACCCGGCCTGACACACGGATGGGCGGGGAGCCCGCTGCGCGTCTCGGACATGGGGTCGATCGCGAGTCTGTCGTCCGGCCTGATGTGGAAGCCAACGGCGGCACCGCTATTGAGCCTGACGAATGGACCGGCGGGGCGTCGGATGGCGGGATCACGGTCGAAGCCGGTGCGGGGGCCGGTCGGGGTACCGTCGCACGGCCTGGCGCCGGAACGGGTGGGGAGTTCGCTGTCTGCCTGGGTGGGGGGTCTGGCGGGGAGTTCGCTGTGCGGCTCGGCGGGGGAGTCGGTGGGGAGTCCGTCGGACGAGCCGGTGGGGGAACGGTGGAGGGGACCGTTGTCCCGGCGGACGGGAGGACCGCGCGGGAGACCGTATTCGTGACGCCGATTGCTGTGCGGCCCTTGGATACTCGCGGTGCGGATGATCTGGCCTTGGCGTTGGTACTGCCGTGTTGGACGTTGCTGGGAATGTTGGACCGTGCGATGGAACTGGCCGGGGATCACGTGCTGGTGCGGGAGCAGTTCGGGCGGCGGCTGGCGGATTTCCAGTCGGTGCAGTTCCAGCTGACCGATGCCGAAGTGGAGCGCAAGGGGGTAGAGATGCTGGCCCGATACGCGCTGTGGAGCATCCAGACCGGACAGCCCGACGCGGTCGCCGACGCGCTCGCCTTGCGGCTGGCCGTGCTGGAAGCCGCCGAGATCGTCTTCCGGGTCGCGCATCAGGTGCACGGCGCGGTCGGGTTCTGTGACGAGACGACGCTGTCGTGGCTGTCGCGGCACAGTCTGCCGCTGCGGCGGCTGCCGCTGGGCATCACCGGCACCGAGGACCTGCTCACCCGTCGGATCGGTGCCCGCGGGCTGGCCGGTCCGTTCTCCGATCCACGAGGAGCGTGACAGGCGTGAACCCGCTGCCACCCGGACTCACCGTGACCGCCGACGGCCCCGTGCGGACCGTGCTGATCGACCGGCCCGACGCGCTCAATGCCGTGAACGCCGACCTGCACCGCGCGCTGGCCGAGGTCTGGCGGCACCTGGCCGCCGACACCGCGGCCAGGGTGGTCGTACTCACCGGTGCCGGAAGGACTTTCAGCGCAGGCGGCGACCTTGACTGGATCACCTCCTTCCTCGACGACCCGGTCGCCCGCGACGAGAGCATCCGGGAAGGCGCGCAGATCATCGAGGAGATGCTGCGCTTCCCGCTACCGGTGATCGCCGCCGTCAACGGTGCCGCGGTCGGCCTCGGCGCGAGCATCGCCGTGCTGTGCGATGTGGTGCTGATGTCGGAGCGGGCCTACCTGGCCGATCCACACGTCGCGGTCGGACTGGTGGCCGGAGACGGCGGCGCCGCCTTCTGGCCGCTGCTCACCCCGATCCTGCGCACCCGCGAATACCTCTACACCGGCGACCGCATCGACGCCGCCACCGCTGTCGACGTCGGCCTGGCCAGCCGCGTAGTCGCCCCGGACCAGCTCCTGACCGAGGCACTCGCCCTCGCCCACCGAATCGCTGCTCAGCCACCCGAAGCGGTTCGCGGCACCAAGCGTGTCGTGAACATGTACCTCAGCCAGGCACTGGCCGGCCCGATGCAGGCCGGCTTCGCCGCCGAGATCGTCTCCATGCAAACCACCGAGCACCGCGACCGCCTGCTCGCCCTCCGCCGAAGCGCCCGATGACACCGGCGGATGAGGCGCGCTCGGGCCCGACGGCACCGGCAGATGCCATGCACGACAACCCGATAACTCCGGCGGATGTGCTGGGCGCCCAGTCGACGGGCCTGGCGGATTCGGCGGAAGCTCGCTCGATGGCGTCGACCGATGGGGTGGGCGTGGGGGAGCGTTGGCCCGCTGACCTTTCCGCGTTCCGTGCGCATGTCCGCCACTGGTGTCGCACGCAGATCCCCGGCGATTGGCGGCAGACCCAGTTGGGTGCCTCCGACGCGGAATTCGCGCGGTTCCAGCAGGATTGGTTCCAGCGGTTGCGTGCCGCCGGTTTCGCGGTGCCGCACTGGCCCGTCGAGTACGGCGGTGGGATGCCGGTCGGGCATCAGATCGTGCTGTATCAGGAACTCGCCGCCCATGATGCGCCCCGGCTCGTGCTCGCGTTCGTCGCCATCCATCACGCGGCCGCCACCCTGCTTGCGGCGGGTACCCCCGAACAACGCGCCCGGCATCTGCCCGCCATTCTCGACGGCGAGATCTGGGTGCAGGGCTTCTCCGAACCCGACGCTGGTTCCGACCTGGCCGCTCTGCGGACCGCCGCCCACCGCGACGGCGACGACTGGGTCATCACCGGCCAGAAGGTGTGGGCCAGCGGCGCCCAGTATGCGGACTGGTGCCTGTTGCTTGCGCGGTCCGATCCGTCCGTGCCTGCGCGACAGGGGATTTCGTTCTTCCTGCTGGACATGCGCAGCCCCGGCATAGAGGTGCGGCCCATCCGGCAGGCCACCGGCGAATCCCACTTCTGCGAGATCTTCCTCGATCATGTGCGGGTGCCCGCGAGCGCGCTGATCGGCGCGGAGCACGGCGGCTGGCAGGTCGCCCAGCGCACGCTCGGGGCCGAACGCGGCCTGACCATGCTCGAACTGGCCGAGCGGCTCGGCAATGCGGGGTTCCGGATGCTGCTGGCCGATGCCGCGCGCCCCGATCCCAGCGGACGCGCACTGGACGACCCGGTGGTGGCCGATCGCCTCGCCGAACTGGAGATCGAGATCACCGGCCTGCGCGCGCTGTGCCGCGACCTGGTCGAACGACACGTCGCGGGCACGGTCGGTCCGGCAGACGCCTCGGTGGTGAAGCTGTACTACAGCGAACTCCTCCAGCGGATGACCGATTTCGGCGCCGAACTGGGTGGGGTGGCCGCGCACACGGTGCTGCGCAAACCGATGTCGGGCGGTTGGGAGTCCGGCGCCTGGGTACTGGATTTCCTCGGCTCCTGGGAGTGGACCATTCCCGGCGGCACCAGCGAGATCCAGCGAACCATCATCGCCGAACGCGGCCTCGGGCTGCCCCGCGAACCGTCGGGAGACAAGAGATGACCGACTTCGCCGAATTCCACGACGAACTACGCGCCCTCGCCCGGGACCTGCTGGCGAAATCGGCGGGCGAGCCGGTGCCGTGGGCCACCATCACCGAAGCCGGCTGGCCGGGGCTGGCCGCGCCGTCCGAATTCGACGGTGCGGGAGCCACTTTCGCCGAGGTGGCGGTGTTGCTCGGCGAGGTGGGCCGTGCCGCCGCCGTCACGGCGCTGCCCACGGTGCTGGCACTGTCGGTCCCGGCACTCGCCGAGGTCGCCGCGGACGACCTGCGCGACACTATTTTCCGCGAGACGGTCGCCGGCCGCGCGGTGCCGGTGCTGGTCCTCGACACGGGCGATACGGACCCGGCCTTCGTCCTGGAATCCGGTCCCGCCGGATCCGTGCTGACCGGATCGGCGGCCTTCGTTCTGGACGCACCGGTCGCAGACCTGCTGCTCGTCCCGGTCCGGGCGAGCGACGCGCTCGTCGCGGTGGTCCCCGGCACCACCGGATTGACCATCACCCCGACACCGCTGGTCGACGCCACTCGCTCGGCCGCCGCGGTGACCGCCGATCGAGTAGCCGTTCATGCCGTGTGGCGCTTCCCCGACCACAAGGCACCGGAAACGCTCCGCGCACGAGCCGCCGTCGCGGTGGCCTGTGACTCGCTGGGTTCCGCCGAGGCCATGCTGGCGGCGACCGTCGCCTATGTGCGCGTGCGCGAACAATTCGGGCGACCGGTCGGCTCGTTCCAAGCGGTCAAGCACTCCTGTGCCGACATGCTGGTGCAGGTCACCGTCGCACGGCACCTCGTCGCCGCCGCCGTCCAGGCGATCGCCGAGGGTTCGGCCGAGGCGACGTTCGCCGCCGCGCGAGCGAAGTCGTACACGACCACCGCCGCGGTGCGGGTGGTCGGCGCCGCACTCCAACTACACGGCGGATTCGGCTACACCTGGGACAGCGGCATCCACGTCCACCTCAAACGGGCGACCTTGAACCGCGCGCTCTTCGGCACGCCGTCCGAGCATCGGCGAATGCTGGCTGCCCGGTATCGCTGAGTCCGTCGCGATCCCGCGACACCAGAACCGCACACCCGCGGATCACCCCGCCGCGCGAATGGCGTCAGGCGCGGTGATCCACGCCACGATCCCTATGCAACTGGTTGCATAGGGCCCTGCCTGCGTCCTACCGTGCTGGTACTGACGTAACCGCCCGGCGGCTCAGCCGCTGGTCCGTCCTGTTTCGGAGGATTCAATGGCACTGCCCCAGTGGCTCTCCAGCCGCCTGTCCCTGCCCGTGGTCGCCTCGCCGATGTTCATCGCGTCGGGCCCCGAGCTCGTCCTCGCCCAGTGTCAGGCCGGAATCGTCGGATCGTTTCCGGCGCTGAACGCGCGGCCCGCCTCGCTGCTCGGTGACTGGCTCGATCGCATCGTCGAGGAGAACGTGGCGTACGCGGCCGCGAATCCGGAGGCGGTGGTGGCGCCGTTCGCGGTGAATCAGATCGTGCACCGCTCCAACGACCGGCTCGAGCAGGACATGGCGGTCATCGTCGAGCACAAGGTGCCGATCGTGATCAGCTCGCTGGGCGCGCGGACCGAGATCAACGACGCCGTGCACTCCTACGGCGGTCTCGTGCTGCACGATGTGGTCAACAACCACTTCGCGCGCAAGGCGATCGAGAAGGGCGCCGACGGGCTCATCGCGGTCGCCGCGGGGGCGGGCGGGCACGCCGGAACCCAGTCGCCGTTCGCGCTGATCCAGGAGATCCGCACCTGGTTCGACGGTCCGCTGCTGCTGTCGGGTTCGATCGCGCACGGCCGGTCGATCCTGGCCGCGCAGGCCGCCGGCGCCGACCTGGCCTATGTAGGCTCGGCGTTCCTGTCCACCGCGGAGGCCAATGTGGCGCCCGACTACCGGCAGATGGTGGTCGACTCGTCCGCGTCCGACATCGTCTACAGCAACCTGTTCACCGGCGTGCACGGCAATTACCTGCGCGGCAGCATCGTCGCCGCGGGCCTCGACCCGGACAACCTGCCCGAGTCGGACCCTTCGAGGATGAACTTCGGCTCCTCCGGCACCGACGCCAAGGCCTGGCGTGATGTCTGGGGCGCGGGCCAGGGCATCGGCGCCATCACCGAAGCCGGAACCACCGCCGAACTCGTCGCGACCCTGCGCGGACAGTACGAGCAGGCCTGCGGTGACCTCGCGTCCACCGTCGGCCACCTCGCCGGTGCGATGGCGCCTGCGCGCTAGGGCGAAGGTTCCGGCGGTATCGGCACCGCCGGAACCTCCGTGCGCTTGGCCGTGTTGATCAAGTCGGCCTTGATCCAGATCCAGTGCCCACCCGCACCCGTATAATGAACAAGAGTTCATTCTATCGGAGCAGGGTTGACGAGAACACCAGAGCAGAACGCGGCGATGCGCGACGCGACGCGCGAGTCCATCGAGGGCGCGGCCGTCCGTGTCTTCGCGAATCGCGGATTCACCGCGTCGAGCATCAGGCACATCGCGGAAGAGGCCAGTCTCAGCACGGGGTCGATCTACCGCCACTATGCGAGCAAGGAAGCGCTGTTCGACGCGCTGCTCGAGCAGGCCGCGTCCGGTCTGGTCGCAGCGTCTGCTGCGCTCTTGAGTGACGCGGATCCGCTCACCCTGGTGCGCGACTTCACGTGCGTTTTCCTGACCGACCTCGCGAACGGGAACGGCGAGGCCGAGTTCTTCCTGGTTATCAACCAGGGGTTTCTGACGGATACCCCGGTCGGAACCGCGGAGCGGCTGGCGACCGCCCAGCGCCCACTGTGGGACGCCTTCGCAGCTCTCGTGCGTCGCGGTCAAGCGGCCGGTCAATTCGAGGACGGCGAGCCTGCTCAGCTGACGGCCTACTACTTCGCGATGTTGTCCGGCATCGCCGGCATGCGAACGGTCATCCCGGGCGTGATGACCGAGACAGGCGTCGACCTCGTGCTTCGCCTGCTGATACGAAAAGGAGCCTCGTGACCATCGAGCTCGAGCGCGGCGACGCGCTGGGCGAGGGATACCGCCGGCGTATCACCGAGGTCCTCGTTCAGGGATTCGCCGAGGACTTCGAGTATTTTTCGAAGGACCCACGGGCCCTCGCGGACGCATTCGAGCACATGATCATCCTCGAGCGCTTCTACGTGGCGCTGGTCGACGGGGAACCCGCCGCGATCGCATCCGTCACGGAAGGCAGTCAGGAGTGCTTCGAGCCCAACCGTCGAGAGATGCAGCGCGGACTCGGCGGGCTGCACGGCCTGATCAGCTACTTCATCGTGCGGAGTCAGTTCCTCGGAGCGTACGACGGTGCGTGTCCCGGTCTGGCCGAGATCGGCTTCGTCACCACCGCACCGCAGCGCCAGGGGAAGGGCGTCGCGACGGCGCTGATGGGGCACCTGCTGCAGCTGCCGTACGACGAATTCGTGCTTCGCGACATAAAGGACAGGAACGCACCCGCGCTCGGCCTCTATCGGAAACTCGGTTTCAGCGAATCGAGCACTCGTCCGGTGAGGTTCGCCGCCCGTGCCGGGTTCTCCGCGTACGTATCGATGACTCTGAAGACGACTGCTCGCTAGGCCGTGTTGGACACCTCGTCAGAGATCTCCTGTCGCGTCACGGTTCAAGGCTCACCCAGCCGACAGCGAAACCGGTTGATCAACGCGGCCTAGGTCGCGAGCCGGGCCGCGGCCAGTTCGCGCAGCTCGGCGGACTTGATCTTGGCGCTGCCGGTGAGGGTGAGATCGTCCTCGCTGTAGAGCAGCACGTGCCGGGGCACCTTGTAGCTGGCCAGCCGTTCCCGCAGGAACGCCCGGATCGCCTCGCCGTCGAGGGTGGTGTCGGCGTGCGGAACGACGCAGGCCACCACGACCTCGCCGAGGGTGTCGTGCGGAATGCCCACGGTGCGGCCGACTTTCACACCCGGATAGCGGTTGAGCTCCTCGTCGACCTCGAGTGGGGAGACATTCGCGCCGCCGGTCTTGATGATGTCGGTGAGCCTGCCCTCCCAGTACAGCCTGCCGACTTCGTCGAGGTATCCGCCGTCGCCGGTGTGGAAATAGCCGTCGGCGTCGAGGGTTTCGTCGAGGGGGATGCCGACGTAGCCGAGCATCAGGGTGGGGCCCTTGACGCAGATCTCACCGCGTTCACCGCGCGCCAGGACGGCCCCGGTGAGCGGGTCGACGATCTTGATCGTATTGCCGGGTAGCGGTTCGCCGCTGCTGCCCGCGATCGTGTCTTCGGGGGTGTTGGCGGGGAAACACGTGGTGATGGTGAAGGTTTCGGTATTGCCGTAGGCGTGTCCCGGCTCGGTCCAGGTGGTGGTCACCGTGGGATGACGGGCGGCCGGATAGTCGACGTCGACGAACCGCAGGGTGCTCAGATCCACGGTCGCCCAGTTGTGCGCGCCTTCGAGCTGGGCCCACTGATGGGGCCAGGCGACCGGGAAGTTCACCCGTTCGGACTGCATCAGTTCCAGTGCCGCCGCGCCGTCGAAGGTCGATTGGAGGATCAGCGACCCGCCCGCGGCCAGGGTCGAACCCAGTGCCTGCCCGAAATTGCCGGACCAGAAGAAGCCGTTGGCGGTCCAGCAGCGGACGTGGTCGTCGGGTCCGAAACCGAACATCCGCCGGAACCGCCACATCTGGATCGTGACACCGCGATGCGCGCTCCGAACTCCCTTGGGCTTGCTCGTGGTTCCGGAGGAGAAGAACAGCACGGCGGTATCGCTGGGTGACACGGTGGCCGCGGCGGCCTCGACGAGTTCGACCGGTTCGGAATTCCCGGCGGCCACGAACGCGTCCCAGGTCTCGATCGCGCCACCGTCCACCGGTGCGCCGACCGCGGCGAGGCGGCGCAGGAACGGGTAGGCCGACGACCGCACCGCCCCGGGAGCCGCCGTACCGATCTCCGGTTCCAGTCCGGTGAGAACTGCCGCGAAATCCTTACCGGCGACGGCACGTTCGAACAGCAGCACCGAAACACCGGACAACCCCAGCAGGTGCTCCAGTTCCGCGGGCGTGGAGAACGTGCTCAGCGCCACCGCCACGCCACCGGCCAGTGCGGTCCCGAAAACGGCAGCCAGCCATTCCGGTCGATTCGTCATGAGCACGCCGACCCGGCTGTCCTTGCCGACCCCGGTGGCGCGCAGCGCGCGCGCCACCGCGACGGACTGTTCCCACAGCTCGTCATAGGTCCAGCGGGTGACATCGGTGCCGTCGTGGAAGACGAGCGCTTCCCGCTCGCTGTAGAGCCGAGTCACCTCCCGCAGGAAACCGGGCAGGGTGAGTGCGCCGAGCCCGGATTCCTCGGCCAGTGGTGGACCGGACGCGACGGCCCGGTCCGAAACTTCCTCGGTCATCGTCGACCTTTCTCAGAACGGCAGTTCGACCTCGGCCACGCATTTCACGAGCGTGCCGAAGTTCTGGTCGGTGAGCTTCAGTTCCACCTCGACCAGCGGGGCACCCCAGGTCGAATGGGCTTGTTTGCCGATGATCTCGGCATCGAAATAGGTGACGTCGCCCTCGAAGGCGGGTAGCCGGAAATCGGCCTTGGTGTGGCGCACCATGCCGTCGTTGCCCGCCCAGTACGCCAGATAATCGGTGCACCAGGCGCCCATCGTCGCGCCGTAGCCGTAGGCGCGCGCCATGCCGACCTCGCCGGCCTTGTCGGCATCGATATGACCGCGGGAGGGGCCGACATAGAGCCCGTCACGCAACCGCGGATCGATCTTGGCGCCCTCTTCGTCGAATCCGAAACCCTCGGTCCAGCCCGGATCCTGATACACCCACGGATCCGCGATCCCCTCGGGCGCGACCCAGCCGAACGTGCCCCAGATATTGAAGAGGAAGGCGCGGTATTCGGTGGTGAAACTCGCGATGGAATGCGGGCCGATCACCCGGCGCGGCAATTTGTCGCCGACTTTCACCTCGTCGAAATGCGGGGAGACGCCGAGGCGATTGGAATGCAGCCACTCGGTGCGTAGTGTGTCGACTTCGGCCAGTTCGGCGGCCGTCCAGCGCTTGATCTCACCGACCTGGTTGTCGTACATACCGCGCTTGGTCGCCTCCTCGGCGAGGTAGCGAATAGCGGTCGAACGCTCGCGCGCGACGAGCGCGCCATGCTGATTGCGATGGGTGGTGTCCCCGCGCGAGAACATGGTCGGCCCCGCGAATTTCGTCTCCGCGACCTTGTAGTCGTGGAAACGGCGCTCCTGGAACAGGGTGTCGCCGGGACGCACCGGCGTTCCGTAGAACCACCACTCCTCGCCACCGAAGATCAGGTGACTGCCGGGGATGCGGCCGACGCACGCCGGTGCCGCGCCGTGCCCGTAATCCAGTGCGACCGCAATGGATTGGGGTGCGATCAACCCGCCGTAGCGGGACTCCCCGGCGAGTTCCTGATCCCAGTGCAGCGGATTGGGATAGTCCATCGCCATCACCCAGCGGCGGATGTCGGAGGTGCTGCACGGATCCCACAGCTGCCCGCCGCCGATCGGTTGCCCGACTCGGTGCTCGACATCGCTGAGGTCGAGTTCGACTGCGGCGCTGCGCTTTTTCGTTGGCACGGATACTCCTGTTCAGCGGTTGACGTCGACGACGAGACGGCCACGCACGGTGCCGTCGATGAACCGGTTCGCGGCGGCGATCGCCTCGCTCAGCGGGACCTCGGTGGCGATGGTGTCCAGGGTGGCGGGATCGAGGTCGCGGGCCAGCCGCTCCCAGGCCCGGATCCGGCGCGGTGCCGGCGCCATGACGCTGTCGACGCCGTAGAGGGTGACCCCGCGCAGGATGAACGGGGCGACGGTGCCCGGCAGGTCCATGCCCTGGGCCAGACCGCACGCGGCGACAGCGCCGCCGTAGCGGACCTGCGCGCTCGCGTTCACCAGCGTGTGGCTGCCCGCGGCGTCGACCACACCCGCCCAGCGTTCCTTCTGCAGCGGCTTGCCGCGCTCGGCCAGTTCGGCCCGGTCGATCACCGTGCTCGCACCGAGATCCTTCAGATAGCCTGCCTCGGCGGGCTTTCCGGTGGCCGCGGCCACCGTGTACCCGGCGGCGGCGAGCAGGGCGATCGCGACACTGCCGACGCCGCCGGTCGCGCCGGTCACCAGGATCTCACCGTCGGCCGGGAGCAGCCCGTGACCCGCCAGTGCCTCGACGCACAGGCTCGCGGTGTACCCGGCGGTGCCGATCGCCATCGCCTGGCGGGCGGTGAAAGCCGCAGGCTGGGCGATCAGCCAGTCGCCGCGGACGCGGGCGCGCTGGGCGAGGCCACCCCAGTGGGTCTCGCCGACGCCCCAGCCGTTGAGCACGACCTTGTCACCGGCCGACCAGTCCGGATGACTGCTCTCGGCCACGACCCCGGCCAGGTCGATGCCCGGCACCATCGGGAACGAACGGACCACCGGTGATGTTCCGGTAATGGCCAGTGCGTCTTTGTAATTGAGCGTGGAGTACGCGATGTCGACGGTGACGTCGCCCTCGGGTAGCGCGTCGTCGGACACGGTGGTCGCGCTGACTTCGGGTGGCGTTCCGCTCTTCTCGATAAGGATGGCCGAGAACATGGGGATTACCCCTCTCTCCTGCGAGAATATAATTCTCGCGTTGGTATGGATATGTTTTCATCGGGAGTGTTCGGTGTCAATCGCCCGGAACGGGCGGTGTCGTCAGCGGGCGGTCCAGCCGCCGTCGACCACAATCGTCTGCCCCGTGACGTAGCGGGCGGCGTCACCGGCCAGCCAGGTGATGGCGCCGAGCATGTCCTGGGCGGTGCCCTCCTGGGGGAGGGGGGTGTTGCGGCGCAGGTACTCCGCGCCGCGCTCGCTGTCGTAGAGGCTGTCGGTGATCTCGCTGCGAAAGAAGCCGGGCGCGACGGTATTCACCCGGATGGAATGCCGGGCCCACTGGACCGCGAGTTCGGTGGTGAGCCCGGACAATCCGGCCTTGCTCGCCGCGTAGGACGCCTGCGGAATGCCGGGGACGCCGACCCGGCCGCTGATCGAGGAGACATTGACCACCGACCCGCCGCCCGCGTCGCGCATATGCGGAAACAGCGCCTTCGCCAACAGGAACGGCGCAACGAGGTTCAGGCCGAGGGTGTGCTGCACGGCATCGAGTGGTTCGTCCTCGGCGCGTGCCGTCGTGAAGCGGTTGCCTGCCGCGTTCACCAGGATCGTCGGCGCGCCGAGCCGGTCGGCGACCCGCGGTGCCACGGTGGCGATCTGCGCCGGGTCGGCCAGATCGCAGACGACGGCGAGTCCGTCGACGCGGTCGGCGAGTTCGGTGAGCCGATCGGCGCGCCGGGCCACCACCGCGACCCGGGCGCCCAGGCCTGCGAGGGTCTCGGCCACGGCGGCGCCGAGTCCCGAGGACGCGCCGGTGACCACGGCGACGCGGCCGGTGAGATCGAACAGTTCGAGTGCCTTGTCGCGCTTGTCGCTCATCGGTTCTCCTGCTGGGCGGTGACGAGTGCGGTGAGCCCGGTCCGCTCCACCTTGCCCATGGCGTTCACCGGTAGTGCGTCCACCCTGGCCCAGATCTCGGGGACCTTGTACCCGGCCAGCTCGCGTCGGCACAGCCTGGCCAGCTCATCGAAATCCACGGTGCCGCTGTCGCTTTCGACGACAGCGGCGACCTTCTGGCCGAGCCTTTCGTCCGGGACAGGGCAGACCGCGACCTTGGTGACCCGGGGGTGGGTGGCGAGCACCCGTTCGACCTCGAGGGGGTACACGTTCGCGCCGCCGCGGATGATGACCATCTTCTTGCGGTCCAGCACCGACAGGCGGCCCTCATCGTCGACGGTGCCGATGTCGCCGGTGGCGAACGGGCCCGGTTCCGGTGGATGTACGGCGCCGTCGGACCAGTACCCGAGGGTGGGGCGCCAGAGTCCTGCCCAGGGTCCGTGCGTGGCGGCGGCCAGGCGGAGTTCGCCGAGGGAACCCGGTGGCAGTCGCCGGTTCTCGTCGTCGTAGGCGGCGACATCGAGGTGGGGGAGGACCCGGCCGCTGCTGCCCGGCGTCCAGTCGGTGCCCGGCGGATCGATGGCGACGACCGTTGGTGCCTCGGTGAGGCCGTAGGTGGTGCGCGGGACGAGGCCGTGGTGGGCGGCGGCGAAGGTGGTGCGGACCGTGTCTGGGGTATCGCTGCCGCCACTCCAGACCTCTTGCAGTGAAGCGAGATTCGCGTCGGGCTTGCGGGCCAGGTCGTAGAGCTGGGCGGGGGCGCCGTTCCACACCGTCACCCGATGAGCGGCGATCCACTCGGCGACTCCGTCGACATCCCGGCGGTCCATGATCACCGCGCACCCGCCGACCTGAGCCGTGGTCAGGGTGGACAGCACCATCATGTTCAAGATGGTGAGCGGGAAACTGTCGCCGCGGCGCAGGTCAGGGCCCCAGCCGCGGGTGGCCGACACGACCGCGCCGGGCAGTAGCAGATTGCGCTGACTGTGGACCACGGCCTTCGGTCGCCCGGAGGTGCCACTGGTGAAGGCGATGCCCGCGGGCGCGTCGATGTCGTGGGTGCGGGTGGGTGCGGGGTCGGCTTTCGGGACCAGGTCTGCCCAGTGGTCGGGGTGTACGGCGTGCGGTGAGCTCGCGCCCCAGCGGGGACCGGCCAGCACGACAGCGGGATCGCACAGGTCGTGGAGGTACTGTTGCTCAGCAGGAGAATTCGCTTCTCCGATGCCGGTCCAGATCGCTCCGATGCGCTGCGCGCCGTGGAACGCGGCGACGACGGCGAGGTCGTTGGGCAGGCAGGCGGCGACCCGGTCGCCGGGCCGGACACCGAGCGACCACAGCGCTCCCGCAGCGCGAGCGGCCTGTTCGTCGAGGTCGGCGTAACTCCACGTCCCCGAGGCGGCGATGATCGCGGGCGCGCCGGGGCGCTCCCGCAGCGGATCGTCGAGCACGGTCGCGATGGGGCGCGGGGCACGGATATTGCCGGTGAAGCTGTCCACGACTTCCTTGATAGCACTATCCTTGCAAAGATTCACCAGATAGCCCGATCGGGTGGTGGTCGAAAGGGGACGCGATGGAACACACAGGTCCGCTCGCAGGGATTCGGGTCGTCGACCTGACCGCGATGGTGATGGGCCCGTACTGCACGCAGATCATGGCCGACATGGGCGCCGAGGTGATCAAGATCGAACCGCCGCGCGGTGACGACACCCGCTACATCTCCGTGGGTCCGGAGCCGGGAATGAGCGGGGTCTTCGTCAATGTCAACCGGGGTAAACGCAGTGTGGTCCTCGACCTGCGGACCGAGGACGGCGCGGCGGCCCTGCGCGAACTGATCGCCGGGGCCGACGTTTTCGTGCACTCCATGCGGGCGGCGGCGATCGAGCGGCTCGGTTTCGGGTACGCCGAGGTGGCCGCGCTGAATCCGGCCATCGTCTACACGAACTGCTACGGCTACGGCCGCGGCGGGCCGGACTCCGGGCTGCCCGCCTACGACGACACCGTTCAGGCCGCGTGCGGGCTGCCCTACGTGCAGGAAATGCTCACCGGCACACCGGGATACGTGGGCAGCATCATCGCCGACAAGGTCGCCGGGCTGACCGCGGTGTACGCCACCACGATGGCGTTGCTGTATCGGGAGCGAACCGGCGATGGCCAGGAGGTCGAGGTCGCCATGTTCGAAACGATGGCGGCGTTCATGCTGGTCGAACACGGTAACGGTGCCATGTTCACCCCGCCGCTCGGCCCCGCGGCCTACCCGCGAGCGGTGACCCCGGACCGCAGGCCCTACCGGACCGCCGACGGTTATCTGGCGGCCCTGGTCTACAACGACAAACAATGGACCGCGTTCGTGGCGGCCGTCCAACCGCCCTGGGCCGGACCGGAATTCGCCACCCTGGCCCAGCGCGCGGCCCGGATCGATGTGGTCTACGCCCGCCTCGCCGAGACCTTCGCCGAACGCACCACCGAGGAGTGGCTGACGATCCTGCGCTCCCTCGAGATCCCGGCCGCACCGGTGCGCTCCCTCGACGACCTCTTCGACAACGAACACCTCGCGGCCGTCGGCTTCTTCCAGACCGTCGACACCGCCGACGGCCCCGTCCGATTCCCCGGCCCACCCGCCCGCTTCTCCCGCACCCCGGGCCGAATCGCCGGTCCCGCACCACGACTCGGCGCCGACACCGAAGCGGTCCTCGACCAGCTCCGCTCGGCCGTCCCGGGGACAGCGCGGATATCAACCACCGAGTCGCGCACGCGTTCCGACTCGGCCGTTCCGGGCGGGTGGGCCCGATGACCGCCCGCCGCACCGACGGTGTTCCTGCGGGCAGGCTCGGCTGTCCCTGGCAGGTGGGTCCGATTGGCCGGGGTGTGGCATCGGTGCTGCCCCGGTTCAGCTTTCCAGGTGCAGGCACTGCTGATCTCTGGGGCGCGTCCCCGGTGCGATTCGGCGTTCTCGCGCGGGTGGCCGAATGACCGCCTTGCTGTCGGCCGCCGAAATCGACCTGCGGAGGATTCTGCGGCCCGGCGACCGGATCGTTGCCGGGCAGGCGTGTGGTGAGCCGACCACTTTGATCGAGGCGCTCATCGCACAGGGTGGCGAGATCGCGGACCTGTCGCTGTTCATCGCGACCAGCTTCTCCGGCTTGCTGACGCCGGCCGCGGCGGCGGTGTTCGAGCCGGTGAGCATGGGGGCGATCGGTGCGCTGCGGGGGCTCACGGCGGAGCATCTGCTCAGTGTGGTGCCGTGCCATGTCAGCCGGGTCGGGCCGATGATCGAGGCCGGTGAGTTGCGCTGTGATGTCGCGTTCGTTCAGGTAGCGCCTGCCGACGCGGACGGCACGCACAGCCTGGGCCTCATCAGTGACCATGTGCAGTCGGCGATCCGCGCGGCGCGGGTGGTAGTCGCAGAGGTCAACGACCGGGTGCCGCGCACCGCGGGTGAGCGGATCCACGCGACCGACATCGACTACGCGATCCGGGCCTCGCTGGATCCGGTGCGGGTCACCGCCGCCGCGATCGGGCCGGTGGACGAGGCGATCGCCCGCAACGTCGCCGAGTTCGTCGAAGACGGCACGGTGCTGCAGGTCGGGATCGGCGCCGTGCCGGACGCGGTGCTGCGGCTGCTGCGCGACCGTACCGATCTCGGTGTGCACTCCGGCATGATCGGCGACGCCCTGGTCGATCTGGTGCAGACCGGAGTGGTGACCAACGCGCGCAAGGAGATCGATCGCGGGGTCTCGGTGACCGGCGCGCTGATCGGCACCGAGCGGCTCTACCGGTTCGCCGATCGCAATCCGCTGATCCGCATGTGCACCAGCGCCTATACCCACGACCCGGCGGTGCTCGGGCAACTCAGCCGCCTGGTCACGGTGAACTCGGCCGTGGAGGTGGACCTCACCGGGCAGGTCAATGCCGAGCAGAGCGGCACGGCGTATTTCGGTGGTACCGGCGGGCAGGTGGACTTCGTGCGCGCGGGTCTGCGGTCGCCGGGTGGGCGGTCGGTGATCGCGTTGCAGTCCACCGCCCGGCGCGGGACGGTGAGCCGGATCTGCGCGGCGCTGTCGGGGCCGGTCACCACCGCGCGCAGTGACGTCGACGTGATCGTCACCGAATACGGTGCTGCCGCGCTGGCCGGGCGGACACTGTCCGAACGCGCCCGCGCGCTGATCGCGGTGGCGCACCCCGACTTTCGCGACGAGCTGGACCGTGCGGCCCACGAGATCCAGCGGAGAGGATTCTGATGTCCGAGGACGCGGTGCTGTTCGAGGCCAGGCCGGACGGGATCGCGGTCATCACCCTGAACCGTCCCGAGACCCGCAACTGCCTGGCCCGTGACGTACGAGCCGGATTGTTCGCGGCGTGGGACCGTTTCGAGGCGGACCCGGCACTGCGGGTCGCGGTGCTCACGGGTGTGGGCCGCGCCTTCTGCGCCGGTGGGGACCTCAAGGAGATGGTCGCCACGGGTATGACGGTCCCGCCCCGCGACATGTTCCCGGTGCCCTACGACACCGTGGAACTGAGCAAACCGACGATCGCCGCGGTCAACGGCGCCGCCTTTGCCGGCGGCTGGATGATCGCTCAGGCCTGCGATCTGTGCGTCGCCTCGACCGAGGCGAGCTTCGCCGTCACCGAGGTGAAGGTGGGCCGCAGCTCGCCATGGGCCGCACCGCTGATCCACATGATTCCGCAGCGGATCATGATGGAGATCCTGCTGACCGGCAAGCCGATCGACGCCCGCCGCGCCTACGAGATCGGCCTGGTGAACCGCCTCACCGAACCGGCCGACCTGCTCCCCGTCGCACTGGAACTGGCCCGCGAGATCGCCGAGGCGGCACCACTGTCGGTGCGCGCGGCCCGCGACACGGTCATGCTCGCCACCGAGATGGGCCGCGCGGCCGCGCTCCAGGCGGCCCGGCACGCCTCGGTGCCCTGCTACCAGAGCGCTGACGCACAGGAAGGGCCACTTGCCTTCGCGGAGAAGCGAACTCCGCGCTGGACCGGCCACTGACCCAGCGCCCGTGAGCGGCTCCGCATCGGAAACGCGCAGCCGCTCACCCGGACCTCATCGACCGTGGGGCACCTGATCGAAGGGCACATCACGGTCGGCGCTGTCCTCGCGTGGCATGCCGAGAACCCGTTCGCTGATGACATTGCGCGCCATCTCGGTGCTGCCGCCCGCCAGGCTCCACGCGGCGCGGAACAGGTAGTCCAAGCCGACGGTTTCGGTGTCGGCCTCGGCGCCCGCGGTGTAGGTCGCGCCGTCGGATCCCGCGATGCGCAGGGCGGTGTCGGTTTGTAGCCAGGCGTTCTCGGCGGAGAACAGGCGGGGGATCGCGCCTGCGGTGGGTGGCAGGGTGCCGGTGGTGATGGCGCGGGTGACATGGGCGATGAGCTGGTCGCGGACCACGTTCATGGCGCGTGCCGCACCGATGTCCTCGCGCACGCGCGCGTCCGCCGACTGGCCGGTCGCCTTCGCCAAGCGCAGCAGCTGGTCGGCCTCGCCGCCGAGGTGCGGGCGGGCGCCGCTGGTGTAGGGCGAGGTGCCGCCGAGGGCCGCCCGTTCGTGGAAGAGCAAGCGCGAGGCCGCTTCCCAGCCGCCGTCGACCCGCCCGACCACCGCGTCCGCGGGCAGCACCACGTCGTCGAAGAACTCCTGGCAGAACTCGGTGGAACCGGTGACCTGCTTGATCCGCTGCACCGTGACGCCCGCGGCGTGTACCGGCACCAGGAACAGGGTCAGCCCTTGATGTTTGGGCACCGACCAGTCGGTGCGGGCCAGGCACAGGCCGTAGTCGGCGGCGTAGGCGCCCGAACTCCAGATCTTGGAGCCGTTGAGAATCCACTGGTCGCCGTCGCGGTCGGCGCGGGAGGTGAGCCCCGCCAGATCCGAGCCACCTCGCGGCTCGGACAGGAACTGCACCATGATCTCGTCACCACGCAGCACAGCGGGCAGATGAGCTCGCTTCTGCTCGTCGGTGCCGAGATCGAGCAGGCTGGCCGCGCAGATGGCCAGCGTCGGCACGTTCAGCAGCAGCGGCATCTCGTAGGGGAGTGACTCCTCGGTGAAGGCCTCCTGATGCTCGGGACTCAGGCCGAGACCGCCGTATTCGGTGGGGAAGCAGATCCCCGCGAACCCGCCGTCGTGGAGCAGGCGCTGCAACCGGCGAGCCCGCTGCCACGCCTCCTCGGTATCGGCGGGGGCGGTCGTCGGCGGTGCCGCGGACATGTTCGCTTGCAGCCAGTTCCGTGCCCGGAGCCGGAATTCCTCGACGGTCTCGATGTCGGTGGTCATACGACGATGCCTTCCTGAGGTGACGCGGTCATGCCGCGGAGTCGAGCAGATCGGTGATGTGGCGGCGGTGTTCCTCTGGCGTGCCGTACAGCGCGCGACCGAGGGTGATCCGGCGGAGGAACAGGTGCAGATCGTGCTCCCAGGTGACGCCGATCCCGCCGTGCAACTGCACGCAGTCCTGGGCGATCACCGGAGCCTTCGCGCCCACATACGATTTCGCGATGCTGATGTACTCGTCGGTCTCCGGCGCCTCGGCGTCCCAGGCGGCGGCCGCGGCGAACACGGTGGCGCGGCAGGCCTCCAGCCAGGTCTTGTTGTCGGCCATGCGGTGCTTGAGCGACTGGTACGAGGCCAGCGGTCGCCCGAAGGTGTAGCGCTCGAACAGCCAGGTCAGCGTGCGAGTGAGGGCGTGCTCGGCCGCACCGGCGGACTCCGCTGCCGTGACGAGCGCGGCGGCGCCCGCCTGCGCGCGCACCGCGGCCACTGCCGCGGCGCCGGAGTGGGTCACCGCGTCGGTGCCGACGACGACGTCGTCGAACACGACCTTGCCGGTGCGCCGGCTGAGATCGATGGTCCAGGTCGGGCTGACGGTCACGCCCGGCGTTTCGGCGGGCACCAGCAGCTGGATCGGGCCGTCGGGACCGGTCGCGGTGACCAGGAACAGGTCGGCCTGATCGGCCGCCTCCACCCGATCCTTGACCCCGGTCAGCCGGTAGCCGGAACCGGCGGGCACCGCCCGGGTGCCGCCGGCCTCGCCGGTGAGCACACCGAAACCCGCACCGGGCTCGTACACCGCCCAGGTCACCAGGAGCGTCCCGGCCACGATCGCGGCGACCGTCTCGGCGAGGTGATCGGCGGTGGCCCGCAGGCCTGCCAGCGCCGCGGTGGTGGTGACGAACGGGCCGGGCGCGGCGGCCCGGCCGAGTTCCTCGGCGACCAGGGCCAGCTCGGTCATCGGATGCCCGGAAACCGAACCGCCGCCGAGACTTTCGGGTACCAGCATCGCCGTCCAGCCGAGTTCGGCGCCGCGTCGCCACCAGTCCCGATCGAAGCCGGTTCCGGCGTCGGCGAGCGCGCGCACGGTCTCGGTCGGGACGGTGCCCGCGAGGAATTCGCGGGTGGTCATCTGAAAAAACCGCTGGTCCGCGGTGGGATCGTGGGGCATGAGGTCGGTCCTCCGGTTGACGCGCAGCGAGCAGTGTGGAAATCTCATACTCACATGTGAGAGGCTTATTCTCAATCACGGAAGTCGACTGGCACCAACATTCGCTGGGTGGCGTCGACCGGAATCTCGAAGGGACCCGTCGCGTGGTGAACAACTTCCAGGATCTGGACTTCTTCCTAGGACAGGAGCTGGTCGCAGATCCGTACCCCTACTTCGATTCGCTGCGCGAGCAATGCCCGGTGACCCGCGAGCGCCATCACGACGTGATGATGGTGACCGGCTACGACGAGGCACTCGAGGTCTACAACGATGTCGACCGGTTCTCCTCGTGCATCGCCGTCACCGGTCCGTTCCCCGGATTCCCGGTTCCGCTGGACGAGAACAGCGATGTCGACGCGGTGATCGCCGAGCATCGCGACAGCCTGCCGATGAGCGATCAGCTGCCGACGCTGGATCCACCGACCCACACCGACCACCGTGCGCTGCTCATGCGGCTGATCACGCCGAAGCGGTTGAAGGAGAACGAGGAGGCGATGTGGTCGATCGCCGACCGCATGCTCGACCACTACCTGGTCACCGGCGGCGACTGCATGCGCGAATTCGCCGGTCCCTTCACGCTGTACGTGATCGCCGACCTGCTCGGCGTGCCGAGGGACGACCAGGACGAGTTCCTGCACACCCTGCAGCGCGACCCGCACCGCGAAGGTGCCAGCGTGGGCTCCACACAGGGTGAAGGCATGTCGCACAACCCGATCGAGTTCCTGTACAGCAAGTTCTCGGCCTACATCGAGGACCGCCGCCGCAACCCGCGCAACGACGTGCTCACCAGCCTGGCCACCGCGACGTTCCCGGACGGGTCGCAGCCGGAGGTCCTCGATGTCGTGCGGGTGGCCGCGAACGTCTTCTCGGCCGGTCAGGAGACCACGGTCCGGCTGCTGAGCTCGGCACTGAAACTGATCGCCGAACGGCCCGACATCCAGGAGTACCTGCGCGCGGACAAGAGCCACATCCAGAACTTCATCGAGGAGTCGCTGCGGATGGAGAGCCCGGTGAAGGGCGACTTCCGGCTCGCCAAGACGACCTCGACGGTGGGTGGGACCGAGGTGCCGGTGGGGACCGTGCTGATGGTCGTCAACGGTGCGGCCAATCGCGACCCGCGCCGCTTCGACGATCCGACCACTTTCGATCCGGCGCGCTCGAATGCCCGCCAGCACATCGCCTTCGGACGTGGCACGCACACCTGCCCCGGTGCGCCGCTGGCGCGCGCGGAGGCCAGGATCGCCATCGAGCGCTTGCTGGACCGCACCACCGATCTGCGGATCGACGAGACGGTGCACGGGCCCGTGGAGGAGCGGCGGTACAACTACCTGCCGACCTTCATCCTGCGTGGGCTCACCTCGCTGCACCTGGAATTCGACACCGAGGAGGCCTGATGAAGGTGACCGTCGACGCGGACCGCTGCCGTGGCCACGGCGCGTGTCTGGGGTTGTGCCCTGAGGTCTTCACGCTGAACGTGGACGGCTATGCCGAGACGGCCGCGGGTGCGGTGCCGGACCATCTGGTCGGTGCGGTGGAGGAAGCGGTGTCGGCCTGCCCGGAGCAGGCCATCGTCGTGGAGTGAGGTGAGGGGTTCCGTTGCGGTGCAGCGGAGCCCCTCTCCAGGTGTGACCCGGGCTCAGGACGGGGTGATCGGCGCCGACGGTGTCAGACCGGCGCGGAGGGTGTCAGACCGGCGCGGATCGCGGCTTCGAGGAGGCCGAGGTCCGCGCCGAGTGCTGTGGCGACCTCGGTGGCGACCGCGATGTCCTTGCGCAGGAATTCGCCTGCGGTGGTGCGGAACTGGTCCACCGAGCCCCGGCCGGCGATCCGGGTGATCGCGTTGCCGCTGCTGCTCGCGTGGGGCAGCGCGGCCAGGAGGGCAGGCTCGGACAGGCCGAGGACGGTGCCCAGCCGCACCGCGTCGGCGACGAGGCCGATCTGCGCCGCGAACAGGACATTGTTGACGAGCTTCACGCGCTGACCGTCGCCGATCCCACCGACGTGCAGGACCGGATCGGCATAGGCGCCGAGAACTTCGGTCGCGCGGTGGGCATCGGCGCCGGACCCACCGAGGAAGACGGTGAGTGTGCCGGCGGCGATATCGTGCGGGCCGCCGCTCACCGGGGCGTCGACCACGCCGATAACCAGGTCGGCGGCCGCGGTCGCAATGGCCGCGGCGGTCTCCGGGCTGCCGGTGGTGTGCACGACGACGAGTGCGCCGGCGGGCAGATCAGTGAGAAGGGTTGCGCCCAAACAGATCTCGCGCACCTGGTCGTCGCTGAACACACAGACGATCAGCACTTCGGCATCGCGGGCCGCCTCGGCGACGGACGAGACAGGAGAAGCGCCGACAGCAGCCACCCCCGCGTGCGCCTCGGCAGTCCTCGCAACAGCCAGTACGGTGTGCCCAGCGCCGACGAGCCGGGCGATCATCGGTAGGCCCATCCGTCCCGCGCCCACGAATCCCACACGCATCCTGTTCTCCTTCTCGGTCGGTTGAGAGTCGATCGGGCAATAGGAGTTCCGGTGTCCTCCGCCCATGGCAGGCCGGGCTGGTCGGCCCATCGATCACCGCGCAATTGGTGAGACAGCGCGGTGATCGGCTGGACGGGTGTATCGGTCGCCCCGACGCCTGAGGTGGGTAGCCGGACAGGCGGCCCGGTCGATCACCGAACCGTCGGTGCGCCAGCAGGTGGGGTAGCCGGACAGACGACGCGGTCGATCATCGAATCGTCGGTGCGCGAGCAGGTGGGCAGCCGGTCAGGGGAGTCAGTTGACCACCGGGTCGTCAGCGCGGCAGTGCGGTGCGTTCCCGTTTCATCACTGTCAGGGCGGCATCGGCTGCGTCGAGTTCGATTCCCGGTTCCGCGTCCGCGGCGGCGGCGAGGGCGGCGAGCAGGCCGACATCCTTGCGCAGGAGGTCGCCCGCGCGTTCGGCCAAGCCGTCGAGGGTGCCGCCCGAGGCCACGACGCGGCCGAGCGCGAAGCTGTCGGCGGTTCCGTGGGTGATGACCTCCCCGAGCCGCGCGATATCGAGGCCGAGGTCGGCGCCGAGGCGCAGCGTGCCCTGTGCGGTGGCGAGATTCGCGGTGAAAAGCAGGTTGTTGAGCAGCTTGGCGAACTGTCCGGCGCCCACGTCGCCCAGGTGCACGATCGGGTTCGCGTAGGTCGCGAACACCGGCCGGGCGGCCTCGACCGCGTCGCCGGGCCCACCCACCATCACCAGCAACCGGCCATCGGCGGCGGCCGGACCACCGCCGCTCACCGGTGCGTCGACGACCGAGACACCCTGGCGCGCGGCGATTTCCGACAAGTGGCGGCAGGTGTCCGGATGCACGGTGGAGTGCACGGCCAGTACCGAGCCGGCGGCCATGCCCGCCAGCACGCCGTGCTCGCCGGTGACTACCTCGCGGACATCGGCGTCACCGACCACGCACACGCACACCAGGTCGGCGGCCGCACCGAGGGCAGCGGGGGAGTCGGCGGCACTCGCCGCGGTGTCGGCATAGGGCTCGAGCGAGGCAGACCTGCGCGCCCACAACGTGGTCGGGAAGCCGGCCTCGACGATGCGCCGCGCCATGGGCCCGCCCTGACTGCCCAATCCGATGAATCCGACGCGCATCAGCGCGCCTCCTCTCTGTCGACTTCCCTGTCGGCGACGTGCGCCGGTGCCGGGCGATAGAACGCCGCCAGCAAGCCGATGGTCGCGGCGACACCGAGTCCGAGTGCGAGCAGTCCGCCCGCCCAACCGGTGACGGTGCTGTCGAAGGCGTGATCGAGGGAGGCACGGCCGGGCCCGAGCGCGCCCAGCGCGATCGCCGCCACGGCGAGCACCAGGACGTACTCGTACCCCTCCTTGAACACGAAGAACCCGTTCTTCCGGTGCGCGAGCAGCCCGGCCACCAGCATGACGCCGACTACCGCGCCCGCGCCCAGTGGTGTGCCGAGCCCGAGCACCAGCAGCACGCCCGCGCCGATCTCGGTCACCACGCTGGCCCATGCCTGCAGCACACCGTTGCGCAGGCCGAGCCCGGTGAACCACCCGGCGGTACCGGCGATCTTTCCGCCGCCGAGCCAGTGGTTGACCCCGTGCGCGATCATGGTCGCGCCCACCACAACTCGCAGCAGGAGCAGGGCAGTATCGGTCGCGTCCATCGCATTCACCTCTCCGGCGGCACCGTGCCGCCGTCCAATTGTGGTGTAGGACCGGTGAACTCGCCGTGCTCGGCGGAGACCAGGCATTCCTCGGCGAAGGCGAGCAGACCCAGGTGATAGGCCGCGGCGGTATTGCCCACGCTGATGTTGTGCGCGGTGTTGGGCTGGAGGTTGAGCACGACCCGCGGCGCGGCGGTGAACAGCGCGCCCACCTCGGCCAGTGCGGCAACATCATTGCGCCAGACCCGCTCGTGATCGCCCGCGGAGAACCGCACCGGCACCCCGATTCCGGCGGCCAGCGCCGGGAAGACCTGGGTCGCCCAGTCGGCGACGGCTTCGGTCTCGGACGGCGGGGCAGGCACCGCGATCGACGCGCCGCGGCGCGCGTCGGCGGGATAGAGCCGCGGCGGATTCCAGATCAGGTCACCGACACCCGGCGGTCGCGGGGAATCGGGGCCGACAGTGCGCAGAATGCCCGCGCCGTCGGGGTGATAGCGGTAGCCGGTGCCGGCCAGCTCCACCCCGAGCAGATCGCTGAACCGGGAATCGCCCGCCATCCGCATCGCCAGCTCCGCGCCGGCCGAATGAGCGGTGAGGAACACCCCGGCACCGCGCGGGCGGTCACCCAGGATGGCCGCCACTGCCTCGAACATCAGGTCCACCCGGACCGCCGCCGGGATCAGCCGGTCGGCGAAGGGCGCGGAAGCGCCGTAGCCGGGGCGATCCGGTGCGAGCACGGTGTAGCCGAGCCGGTGCGCGGCCCGGATCAGCGACAGCTCGGGATGTCCGGGGCAGTCGAAGTAGGCCGAGGTCGTCGATCCGCCGTGCAGGGCGATGAGTGTCGCGCGCGGCGTGGGCGACTCGGCGAACAGCGCGGACACCGCGATGCCGTCGACCTCGGTGACGACGGTCGCGGGCGCGTCGTCGTCGCCGACGGCACGGAGTTCGGAGTGGGTGAGGGTCACGTCGTCTCGCTTTCCTTCGCGCTCGTCACCGGGCGCGCAGCAACATCGCACCGCCGGGGGTGAGCCCGCCGCTGGACACCACCGCGACCCGGGCGCCGGGCACCTGTCGTGGACCGGCATCGCCACGCAACTGCGCGATGGCCTCATGGAGCAGACCCATGCCGTGGGTGCGGCCGTGGGAGAGCTGCCCGCCGTGGGTATTCACCGGGATCAGCCCGTCGCGGGCGATGTTCTTGCCGCCGTCGAGGAAATCCGCGGCCTCGCCGATTCCGCAGAACCCGAGTGCCTCGATCCAGGACAGGCAGTTGAAGGTGAAGCCGTCGTAGAGTTCGGCCACGTCGACATCGCGCGGCCGTAGGTCGGTGCGTGTCCACAGGTGCGCGGCCGGGCCGAGGACCTGTGGTTCGTGGGTGAGCGTGCTCTGGTCCCATTCGATGCGCTCGACGATCTGGGTGCCGACCGCCTCGACGAACACCGGGGTGCTCGCCAGATCGGCGACGGTGTCGACCGCGGAGACGATCACCGCGACCGCGCCGTCGCACGGAACATCGCAGTCGTAGAGCCCGAACGGGCTGGTGACGGGGCGGGCCGCGAGATAGTCGTCCATGGTCATCGGGTCGCGGTAGACCGCGGTCGGGTCGAGTTCGGCGTTGGCGCGCTGGTTGAGCGCGATCCAGCCCAGAGTCTCGCGGGTGGTGCCGTAGTCGTGGAAGTGCCGCTGCGCCTTCTGCGCGAGGGTGTGCGCGGCGGAGGTGGCGCCGAAGGGGGTCAGCCAGCTGGCGGTGCGGCCTGCGCTCGCGGTGATCCGGCCCGCCTTCATGTGCTCGGCGAAGGTGGACTCCCAGACCGTGCGGAAACACAGCACGTGCCGTGCCAGCCCGGCGGCCACCGCGGTCATCGCGGCGATCACCGAACCACCGGGGCCAAAGGTCTCGATACCGCCGTTGTGCCAGGTCGGCCGGATGCCGAGCGCGGCTTCGAGCGCGGTCACCCCACCCTCGCCGAACCCGCCGAGATTGCCGCCACCGGGATAGGACGACAGCCCGTCGATATCGTCGAAGGTGAGTCCGGCGTCGGCGACCGCGCGTTCGCAGGCCGTCACGGTCAGCGACAGCGGCGGCACCATCAGCCTGCGGCCGATCTGCGACATCCCGATGCCGGTGAGCGCGACCCGGTCCTCGAACTTGTCGCTGCGCACCATCGGACGGATACGCGCGGCATAGGCGTCGGGAGCGATCTCGTCCACCGGCAGCGCGACCGGATCGCCCGCGACCGGGCGGAACAGCGGCAGCCACACGTCACCGTCGGGCTGGAAGGTCACCTCGACCGGCATGCCGAGTTCGAGCGAATCCGGTTCGGCCGCCACGATATTGGTGGTCAGCCGAACCCGGGTGTCCTCGACCGGCGCGACGGTGGCCACCACGTAGGGCGGGTCGAGGCCGGGCACGGCGAAGCGGTGGTTCACCGTGAACGCGATCAGCGTCGCGCGACCGGAGAGCTCACGGACCCCGAGTTCGTGACCGCGGCAGTAGCGGCACACCGGCTGCGGCGGGTGCAGCAGGGCGGCACAGGATCGGCACTCCTGCACCCGCAGGACACCGTCGGCGCCCGCGGTCCAGAAGAATTCGTTGTCCGGGCCGAGCTGCGGCAGCGGCCGCCCGGACGCGGGGGTGCTCTCCGCCGCCACAGGTTTCCTCCTCGATCAGATCTGCGCGCTGGCGCGATTCTGGGTGACGTTTTACTGTTCGGCCAGCGAGATCGCCCGCTCGGGGCACGAGTGCGCGGCTTCGCGCACCTGTTCCTGCTGATCGGCGGGCACCTGCTCGTCGACCGGTGCGGAATGGCCGTCGATATCACTGAGTTCGAACGCCTGCGGGGCGATCATGGCGCACAGCGTGTGCCCCTGGCAGCGCTGCGCATCGACCTGGACCTTCACGATGAATCTTCCTCTCAGATGTGGTACTCGTACCACTTCAGATAGCCGCCGCCGTCGACGCGCAGCTGCGTTCCGGTGATGAACCGCGACTCGTCCGACGCCAGGAACAGCACGGCGTCGCTGATGTCACGGGTCTCGACGAAGGGAATCGGCATCGCCTGCTGGACACCGAAAGCCGGCTCGGCGTCCGCGCGGGTCGGGTGCTCGAGATCGGGGCGGAACGAGCGGTACATCGGCTCGCTCTGCAACATCGGGGTGTCGCAGTTGGTCGGGTGGATCACGTTGGCGCGGATGCGCTGTGCCGCGATGTGCAGGGCCAGGTGGTGCACGTACTCCGAGAGGCCGCGCTTGGCGACGACGTAGGCGATGCCGCCCGGATCGCGGCCGGGCTGGTCGACCTTGGCGATATCCATCAGCGCCGCGACCGAGCCGGTCGCGATGATGGAGGCACCTTCGCGCAGATGCGGCAGTGCGGCCTGGATGGTGTTGATGACGCCGATCAGGTTGGTGTCGATGACATCGGACCAGGCCTGCCACTGCGGCGTGCCCTTCATCCCGGCGATGCCCGCCTGGGCGATCACGATGTCGAGGTGGCCGAATTCGGCGACGCCGTCGGCGACGACCGTCTTCAGGGCGGTGGCGTCGCGGACGTCGACCTGCCTGGTCAGGATCCGGCGCCCGGCCTTCTCCACCAGTCGCGCCGTCTCCTCGAGGTCCTCGGGCCGCGCGAGCGCGTAACCGATGGTGTCGATGTCGTGACAGATGTCCACGGCGATGATGTCGGCGCCCTCTTCGGCCAGCCGGACCGCGTGACTGCGGCCCTGGCCGCGTGCCGCTCCGGTGACGAAGGCGACTTTGCCTGCTACGCGTCCCATGGGAGTTCCTCTCGTTCGGGGTGTTCGATGCTCATGTGTTGCGTCCGCCGTTGACCCCGAAGATCTGCCCGGTGATGTAGGAGGCTTCCTCGGAGATCAGAAAGGCGCACGCCGCGGCGATGTCGGCCGGCGTGCCGACCCGGCGGACGGGCGTGCGCTGGATGTGGTCCTCGACGGTGCCGCCGAGGCGCTGTGCCTGTTCGTTCTTGCGCAGCATCGGGGTGTCGATGAACCCGGGCGGCACCGCGTTGACGGTGATGCCGGACGGACCCAGTTCCAGCGCAAGGGCTTTGGTGAGGCCGTTGACCGCCGACTTGGCCGCGACATAGTGCGCCATGAACGGCTGGCCCGAGTGCGTGCTCGATGAGGAGATGTTCACGATGCGGCCCCAGCCGGCCTCGACCATGTCCGGCAGCACGGCCTGGATGGTGTGGAAGACGCCGTGCAGGTTCACATCGATCACCCGCTGCCACTCCGCGAACGACAGCTTCCCGAAGCGTTTGAAGCCGTCCAGTCCGGCCGAGTTCACCAGCACCGCGATCGGGCCGAACTTCGCGCGGACCGCGTCGAGGGCGGCCGCGATCTGTTCGGGATCGGTGACATCGGCCCGGAAGGCGAAGTCGTCCTCGGTCGACGGGTTCAGATCCAGGGTGGCGACGTGGAACCCGTCGCCGCGCAACCGTTCGGCGATGCCGAGCCCGATCCCGGACGCGCCCCCGGTGACCACCGCTGTTTTCACAAGAATCTCCCTTCCGAATGCGAGAACCGTACTCTCGCTCGGATTCGAATAGCAAGGGCTGCGCCTGAATTCGCGCTTTCGATGGCGATGTCGGCGAATTGCGACGATTCGGTCGCCGATCCCTGCTACCGTCCGGCCTGTTGCATGTAGCATTCTCGATTGAGAGAATGAGATTTCCACGGGACGCGGGTCCCAGCTAGGAGGCGGGATGTCAACGCAGGAAGTGGCGGGCACGGTGACACGTCGATTGCTCGTCGACGGGCAGCTGCGCGAAACCGGGCAGACGCTCGCTTCGCTCGATCCCGCGACCGGCGAGGTGTACGGCTACGCGCCCGAAGCGACGGTGGCCGATGTGGACGATGCCGTCGCCGCCGCGCGCCGCGCGTTCGACGAGACCACCTGGGCGACCAATCCCCGGTTCCGTGCGCGCTGCCTGCGCCAGCTCTACCGCGCGCTGCGCGACAACGTCGAGGAACTGCGCGCGCTGACGATCGCCGAGGTCGGCGCGACGCGCGCACTGACCGCGGGCAATCAGCTCGAGACCCCGTTCGAGATCGTGCGCTACTACACCGACCTGCTCGACAGCTACGCCTTCACCGAGGACCTCGGCAATGTCGAGATCCGCGGGCAGCAGCATCACCGGTGGGTCGAGAAGGAAGCGGCCGGCGTGGTCGCCGCGATCGCCGCCTACAACTATCCGCACCAGCTCGCCCTGGCCAAGCTCGCGCCCGCGCTGGCCGCCGGCTGCACGGTGGTGCTCAAGGGCGCGCCGGACACCCCACTGACCACCCTGGCGCTGGGCGAGCTCATCGCCGAGCACACCGAGATCCCGGCCGGCGTGGTGAACGTCCTCGCGTCCTCCGACATCGAGGTGGGCAAGCGGATGACCACGCATCCGGACGTGGACGTGGTCACCTTCACCGGGTCGACGCCGGTGGGACGCCAGATCATGGCGGCCGCGAGCGCCACCCTCAAGAAGGTGTTCCTCGAGCTGGGCGGCAAGTCGGCGATGATCCTGCTCGACGACGCGGACTACACCCAGGCGGCGGTGTTCGCGGCGTTCAGCGTCGTCACCCACGCCGGGCAGGGCTGCGCGCTCACCACCCGGTTGCTGGTGCCCGCCGCCGATCACGACCGGGTCGCCGAGCTGGTCGCGGCCAACTTCGCCCATGTGCGCCATGGTGATCCGAACGAACCGACGACCTATATGGGACCGCTGATCAGCGCCACCCAGCGCGACAAGGTGCACGCGATGGTCGAGCGCGCGGTCGTGGCGGGCGCCACCCTGGTCACCGGCGGGAAGAAACTGGATCCCGGCTTCTTCTACGCACCGACCCTGCTGGCGAATGTCGACCCCGACAGCGAGATCGCCCAGGAGGAGGTGTTCGGCCCGGTGCTGGCGCTGATCCCGTACTCCGACGACGAGGAGGCGGTCCGCATCGCCAACAACTCGATCTACGGGCTGTCCGGCGCGGTCTTCAGCGCCGACGCCGACCGGGCAAAGGCGGTGGCGCGGCGGGTACGCACCGGCACCTTCAGCATCAACGGCGGCAACTACTTCCACCCCGACGCGCCGTTCGGCGGCTACAAGCAGTCCGGTATCGGCCGGGAGATGGGCGTGGCCGGGTTCGAGGAGTTCCTCGAGCACAAGACCCTCGCGGAAGTCCTCGCGTGAGCGGGCCGCTGACGGGCATCACGGTGCTCGAGGTCGCGATGTACGGGTTCGTGCCGTCGGCCGGGGCGGTGCTGTCGGACTGGGGCGCCGATGTGGTGAAGGTGGAGCACGCCAGCGGTGGCGATCCGCAGCGCGGGTTGCGCCGGGTGGGCGCCTTCACCGTCGAGGGCGACCCGAATCCCAATGTGGAGCACGCGAATCGGGGCAAGCGCAGTATCGGCGTCGACATGTCGGTGCCGGAGGGTCGTGAGGTGATCCTGGCACTGGCGAAGAACGCCGATGTGTTCCTCACCAGCTTCCTGCCGTCCGCGCGGACCAAGTTCGGCATCGACGTCGACGACATCCGCGCGGTCAACCCGGACATCGTCTACGCCAGGGGCAGTGCGCTCGGTCCCCGAGGTACCGAGTCCGTTCGCGGCGGGTACGACATGACCGCCTTCTGGTGCCGCGGCGGGATCGCCGCGACCATCACCCCGGAGGGCACCGAAGGGCTGATCCAGCCACCCGGCCCGGCCTTCGGCGACACCATCTCCGGGACCAACCTGGCCGGCGGGATCGCCGCCGCGCTGCTCAAACGCGAACGCACCGGCGAGACCTCGGTGGTCGACGTGTCACTACTCGGCAGCGGACTGTGGGCGCTCGGGCACACGATCGCGCTGTCGGCCTCCCAGCAGCAGCCGATGCGCGCGCCGCGACCGGGTGCCCACGGTGCGCCGACCAATCCGCTCTCTGGCCTTTACGCCACCTCCGACGATCGTTACCTGTCGTTCGTCATGTTGCAGCCCGCCAAGTTCTGGGCCGACGTGTGTCGCCACCTCGACCGGCCCGAGCTGGCCGATGACCCACGCTTCGCCGATGCTGCCTCGATCGCGGAGCACACCGCCGACGCGGTGGCGATCCTGCGCGAGGTGATCGGCGCGCGCACCCTCGCCGAGTGGACCGAACGGTTCGCCACGCTGGCGGGTCCCTGGGCGCCGGTACAGGATTCGGTCCAGCTGCTCGCCGACGCCCAGATCAGGGCGAACGACTATCTGCTGCCCGCAGGCGAGCTAGAGCTGGTCTCCAGCCCGGTGCAGTTCGACGTGGCGCCGCCGCAGTTGCGGCCCGGGCCGGAGTTCGCCGCGCAGACCGAGGAGATCCTGCTCGAACTGGGACTCGACTGGGATTGCATCATCACGCTCAAGACCGCGGGCGCGGTCACCTGAGTCGTCCGGAAGGAGCCGACATGCCGCATGTTGCGTCGATGGGGACGTATCTACCGTGTTGGGGGGACCGGCATCACCGTGTCGTCGGAGACGACGAAGACGCGGTCACCCTCGCGGTGGAGGCAGGCCGGGCCGCGCTCGTCGGCGGCGAACCGGTGGAACGGGTAGTGCTGGTCAGCCGCGATCTGCCACTGGTGGAGAGCAGCAACACCGCGGTGCTGCTGGCCGGGCTCGGTCTCGACCCCGAGCTCGAGGTGACCGAGCGGCTCGGTGGCGCCCCGGCCACCCTGGACGCGCTGAGTTCGGCCCGGCCGCGCACGTTGGTGATCGGCGTCGATCTCGAGCCCGCCGGTGCGGCCGCCGCGTGGATCTCCGACCGCAACGGTACGCAGGTGCGCACCACGGCCCGGGTCGCGCGCAGTCTGCCGGTGCGGACCCGCCATGCCGACGGTGTCCACGACTACGGCGATCCCCGGCTGCTGCGCGAGCGCGGTCTGGTGGCGTCGCTGTCGGCGGCCTGGCTCGACACTCCGGTCGCGGTCGCGGGGGTGGAGCACAAACAGGCGGCCGCGCTGTGCGGGACGCCACCGCAGCTGCCGACCACCGGCGCGTCCTCGGCGCTGTTCGCGCTGGCCGCGATGGCGGAGTGGGACACGGCCGGGCTGCTGGTGGGGGTGGAGCAGGCGAGTTTGTCCGGTGTCACGGTGGTGCCGGGGCCGCTGTCGCTGCGGCGGCTCGAGCCGCCCGCCCGCCCGCCGCTGGACGGGATCGTCGAACCCGGGACAGATCTGCCGCTCTCGCTGGCCGCCTACGAGCGCGCCTTCGAAGCCAAGGTGCGCTGGGAGGCGGGCCGGCACGAGGGCACCGACGAACTGGACTTCCCCCCGCGCTATCGGCTGGGCGAGGACGGCAGCCTCGCCACCACCTACACCCTGGTGCCGCTGCCGCGCACCGGCACCGTCTACGCCGCCACCACCGTGCGCATGCCGGTGCCCGGCCAGAAGAGCCCGTACACGCTGGTGATCGTCGAACTCGACGACATCGGCGTGCGCGCACTGGCGAAGGTGACCGGCGCCGACGCGGGCACCGCCGGGATCGGGGTGCGTGGCCGAATGGTGTTGCGCCGGGTGGCGATACGTTCGGGCGTGCCGGACTACGGATACGCGTTCGAGCCGGAAAGGGAAACGGTATGAGAAGAGTCGCCGTCGTCGGCGCGGGGATGACCCCGTTCGCCGAACACTTCGCCTTCGGCCTGAGCGATCTGCTGCCGATGGCCTTCGCCGAATGCGCCGCCTCCGTCGACAAGGGCCTACACATCGGCGACATCGAGGCCGCCTGGTTCGGCGCGTTGCGGACCACCGACGGGTTCCCGTCCGGGATCCTCGCCGAAGCGCTCGGCCTGCCCGACCTGCCGGTGACCCATATCGAGAACTCGTGCGCCACCGGCAACGACGCGGTGCGTAATGCCTTGTACGCCATCGCTTCCGGTGCGGTGGACGTCGCGCTGGTGATCGGCGCGGACAAGCTACGCGAGACCGCGGAGAAGGACATGCTCCGCGAATGGGAATCGATGACCAGGCATCGCGCCTGGGACTACGAGCTGGGCTTGTTCGCGCCCGCGGGCTTCGCCCTGCACGTGAGCCGCTACCTGCACGAGTCGCCGGCCACCCGCGAGCACCTGGCCATGGTGGCGGTGAAGAACCACCGGCATGGTGCGCGCAATCCCAAGGTGCGCTTGCCTTTCGAGATCACCATGGAGCAGGCGCTGCAGGCACCGATCGTGGCCGACCCGTTCGGCGTCTACGACTGCGCGCCGCAGAGCGACGGTGCCGCGGCGCTGGTGCTCGTCGCCGAGGACGTGGTCGACCGCTACACCGACGCGCCGGTGTGGGTGCGCGGGGTGGGGCTGGGACTGGACTCGATCATGGTGCAGCACAGACCGGATCTGACCACCTTCCCGGCCACCCTGCGCGCGGCCCGTCGCGCGTTCACGATGGCCGGTCTCAGTCCGGCCGACATCGACGTGGCCGAGGTGCACGACTACTTCACCGGCATCGAGCTGATGAGTTACGAGGATCTCGGCTTCGCCGAGAAATTCGAGGCCCACAAGCTCGTCGAGACCGGGGCGACCTCGGTCGGTGGTGCGCTGCCGGTCAATCCCAGCGGTGGTCTCAAAACCAAGGGGCACCCGCCCGGCGCCACCGGCATCGCCCAGTGCGTGGAGCTGTTCGAGCAATTGCGCGGTAGCGCGGTGAACCAGGTCGACGGCGCGCGTTTCGGGTTGGCGCACAACCTGGGTGGGCCGACCGCGGTCGCCGCGGTGACGATTCTCGAGGGCCCTGCCCGCTGAGTCCGGCGCGACACACGAGAGCCCGGTCCCCGCAGCGGGGACCGGGCTCTCGTGCTGGTCAGAGGGAGTGCCAAACCGTGAGCCGGGTGCGGGCGGAGTCGGCCGCCGCCGACACGGTCATCCGTCCGTCCGCGGCGCGGGCACCGAGTTCGGCGAGCACAGTGGACGGTTCGCCGTCGAGCACGAACACCGACAGGTAGCGTGCTTCGTCCGGTCCGCCCCTGGCCAACTTGTGCCTTTCGCACGAGGCCACGCCGGGAATGGTGAGCATCTCCGGGATGTGCACGTCGGTGTACCAGCGGTTGTACTCCTCGTCCATCCCGTCGTGCGGGGTGGCGAAAACCATCAGTCGAGCGGTCATGGCCGTCCTCAGCCGTGCAGGCGGGTATAGGCGGCCGCGTAGTCGGCGCGCGAGCGGGTGGAGACATCCACGTCGGTGGCGGTGGCGCGCAGCGCGCCCACGGTGGCCCGCTCGCGCGGGATGTGCCCGAACGGATTCCAGTTGAAGTGCCTGCAGGCGTTCTCCCAGGTGATCTTGTGGATGTCGTCGTCGTCGGCACCCGCGGCCAGGAGTTCCTCGAGTACGAACTCCGGCGCGTTGGGCCAGATCGAATCCGAGTGCGGGTAGTCGCATTCCCACGCGATGTTGTCGATGCCGATGTCGTGGCGGAACTTCAGCGCGGTCCGGTCGGTGACATAGCAGGCGAGCACGTGCTCGCGGAAGACGTCGCTGGGCATCTTGCCGCCGAAGTCGCGGCGCAGCCAGCGCTGGTTGGTGTAGTGCCGGTCCGAGCGGTCCAGGAAGAACGGGATCCAGCCGACACCGCCCTCGGACAGTGCGACCTTCAGCTTCGGGAACTGCCGGAAAGCCGGTCCCCACAGCAGATCCTGGGCCGCGATCAGCGAAATGCTCGGCGCCAGCACCATGAGGTTGTCGATCGGTGCGTCCGGGGCAAGGCGCAGCACGCCGAAGCCCTGGCCGATGTGCAGGTTCATCACGGTGTCGTTGTCCTGCAGCGCATGGAACACCGGCGCCCAGTAGTCGATGTCGTGATAGCTGGGCAGACCGTCGATGTGCGGCAGCTCGGGCATGGTCACCGAGTGGCAGCCGCGGGCGGCGAGGCGTTCGATCTCGGCGACCGCCAGCTGCGGATCCCACATGGGCAGAATGCCGATCGGGATGAAGCGGCCCGGATAGGCGCCCGCCCAGTCCTCGAGGTGCCAGTCGTTGTAGGCCGAGATCATCGCGACGGTGATCTCGTCCTGGCCGCCGCGGCTCAGATGACCCGCGCTGAAACCGGTGAAGGTGGGGAAACACATGGAGGTGAGCACCCCGTTGGCGTCCATGTCGCGCACGCGATCGTGCACGTTGTAGACAGCGGGGCGCATCTCCGCGTAACCGGCCGGGTCGCGGCCCCACTCCTCGGCCGGCCAGGTGACGACGGCGTTGAGTCCGGCGACGCCGGTCGGCCGATCCCGGTAGATCCAGTGGTCGATGCCCTTCTCGTCGGCGACCACCCGGGGTGCGTAGTCGGCCCATTTGCGGGGGACGTGGTGGTCGAACATGTCGAGTGGCTCGACCACATGGTCGTCGATGCTCACGAGTATCAGGTCGTCGGTATTCACGGGGCTCCTCGCTCTGTCAGGTGCTGCGCCGGGATCGCACGATCGAAATAGGCGACCCACCTGGCGAGAATGGAATTCTCGCAACGGGAAAAGCATACCGCACAAGAAGGGTGGTCGGACTCAAAGGTGGGGAGGATCAGAGGGTTGGTAATGGCCTTTTTGCGGCACGGATAGGGAACATGGTCGACAAGAATGGCATTCTCATATGGAGATTGCATGACCGTTCGCCGGTATCTGTCCGGCGCGGGTTCGGTGCCGCTCGAGCTGCCGGTGCGTGATGCCGGCTCGGTTGACGAGGGAAACACGCGCTGTCCGCATTCCGGTAGTTTGCCAAGAGTTGTCCAGTACGGTGAGCTCGTTCATCCGATGACAGTTGGGAATCGAAATGCGCAAATGTCTCGCTACCGTCGCAGTCGCCGGCACTCTGACCGCGGGAGCCGTGCTCACCGGCGCTGGAGCCGCAGGG
This sequence comes from Nocardia sp. NPDC058480, assembly GCF_042720495.1. Classification (NCBI taxonomy): domain Bacteria; kingdom Bacillati; phylum Actinomycetota; class Actinomycetes; order Mycobacteriales; family Nocardiaceae; genus Nocardia; species Nocardia sp. NPDC058480. The sequence continues at coordinate 452,772 of NZ_JBHXMN010000004.1, read as the reverse complement.
GCTACGCCTGCGCCGCCCTCGCCGCAGTGCTCCCTGGTCTCTTGGCCGCTGGTAGTGCTGATCGAGGTCACCGGCGGCACGTCGAGCCCGCTGCTTCCACTGGCCGATTCCATCCAGGCGGCTGTCTGCCCGTGACTCCCTGCTGTCCGCGACCGAAGCGTGCGATGCCGGTCGCGGACAATACGCTGCGCCAGCGAACGCAGCGCTAACCCTCGCAGTAGTGGAAACTCCACGTCTGCTTCGAAAGGTATGACCAGATGAAGCGTTTACTGATCGCGGTCGCGGGTGCGGCCATGATTTGCGGTCTTGGGGCATGTTCGAACGATTCGGACCCGGCGCCGGCGACGAGCAGCACCAGCACGCCGGCGACGACGACCTCGACGACCGCCCCCGCGGGCTCGACGACGGCGCCCGTGCAGCCCACCACCGGCGGGCGTGGCGCCGACGGCTCCACCGGCAACAATCTGTCCTCTGAATACTGTGCCAAGAACCAGGATCCTGGATGCCCGGCGGGCTCCTACATCGGCCCGAACGCCATCCCGAGCCCCAACGGCGACGGCACCTGGGTGCCCTGTGAGGGCACTGTGTGCACCAACCCCAACCACGGGGCGGGCCCCGACGGCACCGTCCCGCCAGTCGAGCCCACCACCACGGTCCCGCCCGCCACCACCACCCAGCCCGCCGCCGAGCGAGTCGAGGGCGCTCCCTGCGAAGGCGACGGCCGTTGGGTCCATCTCGAGGGCGGCAACGCCGACCACTACGGCACCGAATGGCTCTGTCAGCACTGAATCCGGCAGCGGCGGCGAGATCCTGTGTCAGCAGTGCCGCGCCCGCCATGACCGACCGTGATGAATTGCGTCGGTCATGGCGGGGCTCACCGGGCGGCGGCGCGCAGCGGGGTGAGCTTCTTGTTGAAGAGCGTGTCGGACCGGGATGTGCACCCTGACAGTTCCGGTGGGCGGTGTGCTCGCGGCCGAAGTCGGTGGTCTCGCGGAGGCGGTCAGGTCAGCTGGTCCTTCATCACCTTCCCGGTCGCGTTGAGCGGCAAGGCATCCAGGAATCGCACCGAACGCGGCACCTTGTAGCCCGCCATCCGGTCGCGGCTCCAGGCGATGAGTTCATCCTCGGTGACCTCGGCCTTCGCCACCACGTACGCCCGGCCCACCTGGCCGAGACGCTCGTCGGGTACCCCGACCACCGCGGCCTGGGTGACCGCGGGATGTTCGAGCAGGAAGCCTTCGATCTCCGCGGGGTAGGCGTTGAATCCGCCGACGATGAACATGTCCTTCTTCCGTCCGACGATGCGTAGCCTGCCGTCGATGTCGAGCTCGCCGAGATCGCCGGTGTGCAGCCACCCGTCCGGATCGATGGTCGCGGCCGTCGCGTCGGGATCGTCGAGATAGCCCAGCATGACCGAGTATCCGCGCACGAGGACCTCGCTGTCCTCGGCGATCCTGACCTCGACCCCGTCGCAGGGTTGCCCGACGGTGGTCGCGATCTGCTCGAAGCTGTCACCGGGCCGGGAGGCGGTGGCCGTGCCCGCTTCGGTGAGGCCGTAGCCGGTCATGATGGACCGGAACGGCAACTCCTGGGCGATCCGGCGGATGAGCTCCACCGGGATGTCGGCGGCACCGGTCACCGCCGCGCGCAGCGAGGACAGATCGCGGGAGCCTTTCGCTTCCAGCAGTGCGTGATACAGGGTGGGCGGTCCGGGCAGCATCGTCACCCGTTCGCGTTCCACCAAGTCCAGGACGGTCTCGACATCGAAGACCGGCACCGGCAGGACGGTCGCGCCGCGGATGAGCGCGGCCACCAGTCCCGCCTTGTAGCCGAAGGTGTGGAAGAACGGGTTGACGATCAGATAGCGGTCGCCCTGGCGTAAATCGGCCAGGTCGCACCACTCCGCGTAGAGCCGCAGGGTCTGCCGGTGGTTCATCGTGACGCCCTTGGGCCGTCCGGTGGTCCCCGAGGTGAAGATGATGTCGGCGACATCGGTTCCCGCGACGGCACATTCGAACGGCTCGCCCGAATCGAGGAACCCGGATTTCAGATCGAACACCGGCACCTCGGTGACACCGGTGTAGTCGGTTCCGAGGAACCCCTGCTCCACCAGGACTGCCTTCGCCCCGCTGCGCCGGATGACATCGGCCGCTTCGCCTGCCTTGAACCGCGTATTCACCGGCACCAGCACGGCGCCCGCGGTGAGCACGCCGAACGCCGCGATCATCCACTCCGCGGAGTTGGGCGCCCACAGCGCGACCCGGTCGCCCTTGCCGATACCCGCGGCCGCGAGTGCCCCCGCGGCCCGGCGTACCCGGGCCGCGAGTTCGGTGAAGCTCAGGCGCAGTGCGCCGTCGACGACCGCTTCGGCGTCTCCGAAGCGGTCGGCGGCGCTCGTCACCAGCTGCGGGAGGGTTTCCCAGCTCATACCTTCAGCAACCGTGCGAGGTTGCCGCCCATGATCTTGGCTTGGTTGGCCATGGGCATGTCCTTGATCTCGTGGATATAGCGGGCGGGCTCGGCCAGCCCCTCCGGATGCGGCCAGTCCGAACCGAACAGCACATGATCGGCGCCCATCACATCGGAGAGCCGCACCAGGTCTTCCTCCCAGAACGGGCTGACGTAGAGGCTCTGCTTGATGGCCTCGATCGGGTCGCGGAAGCCGAAGCCCTCCGGCGCCTTCTTGTAGACATCGGAGAGCTGCCCCAGCAGCGGCTCGAGCCAGGCCGAACCGTTCTCGATGACCGCGATCTTCAAGTCGGGGAACCGATTCAGCGCACCGTGACACACCCAAGAGGCGACCGCGTCGGTGACCGGCCGCCACTGATTGGTCATCGCGAAGGTGTTGGTCTGGAACGGCAGCATCTCCAGGCTGTTGCCCTCCCACTCGGCATCGAAGCGGGAGTAGCCGCTGTCGGAGGAGTGCATGGTGACGAGCACGTCGAGTTCGACGACCCGCTTCCAGAACGGATCGAACTCCGGCATCGCGAACGAGCGCATCCCCTTGAACCCGGGCACCGGGGCAGGCCGGACCAGGATCGCCTTGGCGCCGTGTTCGACGACCGCCCAGTTCAGCTCCTCGATCGCCTTCTCGACGATCGGCAGCGTGATCACCGGAACGGTGAAGATCCGGCCCGAATGCACGAAACTGCCGTCCTGGCCCCAGTCTTCGAGCATCCACTGGTTGAGTGAGTGGACCACCGCGTGGATCAGCTCGGGGTGGTGGCGCATGCGCTCCTCGACCAGGCTGGCCAGTGTCGGGAACATCAGCGCGCGCTGCAGCTGCAGGTCGTCCATGACCTGCAGCCGGGCCACGGGATCGCGGAAGGCGTCGATCGCCTTCATCGACTTGCCGAAGATCTCGCGCCGGCTCTTGCCCTCGGGATTGCCGTGCTTGAAGTAGTCCTCCATGGCGCCGGGGCGCGCGACCACATCGAAGGTCGGGTTCGGGATGTACTCGCTGATCTGGCCGAGTACCGCGATCTTGGTGCGGCCGTTGATCTCGACGTACTGGATGGCGCCCTCGTACTGCTTGGGCAGATACCGGGTGAGCGCTTCCTTGGTTTCGTAGAGATGGTTGTCCGCGTCGAAGAGCTGATAAGGCAGCTCGATCTTCGTCATGTGGATCCTCCTTACCGATTTATGAGAATCATATTCTCTTCAGGATTGAACGGCAATATCCTCGTGTTGAGTGGCCAGATCGCGGCGCACCACGAACTTCTGGACCTTGCCGCTGGCGGTGCGTGGGAAATCGGCGACGACGTGCACCTCTTCGGGCCACTTCTGCTTGGCCATCCCGGCCGCGGCGAAGTGCGTTCGCAGCTGGTCGAGGGTGGGGTCGACGTGTCCGGGCAATAGCCGCAGGACCGCGGCGGTCCGCTCGCCGAGCCGGGGATCGGGCACCGCGACGGCGATCGCCTCGGCGACACCGGGCAGCCCGAGCAGAACCTCTTCGACTTCGAGCGCGCTGATGTTCTCGCCGCCGCGGATGATCATGTCCGACTTGCGGTCGGTGATGGTGAGATAGCCGTCGTCGTCGAGCACGCCGATGTCGCCGGTGTGGTACCAGCCGTCGGCGTCGAACGCGGCGGCGGTGAGGTCGGGGTCGGTGTAGCCCAGGCACAGATCCGGTCCGCGGCTGAGGATCTCGCCGTCGTCGGCCAGGCGGAGCTCCACGCCGGGCAGGGCGTTGCCGTCGGTGAAGAGCCGCTTGTCCGTCGGCGCGGTGTGGCGCGATCCGGTGATCGACGGGTGTTCGGTGCTGCCGTAGGAGCGGTAGACGGTGATCCCGGCGTCGTCCAGGCGCCGGGTGAGCGCGGCAGGCACGGCGGCGCCGCCGAGCCCGGCATAGCGCAGGTACGGCAGGTGCGCCTCGGTCCAGTCCGGATGATCGAGCAGGCTGGTGACGTAATACGGCACGCCGCCGCCGATCGCGAGCCGCTCACCGGTCATCAGCGCGAGAATCCGCGCCGGATCCCACACGTCGACCAGGTTGATCGGCGCCCGGTCAAGGACCGGGATGAGGAAGGCGTTGACCATGCCGATGAAGTGACCGACCGGCGCCGCGGTGATCTGGTCACCGCGGTCGGCGGGGTAGATCCCGGCCAGCTGCCGCGTCTCGTGACCGAGCGTGTGATGGCTGTGGACCACGCCTTTGGGGGCCCGGGTGGTGCCGGAGGTGAAGGCGATCAGCGCGGGGCGCTCCGGATCGACCGGCAGCACGCCCGGCAGGGGCGCGTCATCGAGCAATTCCTCGAAGTCGCGGCCGACGACGCCGGTGACGGGCACCTCGCGATAGACCTCCGGCGCGAACTCCAGGCTGCCGAATCGGTCGGCGGTGACGAAGACATCGGGCCGCACCGTCTCGAGGATGTGGGTCAGTTCCCGTCGGCCGTAGAAGTGCACCACCGGGACGACGGTCGCGCCGAGGAACGCCGAGGCCCAGAACACGGCCGCGGCCTCCATCCAGTTCGGTAGCTGGAAGGCGACGACATCGCCCGGGCCGACCCCGCGCCGGTGCAGGCCTGCCGCGAGCCGTCGGGCGAGGTGTTCCACCTCGGCGACGGTGCCCGACCACGGCCGGGTGGCGGAATGGACCCGGAAGGGCGTTTCGGGCGCGGCGCGAAGTCCTTCGCTCAGTAGATCGCCGAGTGTCTGGGAGGTCCACCAGCCCTGTTCGCGGTAGCGGCGGGCCAAGTCGGGTGGGATCGTGCGCATCGGCGACTCCTTCGTCGGCGGGCCGAGCAGGGGGCGGCACGGCGAGCATATGATTCTCATTCAAAGAGAATCATATTTGCGGGAGTGCGTTCAAGTACGCGGATCGGATACGCGGCACCATCGGTCGCCACCCGCTTCCGAGGCTCCTGCGTCAATGTGATTTAGATCACACTATGTGGTTCTTCGAGAACCTTCCTCGCGCTGGTGAGAATCAAATTACGGTGTGTTCGGCAGTTGCGTTCCGCGGGTTCGGTGACACTGCGCAGCCCAGCTCGGGCGCCCACCGGGGAGACTCGCAACGGACCGTTTCGGCTTCTCGCGTGCGAAAACGGGGACGAAGATATGGCGACTGGTCAGGGTGTTCATTCGGTCATTCGGTGGCGCGCACACGCGCACCGGCACCCCCTACGGCACCGGCTGGCCGTGGTCGGGCCGAATTCCGCCGACATCGTCCGGCACGCGGGTGGCTGGCTGTTCGACCGGGCGGCCGCGGGGTGGGAGGTGACCGCGCTGGTCGCCGATCCCGAGAATGTCGGCCCGCTGCAGATTCTCGGTGCCACTGTGCTGGATCTGCGCCAGTCGCTGTCGGTCTCGCGGCACGACCTCTGGCCGACCGCCGTCGCCGTCTCGGTCCGTAGCTATCTCGCCGAACCTCAGGTGCGCGAGGGCGTGCTCGACTGTCTGGACCGAGGTCTGACGGAGGTCGCCGTGTGGGGCGACGATCTGCCCGCTGAACTGGAAGAGCGGGTCGGCGTGTCGTGTCATCGGGTGAGTGTTGCCGCCCGGGCCTTCAAGTCCTGTGCCCTGACCGCGGCCGGATTGCCCGGTGCGACTGTGCCGCCGGTGGAATCCTTCCGGTCCGGGACTCTGCTGCCGCCCTCGTTCCGCGGGGAGATGCGCGACCTCGTTCCTCTGGGGTAGTCGATCGCCGACGTCATATGGATGGCGTCGGCACCGTCATGTCTTCGTCCGGCGCCACGCCCTTTTGTGCGCCGGCGTGCTTCGATGGCGGTCTAGGAGAATGTAATTCTCTCAAATGGGTTGTTTGACTCTTGACGTGAGCGCGAGACGTAGCTCACGATGGAGAAGTTCATTTCCGGGAGCAACCCGAAAGATCACCTATGACGATCCCCCGCGAAGCTGCGGTCCGGGACAGCCCGCAGGGCGAGGCCCGTCTCTCGCAGACGAAGCCGGCTACCCGGGAGATCTCCGCCTGGTGGCGTGGCTATCTGCGGCGGCACCCGGTGGCCGCGCTGGAGACCGTCGGCGGGCAGTTCGTGCTCGGTGTTTATGCCGTGCAGTACCTCGTCGTCGACATCGTTACCGGTCGTTTCGCCTTCGGCGAGTTCGTCCGGCAGTCGGCGTTCATGTCCTCGGCGGCGGTGCTGCCCACCATCTTCGTCTCACTCCCGATCGGGGTGACGCTGTCCATCCAGTTCGGTCTGCTCGCTGGTCAGGTGGGCGCGACCTCGCTGGCCGGTGCGGCCAGTGGGCTCGCGGTGATCCGTCAGGGCGCGCCGATGGTGGCCGCGCTGTTGATGGCCTCGGCGGTGGGGTCGGCGATCTGCGCCGACCTGGGCTCGCGCAAGATCCGCGACGAACTCGACGCGATGGAGGTCATGGGCGTCTCGGTCGTGCGGCGCCTGGTGGTTCCCCGGGTCGCCGCGGCGGTGCTGGTCGGCGTCTCGCTCACCGGGGTCGTGTGCTTCGTCGGCTTCCTGGCCGGCTACCTGTTCAATGTCTTCGCCCAGAACGGCGCGCCGGGCAGTTTCGTCGCTACCTTCGCCTCGTTCGCCACCGTCGGCGACCTGTGGCTGACGCTGGTCAAGGCGGTGGTCTACGGGATGATCGTCGCGGTGGTGGCCTGTGAGAAAGGGCTGCACACCGAAGGCGGTCCGGCCGGGGTCGCCAACTCCGTCAACTCGACGGTGGTCTCCTCGATTCTGCTGCTGATGCTGGTGAATGTCGTGTTCACACAGCTGTTCATGATCCTGTTCCCGCGGCAGGGTCTGTGATGGCGACACCGTATCGCCCGCTGGGTACCCGCACCATCGCGCGGCTGTCGCGGCAAGCGGGCATCTCGGTCATGCGGCTAGGGCACATGCTCACCTTCCTGCTGCGCGCGTTGTTCTCCATTCCGGTGATGCTGCGGCACTACCGGACCGAGTTCCTGCGCATCCTGTCCGACATCACCTGGGGCAACGGCTCGATCGTGGTGGGCGGCGGTACCGCCGGGGTGATCATCGTGCTCGGTGCGGCGGGCGGGGCGATCGTCGGGCTGGAGGGCTACAACGCCCTGCACTTGCTCGGGATGGAACCGACCATCGGCTTGATCGCCTCCACGGCCTCGACCAGAGAGCTCGCGCCGATCATGGCCTCGCTGGCCTTCGCGGCGCAGGCGGGCTGCCGGTTCACCGCCCAGCTGGGCGCGATGGGCATCGCCGAGGAGATCGACGCGATGGAGTCGATGGCCATCCGGTCGGTGCCCTACCTGGTGAGCACCCGGCTGCTGGCGTCGATGGTGGCGATCGTGCCGCTGTATCTGGTCTGCCTGGCCGCCAACTACCTGGCCGTGCAGGTCGTCGTCGGGATGTCGGGCGGGCTCTCGGCGGGCACCTACGAGCACTATTTCCAGCTCGTGCTCAACGGTCCCGACATCGCGTACTCCCTGGGGAAGGCCGTCGTCTTCGTGATCATCACCTCGACCGTGCAGTGCTACTACGGCTACTACGCCGCGGGCGGACCACAGGGCGTCGGCATCGCCGCCGGACGCGCGATGCGCGCGGCGATCTCGTTGATGATCATTGTCAATCTGCTGCTCACGGTGGCGATCTGGGGCATCGGCGCCAGTGCACGGCTGGGTGGGTGAGCGCGTGTCGGTGCTCTTCGAGAAAGACGGACGCGGCCCGGCGGGCTGGCTGCTGCTGCTGCGCGGGGTCGTGGTGCTGGTGGCGGTCACGGCGTTGGTCACCGTGCTGCTGATGAAGTCGACCGGGCGTTTCGACGAGAAGGTCGAGGTTACCGCCGTACTGGAGCAGCTCGGCGACGGCCTGCCCGCCCGTTCGGATGTGAAGTTCCGCGGGATGCTGGTCGGCATCGTCGACGGGGTGACCCCGGCGAACGGCGGCACGGCCAACCGGGTCCGGCTGCTGCTGGACCCTGTTGCGGCCCAGGGTGTTCCGCGTACCGTGACGGCACGGGTGGTGCCGAGCAACGTCTTCGCCGTCTCCTCGGTCCAGCTCGTCGACAACGGCCCCGGCCCCGCGCTCACCGCGCACAGCGAGATCCATCAGGACACCAGTCTTTCCACCGTGCAGTTGCAGACCGCGCTGACCAAGCTGCGCGAGATCATCGCCGCCACCGCGCGCATCGGCAACGCCGACACGATCGGTGTGCTGGCCGCCGTGGCCGAGGCGACCGACCGGCGTGGTGGCGATCTGGTCGGCGCCGGTGCCCGGCTCGACCGCATCACCAAGGAATTCGATGCGCTGCTCACCCCCGACGGTGGCCCGCCCACGCTGACCATGCTGGCCGATTCGGTCCGTGGGCTCAGCGCCGCCGCACCCGAACTGCTCGACGCGCTGCACCAGGCCGTCGTGCCGATGCGCACCTTCGCCGAACAGCACGACGAGCTGGCCGGCCTGCTCACCGCGAGCGGGACCACGCTCGGTACCGTCGGTGCGACCCTGGATCGCCGCACCGACCAGCTCACCGGGATCGTGCACCAGATGGGCCCGGTGCTGGACGTTTTCGCGGCGGGCTCGCCGTCGTTCAGTCAGATCGTGGTGAGTATCCGCAAGCTCTCGGACCTGTGGTACGCCGAGTTCTGGAACGCCGACAGTCCGCGTGGCCGTGGCAAATTCCAGTTCCGCCTCACCCCGCACACCCCGTACACCCGGGCCGATTGCCCGCGCTACGGGGAACTGGCCGGTCCGAGTTGCGCGACCGCGCCCACCTCGGTGCCGATCGAGGAGGTACCCCCGGTCATGGACCCGCGGACGTATCCGACCCCGCCCGAGCTCGCCGGCGAATTGCCGTCGGAGATCAAGACATTGATCGAGCAGGCGCTGGGTGGCACCCACAACGGTGCCGAAGCCCTGCTGGCGCCGTTACTGGCCGACGGTCCGCTACCGATGGGAGTCCCGCGATGAGTTACCGCAAGCCGCTCATCGGGGTGAGCCTGTTCGTGACGGTCGCGATGGCGCTGATCTGGGTGACGTATGTGACCCTCGATCGCGGCATCAACGGCGACACCAAGCCGTATTCCGCGGTTTTCGGCGACGTCAGCGGCCTGCGGGTCGGCGACGACGTGCGGATGGCCGGGGTGAGGGTCGGTCGGGTCGACGGCATCGAACTGGCCGGTGTGCAGGCCCGCGTGCGGTTCCGGGTGGCCGAGGACCAGGTGCTCTACGGCAACACCAAGGCCTCGATCACCTACCAGAACGTCATCGGCCAGCGCTATCTCGGCCTCGCGCTCGCCGAGTTCGGCGACGCGCGGCCGCTGGCGGCGGGGACCGAGATCCCGCTGGCACACACCGAGCCGTCCTTCGACATCTCCGGTCTGCTCAACGGATTCGAGCCGTTGTTCGGTGGGCTCGATCCCGCGCAGGTGGACAACGTCACCGGCGCGCTGATCAAAGCCCTGCAGGGCGATCAGACCTCGCTCGTGCTGCTGGTCGAACAGGTGTCGTCGCTGGCGGAGTCGCTGGCGGGCCCCGATCAGGTGCTCGGTGCGGTGATCACCAATCTGAGCCGGGTGGTCGGCGACCTCGCGCACCGCAGCGGCGAGGTGAGCGGGCTGATCAGCCAGTCGCGGGCGATCATCGGCGGCCTGGCCGAACACCGTGACGAACTGCTGGGCACGCTGGATTCGGCGGCGCTGGTCACCGGCCGGATGGCCGGGCTGCTCGAGGACATGGAACCGGATCTGAACGCGATGCTCTACCGCGAGCCCGGTTTCACCCGGCACTTCGAGGAGAACAAGGAGAACTTCGCCTACCTCGGCTTCAATCTGCCCGCGCTGATGAAGGGCCTGGCGCGGGTCAGCCAGGAGGGCTCGTATCTGAGCACCTACCTGTGCAACTTCAACATCACCCTGCTGCCCTCGCTCGTGGCGCTGGTACCGACGGTGGTCGGTCTCGCCACGCCGAGCGGGCAACCCGAGTATTCACCGATCTGTAGGTGAGGCGACCATGAAAGAAACTGTCCGACAATGGATCCGGCTGGCCGGACGACCGATCGAGGAGCACCGCAAGGTGGTGCTCGGAGTGGGTGCGGTCGCGGTCCTGGTCGCGGTGACCCTCGGCGCGGTCGGCGTGCACGCGCTCGGCGTCGGCACCACGCGCTACGAGGCGGAGTTCGCCCAGGCCGCGGGCATCAGCAGCGGTGACGCGGTGACCGTCGCGGGTGTCTCGGTCGGCACCGTCGGCGGCACCCGGCTGGCCGGCGACCGGGTTGTGGTCGAACTCGACATCGACTCCTCGGTGCCGCTGGGCGCCGCGACCGGGGCGGCGGTCAAGCTCACCACCCTGCTCGGTGCCCGCTACGTGGAACTGCGGCCTGCGGGGGAGGGTGCGCTGCCGGATCGGCGGATCACCTTGGAGCACACCGAAGTTCCCTACGATCTGCAGATCGCGTTGGACAACGCCACCGTCACCTTCGACCAGATCGACGCCGCCCGGATCGGCGACTCGCTGACCGCGCTGGCCACTCAGCTGGACGGCGTGCCGTCGGTCCTGCCCGCCATGCTGGCCAACCTGCGCACGCTGGCCGCCGTGGTCGGCGATCGGCGCGGGGAGATGAGCGCGCTGCTGACGAGCACCGCAGACCTCACCGCCGTGATCAACCGCCAGCAGGCCGACCTGGCCGCCGTGATGGTCCAGGGCCGTGACCTGCTCACCGAGATCGTCGCCCGCCGTGACGCGGTGGTCGGCTTGATGAACGCCACCCGCGACCTCGCCGATCAGGTACGCGCGCTGGTGGTCGAGGACCGCCCGGCGGTGGACAGCCTGCTGGCCGGACTCGACGGCCTGCTCGGCAGTCTCGCCCGCAACGACGAACTGCTGCGCAACACCCTCGAGATCCTGCCCATCCCGATCCGCAACTTCGCCAACGCCTCCGGCACCGGCAACGAGGTCGACTTCACCGCACCGGCCGGACCGCTCATCGATTCGTGGATGTGCGCGCTGGGTGGGCGCGCGCAGATGGTCAATCTTCCCCCCTACTTCGAGGACTGCCGATGAGAGCCGCACGTGCACTGCTCGGCGCCGCTGTCGTGCTGGCGATCGGCGCGGCGGCCGGATTCGCCGACAGCCCGATCCAGGGCGAACGCCGGACCACGGTGACCGCCCTGTTCGACAACGCCGCCGGGCTCTACGTAGGCAACGCGGTAGCGGTACTCGGGATGTCGGTAGGAGAGGTGACCGCCGTGCAGCCGCGTGGGTCGCACGTGGAGGTCACCCTGGCGGTGGACCGCGATGTCGAGATACCCGCCGATGTCAGGGCGGTGACCCTGTCGACGTCGGTGCTCACCGACCGGCACGTCGAACTCACCCCGGCCTACCGGGGCGGACCCACCCTGGCCGACGGCGCGCGCCTCGGCCTGGACCGCACCCGCACCCCGATGGAGTTCGACCGGCTGCTCGGCGCCGCCGACCGGATGGCCGGTGAGCTCGAAGGCGAACGGCCGGGCGACGGGCCGGTCGCGCGGCTGCTCAGCGCGTCCTCGGCGATCGCCACCGGCAGCGGCCCGCAACTGCGCGACACCCTCGATCAGCTCGCGGCGGCGGTGAAGCTCGGCGAGGACGGCGGCGACGCCACCCGCGAGACCCTCACCCACCTGGTTGACCAGCTCGCCGCCCTGATGCGTGCCGCCGCCGCCAACGAGCAGACCATCCACGAATTCGGTACCGCCACCGGGCAACTCGGCGACGTCGTCGCCGATCTCGGGATCGGCACCGGCGGCACCGGCGCCCAGCTCGTCGAGATCCTGCGCCGGACCGACACCTTGCTCGCCGAGAACGCCGGTGTCCTGCAGACGACGGTGGCCAACACCGCCACGGTGACCAAGGCGCTGGCCGACTATCGCGGTCAGCTCGCCGAGTTCATCGATGTGACGCCGCTGTTGCTCAACAACGCCTACGGAGCCGTCGATTTCGAGTACCGCGGGGTGCGCGTGCACGCGCTGCTGGACAAGGTCTTCTTCGACGGTCAGCTGGTCAAGGAGGTCTGCAATATCCTCGGACTGCGCCAATTGGGGTGCGCGACCGGGACATTGCAGGACTTCGGCCCCGACTTCGGGATCACCGACATGCTCGAGGCGATGTCGAGGATGCCCCGATGACGCCCCCGCGTGGCTCCCGTATCGCGGCGCTCGCGCTCGCGGCCCTGTGTTCGGGCACCGGCTGTGCTGTCGGGCTCGGCGACCTGCCGCTGCCCGCACCCGGCGGCGGTAGCGAGAACTACACCGTCCGAGCCGATTTCGCGAACGCGCTGAACCTGCCCGCGAAGGCGAAGGTCCGGCTCTCGGGCGCCGAGATCGGCGAGGTGACCGAGATGGCGGTGCGCGACTACACCGCCGTGGTGACGCTGAGCATCCGTCCCGATGTGCGGCTGCCGCTGGGGACCACCGCCGAACTGCGAACCGCCACCCCGCTGGGCGATGTGTTCGTCGCGCTGACCGCACCCGTCGACGCCACGGCGGACACCCCGGCGCTGGCAGACGGCGACCGCATCGCCCGCGAGCACACCTCCGCCGCTGCCACCGTCGAAGAACTGCTCACCACGGCCTCGCTGCTGGTGAACGGCGGCGCCATTCGCAATCTCACGACCATCGTCAACGGGCTCGGCCGCGCCGTCGGCGATCGCGGTGACCGGATGGCCGAGCTGATCGCGCAATCGACCAATGTGGTCCAGGCGCTCGCTGCCCGCTCCGACGACATCCGCGCCACCCTGTCCGAGGTCGACCGGCTCGCACGCACTCTCAACGAGCAGACCGGCACCATCGACGATGTCCTCACCTCGGCCGGGCCCGCGCTGACCACCCTGCGCGCCAACTCCACCCAGGCGCTCTCGCTGGTAGGCGAGGTCGACCGCCTCTCGCGACAGCTCGCGAAGTTCCCCGGTCTCGACGGTACCGAGACCACCGGCATGATCGCCGACATCAACCGCATCGCCGAGCAACTCAACACCGCGGCGACCAACCCGAATGCCAGTGTGGCGGCGATGAATTCGCTACTCGGCCCGGTGATCGCAGTCACCACCAGCACCGCGGCCAGCACCGACGCCGACTTCCAGGACCTGGCGCTGGGCATGCTGCCCGATGTCAACCATCCCGGTGATCCGGAGAGCAGGCTGCCAGACGCGCGGGACTGGACGAACTTCATCGGCACGCTCACCTACACCCTGCTGCGCCTGCAGGGCCGCATCACCGGAGCGGGCCGATGAGCGCGGGGGAGACGGTGGCCCGTGTCATGGTCGCGACGGTGCGGGCGGTCCGGGCGCGGCGTGCGACGGCTTCGGTCCTGTCACTGGTGCTGATCCTGGTGATCGGCATCGGCTACTTGGCTTTCGGCGCACTGGGCGTGAATCCGGCCGCCGCGACCTACCGCGTGCGAGTCCACCTCGCCGATTCCGGTGGGCTGTTGGCCGGTCGCACCGTCGCGCTGCGTGGGGTACCGATCGGCACCGTGGAGTCGGTCACGCTCACCGAGCGCGGGCTCGTCGCGGTCGCGGTGATCGACGCGGGGACCGCCGTCCCCGCCGACGGTGAGGTGCGGGTGGCGAGCCTGTCGCTGGCCGGCGAGCAGTACCTGGACTTCCGGCCCACCCGCGACGACGGTCCCTTCCTGTCCGACGGCGCGGAGGTGGCGGTGGAACGGACCAGCACACCGACGCCACTGTGGCAGACCCTCGGACAGCTGGATTCCACACTGGCGCAGGTGGATCCGGCACAACTGGCGGCCATCGTCGACGAGTTCGGGGTCGGGCCACAGGGTGCGCAGAAGCTGTCCGACCTCATCGACGGTGGCGTCTTCCTGATCTCCACCCTGGACTCGGTGCTGCCGCAGACCGTCGGCCTGATCCGCGACAGCAGGCAGGTGCTCGGGACCGTGCGCGATCTCACCCCGGGACTCGGCGAATTCGCCACCGACCTGAACCAGGTGCTGACCGGGGCGAGCGCGAAATCCGGTGGCTACGTGGCACTGCTGGACGCGGCGCCGGGAACGTTGCGCGCGTTGGACGCGGTCCTCGCGCAGAACGTGGGCACCGGCGGGCATCTCCTCGACAATCTCGCGGTGGTCGCCGATGTCACCGGCGCCCGGGTGCCCGCGTTCCAGGAGTTCTTCTTCCCGACCGAGCGCGGCGGTTCCACCCTGGACGCGATCGCGGTCGCCTTCCACGACGGCGGTGTCTGGGGCCTGGTGAACCTGTACCCCCGCTATTCCTGCGACTACGACCTGCCTCGCAGAGCGCCGTCGCTGCCCGATTTCCCCGAGCCGTACGTGTACACGTACTGCCCGAATACCGACCCCTCGGTGCTGATCCGCGGCGCCGCCAACGCGCCCCGCCCGCCCGGCACCGCGATACCTGGCATTCCGCCGCCCGGCGAGAGCCCCACCCGGCAGACGGTGTCGACGCCGATCGGACCACTGTCGCTACCGCTCACCTTTGCCGGCCCGCCATTGCCCGATCCACCCCCGGCACCGACGCGATGACCGGACCAGACCACAGCCCCAGCCCGATCCCTACCGCGAGGAACGACACCATGAGTGACACCGACACAGTAGTAGCCGACCGGAAGACCGACGAGACCACCGACGACGAGCCTAAAGAGATTGTCGAGGAGGGTGGTTCGTCGTCGACGCCCGAACGGCCCACGCGCTCGGGGGGTTTCGTACGCCGGCTGCGTTCGGTACGCGGCGCACTGCTGCCCGTGCTCGGACTCGTCGCGGTCGTAGCCCTCGCCGCTGCCGCGATCCTGGGCTGGCAGCTGCGCGAGGAGCGTGCGGTGGACGCCGCCGCCGCCGCGGCACTGCAGGCCGCTCGCCCCTACGCGGTGACACTGACCAGCGTCGACTCCGGCCGCATCGACGCCGATTTCGCCGCCGTGCTCGACGGGTCGACCGGCGAATTCCGCGACATGTACACCCGTTCCAGCGGCCAGCTGCGTGAACTGCTGCAGGAGAACAAGGCGACCGGGCAGGGCGCGGTGCTGGAGTCGGCGGTGAAGTCGGCGACCGAGACCGAGGTCGAGGTGCTGCTGTTCATCGACCAGACCGTCACCAACGCCGCCTCCACCGACCCCCGGGTCGATCGCAGCCGGGTCCTGATGACCATGCAGCTCGTCGACGGCCGCTGGCTCGCGAGCCGGGTCTATCTGCCCTGATCTCGGCGGGCATCCGGCCCGTGCCCTTTCCCCCTGTTGTTTGCGAGGAGTATCCGAATGACCGATTTCGACACCGTCGACTACTTCACCGATCCGGCCCTGGTGCCCGATCCCCACCCCTACTTCGATCACCTGCGCGCGAAATGCCCGGTGACGAAGGAGTCGCAGTACGGGGTGTACGCGGTGACCGGTTACGCCGAGTCGGTGGAGGTGCTGCGCGACGCGAACCTGTTCTCCTCGGCCATCGCCGTCGGCGGCCCGTTCCCGCCGCTGCCCTTCGCCATCGAGGGCGACGACATCAGTGAGCTGCTCGAACAGCACCGCTCGAAACTGCCGATGTACGAGCACATGGTCACGATGGACCCGCCGCAGCACACCTACGCGCGGTCGCTGCTCAACCGGCTGCTCACCCCGGCACGGCTGAAGGAGAACGAGGAGTTCATGTGGCGGCTGGCCGACCGCCAGCTCGACGAGTTCCTGTCGGCGGGCAAGTCGGAGTTCCTCGTCGACTACGCCAAGCCGTTCTCGCTGCTGGTGGTGGCCGACATGCTCGGGGTGCCAGAGGAGGATCACGAGCAGTTCCGGATCGTGCTCGGCGCCGAGCGCCCCGGCACCAGGGTCGGCGCGCTCGACAACGAGATCGTCGCGTCCAATCCGCTGGAATGGCTCGACGAGAAGTTCGTCGGCTACATCTCCGAGCGCCGCGAGAACCCGCGCGACGACGTGCTGACCTCGCTCGCCCTGGCGAAGTACCCGGACGGCTCCACCCCCGAGGTGATCGACGTGGTCCGCTCGGCCACCTTCCTCTTCGGTGCGGGCCAGGAGACGACCGCCAAACTGCTCAGCGCCGCCATGCGGATTCTCGGCGATCATCTCGAGGTGCAACAGGCATTGCGCGAGGATCGCAGCCTGATTCCCGCGTTCATCGAGGAGACCCTGCGGATGGACGCGCCGGTGAAGTCCGGCTTCCGGCTCGCCAAGCGCGCCACCACCGTCGGTGACGTGGACATCCCGGTCGGCTCGACGGTGATGGTGTGCCCCGGTGCGGCCAACCGCGATCCGCGCCGCTTCGAGAACCCGCACGAATTCCAGCTGGGCCGCACCAACTTCCGCGAGCACATGGCCTTCGGGCGTGGCGTGCACTCCTGCCCCGGCGCCCCGCTCGCGCGCGTCGAGGGGCGGGTGTCGATCGAGCGGATCCTGGACCGGATGCTCGACATCGGCATCGACGAGAGCCGGCACGGCCCCGCAGGCGACCGGAACTACACCTACGAGCCGACGTTCATCCTGCGCGGCTTGTCGAACCTGCACATCACCTTCACCCCCAATCCCTGAAAAGCCCACGGACGCTGGGTTTCCGAGAAGAAGAGAGGTTCACGATGACCGGACGAGTAGAGGGCAAAGTCGCTTTCATCACCGGCGCGGCGCGCGGCCAAGGCCGCAGCCACGCGGTACGGCTGGCCCAGGAGGGTGCCGACATCATCGCCATCGATGTCTGCAAGCAGCTCGACAACGTGCCCTTCCCCATGTCAACGCCCGAGGATCTGGCCGAGACCGCGGAACTGGTGAAGGCCGAAGGCCGACGGGTGGTGACCGCCGAGGTCGACGTGCGCGACTACGACGCGCTCAAAGCCGCGGTGGACAGCGGTGTCGAGCAGCTGGGCAAGCTCGACATCATCGTCGCCAACGCCGGCATCGGTAACGAGGGTGGTGCGCTGGCCGACCTCGACGAGACGCTGTGGGACGACATGATCGCCGTCAACCTCGGTGGCGTGTGGAAGACCGTGAAAGCCGGTGTCGGGCACCTGGTCGCGAACGGTGGTGGCGCGGTCGTGCTGACCGGTTCGGTGGGCGGGCTCAAGGCCTACCCGAACGTCGGGCACTACGTGGCGGCCAAGCACGGTGTGGTCGGGCTGATGCGCACCTTCGCCGTGGAGCACGGGCATCAGTCCATTCGCGTCAACTCGGTGCACCCCACTCACGTGAGCACCTCCATGCTGCTCAACGAGGGCACCTACAAGCTGTTCCGCCCCGATCTGGAGAGCCCGGGCCCGGATGATCTGAAGCCGATCTGCCAGATGTTCCACACGCTGCCCACGCCGTGGGTGGATCCGGTGGATGTCAGCAACGCGATCCTGTATCTGGTCTCCGACGAGGCGCGGTTCATCACCGGTGTCTCGCTGCCGGTCGACGCCGGCAGCATGCTGAAGTAGCGGAGCGGCGATGCTGTTCGAGTTCGACTCCGAGCAGCGGCTTCTGCGCGAGATCGTGCGTGAGGTCGCGGCCAAACAGTGCCCGCCGTCCCTGATCCGGGACATCGCGGACAAGGGCGCCGACCCGGGCGCGCTGTGGCAGACCTATGTCGGTCTCGGCTGGACCGAACTCACCGACCCGGGTGCCGCGGTCGAGCTGGGCATCGTCTGCGAGGAGCTGGGCCGGGCCACCGACCCGACGCCGTTCCTCGCGACGATGACACAGTTCGCGCCGCTGGTGCCGGGCGCCGCCCACCTCGACCGGCCGGGCGCGGCGGTGTACCGCGGGGTCACCGCCGCCCGCGACGGCGCGGGCTGGCGCCTGTCGGGCACTGCCCATCAGGTGCTCGACGGTGACCGGGCCGAGCAGCTCGCGGTGGTCACCGACGCGGGGGTCTTCGTGGTCGGCGCCGAGGTGGTGAACGCCCGCCGCACACCGGTTTTCGACCCGGTGCTGCATCTGGCCGAGGTCACCTTCGACGGGGTCGCGGTGGGTCGGGCCGACCGGGTCGAGGTCGAGGTGGCGCGGGCCCGTCAGGTCGCGCTCACCGGGCTCGCGCTGACCACGGTCGGTGCCTGCCACCGGATTCTGGACCTGGCACTCGACCATGTGCGGGGACGCAAGCAGTTCGGGGTGCCGATCGGGTCGTTCCAGGCGGTGCAGCACAAGGCCGCCGACATGCACGTCGCGATCGAACGGGCCAGGGCACTCGGCTTCTTCGCCGCGCTGTGCCTGGCCGCCGACGACCCCCGGCGGCGGCTGGCGGCGTCGATGGCCAAAGCCGCTGCGGGAGAATGCCAGTCGCTGGTGTTCCGGCACGGTGTCCAGCTCTTCGGCGCCATGGGCTTCACCTGGGAGAACGACCTGCAGTTCGCGCTCAAACGCGCGAAGGCGGGCGAACTGCTGCTCGGTGGCGCCGCCGAGCACCGCGCACTCGTGACGGAGGAATATCGTGCAACTCAGCTTTGATCACGACGTCGAGGCCTTCCGCGCGGAGTTCGTCGCCTTCCTCGCCGAGCATCTGCCCGGGGAGGAGGAGGCGGCGCAACGCTCGGAATCCAGTGCGCACGTACCGGACTGGGCCCGGCGCTGGCAGCGGCTGCTCTTCGACAACGGGTGGCTGCTGCCCGGCAACACCCCGGAATTCGGTGGCCGCAACGCCTCGGTGCTGCAGCAGTACGTTTTCCACGAGGAGCTGTCCAAGCGGCGGATCTATCACAGTTTCAATCCGCAGGGCGTCGGCATCATCGCCGCCTCGCTGCTGTCGTTCGGCACCGCCGAACAGCAGCGGCAGTGGGCGATCCCGATCCTGCGCGCCGAGATCACCGCCGCGCTCGGGATGAGCGAGCCGGGCGCCGGTTCGGATCTGGCCGGACTGCGGACCAAGGCGGTCCGCGACGGTGACCACTACGTGGTGGACGGGCAGAAGGTCTGGACCTCCGGCGCACACCACGCCGATGTACTGCTCACCTTCGTGCGCACCGACCCGGATGCCCCCAAGCACAAGGGGATCAGCGTGCTGCTGATCCCGACCGGCGCCCCTGGCGTGACCCGGCGGCCGTTCCCGTCGGCCTGCTCGCCTGACGACCTGGATTTCAACGAGGTCTACTTCGACGGTGTCCGGGTGCCGGTGGCCAACCGGGTCGGGCCCGAGAACGAGGGCTGGTCGGTGGCCAATGGCTCGCTCGGGCACGAACGCACCCTGCTGTGGCTGGGATTCGCCGATCGCCTCCAGGATCTGCTCGGCGACTTCCGGCCGCGCACCGAGCTCGACCGTGACGCCTACGCGGGCCTGGTGATGGACAGCTACGCGCTTCGGCTGCTCGGTTCGGCCGCCTTGGCCAGGGAGTCGCGCGGCGAACAGGATGTGCCCGCGCTCTCGGTGCTCAAGGTGCTCGGCTCCGAGGCGGTGCAGTCGGCCGCCGAACGGGCGCTCGACGCCGTCGGCGCGGACGGGCTGGCGCACCCGACGGTGACCTCGCCGCCGAATCCGCTGAATCTGGAGCACTTCTCCGGCGGCTGGTTCGAGCGCTACCTGCGCAGTTTCTCCGGGACCATCGCCGGTGGCACCTCGGAGATCCAGCGCAATATCATCGCGCAACGAGTACTCGGCCTGCCACGAGCCTGAACCGGGCCGGGCCCGAGCTGTGGGCTCGGGCCCGGCTCAGGGATCCGCGCGGGCCGGTGGGCCCGCGCGAATCCTCGTCAGTGCTGTGGCCGTCCCGCGGTCTCGTCCTGTGCGACACCGAAGGTGTTGAACGCCATGGCCAATGTCGTGTAGCAGCCGACCGTGAAGACGAAATCCATGCGCTGGCGGTCGTCGAGCCGGGCGCCGAGCGCGGTCCACGTCTCGTCGGACAGTGCCGACTTCTCGTCCAGTTCATCGACCGCGTCGAGGACGAGGCGATCGAACTCGTCGGGCGCCGCGCCGACCCGACGGGCCGCGTCGATCTCGGCATCGGAAAGACCGGCCGCCCTGCCCATTTCGGCGTGATGCTGCCATTCATAGGCACACTCGCGGCGGTGGGCCACGCGCAGGACGGCCAGCTCGCGCAACCGGGGTTCGAGGGTGGAGCCGAACAGCAGGTGGGTGTTGAACCCGAGGAAGGCGCGGGTCAGCCGGGGATGGCGGACCAGGACCGACAGCGCGTTGCCCGCCTGCGCCGGGTTGCGCCGCTCCTTGGGCAGCATGCGCGACAGTGCCGCGTCGACCTCGTCGTCCCACTGGTCCTCGGGAAGCGGGGGCAGGGCCATGGCGGCCTCCTCTCCGGCGCAGGCACAACCACACGCCATTGGCAGTTCAATTCTTCTCAGATGAGAATATACTTCTCCAATGACTGCACAGGACTTTCGCGGAGCTGCGACCCGATCGGCGCCGCGGCGGCGGGCCGAGATCCGGCGCAACCATCTGCGCTATCGCCTCGCCGTGGTCGCGGGCACCGCCGCCGATGTGGTGCGGCACGCGGGCGGCTGGCTGTGTGACCGCACGATGGCGGGCTGGGAAGTCACGGTGGTGCTGGCCGATTCCCGCGATGCCGACGCGGTGGAGATCCTCGGCGCGAGCGTGCTCGATCTGGACACCTCGCTCGGCGCGGCGGTGCACGATCCGTGGCCGCACGCGCTGGCCGTCGCGACGGATCTGTTCACCGCGGATCCCCGAGTCCGCGCCGGCCTGCTCGACTGCCTGGACAACGGCCGGGCCGAAGTCGTGATGTGGGGCGAAGTGGTCCCGCCGAGCCTGGACGACCGGCTCGACACCGTGCACCACCGAATCAGCGTGGCAGCGCAGACCTTCAAGGACTGCGCGCTGGCCGCAGTGGGGTTGCCCGTGGTCACGGGGGAGGCGAGCGAGCAGTTCCGTTGCGGTGAACTCCTGGTCACAGGAGCTTGGGGCGCAACGGATCTCGTCTCGATCGGGTGAGTCGCCGGTCCCGTTGCCCGCGCGGTGGCAGCAGCTATGAATATGATATTCTCCCAAAAGGAGAATGCAATATCGCAGTACCGGCCGCGTGGACAGCCATCGGCATGCCGTCGGGCGGTACGCGTGGAGAGGGTGCGACATGAGCATTTCGCTGCTGCTGGACATGGCCACATCGAGCGATCCGGACCGCTGTGCGGTGGCTTGCGGCGAGACCCAGTGGACGGCAGCCGAATTGAGCGGGCTGGTCGGGGGTGGCGCCGCGGTGCTGACCGGTTCCGGGGCCCGCAGCCTCGCCTATGTGGGCACCGGCGGGCATCTGCTGCCACTGCTGTTGTTCGCGGCCGCCGGTGCGGCGGTGCCCTTCACGCCGTTGAACTACCGCCTCAGCGCCGAAGCGCTCGGTGCGCTCATCGCCCGGCTGGATACGCCGCTGCTCGTCTGCGACGACGAGTACCACGACATCGTCGCGCGCGAAGTCTCCGGTGTCACCGTGCTGCGTGCGGAGGAGTTCCTGGCGCAGGCCACGACCGCCGAATCCGCCACTGCGGTCGCGGATCCCGACCAGGTGGCGGTCGTGCTGTTCACCTCCGGCACCACCTCGACGCCCAAGGCAGTCGAACTCACCCATAACAACCTGTTCAGCTACATCACCGGCACCGTCGAATTCGCCTCCGCCGCACCGCAGGACGCGGCCCTGGTGTGCGTGCCGCCGTACCACGTCGCCGGCGTCGGCGCCGCCATGTCGCACCTGTACGCGGGCCGAAAAGTGGTGTACCTGCGAACCTTCGACGCAGCGGAATGGATCGCCGCGGTGCGCCGGGAATCGGTGACCACGGCCACCGTCGTGCCCACCATGCTCGCCCGCATCGTCGCCGAGCTCGAGCGCACCGGCGCGACGCTGCCCTCGCTGCGGACCCTCGCCTACGGCGGTTCCAAAGTCGCTCTGCCGCTGCTGCGGACCGCCCTGCGGCTGCTGCCCGACGTCGGCTTCGTCAATGCCTACGGCCTGACCGAAACCAGTTCCACCATCGCGGTTCTCGGGCCCGAGGAACACCGCGCGGCCCTGGCCGCCGACGACCCGGTACTCGCCCACCGGCTGGCGTCGGTCGGCACCCCCGTCCCCGGCATCGAACTGCAGATCCGGGACGAGCACGGCACCGTGTTGCCGGCCGGCGCGACCGGCGAACTCTATGTGCGCGGGCCGCAGGTGTCAGGCCGCTACACCGGCATCGGTTCGGTTCTCGACGCGAACGGCTGGTTCCCGACCAGGGACGTGGCCGTGCTCGACAGCGACGGATTCCTGTACCTCGGTGGACGTTCCGACGACACCATCATCCGCGGTGGCGAGAACATCGCGCCCGCCGAGATCGAGGACGTGCTGGTGGAACATCCGCAGGTCCGCGAGGTCGCGGTGATCGGCATCGACGACGTGCAGTGGGGCCAGATCATCGTGGCGGTCGTCGTGCCCGGCGGTGACCACACGCCGGACCCGGAGGAGCTGCGCGGGTTCGCCCGCGCGGGCCTGCGCGGCTCGCGCACCCCGGACCGGGTCGTCTTCCGTGACTCGCTGCCCGCCACTCCCACCGGAAAGATCCTGCGGCGCGATCTGGTCGTGGAGTACAGCGGGCAGTGAGGGCGTGCCCGGGCCCGGGCCGCCCTCACGACCGCAGCCGGAACATCGCTTCCTGGGCATAGGAGGCCACCAGCTGTCCGTCCTCGGTGAGAATGTCGCCGCGGCCGAAGATGCGGCCACCGGCCAGGATCGGGCTGTGCTGGCGCAGTACCTGCCAGCCGTCGCTGCGGACGGGGCGGTGGAACCACAGGGTGTGGGTGGTGACCGCCGACAGGAAGTCGGTGCCGTTGCCGGTGTGGCTGATTCCCTCCTCTGCCCGCAGAGCCGTGCCGATCAGTGTCAGATCGGTGGCGTAGGCGGTGAGTGCCGCGCCCAGCTCCGGCTCGATCGGGGGAGTGCGCATCCACAGGGTGTAGTCGGGTGCCGAGACCTCGGTGCTGTCGAGGTCGTCGGTCGCGCGTGCCTCCCAGGGCAACAGGGGCATTTCCACCCGGTGCTCGGGGCCGGGGAGCGGCCCCACCTCGGGCAGGCTCTGGCGCTGGGAGCCATCCTCGGGAGCATGAAGTGAGGCAACGGCTGTCGCGATCACCTGCTCGCCCTGGCAAGCGAGGAGTGAGACGGTGGCGAACGAGCGGCCTGCCTGCAGGATGTTCACGTGATAGCGAATCGGGGTGTCGGAGCGGCCTTCTCGCGGGAACGCGGTGTGCAGCGACTTCACCGTCTTGTCCGGACAGGCGAGATGGGCCGCCACCATCAGTTGTCCCAGGACCTGGCCGCCGAAGACCCGGTGATACGGGAGGGCTTGGTTCCCGCCTTCCAGGGCGATGTTGTCGATACCGACCACCGGTTTCAGTTCGAGGCAGGCGAGCAGGTCGTTCCACATGTCAGACATCGCCCCAGTGTAATTCAAATTCCGTTATGGGAGAATGTGATTCTCACCCGGTCGGCGCGGTGATGCCACGCGCGCAGAAGGTCCAGATCTCTTCGGCGGTGAGTGGCCGTCCTTCGCCCACGGAGGCTCCGGGGGTCATGGCCATGTGCATCGTCATGGCGGCCATTCGTCGCGGGTGCAGGTCGCCGCGCAGGCAGGCGGCCTCGCCTGCCTCGGTCACCAATTCGGCGAACATCGTGAACAGCGCGGCATGCGCCGAGCGGACCTCGGCCGGATCGGACCCGGTCAGCTGCGGTGCGAATTCGGCGAACAACGGCCGGTGCGCATCGGGGTCGGGGCGGCACAGCTGGAACAGCAATACCACTGCGGTGCGCAACTTTTCGAGCGGATCGGTACGACTCGCGGTGGCCGCGCGGATCTGTGCGGTCGTCCTGCCGACGGCATCCTCGTAGAGCGCGAGCAGCAGCTCGTGCTTGCCGTCGAACTGCAGGTAGAAACTGCGCAGCGACTGCCGCGAGCGGTCGACGACCTCCTGCACTGTGAAGTCGGTGGTGCCGCGCTCGGTGATAATGGCCTGGGCGGCGTCCAGGAAGCGCTGCACCCGCTCGCCTGCCCGCTGGGTCGCGGTGCGCAGTGACCGCTCGACGGCGCGCTGCTTCCAGGCGGGCTGCTCGCCGCGGCTGCCTGTGGCGCCGTGGGGTGGGTCATGACGGATCGACACGAGGTGCCTCCGTTCGCGTCTGGCGACTGTATGGAGTATCCATTACCGTATTGTAAGAATGACATTCTCGCCGGACAACTGGGATAGCAGAGGGGGCGATATGACGATCACGCCTGAGCAGGAGACGTCGTCGGTGGCGCGGATGCTGCGCATCTTCGATGTCGAGCCGGACGGCCCGGACTGTTTCACCGGCGTCAGCGACGGTGGTTCGCGACAGGTGGTGGACGGTACCCAGCTGCTGGCCCAATCGCTGGTCGCGACCGCGAAGACGGTGCCGGAGAAGGTGCTTCGATCCGCACACGCGGTGTTCACCCGTGCCGTCGACCCCGCCGTCCCGGTGCGGTTCGTGGTCGAGGTGACACATCGTGGCCGGAGCATGGCCGCAGCCGTGGTCTCGGTCGAGCAGGCGGGCAGGCGGTGCGCCACCGTCTCGGTCCTGGCCGATGTGCCCGCGGCCGATGTCGTGCGCCACCACGTTCCGCGTCCCGCGGTCGCGGGGCCGGCCGCCGCGCTGCCCGCGGACATGGCGATGACCGGCCGGGAGCTGCGCATCGTCGGGGTCGCGGACGTCAACGATCCCGACGAGGTCGGGCCGCCGGAACTGCATGCCTGGCTGCACTACGACCCGGTGCCCGGGCGCGACGACCTGGTCAAGGCGCTGCTGGCCCACTTCACGGGGCACCTGTCGGTCTCCACCACGTTGCGCGCGCATCCCGGAATCGGTACCGCGCAGGCGCATCACAGTCTGTCGACGGCGGTGCTGACGGTCGCGGTCCGCTTCCATGAACCGGTCGACTGGAGCGGCTGGCTACTGTATTCCCACGAGAGCATCCAGGTCGGCGCAGGCATGTCGTGCGTGCGCGGGCTGGTACACACCGAGGACGGCCGACTGCTCGCCTCCTTCACTCAGGAGGCGATGATTCGCGGCCTGCGAATCGACGACGACGCCGTGCCCGCCGCGGCCCGGCTCTGAGGAGGAGAACGCCGATGACCGCACACCGAGGGTTCCTCGAGCGCCCCGACTACCGGGTCGATATCCACGCCCGCCGCAATCTCGTCACCGTGCGACTCGACGGCACACTGCTCGCGGAATCGACCCGAACTCTCCTGGTCGACGAGCAGGACCACGGCCTCGTCTTCTATGTGCCGCGGGCCGACATTCGGGTGCCGCTGTCCCGCGCGGAGGGGTTCACCAGCACCTGTCCGTTCAAGGGCGTGGCGACCTACTGGCGGTTCGAGGGTGACGGCGGTGAGCCGCTGGTGTGGAGCTATGAAGATCCGGCCCCGCAGGTGGCGCGGTTGCAGGGCCATGTGGCGTTCTATCAGGATCGGGTGATCCTGCGAGTCGGCGTCGCCACCCCCGCGGTGAGCGGACGCTGACCGACCGGAGCGTCGGTCCCGGCCTGCTTGCCGGAAGTGTTGCGCGGACGTGGCGTTCCGCGCCAGCCGCACGGCAGCCCGCATGTCGGCAGCAGGGTCGTGGCAACACGTCCGTCCCCGAGGGCGACGACGGTCTCGGTGGCCTCCGCGGGGTAATCGCACGCCGGGCACCGTTCGAAGAAGTCGAGGGCTTGGCGCACCAGTACCCGCGCGCGGGGCTCGGCCTGTTCGATGAGGGCGGGTGCCGACCGAGGGCGGCGACTGCGGGGTGGACCCGAGCGCCCGGTGACATCGCGGGGATCGATTCGAGTGCGCATGATCGTTCCGTATCTCTCGATCGAGTGAGAATGACATTTCCACTATAGACATGACTCTCTTGCATGTATCGAGGATTACGGCTGAGAACTATTGCGATAGCTGCGAGAATGACGTTATCGTGCGAGGTATGGAACGATCTATCGAAGCCGATCGGTGGGAACCCGCGGGGCCCGTGTGGCTGTTCTGTCCGGCGGATCGCCCGGAACGGTTCGCCAAGGCGGCGGCCTGCGCCGACATTGTGATCCTGGACCTGGAGGACGGCGTCGGCGCGGACGCGAAAGCCGCGGCACGCGAGGCGATCCGGGACAGCCGCCTCGATCCGGCGCGCACGGTGATCCGGATCAACCCCCTCGATTCACCGCAGGTCGACCTCGATCTGCGTCTGCTCGAGCAGACGCCCTACCGCATGCTCATGCTCCCGAAGGCCGAGACCGGTGACCTGCCCGCGGTGCTGGACGGCTACGCCGTCATCGCGCTGGTCGAAACACCGGCCGGTGTCCGGCGGGTCGACGAGATCGCCGGAGCCCCGCGCGTGGTCGCGGTGATGTGGGGCGCCGAGGACCTGGTCGCCGCCCTGGGCGGCAGCTCGTCACGGCGGGCCGACGGCACCTACCGCGATGTCGCCCGTCAGCTGCGGTCGACGACGCTGCTCGCCGCCAAGGCGCAGGGCAAACTCGCCGTCGACGGTGTCTACCTCGACATCCCCGATCTCGACGGTCTGGCTGCCGAAGCCGAGGACGCTGTCGCCTCCGGCTACGACATCAAGGTCGCATTGCATCCCACGCAGGTCCCGGTCATCGCCGGCGCCTTCCGCCCCGAGGCGGACGAGTTGGAGTGGGCGCGGCGCGTACTGGCCGCGGCGGAGCATTCGCGGGGAGTCTTCGCGGTCGACGGCCGGATGGTCGACGCGCCCATCCTGAGTCACGCAAACCGGATCGTCGCCCGGGCGGACTCGACCCGCGTCGCGGGGTGACCACCGGCTGGGAATCAGCCGGTGGTCACCGCCGACGGTGGCAGATCGAGGCTGGTGCGGATACCGGGCGGCGCCGTGCACAGGGCCGGGATCGTGCGGGCCGCGTGCTGGGCGGTGTGGGCGGGGGAGAGCCCGGTGGGTGACCGATCGGGGGCGGGCGTGCGCACCATGATCTCGACGGGCCCGCCCTCGCCCGTGAGCGTGGCGCGCCAGCCGTTGTGTTCGAGCGGCCACGCGGGGTCGAGGTCCGGCACGCGGTACCAGGTCGCCCGGTAGACGACGCGCGGGACCGCGGCGTGACTGCCTACCAGCGACAACCGGTACGCGCCGACGGTTCCGGCGGATATCGGTCCACAGTTGGTTTCCGTCGGGCGCGCGGCGACGGCGTAGTCGCCACCGACCTCGATCGTGTCGATCGCGAGCCCGAGACCATCGGCGACCAGGCGCAGCGACGGGCCGAAGCTCTGCTGGAAACGGATCAGCGCCCGCTGATCCAGGTGGCTCGGGCAGCGAGTGCCGAAGCCGGCGATATCGGGAACCGGTGCGGCCGGGTCGCTGTGGGTGAGGTCGGTGTACTCCTCGATCGTCACGGTGTCGACGCGGCGCTGGACCGCGCCGATCGTGATCGGCATCAGCTCGGTCACGAAACCCGGGCCGACACCGGTGCTGTGCAGCGAGGCACGGCCCGCCCAGCAGGCGGATTCCAGGCGGGCGCACAGCGTGCGCTCCATGCTGTCGGGATGGTGCAGGTCGCTGCGGGTGGTGATCACGTTGATCCCGGCCATCAGCATCCGGCACACCGTGTCGGCGTCGAACACGCGCGGCATATAGAGCACGCAGTCCGGGGCGAGCGTCAGTACGTCCTGGGCGGTGCGCAGGGCAGGGGCGTCCTCGCCGTGAGCGCCCGCGCCCGGGTGTGGGTCGGTGCGGACCGCGAGCAGGTCGAGACCCGGGTGCTCGCCGACCGCGGCAGCGAGATGGCGCGCGAGCCGCCCGGCGGACCACACGACAACCGTGTAGCGGCGTGGGGTCGGTCGTATCGCGGTGCGGTACAAGGTATCCGGTTCCACGGCAGTGCCTTTCGGTAGTGCGCCGCCCGCGTCAGACGGGTTCGAACGAGGAGATGCGCCAGTTCTTGTCGACCTTGGTCAAGGTGACCCGGACACTGCTTGCCGTGATCGCCGGATCGGGCTTCTCGGCACTGGTGGTGGTCTGGTTGACGAACACCAGGACCACCGCCCGGTCGGGGGTGATCTCCGCGGCCGCGGCCCGCACGACGGCCGCGGCGGTGGCCACCGACTTCTCCTTGGCCGCCGGCGCGACGACCTGCTGGGTGAACTGGCTGTAGTAGGCCAGGAAGTCGCCGGTGAGATGAGTTCTGGCGGAGGCGAAGTCCTCGTCGATGGTGTCCGGTTCGTAGGAGAGCAGGGCGACGGTTCCGGTCGTGGCGGCCTCGACCGCGGTCTGCTCGGCGGCGGTGTCCACGGCACTGTCCGGGCGGTACTGCACCGACCACAGGGTCACGGCCACGATCGCCGCCGCCGTGGTCAGCGCGAGCAGCGCCGCGATCCGTGCTTCGGCGCGGAGCAAGCCGATGGCACCGCGCACTCCGGCGGTGAACCGGCTGCGGCGGGAGTTCTGCTGGGGTGCGGGGGATTCGGTGCTCATGGGACGAACTCGACCTTCGACATCTTGAGCTGGTCGCCGTCGCGTGTCACCGTGACGCTCAGGCGCCACGTGCGCGGTTCCTGCTGGGCGCCGGCGGAATTGGTGACCTGCGAGGTGGCCGCGACGAGCACCACCGCGGAGTCCTCGGTCATGGACTCCACAGCCGCGGCGGTCACCCGGCCCGCGGTGGCGACCTTGGACTGCTGGATCACGGTGGTGAAATCCGTTGCCCTGCCCTCGAAGTCGCTGCGGAAGGCGCCGGTCGAGAGGTCGAGGACGCGGCGGACATCCTGATCGGCGTGGCTGAAATCGAGTGAGGTCAGCGCGACGACACCCTGTTCGGCCGCCGCGGCGAATTCCGCGGTCCGGTCGGCTTCGCCTGCTGTCCGCTGGTGGTGCCAGGTGAGATAGCCGCTCGCGGCGACGGCGGTGATCAATACGAGAGTGGCTGCCGCCGTGAGTATTCGGCGCCGTCGTCTGCGGGTCGGGACCGGGGGTTCGGCCGCGGGTGGGTCGTCCGGCGCCGGCTCGGGCGGCGGATCGTCGGGCGGCGTGGAGACCGTGGCTCGGTCGTTGATGGTGGCGCGGCGGCGTAGCCGGGCGGCGCGGGCCCTGGCCCGGGCGGCCTCGGCGATCGCTTCGGCGGCGATCGCCTCCTGTTCGGCTTCCAGTGCCTCCAGGCGCAGGGTGTCGGTGTCGTGCTCGTCGAGTTCCATTGTGTCGCGTCCGCTTTCGGTCGATCGGGTCAACACCTCACACCTGCTCCAGCAGTGCGAACGACATTATCAGAATCCGGATGAGCAGAAAGTGAATATGATATTCTCGCTCATGAAGAACGCCGATATCGCAGGTCGGCGTGGGTAGGGAGGTCGAAAGATGGTCACCAGCGGGACGCGGCTTCGCAGTCAGGTCTGTGACACCGAGGTCATCGTGGTCCGTCCGGCGGACAGTCTCGACGACCTGCGGGCCGGTGGCGTGCCGATGGTGCCGCTGGGGACCGCGGTCACCGCCGGGGCCACCCCGCACGTCGACTTCGCCGACGGGAACGTGCTCGGCAAGCGCTACGTCGACGGCGCCGGCGCCGAGATCCTGGTGACCAAGCCGGGCGCCGGGGCGCTCAGTATCGGCACGGTCCGGCTGACCCTCAAGGGCGCCGCGCCGTTGCCCGCGAGCGACTGACATGGGTACCGGCGCGGTCGCCCGGCGCATCGCGCGCACTCAGTGGGTCCAGGTGGTGCTGACGCAGACCGTGGTCGCACTACAGCATCTGGCGATCTCCCTGTGTCCGGTCGAAGACCAGCGCCTCGACTATCCGGTGCGATGTGCCACAGGTCCGTTCGCCACCGATGATCGGCACCGGCCAACACCCCACACACCAGGTACCCGATGAGTTCGGGCGGTTCCCGTTGGGGACGCACGCTGGCCGCCCGGGCGGCCGGGCCGCTGACGGCGGTGGGTGGCTTGTTCGCGATGACGGCCGACGCGGTGCGTTTCGCCTTCCGGCGGCCGTTCCAGACGCGGGAGTTCCTCGAACAGGCCTGGTTCATCGTGCGCGTGTCGATGCTGCCGACCGTGCTGGTGGCGATCCCGTTCACCGTGCTGGTGAGCTTCACCCTCAATATCCTGCTGCGCGAACTCGGC
The DNA here is from genome assembly GCF_042720495.1 of Nocardia sp. NPDC058480. Lineage (NCBI taxonomy): Bacteria > Bacillati > Actinomycetota > Actinomycetes > Mycobacteriales > Nocardiaceae > Nocardia > Nocardia sp. NPDC058480. The sequence goes on along the minus strand of NZ_JBHXMN010000004.1, from coordinate 422,328 downwards.
GCCGCCGATCTCAGCGGCGCAGGCGCGGCCTTCGGCGCGGTGACCCAGGTGGGGCCGATGGTGACGGTGCTGATCGTGGCGGGCTCCGGGGCGACCGCCATGTGCGCCGACCTGGGCTCGCGCACCATCCGCGAGGAGATCGACGCCATGCAGGTACTCGGCATCGATCCGGTCCAGCGCCTGGTGACCCCGCGCATGCTCGCCTCCGGGCTGGTCGCGCTGCTGCTCAACAGCCTGGTCTGCCTGATCGGGATCCTCGGCGGCTACACGTTCTCGGTGTTCGTCCAGGACGTGAACCCCGGCGCGTTCGCCGCGGGCATCACGCTGCTCACCGGGCTCGGTGAACTGCTGATCTCCTCAGTGAAGGCGCTGCTGTTCGGCTTCGTCGCCGGGCTGGTGGCGTGTTATCGCGGGCTGATCGTGACCGGCGGGGCCAAGGCGGTGGGCAATGCCGTCAACGAGACGGTGGTCTACGCGTTCATGTTGCTGTTTGTGATCAATGTCGTGGTCACCGCGGTCGGAATCCAGCTGACCGGGCGATGAGCGAGAGGGATCTATGACACTGATCGCACGTTATCCACTGGCCTTGCGGCGGCTACGCCGACCGTTTCTGAGCCTGGCCCGGGTCGGCGACCACGCCATCTTCTACCTCAAGGCGCTGGCCTTCGCGCCCTTCGCGGCGATCCATCACCGGCGCGAGACCATCCGGCTCATCGCCGAGATCAGCATGGGCGCAGGTGCTCTCGCGGTCTTCGGCGGCACGGTCGTGATCGTCGGGTTCCTGACCCTCGCCACCGGCGGCGTTCTGGCGGTGCAGGGCTACAGCTCCCTCGGTGACATCGGGATCGAGGCGCTCACCGGATTCCTGGCCGCCTTCATCAATGTCCGGATCTCCGCGCCGGTGGTGGCCGGGATCGGGCTGGCAGCCACCTTCGGCGCCGGGACCACCGCCCAACTGGGCGCGATGCGCATCAACGAGGAGATCGACGCGCTGGAATCCATGGCGATCGAACCGGTTTCGTATCTGGTGGGTACACGGATCGTGGCCGGGATGATCGCCATCACCCCGCTGTACGCGCTCGCGGTGGTGGCCTCGTTCGTAGCGAGCCGGTTCACCACGGTGGTCCTGCTCGGCCAGTCATCCGGTCTCTACGACCATTACTTCACGACCTTTCTCAACCCCGTCGACCTGGCCTGGTCGTTCGCGCAGGCCCTGCTGATGGCGTTGACGGTGCTGCTCATCCACACCTATTTCGGATTCCACGCCGCCGGCGGTCCGGCCGGTGTCGGTCTCGCGGTGGGCAATGCGGTGCGCACCTCGCTGATCGCGGTGGTCTCGGTGACGCTGCTGATCTCGCTGGCCGTCTACGGCGCCAACGGCAACTTCGATCTCTCGGGTTAGGGGAGGACCGATGCTACGCACCCTGGGGCGGGTCCTCGCCGGGCTGATCGCGATCGGCTGCGGCTGCGCCGTGCTGGCGGGCAGCATCGTGCTGTTCCGCGGCGGGCTCACCGACACCGCCAAAGTGACGGTGATCGCGCAGCGCGCGGGACTGGTGATGAACCCGGACGCGGACGTGAAGATGCGCGGGGTCACCGTCGGCCGGGTCACCACCATCCGGGAGCGCTCCGACGGCACCGCGGCACTGGAACTGGCGGTGGACACCGACACCCTCGCGCTGATCCCCGCGGACGTGCGGGTCGCCATCGCCTCGACTACGGTGTTCGGCGCCAAATTCGTCCAGCTGAGTCCGCCAGAACGGCCGGTGGCCGGTTCGTTGCGGGCCGGTCAGGTGCTCACCGCTGACAGGGTGACGGTCGAGATCAATACCGTCTTCGAACAATTGACCACGGTGCTGGCGGCCGTCGAGCCGGCGAAACTGAACGCCACCCTCGGCGCGATCGCCACCGCCACCCGCGGTCGCGGCGCCGAAGTGGGCGCGATGCTCGGCGACCTCGAGCGGTTCCTGGCGACGCTCGAACCGGCCCTGCCCGCGCTGCGCACCGACCTCGCCCTGGCGCCGCCGGTCCTGAACGCCTACGCGAATTCCGCTGGCGCACTGGTGGATACCGCGCGCAATGCCACCGCGATCAGCCGCACACTGATCGACGAGCAGCGCAATCTCGACGCCCTGCTGGTGTCGCTGATCGGGTTCGCCGACACCGGCAACCGGGTCATCGACACCAATGCCTCCGCACTCGCCCGGTCTCTGGATCTGCTGGTGCCCACCACCGCGCTCACCAGCGAATACCGTGAGGCGCTGTACTGCTCGCTCGACGGCTTCGGCCTGCTTGCCCACTCCAAGCCCGTCGACGTACCCGGTCTGGGGCTCTCGGCGAACTTCCTGTGGGGCATCGACCCGTACAAGTACCCGGAGAACCTGCCCAAGGTGGCCGCGACCGGTGGGTCGCAGTGTTCGGTGCTGCCGGTCGGCTACGAGGAGAAACCACCGTTCGTGGTGGCCGATGTCGGGGCCAACCCGTTCGCGCGCGGCAACGAGTCGCTGATCCTCAACGTGGACAACCTGTCCCAGCTGCTGTTCGGTGGTGCGCGATGAGCCGCCGCAACGCGCCACTGATGAAATTCGGGATCTTCGCGGTCGTGATGATGGTGCTGTCCGGTTTCCTGGTGATGGAGTTCGGGCAATACCGCGGCGGCGAAACCGACTCCTACACCGCGCTGTTCACCGATGTTTCCCGGCTGCGCACCGGTGACTCGGTGCGGGTCGCGGGCGTACAGGTGGGCAAAGTGCACAGCATCGAACTGCTCGCCGACCACACTGTGCGGGTCGGCTTCGACGCCGACACCACCCTGCACCTGAGCACCGGCACCGCCGCCGCGGTGCGCTACCTCAATCTCGTCGGCGACCGCTACCTGGAACTGACCGATGCCGCCGGCGTGCACGAGCGGCTCGGGCCCGGAACGGAGATTCCCCGCGAACGTACCGCCGGCGCACTGGATCTCGACCTGCTGCTCGGCGGGCTGAAGCCGGTGGTGCAAGGTCTCAGCGCCCAGGAGGTCAACGCGCTGACCTGGTCGCTGCTCGAGATCGTGCAGGGCAGACAGGGCAGCTTGAATTCGCTGACCGCCGGGACCGCGGCGTTCACCACGACCCTGGCGCGCAACAACGCCGTGGTCGAGCAGCTCATCGACCACCTGAACACCGTGATGACCACGCTGGCCGACGAAGGCGGCCAGTTCGCGGGCACCCTCGACAGACTGCAGAGCCTCACCACCGAACTCGCGCGCGAACGCGAGCCGGTCGGTGCCGCGATCGACGCACTCGACCGCGGCACCGCCTCGGTCGCGGATCTGCTCCTGCAGGCGCGAACGCCGTTGGCGGGCACGGTGAACGAACTGGCGAGGCTGGCACCGCTGGTCGACGACGACAAAGCCACCCTCGACGCGGCCCTGCGACGCGCGCCGGAGAACTTCCGCAAACTCGTGCGCACCGGCGCCTACGGCAATTTCATCCAGTACTACATCTGCGCGATCACCGTCCGGGTGACCGACGCGAACGGTGAAGTGCTCGTGATGCCATGGATCGAACAGACGACAGGACGGTGTAGCCCGTGAGCATGGCACAGTATCGCGGTGCGCACCTGGCGCTGCCGGGCGTGATCGGTCTCATGCTGGCCGTGTGCGTGATCGCCATCGGTCTGCAATCCCACCAGTTCATCCTGCTGGCGACCACTGTCCGCTACGGCGCGGTCTTCCAGGAGGCCGGTGGGTTGGCGGTGGGCGATGAGGTGGTCCTGTCCGGGGTCACCGTCGGCCAGGTCGTCGGGGTGCGCCTCGACGACGGTGACGCCCGGGTCGACTTCGCCGTCAAGGACGCCATCGTGCTCGGCGCCGAGACCGAGGCAAGGATCAAAACCGGCTCGCTGCTCGGTCAGCGAATACTCGAACTCACCTCGCGCGGCGACGCCACCCTGCGGCCGAACCGGGTGATCCCGGTGGAACAGACCTCCTCGCCCTATTCGCTGACCGACGCCGTGGGCGACCTGACCACCAATGTGCGCGAGATCGACACCGCGGCCCTCGACCGTTCGCTGACCCTGCTCGCGCAGACTCTCGACCAGATCGCCCCGCACCTCGGCCCCGCGCTGACCGGGCTCACCGACGTGTCCCGGTCGGTCAACAGCCGTGACCAGTCGCTGCGCGGGCTGCTCGCCGCCACCGCCGAGGTGTCGGGCATCATCGGCGAACGCAGCAGCAGGCTGAACACGATGCTGCTGGACGCGAATTCACTGCTGCAGGTCCTTGCCCAGCGACGGCAGGCGATCGTGGATCTGCTCGCGAACGTCTCGGCCGTGGCCACCCAGCTGTCGGGGGTGGTGGCCGACAACGAAGCCGAACTCGCGCCGACGCTGGACCGGCTCAACTCAATCGTGGCCATGCTCGAAAAGAACCGCGACAATATCGCGGCCGCGCTGCCCGGCCTGGCGAAAGTCTCACTGACACAAGGCGAAGCGGTCTCCGGCGGCCCGTTCTACAACGCGTTCGTGGTGAACCTGCTCGACGGCCATCTGCTCCAGCCCTTCATCGATCAGGCCTTCGGCGTGCAGCCGCCGAGCCAGATCCCGGTGCCGACGCCGGCGGCTCCCCGATGACCCGCCGCGATGTCCTGCGCGTCGGCGCCGCCCTGGTCGTGGTCGTGGCGCTGCTCGCGGGCGGTCTGGTCGGCTGGCGAGAGCTGTTCGGGCCGTACACCGTTCGGGCGGTATTCACGTCCGCCACCGCGATCTACCCCGGCGACGACGTCCGGGTGTCCGGGGTGAAGGTGGGTTCGATCGTGTCGATCGAACCGCACGGCACCAGCACCGAACTGGTGCTCGAGGTCGACCGCGAGGTGCCGGTACCCGCCGACGCCCGCGCGGTGATCATCGCGCAGAGCCTGGTCGACTCCCGCTACGTGCAGCTCACCCCCGCCTACCGCGACACCGGCCCGCGGCTGGCACACGGCGCGACGATTCCGCTGGAACGCACCGCGGTACCGGTCGAATGGGACGAGATCAAAACCCAGCTCACCCGCCTGGCCACCGATCTCGGCCCGGGCCACGAGCTCTCGTCCAGTTCGCTCGGGCAGTTCGTCGACAGCGCCGCGAACGCGATGGAGGGCAACGGCGACACGCTGCGCCAGGCACTCACCGAGCTGTCCGGGATCGGGCGGATCCTCGCCGACGGCAGCGGCGACATCGTCGCGATCGTCCGCAATCTCCAGCGTTTCGTGACCGCCCTGCGCGACAGCAATGTCCAGGTCGTCGAATTCCAGAACCGGCTGGCCTCGCTGACCAGCGTGCTCGACGACAGCCGGACCGTCTTGGACTCCGCCCTCACCGAACTCGCGCACGCGGTCACCGAGGTGCAGCGTTTCGTGCGGGCCAACCGCGACCGGGCCGGACAGCAGTTGCAGGGACTCGTGAACGTCACGCAGAACCTCGTCGACCATCGCGACGATCTCGAACAGTTGCTGCACATCTTCCCGACGAGCATGGCCAACTTCTACAACATCTACAACCCGGACACCGGCACGGAAGCGGGCGTGTTCGGGCTCAACAACTTCTCCAACCCGGTGCAGCTGGTGTGCTCGGCGATCGCGGCTATCGAGAACACCACCTCGGCGGAGTCGGCCCAGAAATGCCACCAGTACCTCGGCCCGGTCCTGCCCCTGCTGAACACGGCCGAGCTGAACAACCTGCCGATCCCGATCACGCCGCTGCTCAGCCCGGCCGCCCAACCGGAGAACCTCATCTACACCGAACCCGACCTCGTGCCGCAGGCCGTCGGAGCGCCGGCGACCCCGGCGTCGCCGTTGCCGACGCTGGCCGAGATCCTGTTCCCGGGAGGACCCCGATGACCGCATGGACGCGAATCGCGCACCAGCGCAAGCGGATCGGCGCACTGGCCGCCGCGACCGTCCTGCTGACGCTGACCGGTTGTGGCTGGCAGGGCGTGAATTCGCTGCCGCTGCCCGGCGCGGAGGGTGGTTCAGGGTCGACGAGACTGTCGGTCGAGATCGCCGATGCCGGGACGCTGGTGGCCAATTCGCCGGTGCTGGTCGACGACGTGGTGGTCGGCAGCGTGCGCCGGATCCGGCTGGCAGGCTGGCACGCCGTGGTCGACGTCGATATCCGGCCCGAGACCACCGTGCCGGGCAACGTGGTCGCCACGATCGGCCAGACCAGCCTGCTCGGGTCCAGCCATCTCGCCCTCAATACCCCGAACGGTGGCGCCCCCGTCGGTGCGCTGGTGCCGGGCAGCACGATCGGGCTCAACCAGGCCTCGACCTATCCGTCGACCGAGCAGACCCTGGCCTCGCTGTCGGTGGTGCTCAACGGCGGCGGACTCGGTCAGCTCGATGACATCGTCTCCGGCCTCGGCGATGCCTTCGACGGCCGTCAGCAGCAGATCGGCACCCTGATCACCCGGCTGGACACCGTCATGGGCACGCTCGCCGACCAGCGCGACGACATCGTCGCCGCCATCCACGGCCTCGAACGGTTGTCCGCCACCTTCGCCGGCCAGCGTGATGTGCTCACCGACGCACTGCGGGAACTGCCCGCCGCCCTCGATGTGCTGCTGGCCGAACAGCCCGCCCTGACCACCGCGCTGGACCGGCTGCGGGTCTTCAGCGACACCGCGAATTCGGTGGTGACCGAGGTGCAGTCGGATCTGGTGACCAACCTGCGCAATCTCGAACCGACCCTGCGCGCGCTCGCCGACGTCGGCCCGCGCATCGACGCCGCGCTGGCCTACGCCACGGTGTATCCCTACGGGCAGTCGGTGATCGATCGTGCGGTGCGCGGCGACTATCTCAATCTGCACGCCACGGTCGACCTCACCGTGCCGCGCCTGCGCCGGGAGCTGCTGCTCGGGACACCGTGGGGTGACCCGACCGCCGTCGTCCAAGCGGCCGTGGGCGATCCCGGCTATGCCCGGCCGACGACCAACCCGCTCGGGGTCGGCGTGGAACCTGTTCCGGGAGAACGCTGATGCTGCTGTCGAGACTCGTCCGCGCCCAGCTGGTGATGTTCGCGGTGCTGTCGGTGATCGGGTTGACGCTGATGCTGACGGTGTACGTGCGCCTGCCCGCGCTGCTGGGGGTCGGCACGCACACCGTGTACCTCGAACTGCCCGAATCCGGTGGCCTGTACCGGTTCGGCAATGTCACCTATCGCGGCGTGCAGGTCGGCAAGGTGACCGCCGTCGAGCTGACCGCGACCGGGGTCAGGGCGACCATGACCGTGGATGCCGGGCGGCCGATTCCGGCCGATCTCGAGGCGCAGGTGCGCAGTGTTTCGGCGGTGGGGGAGCAGTACGTCGACCTGCGGCCACGCACCGACGCCGGTCCCTACCTGCGGGACGGGTCGGTGATAACCGCCGCCGACGCGACCGTGCCCCAGCAGGTCGGTCCGATGCTGGACCGGCTCAGCGCCCTGGTCGGGACCATTCCCGTCGAACGGCTGCACGACCTGCTCGACCGGTTGTTCCAGGGTGTCAACGGCGCAGGACCGGAACTGGACTCGCTGCTCGCCTCGGCCGCGACCATCACGAAAAGCCTGAACTCCGTGTCGGATTCGACCGCGACGCTGATCACCGACAGTGTGCCGCTGCTGGACGCGCAGGCCCGAACCACCGATGCCATCCAGGTGTGGACGCGCAGTCTGGCCGGTGTCACCGGACAGCTCGTCGCCGACGATCCGCAGGTCCGGTCGCTGCTACAGACCGGCCCCGGCTTCGCGAACGAGGTCGGCGCGCTGTTCGAGTCCGTCGAGCTGACGCTGCCGGTACTGCTGGCGAACCTCACCTCGATCGGGCAGCTGGCGGTGACCTACAACGCGGGCCTCGAACAGATCCTGGTCCTGCTGCCACCGTCGATCTCGATGATCCAGGCGGTCCAGCCCTCCCGGAACGCCTCGGGCCTCGGCCTGGGTGACTTCCGCTTCGGCAACCTGTCCGATCCGGTGACCTGCACCGTCGGCTTCCTGCCGCCTGCTCTCTGGCGTTCCCCGGAGGACACCGAGACCATCGATACCCCCGACGGCATGTACTGCAAGCTGCCCCAGGACTCCGATATCGCGGTCCGCGGCGCCCGCAACATTCCGTGTGCCGCGCGCCCGGGCAAGCGGGCGGCCACGGCGGCGCTGTGCAACAGTGACGAGGAGTACGTCCCGCTGGCCACCACCCAGCCGGAAACCGGTCCCTATCCCCGTGATCCGGGCCTCGAGGAGCAGGGGGTGCCCTCGGATACCCGGCCGGTGCCGCAGCCGGGCGATCGGCCCGCCAACGCCGTGCCGTCGCGGATCGGGGCCGGACTGGCCGAATACGACCCGCGGACCGGCAACTACGTCGGTCCCGACGGCAAGCTGTACCGGCAGGGCGATCTCGCCGAGCCGCCCGCCGGGCAGTGGCAGCGACTGCTCCCGACGGGCTGACGAGCTCAGCGGTTCTGCCCTGGTCATGATCAACTCCTTGTGAGACGCTGGTTCTCGCAGTGCAAAATTTCAATTCTCGACCCTGAAGGGGAACGGCGATGGCCCGATCGAAGATGCTCGTGTTCTCGAATCCGACGGCAGGTCAGGAGGCCGAGTTCAACGAGTGGTACGACACCGTGCACCTCGGTGAGGTGCTCGCGGTCCCCGGCGTGGTGGCCGGCGAGCGCTACGGGCGGGTGCCCGCGCAGCTGCCGGGTGCCGGTTCCGCCGGGCAGAGCTACCTGGCCGTCTACGAACTCGACGACGACCCGGACAAGGTCGTCCAGGCCTTCCAGGAGCACGCGGCCTCGGGCAAGGTCGGGCTCAGCCCGGCGCTGGATCTCGCCTCCCTCGTCGTCACCGTGTGGCGGGCCCGCGAGTAACTAGGCCAGCAGCTGGGGTCGGCGGCGCGCGGTATCGAGGAGTTCGGCGACCGAGACGAGTTTGACCCGCGGGCGCGACCGCGCCGCCCCGCGTTCCCGCTCGGCGGCATCGATCGCGCGCCAGCCCGGCCAGTCCACCGGTGTCAGTCCCCGGTCGGTCATCAGCTCGAGCAAGGCCTGACGATCCGCGACGGGTCGATCCAGGTCGCCGTTCGAGTGATCGGCCAGCAGGCCCGCGACGGTCTCGGCGGCGCAGCCCCGATTGGTCCCGATGACACCGCGCGGTCCGCGCTTGATCCAGCCGGTCACATACACCCCGGGCACCGAGGCGCCGTCGGTGTCGACCACCCGGCCCTCGCGGTGCGGGACGGTGCCGGTGCGCGTGTCGTAGGGCAGGCCGTCGACAGGCCTGCCCCGATAGCCGATCGAACGGAAGACCAGGGTGGTCTCGATCGGCTCCGGATCGCCGCTCACCCGCAGTGCCTCGACGTGCTCGGTGCCGACCAATTCTGTTGGTGCGGCATGGAATCGGAAGACGATGCGCTTGTTGCCCGGCGTCGGTGGGCGGTCGGCGTATTCACGGGCCAGTTCCAGCTTCGCCGCGGTCTCGACGTCGTCGTCGGGATGTGGTGACAGATCCCCGGCCTCGATGACGACATCGACCCCGCCGAGATGGCCGAGCGCGCTGAACTCACCGACGGAGAAGGCCGCCTCGCGCGGCCCGCGCCTGCCCAGGATCACCACCTCTTCGATTCGCTGTGCCGACAAGGCCGCCAGCGCGTGGTCGGCGATATCGGTCGCGGCGAGCGCGGCCGGTGTGGCCAGCAGCATCCGGGCGACATCCAGTGCCACATTGCCGTTGCCGATCAGGACTGCCCGCCGGGTTGTCAGGTCGAATCGGTGGGCGGCGTGGTCGGGATGGCCGTTGTACCAGCCGACGAAATCGGCGGCGGCGTGATGTCCGGGCAGCTGCTCGCCGGGGATGCCGAGCTCACGGCTGTCCGGGGCGCCGACGGCGTAGATCACCGCGTGATGGTGGTCGAGCAGATCCCGGTGGGTCAGCGCGGCGCCGATCTCCACGGCGAGATGGCAGCCGAAACGCTCGGTGCGAAAGGCGTTGTCGAACATCCGGACCACCGATTTCGTGCGCTGATGGTCCGGCGCGACCCCGAATCGCACGAGACCGTAGGGCGTGGGTAACCGGTCGAACATGTCGACCTCGATGCCGTCGGCGCCGAGCAACTCGGTGGCCGCGTAGCAGGCCGCGGGACCGGCCCCGACGATCGCTACCCGCAGGGTGCCGTGCGCCACGGCGGCGCGCTGCGCCGGGGCCGTGATGTCGCCGACCTCGAGCGGATGTCGCCGGAAATAGGCGGCATTGAGCTCCCGGAACCGCTCCTGGTCCGGCGGCAGATCGTATTCGGAGTAGATCGCGTCGACCGGGCACTCGTCCGCGCACGCGCCGCAGTCGATGCAGGTCTCGGGATCGATGAACAGCATCTGGGTGCCGTCATCGCCCTCGCTCGGGCGGATGCAGTCCACCGGGCAGGCCGCGATGCACGAGGCGTCCTTGCAGCAGTTCTGGGTGATGACGTAGGCCACGGCGGTTCCTCGGAGTCTGGAAATCAGCTTCTTATCTGAAGAGTACATACTATCCTTGAAATAAGAATGACGTTCTCATCGTGGATGGGAGCAGAGGAGGCGGGTCGGATGTTGCTCGAGTTCGACGACGACCAGCGGTTGTGGCAGCACACCGTGCGCGAGGTCGTCGCGAAGCACTGTCCGCCCACACTGGTCCGGGCCGTCGCGGACCAGGGGGCGGACCCGGGGTCGCTGTGGAAGCGCTATGTCGAGCACGGCTGGACGGCGATGACCGATCAGGAGAACGCTGTCGAATTGACCATCGTGCACGAGGAGCTGGGCCGGGCCTGCGATCCGACGCCGTATCTGGCCACCACCAGCCAGTTCGCGCCGCTCGTGCCGCAGGCGCCCGCCGAGGTGGCCGGAGCCGCGGTGTTCGCCGGCATCACGCCCCGGCGCGAGGGTGCCGAGTGGGTGCTGCACGGCTCGGCCGAGGTGCTCGACGGTGATCGTGCCGAGTTGCTCGCCGTCGTCACCGGCGCGGGGGTCTTCGTGGTCGAGGCCGGACAGGTGCACACGCGCCGCTCGGCGATCTTCGATCCGGTCCTGCACCTGGCCACCGTCACCTTCGATCACGTGCGGGTCGCGGCCGACAGCGCCACCGGCGGTGACGTCGCGCGGGCCCGCGCGAGCGCGCTGACGGGGCTGGCCGCGACCATCGTCGGCGCGTGTCAGCGCGTGCTCGACCTGGTCGTGGCACACGTGCGCGAGCGCCACCAATTCGGTGCTCCCCTCGGCTCTTTCCAAGCGGTGGCACACAAAGCCGCCGATATGCACGTCGCCGTCGAGCGGGCACGCGCGCTCACCTACTGGGCCGCGCTGACCCTGGCCGAGGCCGACGAGCGCGCCGGGCTCGCGGCGGTCATGGCCAAGGCGGCCGCGGGCGAGTGCCAGGAACTGGTCTTCCGGCACGGACTGCAGTTGTTCGGCGCGATGGGCTACACGTGGGAGAACGACCTGCAGTTCGCGCTGAAGCGGGCCAAAGCGGGGGAGATGCTGCTCGGCGGAACTGACGAGCACCGGGCGACGATTGCGAGGCACTACCGTGCAGCTGCGCTTTGACCAGGACGTGGAGGACTTCCGCGCCGATCTGATCGCGTTCCTCGACGAGCACCTGCCCACCGATGCGGGCGCGGCGCCGCGTCCGCGCTCCAGCGCGCACCTGCCGGACTGGGCGCGCAGATGGCAGCGGGTGCAATTCGACGCGGGCTGGCTGGTGCCGGGATATCCGCCGGAGTTCGGCGGTCGCGACGCAGGCATCGTGCAGCAGTACGTGCACCGCGAGGAGCTGGCCCGGCGCGGCATCCACGAGAGCTTCAATCCGCAGGGTGTCGGCATCGTAGCCGCCTCGCTCATCACCTTCGGCACGCCCGAACAGCAACGGCGATGGGCGATTCCGGTGCTGCGCGGCGACCTCACCGCGGCGCTGGGCATGAGCGAGCCCGGCGCGGGCTCGGATCTGGCCGGGCTGAGCACGCGGGCCGTCCGCGACGGCGACCACTTCGTCGTCACCGGTCAGAAGGTGTGGACCTCGGGTGCCCACGACGCCGACGTCCTGCTGGCCTTCGTGCGTACCGACCCGGACGCGCCGAAACACCGTGGCATCTCGGCGATCCTGATCCCCACCGACCTGCCCGGAGTCGAGCGCAGACCGTTCGCCTCGGTGGCCGACCCCGACGACCTGGACTTCAACGAGGTGTTCTTCACCGAGGTCCGGGTGCCCGCGGCGAACATCGTGGGCGAGGTGGACCAGGGCTGGCGGGTCGCCAACGGCTCACTCGGCCACGAACGCACCCTGCTCTGGCTCAGTTTCGCCAGCAGACTCGACGGCCTGCTCGCCGACTTCCACCCGGCGACCCCGCTCGACGCCGACCGTTACGCCACGCTCGCCCTCGACGCCCAAGCCCTTCGCCTGCTGGGTTCCCGGGCACTGGCCGGTGCCGCCCGCGGCGAGGACGACGTCGCGGGCCTGTCGGTACTGAAACTGCTCGGCTCCGAAGCAGTGCAGGCCGGCGCGTCCGCCGCGCTGACCGCAGCGGGCCCCCGTGGCCTGATCCATCCCGACGTCACCGCGCGCTACAGCCCACTGAGCCTGGAGGAATCGGCACCGGGCTGGTTCGAACGCTACGTCCGCACCTTCGCAGGCACGATCGCCGGCGGCACCTCCGAGATCCAGCGCACCATCATCGCCGAACGCGTCCTCGGCCTGCCCCGGCGCTGAATCCCGGCGCCGCGGCATTTTTGGCGTCACTGCCCGCTGACGATCACATCCGCGTGCTCGCGCGTTCCGTCAGCGGCGAAGTGGGTGTCCTCAGCTCCCATCCAGCGCTGCCACAACGCGAGCGAGTCCTGCCCGTCGCGTGCGAGCCCGCGTGCGAGCCGGACGGCAGCGGAGGTCTCGACCCAGACCGACAGTGACAACCGATTGCGCACCGCGGCCCGAGCCGAGGACACCCCTTCGAGGATCAGCACGTTGGGTGGTTCGATGTCGTGCCACTCCGCCAGTGTCTTTGTTTGCCAGTCGTAGCGCTGGTAGCGGCCCGATCGTGCTATCGCGAGGGGAACCAGGACCTGTCGTTCGAGCCTGGGCCACCAGTCGAATTGGTTGTCCCACGAGGCGAAGTCATCGGTGTGCAGGAGCGTGGCGTCGCAGGCCATGGCGAGCTGTGTGGCGAGAGTGGACTTGCCGGCGCCGCCAGGCCCATCGACAGCGACCAGCTTGGTCGAACCGAGCCGCGGCTCACTGCGCGCCACCAAGGCGGCGATCTCCTCGATCTGCACGCGGGCCATTGTCGCCGATCTGAACCAGGGCGGCGTGCTGTGCCAGGTACTTCTTCCTCAGCGGGTCTACTCCACGACAGACAGGGCGGCGCGCGGGCACTGCGCGACCGCGTCCTTGATCAGGGTCGCGGTCTCGGCGCGCAGTACGGGGTCGCCGATGTGCAGGATGTCGTCCTCGTCCAGGGCGAAGATCGTCGGCGCGATGCCCATACAGACACCGTTGGCCTCGCAGATCTGTGGGTCCACTGCGACTCTCATGGTTGCTCCTCGTCGTGGTCGGGATCGGGTAGCTCGGTGATCGCGTGCACCGGGCAGTCCAGCAGTGCGCGGGTGACGGCGGGCTGATCGGCGGGATCGATGTCGCTGTCGCCGTCGAGGACGGCGTAACCCCAGTCGTCGAGCGGGAAGTGCGTGGGCGCGTGGCGGGCGCACACCCCGAAACCGTCGCAGACTGTGCGATCGAGGCGGACTCTCATGCTGGTACCGCCGTCTCGACGGCGAACGGGCGCAGCAGCCGTGGGACGCACCCGGCGTCGGACACTGCGAATGCCTCGGGGATCTGCTCCGAAATAGCCTGCATAACAACCGCTTTCGTTAGCCTAAGTCGAGTATGGGTGCGGGCCCGCGCGGTTAGGCTGGGTGACATGAGGACCGCCGTTGTGCGCATCGATGTGGACCCCACCCGGATACTGACCCCGGCACGGCGGGCAGCGGGGCTGCGCGCGCTGCGGGCCGATGCCATGCCGGGGCCGTGTGCGGATCCTGGTGCGGAGCTGCGGTTCCAGGTGGCCACCGACGACCCCGCCGTTGCGGTGCGCGACCTGGTTGACGCGTGCGCGCGGGCGTTCGGGACCGTGCCGGTGCCCGGCGCGGTGACCTTCGTCAGTCGCGGCACCGACGACGACGTGCACGGCGTGCTGGCAGGTTTCGGCCTCACCGGCGACGTCGGCCGGGCACTCGACGACGCCGGGTTCGACATCGTCACCGTGACCCTGCGCGAGGACGACCTGGTCCGGATCCCCGAGAGCCGGGTGCTGACCGCGCTCGAGGCGGCACTCAATGCCGAAGTGCGACTGCTGCTGCGGTGAGCCGACGCTGGGCTGTCTCATGGGCGGGCCAGGAACTCGGCGATCGCCGGTGCGGCCAGCACCCACGTGTCGAACAGGTTGAACCGGTCGACCCGGCCGGTGGCCCGATCCTCCATGGCTCGCTCCCAGGCATCCTCCGGCCACGGCGGATCGATCAGCTCCGCGCCCTCGATCAGGCAGGAGATCTCGAGCGAAGTGCGTCGCGGATGATCCAGATCCTTGGCGCCGCCGCGAATGATCAAGGTGGGCACTTGGATCCGGTCGAACAGGTCGTCGTCGACACCCGGCACGGTCTGCCCCGGCTTCTGCACGTAGGCGTTGAGCCAGCGCAGCGACAGCGTCACGAATTCGTCGCGGTCGAGGGCCAGCAGCCGCTGCTCGTTGCCGGGGTTCTCGGCGACGCGCTCGCGCCACTCCCGCAGTTTCAGCAGCCCGGGAATCCCGGAGCCACGGACCACCTGCAGGCTCGGCAGGATGTAGTGCGCGCCGAGATTGAACAGGCCGTAGGTCCCGCCGACGATGTTCCACAGCACCAGCCCGGTGACCAGCTCGGGATACTCGATCGCGGTCAGCAGCGAATCCCGGGCACCGCCCGACCCGCCCGCCAGCACACACGGACCAAGGTCCAGCTCGGTGAGCAGACCCGCGAGCGTCTGCGCCCGCATATGGGATTCGCTCACCCCGTAGAACTGGACGTCGGAGGCCCCGCAGTTGGGCCGGTCCCACAGCAGCACGGTGTGCCCGTGCTCGACCAAGGCTTCGGCCAGCGGCCGCAGTCCTGGAATATCCATCCCGAACCGGCCGCCCGGCGTCAGCACCACGAATGTGCCTGTCGTACCGAGGATCTCGTAGACGACCCGGCCGCCGTTCACCGTCACAGCGGGCATGGCAGGTCCGCTCAGGCCTGGACGACGACGGTGCCGTCGACCACACGCACCGGGTAGGTCCGGATGCTCCACTCGGGCTTGACCACCGTGGTCCCGGTGGCCAGCTCGAAGCCCCACTGGTGCCACGGGCAGTAGAGGATCTCGTTGTCGCGCACCATCACCGCGTCGCCGGGGACGCTCTCGTCCACCACGGTCCGCCCCCTCGTCCGCCCGGAGCACAGCGGACCGCCTTCGTGCGGGCAATAGTTGGCGATGGCGTAGAAGGTGCCGCCGACGTTGTAGACCCCGACGCCGAACCGGCCGATCGGCACCACCTTCGACGACCCCGGCGGGAGCTCCTCGACGGTGGCGACCACGTGCTCGCGGCCCTGAGCCAGGCGCGGCTGCTCGCCGGGACTCGCGCTGTCCTGGGTCATCTCAGCGCCTCCGCCGTGAATCGGGCAGTGCCGGAACGAATTCCGGCAGGTGATAGGTCTCGATGCCGTTGCCGAACATCACCCGATCCCGGGCCGCCGCGGGCAGATGCTTGACCAGCCAGCGCGGATCGTCGAAGGTCCAGTGTGGGTAGTCCGAGGAGAACAGCAGGATCCGGCCCGCGTCCATCCATTCCAGCGCCCTGGTCAGCTCGGTCTTGTCCTCGGGATAGTCCAGCGGCTGGGTGGTGAAGCGGATGTGCTCCTTCACGTACTCCGACGGCTTGCGCCTGATCGTCATCCACTGCTTGCGCGAGGCGTAGATCGCGTCCATCCGCCACATCAGCGGCAGAATCCAGGTGAAGGCGTGCTCGACGAACACGAACCGCAGCGCGGGGAAACGGTCGAAGGTGCCGTCGAAGATCAGGCTCATGATCTGATTGGCCGCCAGCAGCGAGTAGCTGACCATGAAATCGTGGTTGTAGCTGGGGAATCCGACCGGCGACATGGGCATCGTCTCGAACGCGCCGCGCCCGAGATGGCAGCTCACCACCAGGTCGTGGCGCGTCGCCGCCGCCCAGATCGGGTCGTACTTCGGATCGCCCCAGGACGGCCGCGGTTCGGCCTTGAGCAGGATCTGCGCCATGTACGGATGCCCGGCCCACTGCTCGATCTCGGCGACCGCGCCGACCGGATCATCCACCGCGACACAGATCGACCCGCGCCACCGCTGATGCCAGTTGTTGACCGGATCGAGCCAGTGGTTGGCCTGCCAGTGATTGATGCCGGTGGCCATGGCCTGGGTCGCCTGCGGTAGCCGGGTGGCCCGCACGGTCGGTTCCAGGATGGCGATATCGGAGCCTGCCTCCACGATCAGCTGCCGGTAGGCCAGTTCGGGGTCGCTGCCCGGGAATTGGCCGTCGGCGGGGAACGCGTCGACGCGCATCGCGTAGGAATGCGCGTAGTCGGGCGCGTCGTAGATGATCGTGTCACCGACGCGGTGACTGAGGAAGTAGTCGCTGCGGTGCGGTTCGGGGATGTACTCGACGAGTTCGCCGCGGCGGGGCACCGGATGCACGTCGGAGTCGACGACTCGAACGGCGACCTGCTCGGGTGCGGCGGCACGCTGCTCGTGCTGGATCGGCGGCATACGCGTCCTTCCTGGAACTAGCTGGGCACCGCGGCGGCGGTGGGGACCTCGATGCCGTAGAGCCGGGCCGCGTTACGCCAGCAGAGCTTGTCGCGCTGCTCGGTTGTCAGGCCCGGCGACAAGGCGTCCAACTCGGTGGCCTGCCAGTGCGGGTAGCTCGAGCCGAACATCACCATGTCGTCCTTGCCGGTGAAACCCAGCCACTCGGCGGCGAACTCGGCGTCGGCGGGCGGGCCGTCGTGGCGGTCCTGGACGAAGAACACGTGGTCGGGCAGATACTCGCTCGGCATCCGCGGTGCCCACGGGGTCTGCTCGAGATGCGGCCTGCCGAAGGTGTCCATCCGCCAGCTGAACGGCGTCAGCAGATCCGCGCCGCCGTCGGCCCAGACGAACCGGAGCTCGGGAAACCGTTCGAAGACGCCCTCGGCGATCATGTTCAGCAGGTGATAGATGTAGTTGAGCGACATGAACCCCAGGTACTGCTCATAGGTCCGGGTGTGGCCCGAGGGCGTGGGCGGGAAGGCGATGCTCTCCCCGGTCTCGATGTGCACCGCCACCGGCAGCCCCGCCGCGGCGGCCGCCTCCCACAGCGGCCAGAACTGCGGTTTGCCGTAGAGCTCGCGTGACTGCAGCGGCACCCCGACCTGCACGATCGACCGATGCTGTCCGTAGCGGGCGATCTCGCGTAGGGCGCCGGGGATGTCCTCCGGGTTGACCCGCAAGGTGCCACGGAACCGGTGCCCGAATTCCTCGTGCTCGAGCCACCGGGTGACCAGCATGTCGTTGTGCGCGGCCAGCACCGCCGAGGTCAGATGCCGGTCGGGCAGGATGCCCCTGGTCATCGGATGCAGGACCGCCACATCCACGCCGCGGTCGGCGAACAGGTGCCCGGCGACCACGGCCGGGTCCGAGCCCGGTGCTCGACGGCCGGGACCCTGTGCGCCGGTGAGGTATTCGCCGCCCGGCGCCCCGTACCAGTCCAGATCCACATCGGGCACGCCCCGGCTCTTGAACGGCTCGCGCAGATGATCGCGCAGATCCCGGTTCGAGGCGAAGAAGATGTGCACGCTCGCATCGATGGACGGGGTGGTCGTGCCGTCGGCGTGGGTGCGCATCAGTCGATCCGGGCCATCTCGGGCCGCACCGTCACCGATGCCGCGAGCTGCTGCTCGTCGCAGATGATCTGGAGTTTGGCCAGGGTCTCGTCGAGGCCGGCACCCAGGCGCGGGCCCGGAGTGAAGGTGGCGGGCAGATTGCGCATGCCCTGGATGACGCCGATCGTGTCGTAATGCACGGTGCCGGCCGGATCACAGACGAAGTCGGGCATCCGGTCGAGTACTGCGGTGAGCATCGACTTGAACACCGTGCGCGCCACATTGGACCCGATGCAGCGGTGCACGCCGAGCCCGAAGCTGAAGTGCCGGTTGCCGCGCCGGTCCAGCACGATGTCGTCCGGATCGGGGAACACGGTGGCGTCGCGATTGGCCATCGCCCACGACAGCCAGAGCCGTTCGCCTTCTTTGAATTCGGTGCCCTCGATCTCGACGTCGGCCGAGATGGTGCGACCGTCGCCGGGCGCCGGGGTGAAGTAGCGCAGGAATTCCTCGGTCGCGGGCGCGAGCAGGGTCTCGCGGTCGCGGCTGAGCCGGGCGCGATCCTCGGGATTGGCCGACAGCCACTCGAGTGCGTGCGCGGTGAGCGCGGTGGTGGTGTCGAAACCGCCGCCGATGATCAAGCCGAGCATGCCGAGAAGTTCGAGATCGGGTGCGGGTTCGCCGTCGATGCGCAGTTCGGTGAGCGCCTCGAGCAGGCCGGGGCGCGGATGTTGTTTGACCTCGGCCAGACTCGTCAGCAGGTCGATGCCCATCGCGCGGTGCAGCTCGGCCACCCGCGCGGCGTCGGGGGAGTCCTCCGGGGTGTACACCGCGGCGTGCACCGGCTCGCTGTAGAGCGACCACTTCGTCAGCGGGATACCGAGCATGGCGAGCGTGAGCACCGCGGGCACGACATTGGCGAGGTCGTCGACGAAATCGATACGGCCCGACTCGATCTTCTCATCGAGCGCGGCCCGCACGATCTCGTCGATCACCGGTTCCCAGCGGCGCACCGCGGCCGGGGACAGGTACGGGTTGAGCACCTGCCGGTAGAGCCGGTGCTCGGGATCGTCCATCTCGAGAATCCCGCCGCGCACGAGTTGCGCGCGCTGGGCAGTGGGAATCGAGATGCCCTTGTACCCGTTGCGTTCGCCGTTGAGGTCGTGGTCGTTGGACACGTGCGGGCAGCGGGCGAGCTCGAAGACCGCGTCGGCCCCCGCCGCCACCCAGTGGCCGTCGTAGGTATCGGTCCAGGCGACCGGGCACTTGGCGTGCAGGTCGTGGGTGATCTCGGTGAAGCGGTGCCGGTATTCCGGGGTGTGCCGGTCGAAGTGGTATCGGTTCGCCTTGCGGTCCCGGTCGGCGGCATCGTCGATGCTCACGGATGCTCTCCTGTTCCAGCGCAGCTGTCGCGCGATCGGAGCGGCACGACAGGGAAGTCCGTGCAAGAACATCACTTGCCGGATAGGAGAACCGTACTCTTAACCGACGTTTCGCCGCAAGCGATAGCTCGCGATTGCTGCGTGGGCCCGCATCATCTGCGGTCGGCGAATCCGGGGTATGCGGCTCCGAGAGGGCTGCTCATTCACCAGATCTGCGAAAAGATTGCGGCGCCTGCCTTCGGAGAATAACATTCTCTTCACATGATAATTTGAATCTCGCCAGGTGCTGCCGCCCCTGGTCGGGTGACGGCGGCCGACAAGGAGAGCGGGACAGTGACTTCGCAGCAGGATCCGTCGACCGTCGCGTGGGACACCGAGGTCGATGTCGTCGTTCTCGGCAGCGGTGCGGCCGGCCTCACCGCGGCACTGAGCGCGGCGACCGCGGGCGCGTCGGTGGCGGTGTTCGAGAAGGCGCCGACCGTCGGCGGCACGAGCGCGGTCTCCGGCGGTATCGCCTGGATTCCCGCGCACGACCGGGCCGAGGGCGAACCGCTGACCGTCGCGGACGCGATGGCCTATCTGCGCGCGCAGTCCTTCGGCTCCATGGACGAGGACCTGGTGCGGACCTTTGTCGAAACCGGTGCGGCCACCATGGCTTTCGTCGAGGAACACAGCAGTGTGCGCTTCGAGATCGCCGACGGATTCCCCGACTACAAGCCCGAACTGCCCGGCGGTAAGCCGGGCGGCGGCCGGTCGCTGAGCCCGGTCGCCTTCGATCTGGCCGAGCTCGGCCCGTGGCGAGATCGCCTCACCACCTTCCCGGCCGACTGGAGCAATGTCGGCTTCGACGCCGAGACCAGGGCCCGACTGCACGCCTCGGTGGGCGAGGACAGCACCGCCGACCTGTGCGTAGCGGGCACCGCCCTGGTAGCCGGCCTGCTCGCGGGTGTACTCGCCGCGGGCGTGGTACCGCGCACCGGTGCCCGCGCGGTCGAGCTGATCGCCGCCGACGGCACCATCGCGGGCGTCCGGATCGCCACGGCGGCAGGCGATTCCACCGTGCGCGCCCGCCACGGCGTGATCCTGGCGACCGGCGGCTTCGAGTGGGACCCGGTCCTCACCCAGACCTACCTGCGCGGACCCATGCGCGGCCCGGTCTCACCGCCCAACAACACCGGCGACGGCCTGCGGATGGCCATGGCGCACGGCGCGGATCTGGGCACCATGAGCGAGGCCTGGTGGGTGCCGGTGGTGCAGATCCCCGGTGACACCATCGACGGTCATCCGCGCAGCCGCAGCGTCCGGCTCGAACGCACCAGACCGCGCAGCATCATGGTCAACCGGCACGGGCGTCGCTTCGTCAACGAGGCCGCGGAGTACAACTCGATGGCCGGTGCCTTCCACTACCTCGACCCGCGCGACGGTTACGTCAACGATCCCGGCTGGATCGTCTTCGACGCCGAACACTTGCGCCGCTACGGCTTCCTCGGTGTCGCACCGGGTGAGCCGGTGCCCGCCTGGTTCAACGAATCCGCTGACCTGGCCACCCTGGCCGCGCGCATCGAGGTCGATGCCGACGGCCTGGCCGCCACCGTGACCGGCTGGAACCGCGATGTCGCGACGGGCCACGATCCGGGCTTCGGCCGCGGCGCGAGCGCCTACGACGGTTGGTGGGGCGACCAGGACGCCACGACCGCGGTGGGCCGCACCCTCGGCCCGATCGATACCGGGCCCTACTACGCGGTCCCGGTGACGGTCGGTGCGATGGGCACCAAGGGCGGGCCGCGCACCGACCGCGACGGCCGGGTGCTGCACGTGGACGGCTCGGTCATCCCCGGGCTGTTCGCCGCGGGCAATGCCATGGCCGGGGTCACCGGGCGGGCCTACGGCGGCGCTGGCGGCACCATCGGCCCCGCCATGGTGTGGGGCCACCGGGCCGGGCACGCCGCGGCGACCGGCAAGCCGGTGGAGTGCTGAGCGCAGTGAACAGTCAACGGGCAGAGGGAGTGACGAAGTTGTCCGAGCACGAGAGCGTGTGGAGCGACCTGCAGGGCGTGCCGTTTACCCAGGGGTACCTCGATGTCGGCGGGGTACGCACCCGCTACCTGCACGCGGGCGCCGACGATCTGCCCACCCTGGTGCTGCTGCACGGGTCCGGCGGGCACGCGGAAGCCTACGTCCGCAATCTGGCCGCCCACGCCGCGCACTTCTCCACCTGGTCGATAGACATGCTCGGCCACGGTTACACCGGTAAACCCGGTCACGCACTCGAGATCGCGCACTACGTCGACCATCTCATGGCCTTCCTCGACACCATCGGGGTGCGGCAGGCGTCGCTGAGCGGCGAATCGCTGGGCGGCTGGGTGGCCGCGCGCGCCGCCATCGACCACCCCGACCGGGTCGACCGCCTGGTGCTCAACACCGCGGGTGGCTCCCAGGCCGACCCCGAGGTGATGCGCCGCATCGTCACCCTGTCGATGGCCGCGGCCGTCGAACCCACCTGGGAGACGGTGCAGGCACGGATCACCTGGCTGATGGCCGACAAGTCCAAGGACTACGCCGATCTGGTCGCCAGCAGGCAGCGCGTCTACCGGCAGCCGGGGTTCGCGGCCGCGATGCACGACATCATGGCGTTGCAGGATCCGGTGATTCGGGAGCGGAACCTGTTGGGGGAGAAGGAATACGGGCAGATCACCGCGCCCACCCTGGTGGTGTGGACCAGCCACGACCCGACCGCCGATGTGGCCGAGGGACGGCGGATGGCCTCGATGATCCCCGGTGCGCGGTTCGTGGTGATGCAGAACTGCGGGCACTGGCCGCAGTACGAGGACGCCGCGACCTTCGACGCCCTGCACCTCGACTTCCTGCTCGGGGCCTGAGATGGCCGACACCGACGTCCTCATCGTCGGCGCGGGACCGGTCGGCCTGACGCTGGCCAACATCCTGGGCGCCGCCGGCGTGCGCACCCTGGTGGTCGAGGAGCGCGCCACGCTGATCGACTACCCGCGCGGTGTCGGACTCGACGACGAGTCGCTGCGCACCTTTCAATCGATCGGCCTGATCGAGGCGATCCTGCCGCACACCACCCCGAACCAGATCATGCGTTTCGTCGATGGCAGGCGCCGCCTGCTCGCCGAGATCGCGCCGACGGACACCTCGTTCGGCTGGCCCAAGCGCAACGGTTTCGTACAGCCGCTCGTCGACGCGGAGCTGCTGGCCGGGCTCGACCGGTACCCCTGCGTCGAGGTGCGGTGGTCGGCGCCGGTGGGGTCCTGTGTCGACAAGGGCACACACGTCGACGTCGGGATCGTCACCGAGAACGGCCCCGATGTCGTCCAGGCCGGGTACGTCGTCGGGTGCGACGGTGGGCGCAGCGTCACCCGCAAGGCGATGGGCGTGAGCTTCGACGGCACCACCTCACCGACCCGGTGGCTGGTGGTCGACCTCGCCGCCGACCCGCTCGGCCACCCCAATATCGAGGTCGCCGCCGACCCGGCCCGACCGAACGTGTCGGTGTCGATCGCGCACGGAATCCGCCGCTTCGAGTTCATGATCCACGACGACGAACCCGACGAACTGGCCGAGGATCCGGCGTTCCTGGCCCGGATGACAGCACCGCTGGTGCCCTATCCCGAGCGACTCGACATCATCCGCCGGCGCGTCTACACCCACCACTCGCGCATCGCGGGCGCCTTCCGCGTCGGCCGGATGCTACTGGCCGGGGACGCCGCGCATCTGATGCCGGTCTGGCAGGGACAGGGCTACAACAGCGGTATCCGCGACGCGGCGAATCTGGGCTGGAAACTGGCGGCCGTGGTGACCGGCCGGGCCGATGCGTCCCTGCTCGGCTCCTACGACACCGAACGCCGCACCCATGCCCGCGCCATGATCGACCTGTCCACCCTCGTGGGGCGGGTCATCTCACCGACCGACCGTCGCGTCGCGGCGATCCGGGACGTCCTCGTGCGGGCCGCGGCGGCGATCCCCCCGGTGCGCAGCTATGTGCTCGGTATGAAGTTCAAGCCGATGCCCCGCTACGACCGAGGTGCGGTGGTGCACCGCTGGTCGCGGTCGGAGCCGTCACCGGTCGGGACACTGTTCGTCCAACCGGTGGTGCGCACCAGGACTCAGCCGGAGGTGCTGCTCGACGAGGTGCTCGGCCCGTGGTTCGCGGTGCTGTGCTGGAACAACGACCCGCGCGCGGTGCTCGGCGACGAGGTGTTCGCGCGCTGGCGGGAATTCGGCGCCCGGTTCGTCGCGGCCCGGCCCGCTACCCAATTGTCCTGGGCCGGACAGGATCACGAGGACGTGACGGTCGTCGGTGACCGCACCGGCGCGCTCAAACGCTGGTTCGACGGCCAGGCCGACTCGGTGATCTTCCTGCGCCCGGACCGGGTCGTCGCCGGGTCCTCCATCGCGCAGTTCGCGCCCGAACTCGGCGCCGCGCTGCTCGACACCTTCGCCTCGACTCGAGGAGGTCTCGATGCCGTTGGCCGTGTGCTGCGTCTCGCACAGCCCTCTCCTTGATCTGCCCGGCCCTGAGCTGGAGCTGCGCACCGAGATCGGGGCAGCCCTGGACGAGGCGGCCCGCTTCGTGCGCGAGTTCGACCCCGAGCTGGTGGTGACCTTCGCACCCGACCACTACAACGGCTTCTTCTACCGGACCATGCCCCAATTCTGTCTCGGCACAGCCGCTTCCGGTGTCGGCGACTACGGCACCCACGCCGGACCACTCGACGTGCCGGCCGCACTGGCGACCGAGCTCGCCGAGGCGGTCCTCGCCGCGGGCGTCGACCTGGCGGTGTCGACGGCGATGGATGTCGACCACGGCACCGTGCAGCCCCTGGAACGGCTGCTCGGCGCGGCCACCGCCCGCCCGGTGATCCCGATCTTCGTCAACGCGGTCGCCGTTCCGCTCGGGCCACTGGACCGGGCACGGGCACTGGGCGCCGCGGTCGGCGCGTTCCTGTCGACCCTCGACGCGCGGGTCCTTGTCCTCGGATCCGGTGGCCTGTCCCACGACCCGCCGGTGCCGCGCCTGGCCACGGCGACCGGCGCGGTCCGCGACCGGATCGTGCACGGCGGGCCGATGTCGGCCGAGCAGCGCGCCGCCCGCAGCGCCGCGGTGGTCGAGGCCGCCCGCGAGTTCGCGGCGGGCGAGGGCACCCTGCGACCGCTGAACCCACAGTGGGACAACGAATTCCTGACCCTGCTCGACGAGGGCAGGCTCGCCGAGTTCGCGAACTGGGACAACGCGGCCATCACCGCCGCCGCGGGCAATTCCGCCCACGAGATCCGCACCTGGGTCGCGGCGTTCGCGGCGCTGGCCCAGCAGGGCCCGTACCGGACACCGGTGCGCTACTACCGGGCCGCCCCCGCGCTCATCGCCGGTTTCGCGGTGCGCGCCGCCGTCCCGGACCCCACGACGAAGGAGGGCCGCGCGTGACCGCCGACTCCGCACCGGACCCACAGTCCGCCACCACATTCGACGAAGAGGTCGACGTCCTGATCGCCGGCTCCGGCGGCGGCGGGCTCACCGCCGCGCTGAAAGCCGAGGCCGAGGGACTGTCGGTGCTGATCGTCGAGAAGGGCGCCGCCTACGGCGGCTCGACCGCCCTGTCCGGCGGCGGCATCTGGGTGCCCAACGCCCCCGCCCAGCGCCGTGCCGGCTTCGCCCTCGACCCTGACGATGTCGTGGCCTACCT
The DNA here is from genome assembly GCF_042720495.1 of Nocardia sp. NPDC058480. Lineage (NCBI taxonomy): Bacteria > Bacillati > Actinomycetota > Actinomycetes > Mycobacteriales > Nocardiaceae > Nocardia > Nocardia sp. NPDC058480. The sequence goes on along the minus strand of NZ_JBHXMN010000004.1, from coordinate 397,326 downwards.
GGAGCAGATCACCGAGGGCATGGTCGACACCGCGCGCCTGCGCGGCTACGTCACCAAGGCCCCAGAAATGATGGAGTTCCTCGAACTCCGCAGCCGCTGGCTGGAATTCGTCTGGAAGCCCGGCTACGCCGACTACTACCCGGAACTGCCCGGCGGCTCCGTGCAGGGCAGCACCATCAATGTTCCGCCCATCGACCTGCGCGAACTCGGCGAGGACGAGAGCACCCTGCTCGCGCCACTGGCACTGGCTCCCAAAGGTATCTGGTTGGGGCCCAAGGACTTGCGGCTGTTCTACCAGGTCCGGCAGAACTGGCGCGGCAAAGCGATCCTGCTGAAGCTGATCTGGCGGATGGTGCGCGCGCACGTGTTCGGCGACCGCATCGTCACCATCGGCCAGTCCCTGGTGGCACGGCTGCGCCTGGCACTGCGCGAACACGGTGTCCCGCTGTGGCTGAACGCCCCGATCACCGCCCTGCACACCGAGGACGGCCGGGTCGTCGGCGCGACCGTGGAACGCGACGGCACCCCGGTGCGGGTGCGGGCGCGGCGCGGGGTGATCCTGGCGACCGGCGGCTTCGACCACGACACGGCCTGGCGCACCACCGAACAGCCTGTGGTGGACCAGGACTGGAGCTTCGGCAACAAGCTGGCCCTCGGCGACGGCATCCGCCTCGGTCGCGAGGCGGGCGGTGACACCGCGCTGATGGACGAGGCCTGGTGGTTCCCGGCGATCCAGTGGCCCGACGGCCGGCTGCAATTCATGCTCAACGAACGGATGATGCCCGCCCAGTTCATGGTCAACGGCACCGGCGAGCGTTTCATCAACGAGGCCGCGCCCTACATGGACTTCGGCCACGCCATGATCGACGGCCAGAAGTCCGGGATCACCCACATCCCGTGCTGGCTGATCACCGACCACCGCTCCTGGAAGCGCTACGTCATCGGCGGCCACCTGCCGATCCCGAAGATCCCCCTCGCACCGGTACCGACCGGTTACACGATCCCCGCCGCCTGGCTGGCATCGGGCGTCGTCAAAACCGCCGACAGCTGGGCCGCGCTCGCCGCGCAGATCGATGTCTCGGCAGAAGCGTTGCAGTACACGGCGACTCGCTTCAACAAGCTGGCCGAAGCGGGCCATGACGACGACTTCGGCCGCGGTGACAGCGTCTACGACAACTACTACGGCGACCCCACCCTGCTGAACCCGAACCTGCACCCGATCGGTAAACCGCCCTACTACGCCTTCCGCGTCATCCTCGGCGACCTCGGCACCTCGGGCGGCTTGCGCACCGACGAGCACGCCAGGGTCCTGCGCGCCGACGGTACCGCGATCGCGGGCCTGTACGCGGTCGGCAACACCGCGGCCGCGGTCATGGGCCGCAGCTACGCGGGCGCGGGCGCGACCATCGGCCCGGCCATGACCTTCGGCTACATCGCCGCCGAGCACCTGACGCAGCACCCGGCACCCGCCGACACCTCTGGAGGTACCCGATGAAAATTTCCCTCTTCTACGAATTCGCGCTGCCGCGGCCGTGGACCGACGACGACGAGTACCAGATGTTCCAGGACGGCCTGGACGAAGTCGAACTCGCCGACAAGGCCGGTTTCTCGACGGTCTGGCTCACCGAGCACCATTTCCTGGAGGAGTACTGTCACTCCACCGCACCGGAGATGTTCCTGGCCGCCGCGAGTCAGCGCACCGAGAACATCCGCCTCGGCTTCGGCATCATGCACCTGCCGCCGGCGATCAATCACCCCGCCCGCGCCGCCGAACGCGTCGCCACCCTCGACCATCTGTCCAATGGCCGGGTCGAATTCGGCACCGGCGAATCGTCCTCGGTCGGTGAGCTCGGCGGGTTCGCCATCGATCCGGCCGACAAGCGCACCCAGTGGGAAGAGGCGTTGCAGGTCACCGTGCGCTGCCTGACCGAGGCACCGTTCACCGGTTTCAAGGGCAACCACATCGAGATGCCCGCGCGCAATGTCATCCCCAAGCCGCGCCAGACCCCGCACCCGCCGCTGTGGGTGGCCTGCACCCGGCCCTCCTCGGTACAGATGGCGGCCCGGATGGGTATCGGCGCACTGAGTTTCGCCTACACCGGACCCGAAGCGCTGGGTGAGCGGGTGCGCGGCTATTACCAGGAGTTCGAGGACCACGCGGCGCCGATGGTGCCGCAGATGAACCCGAACATCCTCGCCATCGGCGGTGACCTGTCGATGATGGTCGCCCCCACCGACGAGCAGGCCATCGAGCGCCTCGGCGTCGGCGGCGGGTTCTTCTCCTACGGGATCATGCATTACTACATGACCGGCATGCACACCCCCGGCCGGACCGAGGTGTGGCAGTCCTACCTCGACGCGGTGAAGGAGGACCCGTCCGTCGCCTACGGCCCCGGCCGCGGCGCGATCGGTTCACCCGACACCGTGCGCGAATTCCTGCGCGGTTACGAGGCCAGCGGTGTCGACGAGATCATCCTGCTGCTCAACCCGCGCAGCCACGAGGCCACCATGGAATCGCTCGAGATCATGGGCAGGGAGGTCCTGCCCGAGTTCATCGAACGCGACAAGATCGCCGTCGCCGCGAAGGCCGAGCGGATGGCGCCGATCCTGGCGAAGGCCGAGGCCCGGCGCGTGCCGATGCCCTCGCCCGCCTTCGACGAGGACTACGCCTTCGGCGGTCTGCCCACCGGTCGCGGCGGGACCTTCACCGCGGGCGAGATCCCCGAGGCGATGGCCGAGATCGAAGAGGGCCAGAAACAGGCCGCGGCCCGGCTCGAAGAGCAGCAGCGGCAACTGGAAGAACGCGGCCGGGCCTGAGCCGATGGAAACCTTCGAGCAGCGATGCCGATTCGACGGGCAGCGGGTGGTGGTCACCGGCTGCGCGTCGGGGATCGGCGCGTGCGTCGCCGCCGAGGTGTCGCGCCTCGGTGCGCGGGTCGTCGGCGTCGACCTGCGCGAACCCGGCCGCGACGACGTGTTCGACGAATTCGTCGCGATGGACCAGGGCGACCCCACCTCCGTCGACGCCGCGCTCACCCGGATCGGGGGCGCCGTCGACGCGCTGTTCAATGTCGCGGGGGTGTCCTCGGGCATCGGCGACCCGCACCAGGTGGTCGCGGTGAACTTCCTGGGTCTGCGCCAGTTCACCGAGGCGATCGTCGCGGGCATGGCGCCCGGTGCGGCGGTCGTCTCGGTGTCCTCCCTCGCGGCCTCGGCCTACCACGAGAACCGTTGGGACACTGCGGGATTGCTCGACACCACCTCCTTCGCCGACGGTCTCGCGTGGTGTGCCGAGCATCCGGAGATCGTCGCCGACGGCGGCGGCTATCGCCTGGCCAAAGAGGCACTGATCCTCTACACAATGCGGCGGTCGGCCGACCTGGCCGCCGCGGGCATCCGGATGAACTGCACCGGGCCGGGCGTCACCGACACCCCGATCCTGGATCAACTGCGCACCGCCTACGGCTCGCAGTACCTCGACAGCATCCCGAAACCGCTCGGCCGCTCCGCGGATCCGGCCGAGCAGGCCACGGCATTGCTGTTCCTCAACAGCCGGGCGGCCGCCTACATCACCGGCCAGGTGCTGTGGGTCGACGGCGGCACGCTCGCCGCGCGACTGGCGAACGAACTGGCCGGCCCCGCCCCGGCCACCCGGCAATAACTGGAAGGAATCCACCGCCGTGGCAACTCTCACCGATTTCCACTCCCTCGCCGAGCGGGTCCGCAACTGGGGCCGCTGGGGCGCCGACGACGAACTGGGCACCCTGAACTTCATCACCCCGGCCAAGATCGCCGCCGCCGCCGGACTCGTCCGGCACGGCAAGGTCTTCCCGCTCGGCATCGACTTCGGTTCCAGCGGCCCGCAGGGTGCCTTCCAGTTCCGGCAGAACCCCACGCACGTGATGACCGTCGACGGCGGCGATGCCAGGACCCTGGCCGAATACGGCCCGAAGTGGTTGCGCAACAGCGTCGCAGGCGAACTGAGCAGCTTCTTCGCCGACAATCCGTTCCGCTTCAACGACGACATGATCATCATGCCGCTGCAAGCCGCCACCCAGTGGGACGCGCTGTCGCACGTCTACTACGCCGACCAGCTCTACAACGGATTCCCCGCCGAATCGGTAACCAGCCAGGGCGCTTTCCACTGCGGCATCGACAAGGTCGACGGCAAAGGCATCACCAGCCGTGGCGTGTTGCTGGACCTGGTGCGCTACCGCGGCGCGGACACCTACCTCGCGCCGGGCGCGCCCATCACCGCCGACGAACTCGACGAATGCGCTGCCCGCCAAGGGGTCACCATCGAATCCGGTGACATCGTGCTGGTGCGCACGGGCTGGTGGGACCGCTACCTCGAGGCCCGCGACGGCGCCGAACCGTATTCGGGCCTGGACTGGACCTGCGCGCTGTGGCTGCACGAACACGAGGTCGCCGCGGTGGCCGCCGACAACCTGATGGTCGAGGACCCGGCTTCCGGCGTCGAGGGCACCTTCCTGCCACTGCACATGCTCTGCCTGCGCGACATGGGCCTGATGCTCGGCGAGTACTGGGACTTCTCCGCGCTGGCCGCCGACTGCGCCGCCGACGGGGTCTACGAATTCCAGCTCGTCGCACCGCCGTTGCGCGTCATCGGCGCGGTCGGGTCGCCCCTGAACCCCATCGCGATCAAGTAAGCGAGGTCGAAGACCATGACAGTCAGCACGACGAGCGCGACCGCCGCCACGCCGGTCGCCGACGGACGCCCGTTCGTCGTCGGCATCGGTGGCACCCTGCGCGAGGACTCCTCGACCGAACGCGCGCTGCGGCACTGCCTGGCCGCGGTGGAGCGGCGCGGTGGGCGCACAGCCCTGTTCAGCGGCACCGATATCGATCTGCCGATGTACAGCCCGCACGAACCGGACCGCACCCCGCGCGCGGCCGCCCTGGTCGAGGCACTGCGGCAGGCCGATGCCGTGCTCGTCGGGTCACCCGGCTACCACGGCGGGGTATCCGGCCTGGTGAAGAACGCGCTCGACTACATCGAGGACATGCGCGCCGACACCACGGTGTACCTGGACAACAAGCCGTGGGGCTGCATCACCTGCGCCTACGGGTGGCAGGCCGCGGTCGGCACACTCGGCCAGCTGCGCGTCATCGGTCACGCCCTGCGCGCCTGGCCGACCCCGATCGGGGTAGCGATCAACTCGGCGGAACCGATCTGGGACGCCGAGGGCGCGCTCACCGACACCGGCATCGAGGCGCAGCTGGACCTGCTCGCCGGGCAGCTGCTGTCCTTCGTCCCCGCGGGCGGCGGCCTGTCATGAGCGAGAACCGCACGGAGACCGGGCATCTGGTGGTATCCACCGCACTGACCGCGCTGCGGGCGGGCCGCATGATCATCGTCGCCGACCCGGCCGCCGAAGGGGTGCGCGGGCACCTGGTGCTGGCCGCCGAATACGTCACCGCCGCCGCGATCACCGTGCTGAGCAGTCTGGGTTGCGGACTGGTGCAGGTCGCCCTGCGCGCCGCCACCCTCGACGCTCTCGCCGTTCCGCCCGCGGATCCGGCGGGCACCGGCCCCGACCGATCGCGCTACCGGGTCTCGGTCGGCCTGGCCGGCGCGGCCGGGATCCGCGCCTCCCAGCGCGCGGCCACCGTGCGCGCCCTCGCCTCGGTCGATGCTCACGCCGCCGAATTCGCCAGGCCGGGAAACGTTTTCCCGCTCGGCACCGCCGCCGACGGGGTACTGGAACTACCCGAAATCCCGGAGGCCGCTGTCGATGTCACCGAACTCGCCGGGCTGCGGCCCGTCGGGGTGCTGTGCGAGATCACCGGCGCCGACGGCGAGTACCCGACCTGGACGGAACTGGCCGAACTCGGCCGCGCCCACGAATTGCCGATGGTCTCGGTGGCGGAGTTGATCGCCTACCGGCGTCGCGAGCTGTGCCGGGTCACTCGCCACGGTGCCGCGCGAATCCCGGTGCCGCTCGGACAGTTCCGGGCCATCGGGTTCACCGACGGTCTCGACCGCGAACACGTCGCCTTCGTCCACGGCGATCCCGCTCGCGCGAGCGCGCCCCTGGTGCGGCTGCACTTCGAATGCCTCATCGGTGATGTTCTCGGATCGCGGGCGTGCGGTTGCCGCGACGCGCTGCACGGCGCGATCGCACGGATCGTGGCCGACGGCTGCGGCGTGCTGATCTATGTGCGCGCCGGCGCCACCGCGATCGGCGACACGCTCCGCGCGAGTGGCCACAGTCGGGAATCCACTGCACCACAGGCACATCCGGTGGGTCACAGTGATCTGCAGTCCGCCTTCGACATCCTCGACGACCTCGGCATGCGGGAGATCAGGCTGCTCACCGAACCCGGCGAGACCCACGCCGTACCCGCCCACCTCCGGGTCGCGGCCCGGATCCCCCTGTCCGCGGTGGCCGCCGGACGAACGGAGCGTGCCTCATGAGCCCCGAGTACCGCCGCCTGATCGTCGACGGCCACGACACCGCCTACTTGGACACCGGCTCCGGCGAGCCGGTCGTGCTGCTGCACGGCGGCGAGTTCGGCGCCGACGCCGCCCTCGGCTGGGAACACACCGTCACGGCACTGGCCCGCCGGCACCGCGTCATCGCCCCGGACATGCTCGGCTACGGCCGCTCGGCCAAGGTGGTCGACTTCACCGACGGTCGCGGACTGCGCATCCGGCACGTCGCGGCCCTGCTCGACCTCCTCGGTATCGGCACCGCGCACTTCGTCGGCAACTCGATGGGCGCGATCAACCTGCTGGTCGACCAGACCTCCGCGCGGCCCCGGTTGCGGGCGCGCAGCATGGTCGCGCTGTGCGGCGGCGGCGACATCCTGCGCAACGCGCACGTCGACGCGCTCTACGACTACGACGCCACCGTCGACGGCATGCGCCGCATCGTGGCCGCACTGTTCCACTCGGGCGCCTATCCCGCCGACGTCGACTACGTGCGTCGCAGGCACGAGTCCAGCCTCGCCCCCGGTGCGTGGGAAGCCCTGGCGGCGGCGAGATTCCGGCGACCGGGCGCGGCGGCACCAGGCACCCCGTCCAGCGACCGCGACTACGACCGGATCACCGTGCCCACGCTGTTCGTCGAAGGCGCGGGCGACAAGCTGCTGCCCGCGGGCTGGGCGAGCGAACTCGCCGACCGGGTGCGGCGGGGGAGCAGCGCCGTGATCGACGGCGCGGGCCACTGCCCACAGATCGAGCGGCCCGCCGCTGTCAACGCACTGCTGCTGGACTTCCTCGCCCGGCACGCCGACGCCGCCGACATTCCCGTCGCGGCGCGGTGACCCGGGGATTTCGGAGAAAAGGAGAACACATGGCCGACGAGCTGGCAGGCAAGGTCGCCGTCGTCACCGGCGGCGCCTCCGGGATCGGTGGGGCCGTCGTGGCGAGATTCGTCGCGGAAGGCGCCCGGGTGATCGTCGGTGACGTCGATGCGGACCGGGGCCACGCCTCGATCGAGAACTACGGTGCGGCAGCGGTGTTCGAGACGGTCGACGTAGCGGACCCCGGTCAGGTCCGCCGACTGGTCGACCGGGCCGTCAACGTCTACGGCCGCCTGGACGTGGTCTGCAACAACGCCGGCGTCTCCGGGGTCATGCACAAGGACTTCCTGCACGACGACCTCGGCGACTTCCACCATGTGCTCGGGGTGAACCTGCTCGGCGTCATGGCGGGCACCCGTTTCGGCGCAGCGCACATGGTCGACGGAGGTGGATCGATCATCAACATGTCGTCCATCGGTGGCATCCAGGCCGGCGGCGGTGTGCACAGCTACCGTGCCTCCAAGGCCGCGGTCATCCACTTCACCAAGTCCGCGGCGATCGAACTGGCACAGTATGGGATCCGGGTCAACTGCATCGCCCCCGGCAGCATCCCGACCCCGCTGCTGGCCTCCTCCGGGCAGTCGATGCCCCCGGAGGTCCTGGAACGGTTCACTCGGATGGTGCGCGAGAACATGCGCGAGGACCGGCCGCTGCCCGACGACGGCCGCCCCGAGGATGTGGCCGAGGTCGCCCTGTACTTCGCCGGCGACCGCTCCCGTTACGTCACCGGCACCGTACTGCCGGTCGACGGCGGCACCGTCGCAGGAAAACCGTTGCGGCACAAGAAGAACCACAGTTCCTCGAGCGAACCGGCCGCGCAGGGGAGCCTGCGGTGAGGGGCGTAACGGAGACGCGGGCGGACCGGGCGATCGCCCGGATGGCTGCGGTGGGGCGGGACGTTCGTTGGACGAGGTGTGCCGGATCGCCGCGTGGGCAGCTCGTTGTGGTGGGCGGAGGCGATGGTGCGGCGAGAGGTCGCGGACTGTCGTCTGAGCCCGTCGCCGTGGTGGTCGGAGGTGTTCGATGAAACGGAATACCGGCGTGCTGGTGGTAGGCGCCTCGGCCTCGGGCCTGGCCACCGCAGAAGCCCTGCGCCGCGCGGAATATCCGGGGCGCATCACTCTGCTGGGCGCCGAAGCGCACCTGCCCTACGACCGGCCACCGCTGTCCAAACAGGTCCTCTCCGGTCAGTGGCGCCCCGAGCGCACCCTGCTGCGGCCGCCACGGCAGCTGGCCGGTCTCGACCTGGACCTGATCCTGGACACCCCCGCGCTCGGCCTGGACGCGGCGACCCGGACCGTGCGCACGGCGCGGGGAGCCATCATCGCCGACCACATCGTGATCGCCACCGGCGCCAGCCCACGGACCCTGCCCGACTCGCGCGGACTGCGCGGCGTGCACGTCCTGCGCACCCTCGACGACGCCCTCGCCCTGCGCGACGGGTTGCGCACCGCGCAGCGGGTCGTGGTCGTCGGGGAAGGTGTCCTCGGCAGCGAGATCGCCGCCACCGCACGTGAACTCGGCCGCGAGGTCACCCTGTGCGGGCCGCTCGAAGCGCCCATGGCCGGGCAGCTCGGCCCGCTGGTCTCGAGCCTGCTCGCCGATCTGCACCGCGCCAACGGGGTTCGTCTCGCATTGGGCGCGGCGGTGCAGGGACTCACCGAATGCGACGGCGCGGTCACCGGCGTCGCCCTCGCCGACGGCACCGTGCTGCCCGCCGATCTGGTCGTGGTGGCCATCGGCGCGGCACCGGCCACCGGCTGGCTCGACGGCAGCGGCCTGACCCTGCGCGACGGTGTCGTCTGCGACCCGTATTGCCGTGCCGCCGAAGGGGTCTACGCCGCGGGTGACGTCGCGCGCTGGCGCCATCCGGTGCTCGGCACCGAGGTCCGGTGGGAGAACCGCACCAACGCCACCGAGCAGGCCGCGACCGTCGCCGCCGCCATCGCGGGCACCCCCCGACCGCACGCGCCGATCTCGTACTTCTGGACCGACCAGTTCGCCACGAAGATCCAGGTCCACGGCACCGTCACCCGCGACGCGGACGTCGAGATCGTCGACGGTGACCCGGCCGCGGGCCGGTTCGTCGTCCGCTATACCCGCGACGGCGTCGTCACCGCGATCCTCGGCTGGAACATGGCCAAGCAGTCCAGGATCCGCCGCCAGGAATTGATCGACGGGCAGCCGCTCGTCCCGAGCGAGAGCAGGTCCCGATGAAGGTCACCGTAGACCAGGTCAAGTGTGTGGCCGCCGGCCATTGCGTCATGCACGCGGTGGAGGTGTTCGACCAGCGCGACGAGGACGGCATCGTCGTGCTCCTCGACGACACGCCACCGGCCGAACTCGCCGACGACGTGCGCCAGGCCGCCGCCGTCTGCCCGGCCATGGCCATCCACATCGAGGAATGAACGTGCGGCGCCCGCGTGGCGCCCGGAGAAGGAGACAACCGTGTCCGAAACCTCGGCCGAGACGACCGCCACCGCGGCGGCCCCGGACTACCCCATGCTGCGCGCCGCGGGCTGCCCGTTCGCGCCGCCCGCCGAAACCCTCGAACTGGGACGGTCCGCACCGCTGCACCGGGTCCGGATCTGGGACGGCAGCACCCCGTGGCTGGTCACCGGATACACCGAGTACAAGCAGCTCATGTCCGATCCGAACGTAAGTGTCGACGACCATCAGCCGGGGTTCCCGCATTGGAACGAGGGCATGGTCGCGATCAAGGACAGCAGGCCGAAATCGGTGTTCACCACCGACGGCGCCGAGCACCAGCGCTACCGCCGCATGCTCACCAAACCGTTCACGTTCAAACGGGTCGAGGGCCTGCGCCCCGCCATCCAGCAGATCACCGACGAGCATCTGGACCGGCTGCTGGCCGGGCCGAAACCGGCGGATCTGGTCGAAGCGCTCGCCCTGCCGGTACCGACCTTGATGATCAGCGAGATGCTCGGCGTGCCCTACGAGGACCACGAGTTCTTCCAGCGGCACGCCAGCGTGAACGTGGACCGGTTCGCCACCAAGGAGCAGGCCGCGCAAGGCCGGGCCGGACTGGCGCGCTACCTGATCGAATTGATCAAGCGCAAGCTCGACGAGCCCGCCGAGGACGTGGTCACCGATATCGCCGAGCGCGTCCGCGCGGGTGAGATCGACATGCGCGAAGCCGCCCAGCTGGGCACCGGGCTGCTCATTGCCGGGCACGAGACCAGCGCCAACATGATCTCCCTCGGTGCCCTGGCCCTGCTGCAGAACCCCGCGCAGTTCGCGCTGCTGCGCGACACCGAGGACCCGGCGATCGTGAAGAACGCGGTCGAGGAACTGCTGCGCTACCTGAGCATCATCCAGAACGGGCAGCGGCGGGTCGCGGTCGGCGACATCGTGATCGGCGGCGAGACCATCCGCGCCGGCGAAGGCCTGATCTTCGATCTGGCCCCGGCCAACTGGGACGAAAGGGAATGGGCCGCACCGGATCAGCTCGACATCGCCCGCCCCGCCGCCCACCATCTCGGCTTCGGGTTCGGCCCGCACCAGTGCGTCGGCCAGCAGCTGGCCCGCGCCGAACTGCAGATCGTCTTCCGCACCCTGGTGCGCCGCCTGCCCACCCTGCGCCTCGCGGTTCCGCTCGACGAGGTCGAGTTCAAACACGACCGGCTGGCCTACGGCCTGTATTCGCTACCCGTCACCTGGTGACCGATTCCCATTCCCGACTCCTGTGAGGGGTGATCCTTGTGACCGTCAGCGCCACCAACGCCGCGTTCTACGATCCGTACGATGTCGAGCTCAACGCCGACCCGTACCCCATGTTCAAACGGCTGCGTGACGAACAGCCCCTGTACTACAACGAAACCCACGACTTCTACGCGATGAGCCGCTACGACGACGTCAACGCGGGTTTGCTCGACAAGGACACCTACAGTTCGGCGCGCGGCGCCATCCTCGAACTGATCAAGGCGAACATCCCGATCCCGCCTGGCGTGCTCATCTTCGAGGACCCGCCGGTGCACGACATCCACCGCAGGCTGCTGTCGCGGATGTTCACCCCGCGCAAGATCGCGGCACTGGAAGACCAGATCCGCCAGTTCTGCGCCGACAGCCTCGACCCGATCGCCGGCACCGGCCGCATCGACTTCGTCGCCGATATCGGCGCGCAGATGCCCATGCGCACCATCGGCCTGCTGCTCGGCATCCCGGAGCAGGATCAGGAGGCCATCCGCGATTTCGCCAACGACCAGATGCGCACCGAGGAGGGCCGGCCGATGAAGGCCGCCTCCGAGGGCCTCACCGGCGGCGACCTGTTCGCCGCCTACATCGACTGGCGCGCCGAACATCCCGCCGACGACATCATGACCGAATTGCTCACCGTCGAATTCGAGGACGCGGACGGGAAATACCGGCACCTGACCCGGGAGGAACTGCTCACCTACGTCAATGTCGTCTCCGGCGCGGGCAACGAGACCAGCACCCGCCTGATCGGCTGGGCCGGCAAGGTCCTGGCCGAACACCCCGACCAGCGCAAGGCCCTGGTCGAGGACCCGCGCCTGATCCCCAAGGCGGTCGAGGAACTGCTGCGCTTCGAACCGCCCGCCCCGCATGTGGCGCGCTACGTCACCCGCGATACCGAGGTGCACGGTCGCGTCGTGCCCGAAGGCAGCGTCATGATGATGATCATCGGCGCAGCCAACCGCGACGAACGCCACTTCGCCCCCGACGGCGACATCTTCGACATCCACCGCCCCACCCGCCCCCACCTGTCCTTCAGCGCAGGCACCCACTACTGCCTCGGCTCAGCCCTGGCCCGCCTCGAAGGCCGCATCGCCCTCGAGGAAATCCTGCGCCGCTTCCCCGAATGGGACGTGGACCTGTCCGCCGCCCGCCTCTCACCCACCTCCACCGTCCGCGGCTGGGAGTCCATGCCCGCTTCCACTCGCTGACCTCGCCTGGCGCGAACGCATGCGGCAAGCCCGGTTCGCACCGAACGAGGACCGTGCCGGCGGACCGGACAACCTGCCGCGACTGTGCGCAGTACTGCCGCAGCGATCCCGCGACCGGCGGCCGGTACGTCGCTGAGCGGCCGGGGTGGCGCGGCCACGGTGGTTGACTCGTGGTGTGCCATCCGGGTCGACAGTTTCGGAGTGATGGGACGAGGGCGTGACAGTGGTCGCAGGCCAGTTCGCGTTCGGCGGCAGCGGCGATCTGTGACGGTACAACCTTCGTACTCCGCTTCCGTGGCGGCCGGCGATGGCGCGCTTGTCCGCGAGGTTGTTTCGGGTGTCGCGGACATGTCATCCTGAGTAGAGCGGTTGAGGTAAGCCGTGGCCGATGCCGGGGATTACCAGCAGGGAGCCGTCCTGTTGGGTGGGTGTGGTCAGTCCGGTGCGGGCGGTGGTGATGTAGAGATCGGTCAGTGCGTTACCTGCGAAGGCGCAGGATGTAGGGCGGGTGACCGGCAGCGTCAGGATCCGGTCGAGACGCCCGGAGGGGGTGTAACGGCGCAGGGCGGCACCGTCCCACAGGGCAACCCAGATCGCGCCGTCCGCGTCGACCGTGAGTCCATCCGGTATCCCGCATCCTGGTTCGAGTACGACCAGAGGTTCGCGGTCGGTGAGGTGGCCGTCGTGGTATGTGAAGGTGTCGATGCGGCGGGTGGGCGAGTCGATGTAGTACATCCGCCGGGTGTCCGGACTCCACCCGATGCCGTTACTGACAGTGACGTCGTCGAGGACCACCGTCGTGTCGCCGCCAGGAGTGGTGCGGGTGAGAGCTCCCCGTCCAGGTGCCTCGTCGTAGCGCATGGTGCCTGCCCACAGGTATCCGTCGGGTGCGACAGCGGCATCGTTGCCGCGCCGGCCTGGGGTGGGCGCATGGTGAAGCCAGTCGAAACCGCCTCGGGCAGTGTAAGTTCCGATGCCGTCGCGGAGGTTGACGACGAGTCCGCCGTCGCGGCGTGGTTTGGCTGCCCCGACGTGCTGGTCGGTGGTGATCGTCTCGACGACGCCGGTGACGGGGTCGAGGCTGTGGATGCGGGAGGCGAGGATGTCGACCCACAGCAGTCGCTGCCGCACGGGATCCCAGGTGGGGCCTTCGCCGAGTTCGGCATCGATGGCCAGTGCTTCGTGCACGGCCGGTCGCCCGGTCACGGTACTGTGCCGCGGAAGCCGAGGCGTTCGGACAACTCGGCCGCGCCCGCGATGACCAGTTCCTGTAGTTCTGCGCGTCGTTGGCCCGACCATCGGATGGAGGGCACGGAGATCGACATGGCGGCGACGACGTTGCCGGTTCGGTCGAGCACTGGGGCGGCGATGCAGGAGACGTCGGGGTTCGATTGGCATTCCTCGATCGCGACGCCGCGGTGTTGTGTCTCGGCGAGTTCAACGAACAGGGCGGCCGGATCGGTGACGCTGTTGGGTGTCATGGCTGTGAGGGTGCGCCCCTCAGGATAGAGCTGTCGCAGACGCTCGTGCGGTAGTGACGCGAGCAGCATCTTGCCGACCGCGGTGCAGTGGGCGGGGAGCCGACGGCCGGCGGCCGATACCATTCTGACGGTGTGGGTGGAGTCGGCCTTGGCGATATAGATGACGGAGGTGTCCTCGAGAGTCGCCACGTGGACCGTTTCCTTGCATAGCCCGCTGGTTCGCTGAGCTGCGTGCTCGCCTTCGGAGATGAGGTCGATCTGGTCGGCGTAGCGGCTGCCCAGTTGATGGGTGCGCACTCCCAGGCGGTAGCGGCCGTTGCCTGCGGGTTCGAGGTAGCGTCGCGTGACGAGAGTGCTGATCAGTTCGTGGACGGTGGTTCTCGGGAGTTGCAGTGCCGCGACGATTTCCGGCGCCGACAGCGCGTCACGGTCGGTGAGGAAGAGCTCCAGAATGTCGAGGGCTCGGGTGACGGCGGGAACGAGTCGGCTCATCGGTGCAGGGTCTTCATGACAGTGTGATCGGGCACGGGGAATCGTCCGAGCTCGCCCGGAAGGCGAGCACCCAGCGGTGACATGCCGTCCACGGCGCCGAGTCGCTCGAGCAGATCAAGTACGAGCCGTCCGCGGCGGACACGTTCGCGGGCGGTGGCCAGGACTGTCTCGCGCAGGTGTGCGCCGGCGGGATATATGCCGGGGGCCTTGGACAGGCCGAACTTCAGGTATACCGGTGCGCCGCGGCGGATGAGTTCGGCCGCGTCGTACATGCGGACGTAGCCGCCGAGATCATCGGGTGTTTCGATGTAGATATCGAGCGGGACTCGGGCCGCGGATCGGATTTCGGTCAGGTGCTCGAGCGAGAGGTCCGAGGGAATGTTGATCGAGTCGGCACCGAGCCGCTCGTAGACGGTGACCGAGGCCGGGTTGACCGGGCCGATCAACGCGGAAACCTTGAAGGTGGTGTCGGCGGGCAGTAGGCCGTTGTCCCGCAGCCGGTGCAGCACCCACAGCACCCCTTCGTCGGCGACGAGAATGCATCGCACGCCCAGTTCGGTGGCGCGTACCGCATCTTCGACGCAGCCGGCGACCGCACGATGACCGACGGCGCGCGGCCCGGTACCACCGGCCGGCGTCGAGGCGCCCGCGGCGATATCCCAGGTCCCACGAGGGCCGGTGAACAGGCACAGTTCGATGTCGTGTGCGGTGCAGGCGGCGACCATTTCGGTGATCTCGGCATCGGTCAGCATCCAGATGCCGCTGCCCTGACTGATCCGGTGGATGGGGACCGACAACCGCTGTGACTCGTTCAGTACTTCGTGTAGTGCGGCGGGGCCCTCGACCGACGGGATTTCGGTGCGCCAGGTTCCGCCGTCGGGGAAGGCGTGCGGCGAGGCCTGGTCCATGGCGGGCGCAGGGCCGCCGAGTCCGAGGGCGTCCAGGTGCGGTTGTCCCGGCTGTCGGTGGCTGGTGGGGGTGTGCATCAAATCCTCTTTCGGTGAGCGGGTGCCGCGGCGGCGCCGGTAGTGGTGGCGGCGCGGCCGGGATGCAGCAGCACCTTTCCGACGGCCGGATCGCCAGCGCTGACCAGGTCGATGGCGGTCCGGAACTCGGACAGGGCGAATTGGTGGGTGATCAGGGGCAGCGGGTCCAGGATCGCGGCGTTGAAGGCGCGCACTGCGTGCGACCATGCTTGGGGTGGGGCGCCGAAGACCGTGCGCACTTGGATCCGGCGGGTCACCAAGTCAGTCGGATCCAACCCGATCGCGTTGCTTGCGGGGATGCCCGTCAATACCAGGCGCCCGCCGCGGCGGAGCAACCTCACTGCCGCTGCAGCACTGCCGGCGCCGCCCGCCGCTTCGAGGACGATGTCGAATTCGCCGGGGCCGGCGAGTTCGTCGTGGCGCCGAAAGTGTGTCGCTCCGAAACCCAGCGCTGTGTGCGCGTGATCGTGATGGATCCCGACTGCCAACAGTTCCCTTGGGCCCGATGCCGCGAGGAGTTGCAGTGCGAGCAACCCCAGGGTGCCCGTTCCGACGACAGCGACACGGTCGCCAGGTTGCGTTCGGCATTGCAGCGCTGCCGCGGCTGCGCAGGCGGCCGGTTCCAGGAGGGCCGCCGCGGTCAGGTCGGCGTTGTCGTCGAGGGTATGCAGCAGGTCGGCGGGCAGGGTGAGTGTGGCTGCCATCGCGCCGGGCATGGTGAACCCGGTCTCCTCGTACCCCCCAGCGCACAGGGTGGTTTCGCCCGCTCGGCAGCGGTCGCAGCGACGGCAGCTGCGAAAGCCCTCGCCGACGACCTTGCGGCCGACCAGATCGTCGGGCACCGCCGCGCCGACAGCTTCGACGACTCCGGACCATTCATGGCCAGGTACCACGGGATAGCGGACGTACTCGCTCGGTCTGGTGCCGTGGAACAGTTCGCGATCACTGCCGCAGATCCCGACTGCATGCACCCGGACCAGCGCCTCCCCGTGCCCGGGCGGGAGCGGGTGGTGGTGTTCGAGGGTGAATTCGTGCGGGCACATGACCACGAGGGCTTGATCGCCGATCATCGGCGTGCCCGTGGTGCGCGTTTCTCCCAGCCCTCGGCCCACAGGTCGAAATGCGCGCTCTGCTGGGGGAACTCGGCTGCGGCGTCGGCATCGAACTCCACACCGAGGCCGGGGGAGTCGGTGCGGTGGAAATAGCCGTCGACGACCTCGGGAGCTCCCTTGACGATGCCCTTGATCCGGTCGTCGGCGAAATCGTTGAAGTGCTCGAGGATCTTGAAGTTGGGCGCGCAGAATCCGACCTGTAACGATGCCGCGGTCAGGACCGGACCGCCCACGTTGTGGGGAGCTACCAGCAGGTAATAGGTCTCGGCCGTGGCGGCGAGCTTGCGTGTTTCCGCGATACCGCCGATATGGCCGAGATCAGGCTGGATGATGTCAGCGGCCTGGTTCTCGAACAGTTCCCGGAACTCGATGCGGTCGTGGATGCGTTCGCCGGTGGCGATCGGGATATCTGTCTTGCTGGCGACTTTGCGCAGTGCCGCGAGGTTCTCCGGCGGGATCGGTTCCTCCAGCCAGGCGGGCCGCATCGGCGCCATCTCCCGCGCCAGGCGCACCGCTGTGGCCGGGTTGAAGCGGCCGTGCATTTCCAGCATCAGCTCGGTGTCGGGTCCGATCGCGTCTCGGACGGCTTCGATCAATCCGACGGCTGTCATCGTCTCATCGTGCGACAACTCGAAACGGCCTGCGCCGAAGGGGTCGATCTTGAGTGCCCGATACCCGCGCGCCAGCACCGTCCGCGCGGCGTCGGCATAGGCCTGCGGTGTCCGTTCGGTGGTGTACCAGCCGTTGGCGTAAGCCTTGACCTTGTCGGTGACCGCGCCCCCGAGCAACTGCCAGACCGGGACACCCAGCGCCTTGCCCTTGATATCCCAGCATGCGGTCTCCACGCACGCGATGCCGGACATCACTATTTCACCCGCGCGCCCGTAGTCGCCGTATTTCATGCGGCGCACCAGGTCCTCGACGGCGAAAGGGTCCGAGCCGATGATGTGGTTGGCGGCGGCTTCGTTCAAGTAGCCGCGCAGCGCGTCCGTGTGACCGAGCATCCGTGTTTCACCGACGCCGGTGAGGCCCTCGTCGGTGTGTACGACCACATAAGTCAGATTCCGCCAGGGTGTGCCGATGACGTGCGTGTCCAGCCGGGTGATCCGCATCCACAATTCCTTTGGTTCGATATTTCGAACGGGGTCCGATATATCGACCGTAGCAGGAACGGCGGCAGCGCAACAGAAATCCGGTGTTGACGCTCACCGGTCCGTGCATCAGTATATGTTCGAAATCGAAAACAATGTTCGATATTTCGAACAAGGAGTGGGTGTGGGAGACGTCGATGTATGGAGCCTCGATCCGCGAACCGGTGCGCGCCGCCGGGCGGTGACGCGGGAAACGGACGCCATCGCCGTTGACCGTGCGGTGAAAGCCGCACATGCTGCACGGGGCGCGTTGAACGACAGGTCCTCTCGCGCGAACTTCCTGCGTAATGCCGCCGAGGGCCTGGCCGCCGAGCGCGCACCACTGGCGGCCGAAGCCGAAGCCGAGACCGCACTCGGGCTGTCCCGGCTCCACGGGGAGATCGACCGCACGTGCGGCCAACTCCGCGCCTTCGCCGACCTGGTGGAGGCAGCGGATTTTCTCGATATCATCATCGATCACGCCGACACCGATCACGTCCCACCCCGACCCGACCTGCGCAGATACAAAGTCGGCCTCGGCGTCGTGGCCGTCTATTCCGCCTCGAACTTTCCCTTCGCGTTCTCCATCGCCGGTGGGGATACCGCCAGCGCGCTGGCGGCTGGCTGCCCCGTGGTGGTCAAAGCTCATCCCGGCCACCCGGCGACATCGGCACTGACCGAGGCGGTCGTGCGTGCCGCCGCCGCCGAATCCGGGCTACCGGCGGATGTCGTACGCGTGGTGCACGGCTTCGACGCCGGTGTCGAACTCATTCGTCACCCCCTGGTGGCTGCGGCGGGTTTCACCGGCTCACAGCGCGGTGGCCGCGCCCTATTCGACGCCGCGGCCGCGCGAGAGCGCCCGATCCCATTCCACGGCGAACTCGGTTCCCTCAATCCGGTGGTCGTGACCGCCGCGGCTGCCGCCGAACGCGGCGGGCAGATCGGCCGGACGCTGGCAGCCTCGGTGACCCTGGGACACGGGCAGTTCTGCGTCAAACCCGGGCTCGTGCTGGTGCCCGAGGGCCCCGACGGCGATGCCCTGGTCACCGAACTCGCCCAGCACCTGGCCACAACACCACCGGCAGCACTGCTCGACCAGCGCATGCTCGCCGATTTCACCGCCGGTATCGACGCACGCGCGAACCTCCCCCATGTGCAGACCGTGGTCGCCCCGCGCCCGGACACCCATGCGGTGAGCCCAGCGTTGCTGTCGGTACCCGCCGCCATGGCCTCGGACCCGAGGCACGCGCTACTACTCGAAGAATGCTTCGGTCCGGTGACGGTTGTTGCTCGCTACGCCGCGAGCAGCGAGTGCACCGAGACGCTGTCCCGGATACCGGGCGCCCTGACGGCCACGGCTCAACTCTCCCAACAGGAAGCCGCCGAACTCGACGGCAATGCCGCGGGGCTGCTGCGACGACTGAGTGCGATGGTCGGCAGGGTTGTGGTCAACGATTGGCCGACTGGAGTCGCAGTCACTGCCGCACAGCATCACGGCGGCCCCTACCCGGCGAGCACCTCGACCTCCACCTCGGTCGGCTCCACTGCCATCGAACGCTGGCTGCGCCCGGTCGCCTATCAGAACACGCCCGAGCCTCTGCTCCCGCAAGAGCTTCAGGACGCGAACCCCATGAACTTGTCACGGCTCGTCGACGGCGTCGCAGTCGGTCCGGGCCCGCAGACACAGCTCGACAGCAACCCGCACTCGAACTCAGATCGGACCGCTCGATGATCGCCGAATCTTTCAATGACGGCTGGGGCGTTCGCCCGCTGCAATCCGCGTTCTTCGCGATGACCGCGGGACCTTATCGCCCGGTGGTCCTGCCACACGACCAGATGCTCACCCTTCCACGCGCCCACGATGCGGGCGACGGCGCGGCCAACGGGTTCTTTCCCGACGGTGACGCGGACTACGAAAAGCGCTTCGACGTGCCACTCGAATGGGCCGATCACCGGATCACCCTCGAGTTCGAAGGCATCTACCGTGATGCGCGCGTTTTCATCAATAACGCGCTGGCTGCTCACCGGCCGTACGGCTACTCCCGGTTCTTCGTCGCCGCTGACCCGTATCTGCGATACGGTGAGACCAACGTCATCCGCGTCGAATGCTCGGCTACCGAAGACACTCGCTGGTACTCCGGCCTCGGAATCCACCGGCCGGTCACCCTACACCGGGGAGAGCTGATCCATCTGACGGTCGAGGGTCCCCGCTTCGCCACCCCCGACATCGAAGACGACCTCGCCGCGGTCCACGTCGACGCGACCGTCCACAACGAATCCACCCGCACAGCGCATCTCGACGTCCGCATCGAAATCCTCGACCCCGATGGCGACCTGGTCGCCGAGGAGACGATGCCGCTGACCGTGTTCGCCGGCGAGCGGGCAACCGTGCACCGTCGAGTGTTCGTCCGCGACCCGAAACTGTGGAGCCCCGAGCACCCCGATCTCTATCTCGGGCGCGTCTCGCTGATCCACAACGACCGAGTCGTCGACCACAGCAAAGATCACTTCGGTATCCGTCGTATTCAGATCGATCCCGCGCACGGTCTGCGCATCAACGGGCAGCCGGTGAAACTGCGCGGCGCCTGCGTGCACCACGACAACGGGCCCTTGGGCGCGGCAGCGATCACGCGCGCCGAACAACGCCGCGTCGAACTTCTGCGTGCCGCCGGATTCAATGCGCTGCGCAGCGCCCACCAGCCCATGAGCAAGGCAATGCTGCGCGCCTGTGACCGGCTGGGAATGCTGGTCATGGACGAGGCCTTCGACTCCTGGACCGTGCGCAAAACGCGCTTCGACTACTCGCGCGATTTCCCGACCTGGTGGCGCGCCGACATCGAGTCGATGGTGACCAAGGACTACAACCACCCCAGTGTCATCCTCTACTCCATCGGAAACGAGATCTTCGAAACCGGCAACCGACTCAGCGCCCGATGGGGACGAGAACTCGCCGCCACCGTGAAGACACTGGACCCCCACCGCTTCACCGTGAACGCGATCAACGTGTTGGTCTCGTCGCTGGACCAGATTGCCGCGGCGATGAGCGCGGCAGGGGCCTGCGGCGGTGTGAACGACATGCTGGGGTCGATGGAGGAGATGGTGGCGATGCTGTGGCGCTCCGAGGACACCGCGGCTCTGACCGCCGAAGCCTTCGCCCAGGTCGACGTCGCTGGATACAACTATGGCGATGCCCGCTACGACCTCGACCCGACGCAATTCCCGAATCGGGTATGCGTGGGCAGCGAAACGGCACGCCAGGACATCGCAGCCCGCTGGCAGCAAACCGCCCGCCTGCCCCATGTCATCGGCGACTTCTGCTGGACCGGCTGGGACTATCTGGGCGAAGCCGGAATCGGCCGCGTCCGCGAACCCGGCAGCGCTGTGGAAATGAGCCTCGACAGCGCACTCGGCGACTACCCGCATCTGACCTCGGAAACCGGCGACCTGGACATGACCGGTACCCGCAGACCCGCCTCCTACTTCCGTGAAATCGTCTTCGGCCTGCGCACCGAGCCCTACATCTCAGTCCACCCACCGCAACGATTCGGAATCGGCGCCGTCCCCAACGCCTTCGCATGGGACGGCTCCGAAGGCCACTGGACCTGGCCCGCGGACGAAGGAAAACCGGTCCGCATCGACGTCTATTCCGACGCCGAACAGGTCGAACTACGGGTCAACCAGCAGAGCCTCGGCCGACGCTCCGCCGGCCCCGAACATGGCTATATCGCTACCTTTGAAGCCACTTACACACCCGGCGTCCTCACCGCGACCGCCTACCGCGACGGTGTCGAAGCCGAAACCACCGAACTGCACACCGCCGCACGCGTCGCCGACCTGCGTCTCACCGCAGAGAGCACGACAGCAACTGCCAACGACAACGACCTGGTCCACGTCCGCATCGCCCTCGTCGACCAGTACGGTCGCACCAATCCCGCCGAAACCCGCACTGTCCGAGTCGATATCGAGGGCCCTGGGGTGCTGGCCGGGCTCGGCAGCGGCGACCCGCGCCTTGACGAACCCATGCTCACTACCACCCGAACCACCTACGCCGGCACGATCCTGGCGATCGTACGACCCACCGGTGCCGGGATCCTGACGGTTCGCGCCGGCGCCGACGACCTCGAACCGCGCACGGTAACCATCGATGTGCGCGGCGACCAGCAGCCCGTCTGCTGACCATTCTCGACGACAGGAATTCGACAGTGATGCTCAACCTACAACGCCGTGGCCGCACCATGGGCGGGCGGCGCGTGAGTACCAGAGCCGGGAAGCCGGCGGGGATGCCGCGGCTGATGGTAGCGGCATTCTCGGCCACCCTGGCCACAACCCTGGGAAGCGTGCCTGCGGTGATGGCGCAGGCGCCGGAGTCGTTCTACAGCTACGACGGCGCCGAACCGCTGGCATCACTTGCCCCAGGCGCCGTGCTGAAGACCCGGACCCTCGAATATCACGCCGACACTTTCGCCACACCGTTGACCACGATCCAAGTGCTCTACCGGTCGACCGATTCCCTTGGAAACCCGACAGCCAACGTCACCACGATCATCAAACCCCCGGCACCGGCCACCGGCGCGGCCAAGGTCGTTTCTTTCCTTTCGGCATACGACTCACTCAACCCGGCGCACAGTCCTTCCCGAGCATTTGCCGCCGATATCGAACTCACCGGCCTTTCGGATCCCCTGAGCGATATCGCCTCTTCGGAAGTCCAGTTCTTCGCCCCGCTGCTGATGGCCGGATACACCATCGTCGTACCCGACACCGAAGGCCCCGCCGCTGACTTCGCCGCTGGCCCCGAATACGGCAGAACGACCCTGGACTCACTGCGCGCAGCACGTCATATCACCACTCTCAGCGGAATCGACGACACGACCAAGATCGGCCTGATGGGATACTCCGGCGGCGCGATCGCCGCGAACTGGACCGCGATCGAAGCACCCTCCTACGCCCCCGACATCAACGAAGATCTCATCGGGGTCGCCGAAGGAGGAGTCCTGGTCGACCCCGCACACAACCTCAGCTACGTCGCGGGCAGTCCGATCTGGGCCGGAGTGATCGGAATGGCCATTGTCGGCATCTCGCGGTCCTTCGACGTCGACTTCAGCAAGTACCTCAGCGACACCGGCCGCCGCGTCCTCGAGGAAATGCAGGACGCGTCGATCATGAACGTGCTCGCCCAATACCCCGGCCTGACCTGGGCACAAATGGCCCTACCCGAATACGCCGACCCGAACTCGATTCCCGAATACGTCGACGTTGTCAACAAGCTCAACATGGGCACAGCGCCGACCCCGACCGTTCCGATGTTCATCGCCCAGGGCGCCAACGGCATCCTCGAGGGCACACCAGCACATCCTGGCTTCGGCGCCGGAGACGGCGTCATGATCACTGGAGATGTCCGCACCCTGGCCAATCAGTACTGCGCTGCCGGACTGGCCGTTCAATACGACCAGTACGACGCCCACAGCCACGTCACTGCTCTCATCGCCTGGGCACCAGCGGCGCAAAAGTGGCTCATCGACCGTTTCGACAACCAACCCGCCCCCACCAATTGCGGAAACATCCCCGCAGGCAACCCCCTCACTCCCGAACGCCACGCCCACCAGCTCTGATCCAATGCCATCTAGTTGGCCAGTGCTCCTGACAGGTTCAGTCAGATAGCGGTGAGGCATGGACATCTGACCGATCCGTCACGAGTGGCCGGGGTCCAAAGCGGCCATGCCCTTGTGATTGCAGTCGTGGATCAGTTGCCGCGCATACGCTTCGGGCATCTGGTGCCCGGTGAACGTGGATCTCCGCGTAGAGCCCGCGCATCTCGGCGAAGCCGACTCGGACCGATGGGCCTACCGGTTGGTTGATGAGGGGACCGTGGCCGGACCGACTGTCGGGTGCCCTCCGACGACGCCGGCGGTGCAGAGCTCGGTGAGCAGGGTCGGCTCCAGTCCGAGGTCGGTGAGAATGGCGTGGTTGTCCTGGCCGAGCAGGGGGGCGTGCGTGCGGTGGAAGCGGTAGGGGCCTGCGGAGAAGCGGGCGGGGATCGTGCTGTGGCGGGCGGTTCCGGTGATCGGATGGGTGAGGTTCTCGAAGAAGCCGCGGAAGATGAGTTGCGGGATCTCGGTCTGGCGGTGCGGCTGCAACACCTTTGCCACGGGAATGCCTGCATCCCAGAGGGTTCGGACGATGTCGTCGCTGTCGCGGTCGGCGCACCAGGTCGCGAGTCTGGTGTCGATTTCGGTGTGTCTGGCGCGCCGGCCCGCCGCGCTCGACAGTGCCGGGTCCAGCATCCAGAACGGTGTGCCGAGGGCTTCGCGGAGTTTGCGCCACTGCCCGTCGGTGGCGATCGCGATCGCGACCCAGCAGTCCCGGCCACCGAATTCGTCGGTGCCCGCGGCCTGGTAGAGGTTCTGTGGCGCGGCGGCCGGACCACGGTTGCCGTCGCGGTGCAGCAGCACTCCGTTGGCGGAGTACTCGAGCACCTGCTCGGCGGCGACATTGAGTGCGGCGTCCACCATGGCGGCCTCGATCAGGGTGCCCGCACCGGTGCGGCGGCGGTGAGTGAGGGCCAGCAGCAGGGCGTTGAGCGCGTGCACCCCGGCGTTGGGGTCGCCGATCGAATAGGGCTGCACGGGATTCTCGTCCGGGTGGCCGGTGAGCCAGCTGATGCCCGAGGTGTCCTCGATGACGTAGGCGAACGCGGGATTGTCCCGCCACGGCCCGGTGGTCCCGAAACCCGGCATGCGCACCATGATCCCGTCGGGCCGCAGCGCGCGGTAGGCGGGATAGTCCAGGCCGATCTGGGCGAGCACGCGGGGGGTGTAGTTCTCGACGACCACATCGCAGGTCGCGGCGAGCTTCGCCAGCACCGCGCGGCCACGGTCGTCGGACAGGTCCAGGGTGACGCTCTTCTTGCCCGCGTTGAGCCCGGCGAAGATCGGTGACTTCTCCCACCACCGGTCCTCGCTGACCGGTACTCCCGCGATGAGCCGGGTGCCGTCGAGCCGGGCGGCCGACTCCACATGGATCACCTCGGCGCCCAGCATCGCCAGATAGTGCGTGCACGACGGACCCGCCCAGAAGGTGGTGAGATCGAGTACTCGCACACCACGGAACGGCAGCTGTTCGGTTGCGCCACTGCGGGTTCGGACACCGCGTGATCGGTTCGCCGGGGCGCGGTAGTGCTCGGTGTGTTCACCCAGCCGCGGCGCGGGACCCAGCTCCGGCAGCAGCGGCGGATCGAAACGATAGGGCGCGCCGGGCCGGACGAACCCGTCCCGGGGATCGGTCACGAACGACCCCCGGGCCAGGTGATGGTCCATCGTCGGGGCGTTCGACCCGTCGGCGACCGGCCCGTTCGGAATCCGGAAGGCCGAAGCCAGATCCTGCACCACCTCGACCGGTTGTTCGGCCAGCCAGGCGTAGATCTGCGGTGCCCTGGCGGCGGCGCGTTCGGTGATCGAGGCGTCGGTGTCCTCGTCGATCCACTCGGGATGCCCGACCATCGCGCACAGGTCGAACCACTGCTGCATGGTACCGCAGCCCACCGAGACCAGGCCGTCGGCCGCGGTCGCGATACCGGGCACACTGCGCCGGCGCCGATCCCGGAACGGGCGGCCCAGCGCGTCGTGGAAGGTGACGGGAAAGTAGGTCAGTCCGAGGATCTGGGCTTCGAGAATCGACAGGTCGATCAGCTCGCCCGCACCGCCGCGCAACCGGGAGGTCAGGGTGGCTACCGAGGCGTGGGCACCGGCGAACCATTCGCCGATCCGCCCACCGACCGCCACCGGCGCCCGCTCCGGCGCCCCGCGCCCGAGCCCGATGATGCCGCCCGACCAGGCTTGCAAGGTGAACTCGGTGGCGGGGCGACTCGCCCACGGCCCGTCGAGCCCGAACGGCGTGATGGCGGTGACCACCAGGTGCCGGTGCGCGCGCCGCAGGGCCGTGGGGGAGTAGGCGGGATCGGCAGTGATCGGCGAATCGGGTTCCCACACAACGATATCGGCGGCGGCCAGCAGTGCGTCGAGCAGTGTTCGATCCGGTGGCGCGGCCACGTCGACGATCACGCTGCGTTTGGCGCCGGACAGGAACGTGAACAGCGGCGCATCGCTGCCCTGGGCGGGCACGGTGTGCGAGGCGGACCACCGCCGCAGCGCCGCGCCGCCCGGCGGTTCCACCACGACGACCTCGGCGCCGCCGTCGGCCAGCAGTTTGGTGCAGTAGGCCCCCGCGATCCCGGTGGACAGGTCGAGGACCGACCACCCGGACAGCGGCGCGGTACTCACCGGTCGTCCTTGCGCGCTGATTTGCTCAGCCGGAACTCCGGCGGGAAGCGGGCGTCGTTGTCCTTCACCGAGGCGCTGAGTCCGCTGTCGTAGGCATCGCCGAGCATGAGCTCGTCGTCGGCGTGGACGTGTCCGCCCATCGATTCGAAGAACCCGCTCAGCAGGCTGCCCATGTACTCGCCCTGCTGCTGCTTCATGATCTCGAAGAAGACCTTCTGCATGAAGATGGTGTCGGTGGGGCGATTACGGGCGCAGGCCAGCGCGTATTTGGCGGTCTCGGCCTCCAGTTCGTCCCTGGGCACCACCTTGTTGAGGAAATCGCAGTCGGCCATCTCCTGCGCGGTGAACGGCCTGCCGGTGAACACCATCTCCTGGAACTTGCGCAATCCCATGGTCTGCGCCCAGGTCCACATCCGCGGTCCCCAGCCGTAGTAGCGGAACGATGGATGGCCGAAGAGCGCGTCATCGCTGGAGATCACCAGATCGGCGTCGGCGGCCTGATAGAAGTGCCAGCCGTAACAGTAGCCCTTCACCTCGACGATGCTGATCTTCTTGAACTCCTGCAGGCTCCGGCAGCCCGCTTGGGCGTTGGCGTACCACTGGCTGACCGACGCGCCGTGCCGGAACGACCCTGTGGGCGGGTACCGCACGCCCTCCTCGGCGCCGATCTTGTACTCGGCCAGTCGCGGCCCCTGGTCCGGATCCCGCTGCGTAGCAAGGAATTCAGGAAGATCGGCGCCGCTGCCGAAATCGTCGCCGACGCCCCGGACAACGAGCACCTTGACGTCGTCGTCGATGCTCGCGCGATGGATCAGGTCGCCGTAGCGCAGCCGGGCCGCGCTGGTGGGGGCGTTGAGATGGTCGGGACGGTCGAAAGTGATGGTGGCGATACGGGTTTCGGGGTCTTTGTCGTAGCGGATGATCTCCTCCGCCGACGGCTGCTCCGGTCCGGGCACGATGCGGCTCCTTTGCCTGGACGAGGCGGACCGCCCGGCAGGCGGCCCGCCTCGAAATGTGTTGCGGGTCAGTGCGGCCAGTGCGGCGCGTCGGTGAGCACCTCGGCGCCGTCGGTGGTGATCAGGACCGCGTCACGGCCGAAGACCGCACCGACGCCGGGCTCCCAGACATAACTGGTGACCGACAGCACCATGCCGGGTTCGAGTCGTTCGGCCTCGGCGGTCTGCCGCAACAGCGGCGAGACCACCGGGGCGTCGAAACCCATGCCGAGGCCGCGGGCCACCGGCATCGGCGGCAGTGCTTCCCCGGCGAGTTCGTAGGCGGTGAGCAGATCGGCGGCCACCGCGCCCGGACGGCAAGCCTCGACGAGCCTGTCCCACAGCACATCCCAGCGCCGGTAGAGCGCGTGCACGCCGGCATCAGCCTCGCCGTCGGCGGGCCACGTGCGGCCGACCTCACCGATGTAGCCCTCGCCGAGAATCCCCGCCGAGAACGCCACCAGGTCACCGGCTCCCACCCGCCGTTGCGCGCCCGCCCGCTGCCATGGATGCGCTCGCGAGGTCACCCATGCCGAATCCTGCGAGGCGGGCGTACTGATCCCGCCCGCGGCCATGGCCTCGAGCAGGATCCCGATCAGCGACTGCTCGCTCACGCCCGGCGCGAGCGCGGCCACCGACGCCGCCAGACCGGTCTGCGCGACGGCGAGGGCACGGCGCAACGCGAGGATCTCCTCGGGTGTCTTGATCCGCCGTGCCGCGCTCATCGCCGGTTCCCCGTCGACGAGTTCGGCCTGCGGGAACGCCTGTGGCAGCAACTGGGCGAAGGTCGGGGACATGGCGTCGGTGCCGACCCGGCGGGCCGTGCTCGCGCCATCGATGCGGCGCAGCACCTCGATGGTGGTCAGCGGATTCCATGCCAGGCCGTAGAGATTGTCGTGCGGGATGTCCTCGGGGATGCCCTCGTCCCAGGTGCTCAGCAGATGCACCGCGCCGGTGTCGCGCACCAGGGTGGCGACGGGGCCGAAGGGCCGGGTCCCCGCCACCCACAATTGCTGGGCGCCTGCCACGTAGCGGGCATTGGCTTGCCTGCCCAGGACGAGGATGTCGAGATCGTCGGCATGCATCTGTGCCAGTGCGCGAGCGCGCCGCCCATGCCGCAGGGCGCGCTCGTCGGGCAGGATCTCAGTACCCATACGGGTCGTATGGGTAGTCGGTGAGGGGCGAAAAGCCCTGGTCGGTGATCACAACGATCTCCTCGCTTCGATATCCACCGGTGCCGTCCTCCCAGACGACCGGTTCGAGCACCAGCACCATCCCGGGTTCGAACACGAAGTTCTCGTCGTATTCCGCGCCGAGATCGGTGCCGATCATCGGCATCTCGGCGGCGCTGACGCCGATGCCGTGACCCAGATAGAAATGCGGCAGCCAGGGTTTGACGCCGCCGTTGGCCGCGATCGCGGCCCGGGTGAGATCGGCGGCGCTCGCACCGGCGCGGGTG
Organism: Nocardia sp. NPDC058480; assembly: GCF_042720495.1. NCBI lineage: Bacteria > Bacillati > Actinomycetota > Actinomycetes > Mycobacteriales > Nocardiaceae > Nocardia > Nocardia sp. NPDC058480. The sequence continues at coordinate 369,141 of NZ_JBHXMN010000004.1, read as the reverse complement.
ACCTCGAGTACCGCCGTGATGATCTCGTGCCAGCGCTCGAACTGGCGTTGCTGCCGCGCGTTCGGAGCGTCGCCCACGATCCAGGTGCGGCCGAAGTCCGAGCAGTAGCCGCCGTAGGTGATGCTGACATCGGTCCACAGCACGTCACCGGCCGCGAGGGCGCGCTCGGTGGTGAGCAGCGGCAGCGCCAGGTCGCCGTGCGTGGTCCACACGCCCTCGGCCTTGGACTGCGGCATCACCTGCCAGATGGCGTCGAGCATGTTCGCGGTGGCGCCGAGTTCGAAAGCGCGCCGGACGAATCGGGCCGACAGGTCGATCTGGCGGCGACCAGGCGCGAGGTCGGCCTGCACCTCGGCGATGGCCTTCTCGGTGATCCGGTTGGCGATCCGCAGGCACGAGATCTCATCCGGTGTCTTGATCAGTTTGGCCGCCCCGACGACCAGCGCGGCATCGGAGGGAGCGCCGCCGGGGAACAGCGCGTCCTGCGCCCGGCGCATCGCACCGGTGCATTCGTCGACCGCGACAGTGGACCCCGCCGGAACCAGTTCGGCGAGCACGCGGGCGAAAGTGTCCACGCCCTCGTCGAATTCGAGGTAGACCGGCCCGTGCAGGTGATCGGCGGGCAGTTCGGCCTCGTCGGAGGTGCCCTCCCGGAACGGCAGGAACAGGTGCGGCCAGGGATCACCGGCCACCACCACGGCGACGGGACGCTCGACATGCGAGAGCCCGGCATCACCGAGCGGCCAGTTCGCACCCGTGGCATAGGCGACATTGGTGTTGTTGAGCAGGACCAGCGCGTCGACACCGCGGGCGGCCATCGCCGCGCGCAATCGGGCGCCGGTCTCACGCCGCATCCGCGCCCGGTCGGGGACATCGGGGATCTCGAAGGCCGCGGACCGCGCGGCCGTGCCGGACACCGTCATCTCAGATGCCCAGGAAATCGCGGATGTTGCCGCTGACGATCCGGGCCGCCGCCGCGGGCCCGACCGCCGCGACGACCGCGGCAAGGGACTGCTCGGAGTAGCCGAAGGTGCTCTCGTTGTGCGGGTAGTCCGAGGACCACATCACCCGGTCGATCCCGATCTGATCGATGAGCGAGAGCCCGAGCGGGTCGACCATGAACGAGGCGCGCATGTGGTTGTCCCAGTAGTGCCGGATGTCGTGTTCCACCGGCCGGTCCAGCATGTGCTGGAAGGAGGCGAGCATGTGCTCGGCGTCCTGAATGGCCGCGGGCACCCAGTTCACGCCGCCTTCGAACCAGCCGATGCTCAGCCCGGGGTGCCGGTCGATGATGCCGCTGAAGATGTACTTGGAGAACAGTTCCCGGAACGGCGCGACATTGTGCATCATGCCGACCGCGACGCTGTTGACCTCGCACGGTGCCGACAGCGGCGACTCACCGATGTGGTGGGAGACCGGCACACCGGATTCCTCGATGGCGTCCCAGACCGGGATCATCGCGGTGCTGCCGTAGTCGATGACCGCGCCGTCGTCATCCTTGCCCGCCGACAGCGGCAGCAGGAAGGTCTTGAGCCCCAGCGACTTCAGCTCGTCGAGGGTGCGGCGCGCGCCCTCGGCGTCCCACCAGTTGATCAGGCCGACACCGTAGAAACTGCCACCGGATTGTTCCTGGAGTTCGGCGATGTAGGCGTTGTAGACGCGGAAGCAGAGCTCGCGGATCTCCTTGTCCGGGTAGAACAGCAGCGCGAGCAGCGCGTTGGGGAACGCCAGTTCCCTGGCGATGCCGTCGGCGCGCAGGTCGGCGCCGCGGGCGGCCAGATTGGCGCTGCCGGACCCTTCGAGGGGGTCGTACTGCATGAGCACATGGCTGAAATCGCCGGGCAGGAACGACTTTCCCTTGCGGCCGAGCTGATAGGCGCCGTCCTCGTACCAGACCCGCGGTGCCCGGTCCTTGAGGTTCTCGGGGAAACGCTCGTAGAAGATGTCGTGCGCCAGCGAGATGTGGTTGTCGGCGGAGAAAACCTCCGTGCCGGCGGGCAGCCCGGGGGTGCCTGCCGCCTTGCCGCGCCGGTCCTTGGGCGGGCCGAATCCGCCGGGTGGGTACAGCGGGGCGCTACTACTGGGAACCGGCATCTTGCCCTCCAATGTGATTCTCCTAATGCGGAAATAACGTTATCACAGGTGGAGAGCCGATCGGTCAGCACTTTTCTCATGAGCGCGATTCCATCCACCCGGCAGCGCAAGAACGCTATTCTCATCAGTGAGCCCGACCGAGAGGGGTGAGACCCTTGTCACATCGAGCCAACCAACCTACTGTGTGTTCACTAGGTTTTTGTCGAACAGGTTGCCGCGCATGACTTCTCCCCGTCCTTACGCCTCGCTACTAGCCAAGGGAGAGGATCGCCGCCAGCGGATCGTGACTGTCGCCCAGCGTCTGCTCACCCGCAACGGCTGGCGGAATACGAGTCTGGCGATGATCGCGCGTGAGGCCGGGGTGAGCCCCGCGGGGTTGCTGCACCACTTCACCTCGAAGAACCAGCTGCTGCATGCGGTGCTCGATGCCCGCGATGCCGACGACCTGCAGCAGGCGGACCTGCGCGGGGACCTGATCGCCGAGATCGAGAAGGTCGCCGAGCGCATCCAGCGCTCGCCCGAACTGGTCGGCACCTTCGCGGTCCTGCTCGTGGAGAACCTCCAGCCCGAGGCTCCGCTGCACGACCGGATGCTGGACAGATGGAACCTGGCCGTCGGCATCGTCACGGCGCTCATCCGCCACAACCAGGAAATCGGCCGCTACCGTGCCGATTTCGATCCCGGGATCCGGGCGGTGGAGATCGTCGCTTTCATCAATGGAATGGAGATCTCATGGCTGCTCGATCATTCGATACCCCTGGCCGAGGTGTTCGCCGAGTACACGAGGTCGCTGACACGCGACTTCGCCCCGGACCCTCGGCGATGAGGTATCGCCTCGACGTCGTGGCGACCAGTGTGGTCGATGTCGTCGAGCATGCCGGGGGCTGGCTGTTCGATCGCGCCGTCGCGGGCTGGGATGTGTCGGTGCTGGTCGCCGAGATCTCCGATGCGCGACCGCTGCGCATCCTCGGTGCCGAACTGGTCGACCTGCACCAGGTGCTCTCCGCGCACGGGCAGGGCCGCAGACCGCACGCGCTGGCGATCGCGGGCGACGTCTGCTGTCGCGACTCCCGCGCGCACCGCGGTGTGGTCTCGGCCCTGCGCGACGGGGGCGTGGAAGTCGTTGTCTGGGGAGATGATTGGTCCTCGCCACCCGAACATCGGGTCGATCCGGTGGTGCACCGGCTCAGTGTGGCCGCGCGCGCGTTCAAGGCGCAGGCGCTGACCGCGGCCCGGTTGCCGGCCGAATCGGTCGGCGCGACCGAGGTCTTCCGCAGCGGGGCGTCGATGTTCCCGCCCATCGGGGCGGATCTGAGCCCGGTCGGCTGAACCGCCGAAGCCGCCGTTCGCGCCCGTGGAGTCGGGTGCGAACGGCGGCGAGCCGGTCAGATGCCGATGTAGACGGCCTTGGTGTTGAAATAGGCTTCGATGCCCTTGCGGCCGCGTTCGCCGCCCCAGCCCGACTGCTTCTGGCCGCAGATCGGCATCGAGGGATCGGCGGCGAGCGAGGTGTTCACCCAGATCTGGCCCGCGCGTAGCTCGTTGGCGAGGCGGTGGGCGCGGCCGAGGTTCTCGGTCCAGATCGAGCCTGCCAGACCGTATTCGGTGTCGTTGGCGGCCGCGATCACCTCGTCCTCGTCGTCGAAGGGGATCACCGAGCCGACCGGGCCGAAGATCTCCTCGCGGATAAGCCGCATGTCGGGGGTGGTTCCGGTGATGATCGTCGCCTCGTAGAAGTAGCCGCGGCGGTCCATCGGCTTGCCGCCGGTCACCACCTGCGCGCCTGCCGCGACACCGTCGTCGACGATCCCCGCGACGCGTCGGCGTTGCTTCTCGCTGATCAGCGGACCCAGTACCGAGTTGGGATCGTCGCTGCCGCCCATCGGCAGCATCGCGGCGAAGGCTGCCAGTCCCTCCACTACCCGGTCGTAGATGCCGCGCTGGACGTAGATGCGCGAGGTGCACGAGCAGTTCTGCCCGGAACCGGCGAGCAGGCCCATACCCGCTCCCATGATCGCTTTGTCCAGATTCGCGTCGTCGAACATGATCAGCGGCGACTTGCCGCCGAGTTCGAGGGTCAGGCGCTTGAGGTTGCCCGCGGCGGCCTTGACGATCAGGCGCCCGACCTCGGTCGATCCGGTGAACGAGATCTTGTCGACGTCCGGGTGCGCGGTGAGCGCCGCGCCGGTGGTCTCGCCGTACCCGGTGACGACATTGAGCACACCGTCGGGCAGACCCGCCTCGCGGAAGATCTCCTCGAGCTTCAGCGCGCTGAGCGGGGTCTCCTCGGCGGGCTTGAGCACCGCGCTGCACCCGGCGGCCAGCGCAGGCGCGACCTTGAGCATCGCCACGAAGAACGGCCCGTTCCACGGCACGATGAGGCCGACCACGCCGACCGGCTCGAGCTGGGTGAAGGTATGGAAACTCTCGAATTCGCCCAGCAGCCCGTCGGAGACGAGACTGCTCGACTCGCCGTGGATCTTGCCGACCCACCCGGCGTAGTACATCAGCATGTCGTAGGCCACCGCGATGATGTGGCGGGCGGCCACAGCGTTCATGCCGTTGTCGCGGGCCTCGATCGCGGCGAGTTCGTCGGTGCGTTCCCGCACGATCGCCGCGGCCCGGAACAGGACCTGCGCGCGGTGACCGGCCGGCTGCTTGCGCCAGACCCCGGACTCGAATGTCTCGCGGGCCCGGGCAACCGCCGCGTCGACGGCCTCCCGGTCGGAATCGACGACCTCCGCTATCTGTTCCTCGGTCGACGGGTCGAAGACCTCGATGGTGTTGCTCACTGTGCCTCTCCTTTCGCCGGGCCGCCCTGGGCGCGGGTCGGCGCGGAGTCCTCGGGTGCCGAGAACCCCTGCTACGAAAGGGTTCCCATGGCAGTAACCGATGAGAATGATACTCTCCCTAGAGGGAAATGGCATATAGCTAAGGAAAGTCAACTCTGCGGATACCTCGATCCGATCCGATCCGATCCGATCCGATGCGGTGAAGGTGCTGGCGGCGCAGTTCTCCGCGGAGCCGGAGTTTTGGACGCGGTCCGAGCGGGAGGCCGATCGGGCCGCGGGGTTGTCGCATCCGGCGATCGTGATGCTTCAGCAGCAGCGCGACTGAATCGGTTCGCCTTTACTTCACTGACCGTAACCGCTCACGGTTGCATTCTTTATTCGCAATGAAGGTGTGACCGATTTGTTTATCGGGTCGTCGGTGAAGAGCGATTTCCGGGGGTTGCTGCGAGCGGTGGGGTGGTGGAGGCTGGATGATCATGTCCTGTGGTTGCCTGTCGGTGGTCGCGGGATCTCACTTCGATGGCGTGGAGGTTGTTGTCGTGAGTAGTCAGCGCCCGTTCTATACCGATGTCCAGTCCCACTATGATTTGAGTGATGATTTCTTCGGATTGTTCCTGGATCCGACCCGTACCTATAGTTGCGCGTATTGGAAAGAACCCGGCTACACCCTGGAACAGGCCCAGATCGCGAAAATCGATCTCGCGCTGGGGAAATGCGGGCTAGAGCCGGGTATGACGTTGCTCGATGTCGGGTGCGGGTGGGGCTCGACGATGCTGCGGGCCCTGGACACTTATCAGGTGAATGTGGTCGGGCTGACGTTGAGCCGCAATCAGTACGAATACGTATCGGATCTGTTGCGCAAGCGCGATGGCGGCGGTGGGCATGGTGAGGTGTTGTTGGCTGGGTGGGAGGAGTTCGAGGGCCGGGTCGATCGAATCGTGAGTATCGGGGCGTTCGAGCATTTCCGGACCGAGCGCTACGGCGATTTCTTCGACTTCGCTCGCCGGGCGATGCCCGCCGACGGGGTCATGCTGTTACACACCATCGTCGGATACGGGCGGGACCATCTGCGGGAGAACGGGATCCGATGGACCCGTGAGGACTTCGAGTTCATGCGGTTCATCCGTGAGACGATCTTTCCGGGTGGGCAGCTGCCCGTGCCATGGGGGAGTGACTCGCGCGGCGTACGCGAACGCGCCGAAGCCGGCGGTTTCACCGTCACGCAAATTCAGGCGCTGCAGTTGCATTACGCGACAACCCTCGACCATTGGGTCGCCGCGCTGACCGCGCACAACGACGAGGCGGTCGCGATCGCCGGGCAGGCCACGGTCGATAACTACCAGCGCTACCTGACCGGCAGCGCCGAGCGCTTCCGGGCCGGTCAGATCGATGTCATGCAGTTCACCTGCGCGAAAACACCGCCGGCATGACCCGCACGGTTCGGTCGTCCGCTCAGGCTGCCACGACCTCGGCGGCGCCGTTGAGTCGGGCGTAGCGTCCGCCGTCGTCGAGCAGTGTCGTGTGATCGCCGAGCTCGACCACCCGGCCATGGTGGAGTACCGCGATCTGGTCGGCGTCGCGGATGGTGCTGAGCCGGTGCGCGATCGTGATGACCGTGCGGCCCTGTGCGACCACGTCGATGGCGGCCTGCACCGCACGCTCGGTCTCGTTGTCGAGTGCACTGGTCGCCTCGTCGAGCACCAGCACGCGTGGGTCGCGCAACAGGGTGCGGGCCAGGGCGATCCGCTGTTTCTCACCGCCGGAGAACCGGTGACCGCGCGACCCGACCACGGTGTCGTAGCCCTGGGGTAGCGAGGCGATCAGCTCGTGTATCTGGGCGGCGCGGGCCGCGCGCTCGATCTCCGCGTCGGTGGCGCTGGGCGCGGCGTAGCGGAGGTTCTCGCGAATGGTCGTATGCAGTAGGTAGGACTCCTGCGACACCACGCCGACAATGCGAGCGAGGGTGCCGAGCTTCAGGTCGCGGACGTCGACGCCGTCGATGCTCACCCGACCGGCGGTCGCGTCGTGCAGTCGTGCGACGAGTGAGGCGAGGGTGGTCTTGCCGGAGCCGGTCTCGCCGACGAGCGCCAGCGTCGACCCAGGCGGCACGACGAGCGAGACGCCATCGAGCACATCGGGGCCCGCGGCGTCGTATCGGAAGCCGACCTCCTCGAACCGGACCTCGCCCACGACATCGCGCGGGTCCAGGTCGACCGGCTGGCTGGGCTCATCGATCTCGACCGGAAGGTCGAGGTAGCCGAAGATCCGGCTGAACAACGCCATCGAGCTGGTGACTTCGACACCCACGTTGAGCAGGGCCATCAGCGGCCTGAAGAGCCCGGCCTGCAGGGTGGTGAAGGCGACCAGGGTGCCGATCGTCATGCCGCTGCTGGTCGCCGGAAGACCGGCGGCGAGGTAGAGCAGGGCTGGGATGGCCGCGAAGAGGATGCTCATGGTGGCCATCCGCCAGCGGCCCGCGAGCTGTGAGCGCACTTCGAGGCCGACCAGGTCGTGCGAGGTCTTCTCGAAGTGGGCGGACGTGAGAGGGCCGGTGCCGAGGGTTTTGCCGAGCTGCACTCCGTTCACCGAAAGTCCCTCCTCGACTTGGCCGTGCAGGTCGGCGAGGTGGCGTTGGCGCTGGGCGGTGATGTCACGGCGAAGCAGGGCTACGCGTCGGGTCAGCCAGATCGCCGGTGGCAGCACCACCAGCGACAGCAGCGACAACCGCCACGACAGCACGGCCATCGCGATAGCCGTGCCGACCACAGTGGTGACGTTGCTCGCGATGGAGGTCGCGGTGCTGGTGACCACGGACTGCATGCCACCGACATCGTTGATCAGGCGGGACTGGACTTCACCGCCGCGGGTGCGGGTGAAGAAAGCCAGTGACTGCCGCTGCAGGTGACGGAACACGTCGGCACGCAGGACATGCATGACCTGCTGTCCGACAGTGGTGGAGATGAGCGTCTGGCCGACGCCGAGCACCGCGGTGAGCACGGTGACGGCGAGCATGCCGCCCACGGCCCAGAGCAGGAGCGAGACGTCCTGGTGCGGCAACGCGTCATCGATCACGAGTCGCAGCAGGAACGGCGAGGCGAGGCTGATCGTCGAACCCGCCACGATCAGGGCGGTCAGCAGGGTGAGCTGAAGCCGGTACGGCGCGAAAAGCGCGGCGATCCGGCGCAGGGACACGGGGGACTCGCGCAATTGTGCGCGGTCGGCCGGGTCGGGGCGGCGGGCACGTCCGCCGCCGGCGGAGTCTTTCACTTCCATATGCAACCCCCTTGGGTTGTGCTTATGCTGAGGTTACCTCACTATCTGGTAGGGGAAACAAAGCGAGAGGCGGGTTTATGCCCGACAACGACAGCGACCTCCTGATGCAGGTGGCCAGGACGCTGCGTCGGTGCTGGGCGGCGGCGTACGCGCCGATGGGGCTGACCCCGCACCAGGCACGCGCGCTTCGGGTGACCGGCGAGCAAGACGGTCTCCGGCTGTCGGCCCTCGCCGACGCATTGCGGATCAGCCCCCGCTCGGCCACGGAAGTGGTAGACGCACTCGAAAAGGCAGACTTGGTCGCTCGGCAGCCCGACCCGACAGACCGCCGCGCGATTCTCGTGGCGGTGACCGCGCGGGGCAGAAGGACCCTCGCCACCCTGGCCGCGGCCAGGACGAAGGACGCCGACGATTTCTTCGGAAGACTCACCGACCATGAGCGCGCCGCACTGCGGGACATTCTCGGCAAACTCGCCCGCTGAGGCGGGGCGTGGGGTGCGGTCCAGCCCTTTTCCTGCTCGACCGTCTCGAACAAACGGTCCAGATCATCGAGGTCGGCCGAATCGGCCTGCACGCCGGTCACATTCCGGCCGATCAGCTTGACGGCTTCGTCCAGCGCGTCCTTCCGCCGGCCCGAAATGAAGACGTGAGCTCCTTCGTCGACGAACTACTTCGCACCGGCCAGTGTCATACCACTTGTCGCGCCGGTGATCACCGCAACTTGCCATCGAGCTTTCCCACAACTACTCCATTCGCGCGCCACGCCGATGTTAAAGACACCAATTTGAGTGCTTAACGTAGCGAACAGCTACGCGGCGTGCAAGCTATGCACACCGATCGGTACCCGATTGGGCTAAGCTGGGCTTGTGACAGAGTTGGAGAAGGGGCCGCGAGGCCAGCGGCGCGGCAGGGGCGCACGAGAGCGCATCCTGAGCGCGTCACAACAACTGTTCCGCGATCAAGGCATCAGCTGCACCGGCATGGACCAACTCTGCACAGTGGCCGAGGTGTCCAAGCGCACGCTGTACCAGCACTTCACCGGCAAAGACGAGCTGATCGCCGAATGCCTACGCCGATTCGATCCCGACATCCTGCCCGAAGTGTTCGACCGCACCGATCTCACGCCTCGCGAACGACTTCTCGCCGTGTTCGACGTGCACTCGCCCCTGTGTCCATTCATCGCGGCGGCCGTCGAAATCCCCGACCCGGGCCACCCGGCACGCGTACTCGCCCGCGACTACAAAAATGGCTTTGCCGCCCGGCTCACCGATACCGCCCGCGAGGCAGGCGCCACCAACCCCGAGCAGCTCGGCGAGCAACTGGCGCTACTCCTGGACGGCGCCTCGGCCCGCGGCCGAGTCCTCAACACCGAAGCGTTCACCACCGCCGCCGCCATCGCAGCCCTCCTCGTCGACAACGCCCTCCCCGCGGCAGCGGCACCGGCTGACGCAAGCGCGGTCGAGCAGTACGACCAGGGTGTGGTCAGGTGAATTAGAGCCGATCGCGACGAGACGTGATGGGTATCGGCGTCCATAGAAATGCGTGCTTCGGTGCCGGGAGGCTGCGCGGGCGCGTCGGCTGGCTCAGCTGCCCCCGCCCGGCCCCGCGGCGTGTCCCTGGTTCCGAAAGTAGGCTGATGAAACGACAATTGCCCAAACCCCGCGACCTCGCGCCGCTGCTGCAGTTCAAGCGGCCGCAGCTGAACGGAAAAAAGCGGCGATTGGCCGCGGCGCTGACGATCGAGGATCTGCGCGCGATCGCCAAACGGCGCACTCCCACCGCTGCCTTCGACTACACCGACGGTTCGGCCGAAGCAGAGCTGTCGATCGCTCGCGCGCGCCAAGCGTTTCTCGACATCGAGTTCCACCCCGCGATCCTGCGCGACGTTTCGACGATCAGCACCACTCGAGAGGTTTTGGGCGCGCCTGTTTCGCTGCCTTTCGGAATCGCGCCTACGGGTTTCACCCGGATGATGCAGACCGAAGGCGAGTACGCGGGTGCCAGGGCGGCGGGTCGAGCGGGCATCCCGTTCTCGCTGTCGACCATGGGGACCGCATCCATCGAAGATGTCGCGGGTGCGAACCCGCACGGTCGCAACTGGTTTCAGCTGTACATGTGGAAGGACCGCGACCGCTCGATGGCACTGGTGGAGCGCGCCGCCGCAGCAGGCTACGACACGCTGCTGGTCACCGTGGACGTGCCGGTGGCGGGAGCACGCCTGCGCGACAAGCGAAACGGCATGTCGATACCGCCCGCGCTGACACCGTCCACCGTGCTCGATGCCCTGCCACGGCCACAGTGGTGGTTCGACTTCCTCACCACCGAACCGCTCGCCTTCGCGTCGTTGGATCGGTGGTCCGGCACCGTGGCCGAACTGCTCGACACGATGTTCGATCCCACCGTCACCTTCGCCGACCTCGCCTGGATCCGCGATCAGTGGCCCGGAAAGGTCGTTGTCAAAGGAGTACAGACGCTGGCGGACGCGCGTGCACTGGTCGAGATCGGTGTCGACGGCATCGTTGTCTCCAATCACGGTGGCCGCCAACTGGATCGCGCGCCGATCCCGTTCCACCTCCTGCCTACGGTGGCCGCGGAACTCGGCCGCGACACCGAGATCATGATCGACACCGGAATCATGTCCGGTGCCGATATCGTCGCCTCGATCGCGCTGGGCGCGCGGTTCACCCTCATCGGCCGTGCCTACCTCTACGGCTTGATGGCCGGCGGCGAAGCCGGTGTGGACCGTGCGATCGAGATCCTGTCCGAACAAGTCGAACGCACCATGCGGCTGCTCGGCGTCACTTGTCTGGACGAGCTCACGCCCCAGCACGTCACGCAGCTGACCAGACTTGCACCACGATCGTTGCCGCTGCCCGGTCGGACCTGAATTCCGACTCAGCGACCGTGACCGTCGCGCGCCCCGCACTGACCGATCGGGCCGCCTGCCGGTCATCAGGCTCTGCGTAGGTGGGCGTCGCTCACCCTAGGCTGGGGCGCATGAGTCTTCCCTCGCCTGCCGCCGACTGCACCGCGATCGTCACCGGCGCGTCCTCGGGCATCGGCGCCGCCCTGGCCCGTGAGCTGGCCGGGCGCGGACACCAGGTCACGCTGGTCGCACGCAGCGCCGACAAGCTGGCCGAACTGGCCGCCGAGATCACCGCGACCGGAGGCCGCGCCGATATCCTCGCCGCCGACCTCGGCGACCGCGAGGCCCGCGCCGCGCTGCTCGGTCGCGTCGAAGCGCTCGGTCTCGCGCCCTCGATCCTGGTGAACTGCGCCGGAATCTCCACTCTCGGCCCCGTGCACAAGGCCACCCCGGATGCCGAGATCGCGATGGTCGAACTCGATGTGGTCGCGGTCGTCGATCTGTGCACCCGCTTCCTGCCCGCGATGGTGGCCCGTGGCACGGGAGCGGTGCTCAATGTCGCCTCCACCGGCGCGTTTCAGCCGCTACCCGGCCAGGCCGGGTACGGCGCGAGCAAGGCGTTCGTGCTGTCCTACACGCTGAGCCTGTCCGGCGAACTGCGCGGCACCGGCGTCACCGCGACCGTGCTGTGCCCCGGGCCGGTCGATACCGGTTTCGGCGAGCGTGCCGGCTTCACTTCCGAGGAGGCGCACGCCGCGCTGCCGGCCGTCATGTGGAAATCACCGGAGACGGTGGCCCGCGTCGGCATCAGCGGCCTGGCCAAGGGCGCCATGGTCGCTATCCCGGGCCTGGCCAACCGCGCGGCCGCCGCGTTGGTGCCCTTCCTGCCGAAACGTCTTCTGGTGCCCATCCTTTCGCGCCAGCACCCAGGGCTGCGCTGAGCTGGTCGACTATTCGCACCCGCGACTATGTGTGGCGCCGGGCCCGGGCCGGTCGCCGAGGAGGGCGGCGAACGCCGACCCGCGTCGATCCGGGTATCAGCACCACCTGGATACCAGGACCAGCATCGGCGACGATGGTGGGATGAGTGAAGTGGTCGACATGCGCTCGGTGCGCACCGAGCGCCGAGCCCAACTCGGTGCGTTCCTGAAGTCGCGCCGCGCCAAGATCACCCCGGGTGACGTCGGCTTGCCGCCGGGTTCACGCCGACGCACCCCCGGCTTGCGCCGCGAAGAGGTCGCCCAGCTTTCGGGCATCGGAGTTACCTGGTACACGTGGTTGGAACAGGGCAGGCCGATCAATGCGAGCGTCCAGGTGCTCGACGCGGTGGCGCGCACGCTCGAGCTCGACCACGCGGAGAAAGTGCACCTGTACCGGCTCGCGGATGTGCCGTCGGTGCCGGCTGCGCCGGAGCCGTCGATGATGCCGCCGGGCCTGCCGATGATCTTGGACCAGCTCTCGCCGCTGCCCGCCGTGCTGCTCGATTCCAAGTAGAACGTCCTAGCGCACAACGACGCCTATCGCGCGCTGTTCCCCGGCCTCAGCGACGATGGCAGCAATGTCCTGCGAACGGTGTTCCTGACGCCCGAGTGCTGTAACCCCTATCAGCACAACATCGATGACCAGCGCCGCATGGTCGCCTATTTGCGTGGCGCCTACGTCCGACACCTCGACGACCCGACGTGGCAGGCGCTCGTCGACGAATTATGTGAGGCCAGTGCCGAATTCGCCGGGATGTGGGCCCGCAACGATGTCGCGGTGCCGGTGAACCTGATCAAGGTGATCCAGCACCCCGCGGTCGGCGAGCTCGCGACGCACCTCACGATGATGGCGCTGCCCGCCACCGACGGCGAATGGATCCAGATCTTCACTCCGGTAGACGCGGCGGAGGCCGCGAAACTGTCCGTGCTACTGGCGATGTCGGACGAAGCGCGGTTGCGCCCGGTCGACGAGCATCGGCGGCGGTTCCACGCGGTCGGCTGACCTGGGGCAATGGGGCATCTCGACTGGTCTCAGATATCCGAAACAGTCAGTCCGTGTAGACAACTCGCAAATCGAGTTCCTCGGGTACTATCGCCGACGGGGGAGCACGAGAGATGAACGATGGTCTTCGGCTGCCTCATACCGATATACGACCATCTCCAGGGGATGAAACTTGATCGACATGACACCGAACCCCACCTCGCGTCGGCGCTTCGCGCGACGTTCCGGCATCACTTCGGTCGTCGCGGCGGCGGCGGTCTGCGCGGCCCTCGTATCCGGCTGCACGAAAGACGATTCGGCCACCACGGCGGGCCCGGCGCCCACCGGCCAGCTGCCCGAGGGCGCACAGATCGTGAAGGAGTCGGCGAAGACCACGCAGACCCTGCACAACGTGCACCTGAAGATCAACGTCAAGAACCTGCCCGACCTGCCGGTGGAAACCGTCTCCGCCGACGTCACCAATGAGACCCAGGGCTCCGGGGCCGCGATGGGTGAGGCGAAGGTCAAGCTCACCCCCGACGCCTCCTTCACCGAGGCGAAGTTCCTGGTGGTGGACAAGGTCCTGTACACCCAGACCGGCGGCCGCTACGTGCCGGCGGGTCCGGCCGAGAAGGTCTACGATCCGGGCGTCATCCTGGACAAGGACAAGGGCATCGCGAATGTGATCGCCAATATCCAGAACGCGAAGACCGAGGGCCGCGAAGTGATCGACGGTATCAACACCGTCAAGGTCTCCGGCACCATCGACGCCGCCGTGATCGACCCGATCGTGCCGCGCATCGGCCAGAACGCGGGCACCATGCCGATCACCGTGTGGATCCAGGACACCGCCCCGCCGGCCTCCGATTCCACCAAGCCCTCGGACGCGCCCTCCACCGGCGACGGCCCGAATCTCGTTCGCGCCGTGGTGAAGAAGGATCAGGGCGAGGTCACCGTCGGCCTGTCGAACTGGGCCGAGCCGGTCAACATCATCAAGCCCGCCGGCTGATACTCGCCGGTACTACCGGATCAACCCACACCGGTCCGGGGTCAGCGGAACCTGGCACGCAGTGCCCTCCGCAGCCCCGGGCCGGTGTGTCGTCTGGGTGTCGCCAGCGGTAAGCGAATCACGAACGCACCAGTGCGCATCCAATAAGAGAATGTTCAGCGAGATGCAAGGCGCCACAAGGACTATACGTGTCGGGACGCTGGTCGGCAGGCAACACGCATCGGACGCCGATCGGACACGGAGGAAGAACTAATGACGATCGATGATCGACCGGATGAAGCGGAGCGCGAGCTCCCGCCACCGCCCGGTCCGGGGGGTCGGCCTCCCGTCAACAACGTATGGGTTTATAACGGCAGAGCCTACGACCTGAGTGACTGGATCTCCAAGCATCCAGGCGGTGAATTCTTCATCGGCCGCACGAAAAATCGCGACATCACCTCGATCATCGGTTCCTACCATCGTGATCCGGAAAAAATCGCGCGGATGATCGAGCGTTACAGTCTCGGTCGCGATGCCACGCCCGAGGACATCCATCCCAAGAACAACGCCCCCGACTTCCTGTTCAAGGACGGCTTCAACAGCTGGGACGACACCCCGAAGTACAAGTTCGACAACAAGTCCGATCTGCTGCACCAGGTGAAGGCCCGGCTCAAGGAGCCCGAGCTGGCGGCGCGCCTGCAGCGGATGGATCGCGCGTTCAACATCGTCGTCGGTGTGCTGATCTTCGCCTACATCGCCGTGCAGGCGTTGCGTCTCTACGACACGAGCTGGATGCCGTTGCCCGCCTTCGTGATCGCGATGGTGCTGCTGCGCAGCTCGCTGGCAGGCTTCGGCCACTACGCGATCCACCGCGCGCAGAAGGGCCTGAACAAGTACGCGGTCAACGCGTTCGACATGAACTATGTCGCACTGTCTTTCGTCACCGCCGACGGCCACGCGCTGCTGCACCACCCGCACACCCAGAGCGAAGTCGACATCAAGAAGAACGTCTTCACGATGATGATGCAGATTCCGCGCCTGTACCGGGTGCCGGTGCACACGGTGCACAAGTTCGGACATCTGTTGACGGGCATGATCATTCGGCTTCTCGATGTCTGCCGGCTCACCCGCAAGGTGGGCATCAAGGACATGTACGGCAGCTGGCGTGGTGCGCTGCCGCACTTCATCGGCTCGTTCGGGATGCGGTTCCTGCTGGTGGCCGAGTTCGTGGCCTTCGCCTTCGCGGGCGACCTGCTCGCCTGGGGCCTGCAATTCGTGATCACGCTGTGGATCAGCACCTTCATGGTGGTGGCCAGCCACGACTTCGAGGTCCCGATCGAGGAACTGCACACCGAGACCGAGGACTGGGCGGTGAACCAGCTCGAGCAGGCCTACGACCTGACCGTGGTCGGCAACAAATATGTCGACTGCTTCCTCTCGGCCGGCCTGAGCTCGCACCGCGCGCATCACGTACTTCCGTTCCAGCGCAGTGGGTTCGCCAATATCGCGTCGGAGAACGTGGTGCGTGAGGAGGCCGCGAAGTTCGGCGTGGAGTGGCTGCCCGCCAAGAGCTTCTTCGGAGATCGTTTCCCCAAGCTGTGCCGGACCTATCTGCTCGCGCCCTCCCGTGAGGCGCAGGAGAACCGGTGGGGTTTCGTGCGCGAACACTGCGCACCGTCAGCGCTGAAGACCTGCGTCACCTATACCGCGCAGGGCTTCTCCGGCATCGGAACCGTCTGACCCGGCCCGCTGCCGCATCTGTTCTGTCTCGAAAGGATTTGTGCCCGTGTCTGTTTCCTTTGACCTGCTCCACACGCCCGACGTCGAGCGCGGGCACGACCTGCTACCACCCACGCCGCCGACGACCGTCGGCGTGATCGAGGCGGTCGCCACCGGTTCGCCCTCGCGAGTCGTCGATCAAGCCGTGAACGCGGGCCGGGTCGCCGAACTGTTCTCCGATCCCGTTCAGCGCCAGCGTATTCCGCGCATCTACGCCAAGACCCGGATCGACACCCGCCACCTGGCCATCGACCCGCTCGCCCCCGAGTTCCTCGAGTTCAGCCGCAGGCCCGGCACCATCCGGGAGCGGATGAACCTGTTCGTCGAGCACGCTGTGCCGTTGGCGGTCGACGTGGCACGGCGCGCGGTCGCCGGGCTGGAGAACCCGGCCGACGACATCGGCCAGCTGATCTTCGTCACCAGCACCGGCTTCATCGCCCCCGGCGTCGACGTCGCGGTGGTCAAGCAGTTGGGTCTGTCGCCGACGGTGGGCCGGATGGTCATCAACTTCATGGGCTGCGCCGCGGCCATGAACGGCATTCGCGCCGCCGTCGACTACGTCCGGGCCCATCCGGACAAGAAGGCGATGGTGCTGTGCATCGAATTGAGTTCGGTCAACGCCGTTTTCGACGACGACGTCAACGACGTGATCACCCACAGCCTGTTCGGTGACGGCTGCGGTGCGGTGGTGATCGGCGCCAACCAGGTGCACAAGCCACTCGCGGCCGGCAGCGTCGTGATCCGCGACAGCTTCAGCCACCTGTTCGACGACGCCGAGGACGGCATCGTGCTCGGCGTGAAGGACGCGGGCATCACCTGCGAACTGGCGACCAGCCTGCCCGACTACATCTACCGCGGTGTCGACCCGGTGGTCTCGGAAGTGCTGGCGCGCAACGGACTCGGCAAAACCGATATCGAGTTGTGGGCGATCCACCCCGGTGGTCCCCGCATCATCGAGGAGTCGGCGCGTTCGCTCGGCATCCCCACCGAGCTTGCCGCGCCGAGCTGGGAGGTGCTCGCCGAGCACGGCAACATGCTCAGTGTCTCGCTGATCTTCGTGTTGGAGCGGATGATCCGCGACGCGCAGACGGCGGCACCGATCTCGACCGGTGTGGCGTTCTCGTTCGCACCCGGTGTCACCCTCGAGGGCATCGTGTTCGATGTCATCCGCAGCTGAGAGCGCAGTCACGTCATGCATCTGCTCCGTTTTCTCGCCGCGCTCTCGCCGGCCAGGATCGCGGCCGTCGTCGCCGCGGGCCTGATCTGCGGCGCCGCCAACACCTACCTGGTCACGCTGATCAACGCGGTCGTCTCGCCGCGCCCGCAGCCGGACAACCTGCTGCTCCACTTCGGGGCCACGGGTCTGGTGATCCTCGTCAGCGGTGTGCTGTCGCAGGTTCTGCTGATCCGGCTCTCCCAGGACGCGATCTACCGGCTGCGCAGCGATCTGAGCTCCGGAATCGTCTCCGCCCCACTGGAACACCTCGAACGGCTCGGCATGCATCGTCTGATGGCGACGCTCACCGAGGACGTGCGTTCGCTGTCGCAGGCCGTCACCGCCATCCCCTCGATCTGTGTGGATGTGGCGACGATCGTCGGCTGCTTCGTGTTCCTCGCCGTGGTGTCGGGACCGATCTTCGCGGTCACGGTGGGCGGCACGCTGGTCGGCATCGCGTGTGTGGAACTGGTCCTCAAGCGCGTCCGCGGTATCTACCGGGAAGCCCGTGAGAACGAGGACGCGCTGCTGCGATCGTTCCAGGCCGTCACCCTCGGCATCAAGGAACTGAAGCTGCACCGTGGCCGTCGCCGCGACTTCATGGACCGGCACCTGCTCGGTTCGGCGGGCACGCTGCGCGATCAGAACACCGACGCGGGCTCGAAGTTCTCCTACGCCCAAGGCTTCGGCCAGGCGTTGCAGCTGGGCACGATGGCGCTGATCCTGTTCGTCATCGCGGCCGCACTGGATCTGCCGCGCGAGACGATGGTCGGCTACGTGCTGGTCACCACCTTCTTGGCGATGCCGATGCAGAACTTCATGCACCGCATCCCCGATCTGCTGCGTGGTGATGTGGCACTGGCCAAGATCCGGGCGATGAACCTGTCGATGACGACGCTGCACGACGAGGAGTCGCTGCCGTATTCGGAGCGTCCAGCGGCAGGGGAGGCCAAGCTGGAACTGACGAACGTCAGCTACATCTATCGTTCGGAGGCGCCGTCTCTGGTGCCACCGCCGCCGGGATCGCACGGGCCGGGTGGACCTCCGCCGCGTCCCGGGATGCCGCCGCGTGAGGGCAAACCGGGACATCCGCATCCCGCCCACCCCGGTGCGCATCCGGGTGGCGGCGGTCCGGTGGATGTGAACGGCAAGAAGTGGGTCGACCATGGTGGCGCCGATGTGCGTCCGCTGGCTCCGCCCGGACTCGATGAATCCGGCGACGCCGGTTTCCGGCTCGGACCGATCGACCTGGTTTTCGAACCCGGCCAGATCACGTTCATCGTCGGTGGCAACGGCAGCGGGAAGTCGACGCTGGCCAAGCTGATCACCGGTCTGTATGTGCCACGCTCGGGGTCGTTGTCGCTCAACGGGGAGAGGATCGACCACGACAATATCGAGTGGTACCGACAGAATTCGTCTGCGGTGTTCACCGATTTCCATCTGTTCGAGGACTACCTGGGTTTCGACCGCCCTGGTATCGACGCCGAAGTCCAGCGTTATCTCGACGAGTTGCAGATCGCGCACAAGGTGACCGTGCAGGACGGGCGGTTGTCGACTGTCGACTTGTCGCAGGGGCAGCGCAAGCGCCTGGCCTTGCTCACGGCCCTGCTCGAAGACCGCCAGATCTACGTCTTCGACGAATGGGCCGCCGATCAGGAGCCGCGCTTCCGCGACGTGTTCTATCACGAGATCCTCACGGATCTGAAGCGCCGTGGAAAGACCGTCATCGTGATCACCCACGACGACCGGTACTTCGGTTGCGCCGATCAATTGGTGAAGCTCGACCTCGGCCTCGTCGCCGTGTAGTGCGTGAACGCCGGTCCTGCGGGGCCGGCGTTCTCGCGTGTCAGGCGATATCCCGGTACTCGGCGAGGCGGCGTGGCATCGGCGGCCGGTCAGCGAGGCTGACCTCGGAAGGTGTTCGTCGCCAACCGGATTCATCAGGCAGGAACGGGACCAGACCGACCCCGGAATCGCGGATGCCGAGTCGATCGAGCAGAGTCGCCACCACCTGTCGGCTCATCACCGCGAGTTCGTGCGTCGACCGATTGCGGTGTACGCGGATCCCGAGGTCGACCGCCACAGCACCTCACCCTTGCCCGGCCGCACCGCGACTCCGGGCAAGGCCTCCTCCCGCGTGTAGACCGCGGCCCCGGCGCCCGTGCCCGCGCGATGGTGCGATCAGCGGACCCGGCATCGACCACGATCAACTCGTCCACCAGCCCACCGAGCAGCGGCCGAACAGCACCAACCACCCCGGCGATACCTACAGGTCCGGGGCCGTCGCTGAGCGCGGGACCATCGGCGGACTCTGCGGGTACCGTGGGGCTCAGTCGACTGGCGGAGGGGCAGAATCATGAGTGGGAGTGCGACAACGATGGTCGAGGTTTCCAAAGGGTCCAAGACCGATCTCGTCGACGGGCAGTACACGGTGCGCCTGGATCTCGACAGTCCGGCCGGGGCGGTGGACATTGCCGCGGTGCTGTTGACCGCCGACGGCAAGGTGCGCTCCGATGCCGACTTCGTGTTCTTCAACAACCCGGCGGCATCCGGTGTTCGGTTGGAGTCCGATGCTGTTGTCGCGGTCGATCTTTCGGCCCTGCCTGCCGAGATTCACCGGGTGGTGATCACCGGAAGTACTGAGGCGCAGGGGATTCGGTTCGGTGCGGTGGCCGGGCTTCGGGTTTCCGCCGTCGGCGCGAGTCAATCGGTGAGTTTCGTGCCACCGGGCCTGGATTCGGAGACGGTGCTGCAAGCTGTCGCGCTGTACCGCCGGGGGAGTGGGTGGCGGCTCGATGCGATCGGCCAGGGGTATAGCGCCGGACTGGCGGCCTTCGCGACCGATCACGGCATCGTCGTCGATGCGGAAGAAGAGCCGGCCGAAGTGCAAGCCACTCCGAGCGTGACCGAAGTGCCTGCGGCGCAGAGTGTTACGCCCCCTGCGCCGTCGGTCGATCTCCGCAAAGTCGATGTCGTGCTGACCAAGGATTCGCCAGGCCGCCGCGCGACCATCGACCTCCGCAAGGGCGACCCCGGCTATGTGCTGACCGTCGGCCTCGAGTGGGATGGTCGCGGCGCGAAATACGACGCGAACGGCCGCGTCACCGAGTTCGGCACGGGCGACCTGGACGTGTACTTCTTCTGCCGCAACGAGATCACCGGCGACTACGTGGTCCTCAGCGGCGAGAAGGGCCACCAGGGCGACATCACGCAGTGGCCGTTCATCCACCACCAGGGTGACACCCGCGGACCCGGCGCGAACAACCTCCCCGCCACCGAGCAGGTCACCGTCCGCCCCACCGAGAACGGCGACCTCCTTCTCAACGTCTACCAATCCGTCGACAACGGAGCGGGCGCCATCGACAAGTTCGGCAAACCCCGTGTCCGCGTCCGCTACGGCCGCCCCGGCCCCGACGGGCTCCCCGACAAGGACGCCGATCAGATCACCGTCATCATCGGCAACGGCAAAAGCTCCTTCTGGGCCACCGTCGCCCATATCGACGTTCGCGACGGCATCCTCACCGTCGACGGCACCATCCACTACAGCCGCGCCTTCAGCGAACGCATGCCCGTCCTCGACACCGATGGCACCTGGGTCCGCTCGGCCAAGAACGGCCCCGTAGGCCGCAGCAAGAAGGCCAGCGGCCTCGGCTTGAGCCGCTACGAAGGCCAGTGCCCGACCCCTCGCTGAGGTCGATAATCAGCTGAACGGCAATGCGTCCCAGGTCGGATTCGACGGGCGCACATCGGGCTTGCACCTGACGTAAGGTGAGGTTCTACCGTCGATCACACCAGCGCACAATGCGCCGGTGGAAGTGGGATGAAACGGATGGACCAGCGCGGTACCGGGCGTGTGTGGAAGGTCGGTGAGCTCGCGGCCGAGGCCGGACTGACTGTGCGGACGCTGCATCATTACGACCGGATCGGGTTGGTGCACCCCGCAGCGCGGACCAGCACCGGCCACCGGATCTACACCGCGAGCGATGTCGAGCGTCTCTACCAAGTGCTGGCTCTGCGTCAGCTGGGCCTCGGCCTGGACCAGATCGCGGACCTGCTCGAGGGTGTCGTGGCGATGCCGCAGGTGCTGGCTGCACATCGTGACTACTTGGCCGTGCAGCTTGCTGCGACCCGGGATCTACATGCCCTGGTCGCGGCACTGACCGCCACGGCGGAGAGCAGGTCGGACACATCCGCGGATCACTTCCTGGAACTGATCAGGAGAACCGTCATGGTCGACGACACCATCAAGGAATACTTCACCGAGGCGCAGCTGACCCAGCTCGCGCTGCGCCGGGAGACGCTCGGTGAACAGCACATTCAGCAAGCAGAGGCAGACTGGGCCGAGCTGATCCCCGAGGTCGACGCGGCGATCGCCGCGGGAATGGACCCGACCGCACCCGAGGCGCAGCGAATGGCGGCGCGGTGGATGGAGCTCTTGGATGAGTTCCATGGTGGGGATCCAGGCCTGCGCGACAGCATGTATCGGATGCAGGCCGAGGAGTCCAACCGCATCGAGAGCGAATTCTGCGGACCGTCGCCCACGCAGATCGATTTCATCACGGCCGCGAACGCCGCTCGGGGGTAGCGGGCGCCGCCGTACGAAGGACGGCGTCGAAAGCAGTCGCGTGGATCGACCCGATGATCGCAACACCCGTCCAATGATTGAGCTATTGCCAGGCGGTAAAGGAATCCCCTATGGCGTCTGCTGAATATTCGTCTTTGCCTCTCGTTCTATTGCGGACATACCGTGAAACAGCTCGACGAGGTATTCAGTGCGATCTCCTTTCGTCGATCCGATAAATGCGCAATCGAGAGGACTGCTGGCATGAGCACGATCGAGAAAAATTCGGGAGAACTCGCAGGGAAACGCGCACTGGTGACAGGAGGTACGCGCGGAATCGGAGCGGCTGTTGTGCGCCAACTTCTGAATGCGGGTGCCGCGGTGCTCACGACCGCACGGTCGGCGACGAGCGCGGCACCGGAGGGAGCAGCCTTCGTGGCAGCCGATGTGCGGACACAGACTGGGGCGCAAGCGCTTTCGGCGGCCGCGCAGGAGGTGCTCGGTGGGGTGGATATCCTGGTCCATAACGCGGGCGGCGCGGCGCCGTACCAAGGCGCGCTGGCGATCCCGGACGAGGTCTGGCAGCACGCGCTCGACCTGAACTTCCTGGCTTCGGTGCGGCTGGACTCGCTGCTGGCGCCGGGGATGCGGGAACGCGGTTCGGGGATGATCGTACATATCTCCTCGGCCGCGGTTCCCACTGTGGCGCCGCCATTTCTGCACTACACGACCGCGAAGGCGGCGCTGGAGAACTACAGCCGGGGACTGGCCGCGGAGCTGGCCCCGTTCGGAATTCGGGTCAACACAGTGTCTCCTGGCAGAACCACCACTCCCGGCGGCGAAGCGACGCGCGAGCAATGGGCGCGACTGAACGAGGGGCCGGGCCAGGACAACACCAGTCCACCGCTGGGTCGTGATGGTCACCCCGACGACATTGCCCACGCGGTGCTGTTTCTCGTGTCCCACCGGGCGAGCTGGCTTACCGGGAGCAGCCTCGTCGTCGACGGCGGCGAATTCCCCAGGTAATTGCGGTCCGAGGCGATGTGGCCGTATCGGCCGATCTAGATTCGCTGGCAGACCGGGTGCAGACCGAACTGGGCACGATCGATGCGCTGTTCGTGAACGCGGGCATCGCCACTCTCACGCCGTTCGAGTCGACGACCGAGCAGATGTTCGACGAACTGTTCGGGATCAACGTCAAGGGCGCGTTCTTCACGGTGCAGAAGCTTGCCCCGCTGCTCAGCGCGGGCGCGGGCGTCGTCCTCACCACCTCGAACGCTAACGTCATGGGATTGCTGGAGACCAGCGTCTACGCGGCGGGCAAAGCGGCGCTGCGCTCGATGGCCCGCACCCTCTCGGGTGAGTTGCTTCCGCGCGGAATCCGGGTCAACGCGATCAGTCCCGGTCCCATAGATACGGGAATTCTGGAGAATTCGATGACCGCGGCGGCCGCCGCGCAACTCAAAGCGGAAATGGTTGCCGGAAATCCTATGCGGCGTTTCGGCACCCCCGACGAAATTGCTAGGGCTGCAGCTTTTCTCGCTTTCGACGCCACTTACGCGGCCGGTATCGAATTCGTCATGGACGGAGGTGCTACCCAGCTCTGAGCGGGCTGGTGCCAACTCTCGTTACGCAGGAGTTCCAGCAGCGCCGTCTCCGCCGGGCCAGCGTCCTGGCGGAGCACGGCGACGACGGGCTGGGACACCGCCGGGGCCACGGGGCGGGCGAGATGCTCGTACCCGTGGGGGACTGCGGAGGCGGGGACGAGAGTCACGCCCAGTCCGTTCGCGGCCCAGCGGGCAGCCGTGACGGTTTGAGACACGCGGGCGGCTGTAGTCGGGGTCAGCGTGTTGTCGCGCAGCACGCCCGTCAACACGCCGTCGAGCGCGCTGTCGGGTTCGAACCGCACCCACGATTCCCCTTCCAGCTCGTGCAGCTCGACCCGGTCCGCGGCGAGCAGCCGGTGCCCGGCGCCCAGCATCACGACGAACTCTTCGTGGCCGAGGTTGTGGGCGTCGGCGGGGCCGCGATCGCACGCCGCCATCAGGGTGAGGTCGAGTACGCCTTGACGACACAGCCGCTCCAGTTCGGCGGAACTCGGCTCCTCGAAGACAGTGACCTCGAGCCGAGGAAAGCGACGGCGCAACGAGGCGAGCACGACTGGCAGCTGCCGCGTGCCGAACCCCATCTGCGCGGCGACCACCAACTCGCCCACCAGCTCATCGGCAGCGGCGCGAGCCGTCGCGCGCGCCCGCCGCGACGCGCTCACCGCCACCTCCGCCTCCCGCAGGAACGCGCGACCGACCACTGTGGGCACCAGCCCGGTCGGTGTCCGGGCGAACAGCGTCACCCCGAGCTCCCGCTCGAGGTTGCGGATCTGCTGGGACATCGACGGTTGCGCGACATGCATCATCGCCGCCGCCGCCGTCACAGAACCTGCCTCGGCAACGGCCAGGGCGTACTCGAACTGACGAAGGCTCATCGGCACCCCTTCCCTTCGTGGGCCGGACCGCCGCCCGAACCCGATCAATCGCTGCAACAACAAGTGCTACAACGCCGCCGGCGGTGCGTTTACTCCATTGCCGTCCTGACGACACCGCGGCACGAGGGCCGACGTGCACGGCTCCAGCGCTCCATGCCGCCGAAATTCATGGTAGGACGAGGGCTTTGACCGCTCGGCGTTCGTCCATCGCCCGGTAGCCCTCGGCGATCTGGTCCAGGGGGAGGGTGAGGTCGAAGACTTGGCCGGGGTCGATGCGGTCGGTGCGGACACGGTCGATGAGATCGGGGAGGAAACGGCGCACGGGGGCCGCGCCGCCGCGCACGCCGACCGCCGACGCGAGGAGTTCGGCACTGTCGAACTCGACGGCGTGGGGAATGCCGACGACGCCCAGATTCCCGCCCGCACGGGTCGAGCGCAGGGCCTGGGTCATCGACTCGCCGGTGCCAACGCATTCCATGACCGAGTCCGCGCCGACGCCACCGGTGAGATCCAGGACTACCGCGACACCGTCCTCACCGCGTTCGGTGACGATGTCGGTGGCGCCGAACGCGAGCGCTAGCTTCTGGCGCGCGGGATGCCGGCTCATCGCGATGATGCGTTCGGCTCCGAGCTCGCGAGCGGCCAGCACCGCGCATAGCCCGACGGCGCCGTCGCCGACCACGGCCACGGTCGAACCCGGTCGTACCTCGGCGGCGACCGCGGCGTACCAACCGGTGCCCATCACATCGGACAGGGCGAGCAGGCTCGGGAGGTGGCGGTGATCAGGGGTCTCGTCGAGCGCGACCAGGGTGCCGGCGGAGTTGGGGATGCGGATGTGTTCGGCCTGGCACGTACTCAGGAACGCGCGGTGCGTACACCGGGATTGGTAGCCGTGGCGGCAGTTCGGGCAGGTGTTGTCGGAGGTGGCGAACGAGCCGACCACGAACTGACCCGGCCGCAGGGTGCGCACCTCGGCGCCGACCTCTTCGACGACACCGATGTACTCGTGGCCCATCGGCTGCGGTTCGGCGACGGCCTCGATGCCGCGATAGACCCACAGGTCCGTCCCGCACACACAGGTGGCGACGGTGCGGATGATCGCGTCGGTCGGTGCCTCGATCCGGGGATCGGGTAGCTGTTCGACGCGGATGTCGCCGGGGGCGTGGAGGACGGTGCCGCGCATGAGATCGATCCTGTCAATGAATGACCAATTACCAACAGGTGGTACGTAATTCGCTTGCTACGATCCAAACACAGTGTGGCCCACTGTAAGACGGGATCAGAGAGCAACGGCGCTTCTCTCCCGTTCCGCCGACCACGTCGGGTGACCCCCTGTTGTCCCAGCTCATCCGCT
This sequence comes from Nocardia sp. NPDC058480, assembly GCF_042720495.1. Taxonomy (NCBI): domain Bacteria; kingdom Bacillati; phylum Actinomycetota; class Actinomycetes; order Mycobacteriales; family Nocardiaceae; genus Nocardia; species Nocardia sp. NPDC058480. Next base: position 343,774 of record NZ_JBHXMN010000004.1, on the reverse strand, counting down.
ACCCGGCACTTCGCTGGATGACCCGCTCCTGGAACCGCTCGGTATCGTTCGATCGCTCGAACTGCGTTCGCAATATTGAAACCTGTTGAGTTACAACATCATTCGGTAACCGCGTGTTACGGTGGCTGCACCGTCGGGTTCGGTAGATGTTGCGAAATACCTTGTAGGACAACATCGTTCAAAACTCGAGCCATCAACTCATGATGGTTCTCCACCACTTCTTCTCAGGGGGCCGCAGTGATGCGTGCGTTGGTGACCGGAGGTGCCGGATTTGTCGGCTCGCATGTGACGGATGCGCTCGTGGCACGTGGGGCCGACGTGCTCGTGGTGGACGATCTCAGTCACGGCAATGTGGGAAATCTCGAGTCGGCGTTGCACCGCGGTGCGGACCTGGTCAGCGCGGACGTCCGGTCGGCGGACGCGGTCCGCGAGATCATGCAGCGGTTTCATCCGGACGTGGTGTTCCACCTCGCAGCCCAGGTCAGCGTCCATTATTCGATCGCCGATCCGGTGACAGACGCCGAACAGAACGTGGTCGGCGTGGTGAGTGTGCTGGCCGCCGCGGCTGCCGCCGGGGTTCGGCGCGTGGTGTTGAGTTCGACGGGCGGCGCGATCTACGGCGAGTCCGCGCGCTACCCGACACCCGAGGGCACCGCGCCCGATCCGCCGTCGGCCTATGGGCTGGCGAAATGGGCGGGTGAACGATACGGGCGCTGGTTCGCCGACACCACGAATATCGACGTCGTGGCCTTGCGATACAGCAATATCTACGGTCCCCGGCAATCCCTCGACGGTGACTCCGGTGTCGTGCTGCGTTTCTGCGCGGCCGCGCTGGATCGCCGACCACCGATCATCTACGGCGACGGCATGCAAACCCGTGACTTCGTCTACGTCGACGACGTGGTCGAAGCCAATATCGCCGCCGCGCAATGTGGTCACCACAGTTTCGGTGAATACAACGTGGGCACGGGAGTCGAGATCACCGTGAACGGACTGGTCGACGCGATCCGCACCGCCGCGGGCCTGCAACCGACCACATGGCTTCCGCATTACGCCGCCGCTCGCGATGGTGAAGTGCGCCGCAGCTGCCTCGATGTCGCGCGCGCACGCTCCGAGCGAATCCTCGAGGCGACCACCGCCCTGCCCAATGGCATCGAACGCACCTTGAATTGGCTACGGGACGCGCAAGCCTCCCTGGTTCCCACCGTGTAATTGCTTGTTGCCGAAGGGAGGGGCGGGCTGATGCGGCCTGTTCTCGATGATGATCACACCGGCGTCCTCGCAGCGAAACAATTCGCCGAATCGGGCTATCTGATCGTGCCGGGACTGATCCCGGACGAATTGTGCGCACGGTTATTTCCGGAAGTGGACCTATGGGTGGATCAGGGACTCCGTGCCCGGTCCATCGACAGTTGTCGCGATCCCGCGACTTTCGGAATCCCGCCGGTGATGGAATTGGAACTGCCCGCGCACGGGGAAATACTGACGCACCGGCCGCTGATGGCGATCCTGTCCCAGCTGCTCGGACCCGATTTCGTGTTCCACCACCTGCACAGTGACCGCCATGACGCGACCATCGCGGCGAAATCCTGGCATCACGACTACGAACCCAATGATCTGGCCGATTCCTCGATGGCGATGGTGCACACGCTGCACTATCTCAATGGACTCGAAGACGCCATGGCCGCGCTGGTCATCCTGCCCGGGTCGCATCGTCAGCCTCGCGGTAAGTCGGCGATGGCGCACCTGGGGACCGGCCCCATCGATGGTGAAGTGGTGATCAATTCGCTGCCGCCGGGTTCGACGGTGCTCTTGCATTCGGCGTTGCTGCACGCACGACGACTGTCGGCGACGGCATCGGACCGGCGGCGCTACTTCGTCGATGCGTCCTATTGCCAGACCGGCGCGGCGCGCTGGCGGCCGGTGAAACCGTATTGGCGCCATATGCTCGCTCGCGCGCGGGAGCTGGGCCTTGGCACCGGTCTGTCACCGGAGCTGTTCGCCGACAAGCATTTCCGAGACGATATCGCACAAGGATAGGGGCGCTGAGGATCATGAGAATCATCGGAGACAGCGATCTCGCCGAGGTATTGGCGATCTATCGGGATGAGCATTGCGCGCACGGCGCGGAAGAAGGCGTGCGGTTTCGCGAGGGGGAGGACAATCTTCGCCGGGGTGACGAATTGACGGGCACCTGGACCAAAGTGTTGTTGTCGCGGGCCGATCTGGCCGCTGTCACCCTGCCCTGGCACCTGAGCGAGGGTGGCGACCGAGAACTGGTGCCGCGCACCGGGCTGACCGTCGAACAGGCCGCCGCGCGGCTGCGCACCGAGCGCGCCGATCTGGCTGCCGCCAATCCGGTCTGCACGGGGTTGATCACCGCACTCGTCGCGGCACCGTTCAACACGGTGTTCCTCAGCGCCGCTCCAGCGGGGCACAGCGACTACGCCGATCTGTGTGCCGAGGAAGGGCTGTTCCATCTCGACGGACTGCACCGCATGATCGCTTGGGAACTCGCGGGCAGACTTGCTGACGGGGACCTGATCGAGGGTGTCGTGGCCGGTGCGCTGCGCGGCGAAGGTCTTCGGCGATGAGCGCGGACACACTGATCGACCTGTTGCGGCACAACGCCCGTGCGTATCCACAGCGGCCGGCGCTGGCCGATGCCGACCGTGTGTTCACCTATCGCGAGGTCGAGCGAATAGCCGAGGTGACCGCGGACCGGCTGCGCGCGGAGGGAATCGGCCGCGGCGATCGTGTCGCTGTTCTCGGCGAACGAGACGCCAGGCAGTGTGCGCTGATGTTCGGGGTGTTGTGCTGCGGTGCGGTGGCCGTTCCGGTCGAATCCTCGTGGAGCGCTGGACAACTGCGCCGACGTCTCGCCGCTGTCGGGGTGCGCTGCGCGGTGTCGGCGGCGGTGCACGACTACGGGCCCCTCGTCATCGATCCGGTCGAGGCGGTCGGGCACGACAGGCTGGGCGGCGCGTGCCCTGTCGATGCTGGTGACCTCGCTTATCTCTCGTTCACGTCCGGGTCCTCCGGTGAGCCGAAGGCGGTCGCGGTGACGCACGGCAACGCCACGCATTACGCGCGGTCACTGTGTGAACGACTCGGTTTCGATGCCGACAACGCGCCGTGCGTCGGGCACGTCACGACACTGGCCGCGGACCTCGGGCATACGGCGTGGCTGCTCGCACTGGCCAGCGCCGGTTCGGTGCACGTCATCGCTGATCGTGACACCCGGGACCCGGCGGCCTTCTGGCCCGCGGTACGCCGTGCCGGTATCTCGGTACTGAAGACCACGCCCTCTCATCTGAGCGCACTACTCGAACAGGGCACGGACTGCGCCCCCTTGGACGTGGTGCTGCTCGGCGGTGAGCCGCTCTCGCGCGCCACCGCCGCCGACCTGCTCACGCGCGGCATCGCGCACCGGGTGGTCAATCACTACGGACCCACCGAGGCGACCGTCGGCGCGGCCTGCTTCGTCGCCACCGCGGCGGCCGAATTGCCCGCGGAGGAGGTCGTTCCCATCGGGACGGCCATCGGCGCGACGACGTTGTGCCTGCTCGACGACCGGGGCGACCCGGTTCCCGACGGTGCCGAGGGCGAGCTGTACATCGGCGGAAAAGGTGTCGCCACAGGCTATTTCGGTTCGCCGGGTGAGACGGCGCGAAAGTTCGTTCCGCGGGGCGGGGACCGGGTCTACCGCACCGGCGACATCTGCCGACGGCGCCCGGACGGAGCGCTGGTGTTCCTGCGCCGCGTCGACCGTCAGGTGAAGGTTCGTGGTTTCCGGGTCGATCCCGCCGAGGTCGAACGGACCGCCGAGTTGGTGCCCGGCGTCGAGCGGGCGGCCGTGGTCGTCCAGTCGACCGCAGTGGGCAACCGGCTCCGTGCGGCTGTTCGGCTGACCTCGCGCACCGGCGCCGACACGGCCACGTTGGCGGCGCTACGCGCGCACCTGCACGAGGTGCTACCGGATTATGCGGTGCCGCAACCGATCTTCGTACTGGCCGAACTACCGCTCGGGTCCACCGGGAAGCTCGATCGCCCCCGCGTCACCGCGATGGTGACCGAGCTGCTCGACTCCCGAGCGGGCGGCGCCACCGGTGATGCTCGTCTAGCTGACGATCCGGCAGGCGGCCTCGCGCACAGCATCGCCGGATTGTGGGCCGGTGCGCTGGGCGTGCAGTCGGTGGATACCGAAGCCGACATCATCGACCTCGGCGGTGACTCGATTCTGGCGATGCGCACGATCGCCTTTCTGTACCGGCGTGGTCAGCGCGTCACCTTCGACGACTTCTACCAGCACCCGACCCCGCGGCGTCTGGCGGCGGTCGCGCGACCGATCGAATCCGGTGTCTCGCCGGACTCCGCGCGACAGCAGCCCATGCGCAGGCTCGGGCCTGCCCAGCGGTGGATGTTCGCGCAGCCGGTCGCCGATCACCGGCAGTGGAATCAGTCGGTGGTGCTGCACTGCGGCAACGCCGTCGACGCCGGTGTGCTGTCGCGTGCGGTGGCCGATCTCCTCGGGCGACATGCCGTCCTGCGCACCGAGATCGGGCCGAGCGGGCCGGGCGTCTGCCGTGACATCGACGAGGGGGAGGCAGTGTCGTTCTCCCGGCTGCCGCGATCGGCCGCGGAGATCGCGGAGTTCGTCGAGGACACCTGTACAGACCTGCACCTGAGCTTGGATCCGGCCGCGGGTCGGCTCATCCGCGTGCACCTGTTCGACGGCGGCGGCGATCACGACGACCGCCTCGCCGTGGTGGTCCACCATCTGGCCGTCGACGGGTTCTCCTGGCACATCCTGCTCGACGATTTCGCCTACGCGTATCGAACGGCATTGCACGGCAAGCAGTTCGATCTGCCCGACACCGGCGATTACTACCGCTGGGCGGCCGATCGCGGCGACCGAGCAGCCGCGCCCGCACGCCGACCCGCTCGCACGATCGGGCCCGCGCCACGCCCGGCGAGCTTGGTGTGGACGCTGGACCGGGCGGCGACGGCGGCGCTCGTTCGCGCGTACGGGGGTGCGCAGCGCCTCGAGGCGCTGCTGCTGTCCGCGTTCACCGCGGCGGTGCAGCGCGGCGAGGACCAGTCGCCGCTCGCGGTCGAGGTGGAGACCCACGGCCGAGATGTCGGTGACGGCGGCGGCGAGTACCTCGACACCGTCGGCTGGTTCACCGCAACCAAATGGCTACGCCTGGAACGGCATGCACCTTCGGGGCCTACCCAATCCGCCGCGGAGATCGAGCACCTCCTCGCGCACACGCCCGAGCAGCCGATGGACGCCGCGGGGGAGCGCCCCGATATCGGGTTCAATTTCCTCGGCACCTTCCAGCTGCCGGACAAACAGACCCTGGACTGGTCGGTCGCGCCGGAACAGGCGGGTACCGCGCGCAATCCCCACTGCGACTTGCTCTATCGGCTGAAGCTCACCGCCCGCATCGTCGAGGGCCGCCTGGTCACCGACCTCGTGCACCCGGGTTCCCCGGACTCCGACGACCGGGCGCGCCAGATCATGACTCGCTTCGCCGGTGCCGTCGCCGAGCACGCGGGCACGGTGGCGCCCGCTTACACGACATCGGCGCTGTCCACCTCCGGCCAGGTCCTGCTGACAGGCGCCCGAGCACCGCGAGCGCGGGCGCGGGTGGTCGACGAGGCGCCACGGGTACTGGTCACCGGTGCCACCGGCTACCTGGGCGGGCACCTGCTCACCGCACTGCTCGCGCGCGACGCACAGGTGACGTGCCTGGTGCGGGGGGAGCGAGACATCGAGGCGCGGCAGCGGCTGCGCCACGTGCGGGGAATCCGGGTGCTCACCGGTGATATCACCCGTGCGGATCTCGGAATGTCGGCCGACGCGACGCACGCGGCAGGACAGGCCCAGGTGATCATCCACGCCGCCGCCGACACCCGACTGGTCGCCGCACCCGCAGAACTCGAACGAACCAATCACACCGCGGTGTCCGGATTGCTCTCCTGGATCGACGCGCACGCCCCGGATGCGCGGTTCCATCACCTGTCGACCCTCGGGGTCGCCGGTGGTGTCGACGGCGCCGCGCGTCGCTTCAGCGAAGCCGACCTGCGGATCGGCCAGTATTTCCGGACTCCGTACGAGCGTGCGAAGTTCGGGGCCGAGCTGGCTGTGCGGCAGTGGGCGGCCCGGGGGCGGCAGTGCTACATCCATCGCAGCGGCCACATCGCGGCCCATAGCCGAACCGGGGAATTCCAGCGCAATATCGGCGACAACCGCGTCTACCAGCTGATCCGCGGGTATCTGCTCGCCGGTGCCGCACCGTGTCGGCCCGCGGTGAGTTTCGGGTTCTCCCATGTCGACACGGTCGCCGAGTCGATCGCGGTACTGGCAGGCCGGCCCGCCTGCGCGCCCGGCGTCTATCACATCGAAACCCCGCACCTGGTGGCCCACGACGAGCTCGTCGCCTGGAGTGCCGCGGCCGGCTATCCGGTCGTCCTCACCGACGATGCCACGTTCACGGCCGCGCTCACCCGAGTCGAACGGTCGCATTCGGCGGCGGTCCGGCAGGCGATGGCGTGGTCGCACCACGACGCGGACCGCAATGTCGGCATCGACAGTTCCTGGACGGTCGCCGCGCTGAACCGGCTCGGTATCCACTTCGACGCACCGACCCCGCGGTGGTGGTCGACCGCGCTCGCGTGGGGGACCGGGGCCGGGTACTTCCCTGCCGTCGCGACCGCCGATCGCACCGCCTGACCCACATCCACATCGATAGGAGGTCGTATGTCCAAGCTTTCACCGGTGCTTTCCCAGGCCACCCCCGTCACCGCCTGCCGCGGCGAGGGAATGTACTTGTTCGACGCCGCAGGCGAGCGGTACCTCGATTTCACCGCCGGTGTCGGGGTGACCAGCACCGGTCACTGCCATCCACGCGTCGTGGCGGCCGCTCAGCAGCAGGTCGCTCGCCTGATCCACGGCCAGTACACGACAGTCCTGCACGAGCCTTTGCTCGAACTGACCGATCAGCTCGGGTCGGTGCTGCCACCCGGCCTGGACTCGCTGTTCTACAGCAACTCCGGTAGCGAGGCGATCGAGGCCGCGGTGCGGCTGGCCAGGCACGCCACCGGCAGACCCAACATCGTGGTCTTCGACGGGTCCTTCCACGGCCGCACGATGGGGGCGGCGGCGCTGACCACCGCCTCGACCCGATACCGGGCGGGTATCGGCCCGCTGATGCCCGGTGTCGCGGTGGCGCCGTTCCCGGCGGCCTTCCGCCTCGGCCTGAGCGAGGAAGCGGCCGTCGACTACGCGCTGCGTGGTCTCGACCATGTCCTGGCCACCGTGACCGCTCCCGCCGAGACCGCCGCGTTGCTCGTCGAGCCCGTGCTGGGCGAGGGCGGCTATGTGCCCGCACCGCCGGGATTCCTTGCGGGACTGCGCGAACGGGTCGATCGCCACGGAATGCTGCTGATCCTCGACGAGGTGCAGACCGGGTTCGGCCGGACCGGGAAATTCTGGGCGCACCAGCACGAACCGGAGGTGCGCGCCGACATCCTGGTCACCGCCAAGGGTTTGGCGAGCGGGTTCCCGCTGTCTGCCATCGCCGCGTCCACCGAGCTGATGCGCCAGGCCTGGCCTTCCTCACAGGGCGGAACCTACGGCGGCAATGCCGTTGCCTGCGCGGCGGCGTTAGCGACGTTGGCGGTGATCCGTGACGAGAAGCTGGTCGAGAACGCCGCGGTCCAGGGCGAACGGCTGATTGCCGCGATTCGCGCCGGCGCGCTGGCCGTCCCCGGTATCGCGGATGTGCGCGGGCTAGGTCTGATGGTCGGCATCGAATTCTGCACGCCCGAGGGCACACCGGACCCGGACACCGCCAAGCGTGCGCAGCAGGCCGCGGCCGCACTCGGATTGTTGCTGCTGACCTGCGGGCCCTACGGAAATGTCGTCCGCATGATTCCGGCGCTGGTGGTGTCGGCCGACCAGATCGACACCGCGGTCGCGCTGTGGTCGAAGGCAGTCGGCCTCGCGACCGGTGACGCCGCAGAGAGGAACGGGACCGACCATGTCCAACTCCGTTGAGATCAGCTGGGACGCAGCCCGACTCGCCCGCGACCCCGCCGAGTGGTCACTGCGCCTGCCCGTCGACGACCAGCACACCCTCGCAGCGACCGACGACGACGCGGGCAAGGTGCGCGCCACCGTGCACGCCTTCGTCGACGCGGCCATCGAACGAGTGGGGTTCGCCCACATCGCCGATTTCGTCGACCCCGCCGCGCCGGAAGACGACATCGTGCGCACGCTGCTGTTCGTGCTCGACGGGATCGGTGTGGTCGTCCCGCAGAACGGCGCGGGTGATCTGCGCCAGGTGCTACGGGATCGCGATGGTGACGGCGCTACCGCGCTCGGATTCCATTGCGACACCTGTGATCTGCTGGTATTGGTGTGTCTGCAACCGGCCACGGCGGGCCAGGGATTCACCCGGCTCGCCGGCGCCCGGCGGGTCAACGACCTCCTGGAATCCGAAGACCGCGAGACGCTTTTGCTGCTGCGTGGCGACTGGACCTACGACCGCACCGGCCGCGCCGGGCCGCAGGTCGTGGTGTCGCCCATTCTGTTCACCCAGCCCGACGGCACCATCGGCTGCTACTACCAGACCCGAACGGTGCGGGCGTCATTGAATCCGGACGACCCGGCCGACGCTCCCCGGCTCGCCGCGCTCGATGTGCTCGACGAAGTGCTGCATCGCCCCGGCGTCGGCTTCGACCTGATGATGGCCGCGGGCGATCTGCTGATCATCCGCAACAGCCGGGCACTGCACGGCCGATCGCCCTACATCGACCAACCGGGACCGAAAGCACGCCGCATCCTGCGGCTCTGGGTGGACAAGGAGACCCGATGACCGCCACCGATCGGATCGCGCTGGTCACCGGCGCGGGTAGTGGACTGGGCCGAGCGGCTGCCCTCGCGCTACTCGAACAGGGTTGGTCGGTCGCACTGACGGGCCGCCGGGAGGCGCTGCTGAAGGAAACCGCCGACATCGCGAACGTCCCCGCGAGCCGAGTGCTGGTTGCGCCAACCGACATCACCGATCCCACCGCGGTCGCCGACCTGTTCGCCGTGGTAGAGCGGCATTTCGGCCGACTGGATCTGCTGTTCAACAATGCCGGAGCGGCGGTCCCGCGCTGTCCCATCGAGGACATCCGCGTCGAGGACTGGAACCGAGCACTCGACACCCTCGTCACCGGCGCGTTCCTGTGCGCGCAGCAGGCCTTTCGCCTCATGCGTGCCCAATCGCCCGGCGGCGGCCGGATCATCAATATGGGCGCGCCGTCCGCGCACGCGCCCAGACCCAATGCCATTGCCTACACCACCGCGAAACACGCGCTGCTCGGCTTGACCAGGGCGTTGTCACTGGACGGACGGGCACACGGAATCGCTTGCGGGCAGATCGATGTCGGCAATGTGACACCGCCCGACGGCAGCGGGCAACCGGCGGCGCGGCAGGCCGACGGCACGCTGTCGGTCGAGCAGACCATCCCGGTCGAGCGCTTCACCGAGGCGCTGGTGCTGATGGCCTCGATGCCGCTGGATACGAATATTCAATTTCTCGGCGTCTTCCCCACGACGATGCCGTTCGTGGGGAGGGGCTGAGACCATGGGCAGTGCGGGTATTCCGCTGCAACGTCGAATCGAGATCCTGTGCGAGGGCGACGCGCAGGCCAGGGCCGCGCTGCGCGACGCGGACCTCTCGGCGGCGGTTCGAGAACCCGCACTGCCGCTGGCACATCTCGTCGACATGGTGATGACCGGCTACGCCGAGCGGCCGGCCTTCGGGCGGCGGGTCACCGAACTCGCCGTCGACAGCGAAACCGGCGGCCGGACAACACGATTGCTGCCACGGTTCGACTCCATCAGCTATCGGGAGCTGTGGGATCGTGTCGGCGCTGTCGCGGCCTCCTGGCATGGTGGCGGCTTCGGGCTGCGCCCCGGTGATCTCGTCGCGATCGTCGGGGTCACCGGCGGTGACTACGCCACGCTCGACCTGGCGTGCGTGCATCTGGGTGTGGTGGCGGTTCCATTGCAGGCCAACGCATCCGCGAACGAACTGGCCGCGATTCTGGCCGAGACGGTGCCGCGCATCCTCGCAGTCGGCGTGGAGTTTCTCGCCCGCATGGTGGAAAGTGTTCCCGCGGAGCATATTCCGCGAGCACTGATCGTCTTCGATGTGAACCCCGGCGACGACGAGCAGGCCCGCATCCTCGACGATGCCCGGCGCCGACTGCCCACCGTCGCCGTGAACACCCTCGACGCGATCATCAGCGCGGGGCGCGCTGCGCCGCCCGCCCCGTTGTTCGCCGGCGACGGTGACTCGATGAGCCTGCTCATCTACACCTCGGGCAGCACCGGAACCCCCAAGGGTGCGATCTACCCGCAGCGGCTTGTCGCCAGGATGTGGCTCAACGCCAGCCTCGTGCCCGCCCTGACCCTCGCCTACATGCCGATGAGCCATGTGGCGGCGCGGCTTTCGCTCTACGGCACGCTCGGCCGTGGCGGCACCACCTACTTCACCGGCCGCCCCGATCGGTCGACGCTGCTCGACGACCTCGCGCTGGTGCGACCCACCGAGATCGCGTTCGCGCCGAGAGTGTGTGAGCTTCTGCTGCACCAGTTCCGCGACGACGTGGACCGTCGCCGTGCAGCGGGCGCGGCCCTGGATGCCGCGCGGGAGGCGGCCCTCGACGCCATGCGCCACGAGGTTCTCGGCGGGCGCGCCGTGTACGCCATTTTCGGCAGCGCGCCGTTGGCCACCGAGGCGAAACAGTTCGCCCAGGCGCTACTCGGCTTCGAACTGCACGACGGGTACGGCGCCACCGAAGCACTCGACATCCTGCTCGACCACCGCATCCAGCGTCCGCCGGTGACCGGCTACAAACTCCTCGACGTGCCAGAGCTCGGCTACTTCACCACCGATCAGCCGCATCCGCGCGGCGAACTGCTGGTGCGCACGTCCACCGCGATCCCCGGCTACTACCGTCAGCCGGAGCTGTCCGCGGCGATCTTCGATGCCGAGGGTTACTACCGCACCGGCGATGTCATGTCCGAGATCGCACCCGACCACCTCGTGTACCTGGACCGGCGCAACAACGTGCTCAAGCTGTCCAACGGCGAGTTCGTGACAGTGGCCCGGCTCGAAGCCGTCTACGGGACGAGCCCGCTGATCCGGCAGATCTTCGTCTACGGCTCCAGTGAACGCGCCTACCTGCTCGCGGTGATCGTGCCGACCGCGGAAGCATTGGCCGCCGGATCCGTCGACTCGGCGCTCGCGGCTTCCCTGCGCGCCGCGGCGTCGGCGACGGGCCTCGCGGCCCACGAGATCCCGCGTGACTTCCTGGTCGAACCGCAACCCTTCACCGCCGACAACGGTCTGCTGTCGGGCTTGGGCAAGCTCCTGCGCCCGAAGGTGCGGGCGCGCTACGAGGCGCGGTTGGAACGGATCTATCGAGACCATGCCGGCGAACAGGCGGCCGAGCTGCGCGAACTGCGTGAGCGAGCGCCCGAGCTTCCGGTGCTCGATGTTGTTGTGCGGGCCGCACGGGCGGTCGTCGGCAGTGCCGAGAAGGACGTGCCAGCCGGTGCGAGCTTCACCGATCTGGGCGGTGATTCGCTGGCGGTTGTGTCGTATTCGAGCCTGCTGAGTGAACTGCTCGATGTGGAGTTGCCTGCCGGGTTGCTCATCGGGCCAGGGGCGGAATTCGCCGGTATCGCCGAATATATTCGGCGCCACCGGTATTCGGCACCGCGGCCCAGCTTCGCCACCGTTCACGGGGGCGACACTGTCGAGGTGCGGGCCGAGGATCTGACGCTGGAATCGTTCCTCGATCCAGCGACGGTGGCGCGGGCCGGTGCTCTCACCCCGGCCGCCGAGGTCGCCCGCACGGTCCTGTTGACCGGCGCGACAGGCTATATCGGGCGCTTCCTGTGCCTGGAATGGCTGCGTCGGCTGGGCGATATCGGCGGCACGGTGATCTGTCTGGTGCGCGGTGCGGACCCGGCGGCGGCACGACAGCGGCTCGACGAGGTCTTCGACACCGACGCCGCACTGCGTGAGGAATTCCGGGCGCTGGCGGCGCGACACCTCGAGATCGTCACCGGCGATGTCGCCGAACCCGGTCTCGGCGTGGATCATTCGACCTGGGAAGAGCTCGCGGGCAGGGTCGATCACGTCGTGCATGCCGCCGCACACGTGAATCATGTTCTCCCGTACCGGCATCTGTTCGGCGCGAACGTAGTGGGAACCGCCGAGATCATCCGACTGGCCCTGACCACCCGCCTCAAGCCGGTCGACTTCCTGTCGACGATCGCGGTCGCCGAGGCCTCGGTACTCGACGAGGACGCCGACATCCGGGTCGCCGCGCCCGGTCGCCGTATCGACGACAGCTACGCCAACGGCTACGAGGCGGGAAAATGGGCGGGGGAGGTGCTGTTGCGCGCGGCCCATGACCGCTGTGGGCTCCCGGTCACGGTGTTCCGCTCGAATATGGCCCTGGCACACCGCCACTACACCGGCCAGCTCAATGTCGCGGATACCTTCACGCGACTGCTGTTGAGCCTGGGTGCCACCGGGGTCGCGCCGTCGTCGTTCACGCACGGCGGACCCGCGCGCGACCACTACGACGGGCTTCCTGTCGACTTCACCGCGACAGCGATCACCGCGCTCGGCGGTGATCCGCGACCGGACCACCGGATCTTCCACGTCACCAACCCTCACGACGACGGCATCTCGCTCGACCGGCTGGTGGACTGGCTGATCGAGGAGGGCCTGCCCGTGCGGCGGATCGACAGCTATCCGGAGTGGCTCACCCGGTTCGAAGCGGCGCTGACCCGCCTGCCCGAACCACAACGCCGCCGGTCACTGCTGCCGTTGCTGGGTGCATATCGGCAACCCGGTGAACCTCGGGGTGTGCTGCCCGCCAAGCGATTTCAGGACGCGCTGCGCGCCGTCGAGCTGCCCATCCCACATCTCGATCGCGCGTTGATCGGCAAGTACCTCGCCGACTTCCGGGCGCTGAACCTGTTGGGGTCCTGAGCTAGGTCACGATGTCACCGAACGGCGGGACGTGGTGTCCCCACCGCGTACATGCCCAGCCGAGGAATTGCGCTGCTGGACCGTAGCGTGGCGTCAGTTCGATCGTCTGGGTGAAGTCGAGGCGAGTGCCCGCGGCGAACGCGGTGGGCACACCACCGATCGCCCCGGCCGCCAAGCGCATCGCCATACCGTGACTGACCAGCACCACATCGGTCCTGGCGTCCGGCGTCAGGTACCGCACGCGCAGGTCTTCGAGCACCGGCAGGAAACGATCTAGCACGTCCTTGCCCGCTTCACCGCCGGGAACCGCGACGTCGAGCTCCCCGTGGTGCCACCGTTGATAGGTCTGATGGAATGCCTGGTGCGCGGCATCGGATTCGAGCCCCTCGAAGTCCCCGGCCTGCACCTCGTGCACACCCGCGAGCACGGTGACTGGACCGCCGACGACCGACTCGATCTGCTCGGCGGTCTGGCGGGCCCGCGAAGCGGCCGAGCAGAACAGTCGCGGCGACCCGGTCACCGCGGCACCGAATCGCGCGGCCTGCGCCGCACCGTGATCGGTGAGATGTGGTCCGGGAACCCGTGTTTCGAGCCGCTGCCCGACATTGCCGTGCGACTCGCCGTGGCGCACCATCACCAGCTTCGCCGAGCGATTCTGCCCACCGTTGTCCATGCCTCCATCTTCCGGCATCGACCCGGTCGGGCGGTGGTAGTCAGCGCGGCCCGCGGCGACCCGGCCCGTTGCGAGGTTCCGGAAAGGGAAATCGTAGTGAACCTGCCAGTTCGATACCGCGCCGCGACGGTTCTTTCTGCGCGCGGTCGGACCTCGCGCCGCTTCATGATAAATGCGGGGTCGTATCAGCCGATCGGTTCGGTGTGGTCGCCGAGTAGCACCTCGCGGCGTTCGTGGACGGTAGCGCGCAGCGCTTCGACGACCGCGGCGACTTCGGGACGCCGGAGGGTTTCCGAACGGATGACGAGCCAATAGGTGAGTTGGACGCGGACCTGGTCGGGCAGGACCCGGATCAGGTCGGGGTGGCGGTCGGCCATGAAACAGGGGAGTAGGCCGATGCCCGCGGCGGCTCGGGTGGCTTCCACATGGACGAAGACATTGGTGGAGGAGACGGATCGGGGCATCGCGGGAGCGAAGGCGAGGGCTAGGTCGAGGTCGTCTACCTGGAGGATGGATTCGATGAAATAGACCAGGGGGTAGCGGGCGAGATCGGCGATGGTGGTCGGGGCGCCGTGTTCGGCGAGGTAGTCGCGAGAGGCGTAGAGGCGCAGGCAGTAGTCGCCGAGTTCGATCGCCTCGGCGCGGTGGACCTGAGGTTTGCCGACCACCACTTCGATATCGAGGCCGGTTCGCTGGGTGGATGCTCGTCGGGTTGTGGCGATGATGTCGACGGCGACGCCCGGATGTCTGCGCTGCACGCGCGCGGCGGACGGTGGCGCCAGGTAGGCGCTGAAACCGTCGGTGGCCGAAATCCGCACCACGCCCTCCAGCGTGCGTTCGCCCGCGGTCGAGCCGAGCGACCGGACGGCCGCCTCGACGGCTTCGGCCGCGGTCAAGGCCTCGCGGCCCAGGTCGGTGAGCTCCCAGCCGCCGGTGACCCGGGTCAATACCCGCCCACCCATGGCGTGTTCGAGTGCCGCGATCCGCCGCGAGATCGTCGTGTGGTTGATACCGAGTTCCTCGGCGGCGGTGACGTAGCGCCCGGACCGACCGACGGCCAGCAGCACCAGCAAATCATCAGCACTCGGCCTGCGTCCCGAGGTGGAAGGGGAATGACTCACGTGTGCAGTTTCGCAGATTGCTGCTGCGAAACTGGCCATTGTCACCGAGATGGATCTGCACGAATACTCTCCTCACGGCTTGTGGGCCGCATCACAGTTCGCTCGTGATGTGACCTGGAACAGTGAAGGAGTAGTGCGATGAGCGTGCGGAACGCGATACGACCGACCGGCGACGACCCGGACGAGGCCCCCACCGGACTGCGGCGGGTAGTGGCCGCCTCGATGGCGGGCACCGTCGTCGAATGGTACGAATTCTTCCTCTACGGCACGGCCGCGACCCTGGTGTTCAGCAAGGTGTTCTTCTCCAAGGACACCAGCGACCTCGACGCGATCCTGGCCGCCTTCGTCACCTACGCCGTCGGCTTCGCGGCCCGCCCGCTCGGCGGCATCGTGTTCGGCTACTTCGGCGACCGCTATGGCCGCAAGCAGCTCTTGCAGGTGAGTCTGGTGCTCGTCGGGGCGGCTACCTTCCTGATGGGCTGTCTGCCGACCTTCGCCCAAATCGGTTACTGGGCACCGGCGATGCTGGTGATCCTGCGCTTCATCCAGGGCTTCGCGATCGGCGGCGAATGGGGTGGCGCGGTGCTGCTGGTCGCCGAACACAGCCCGAGCCGCAGTCGCGGGTTCTGGTCGAGCTGGCCGCAAGCCGGTGTGCCCGCGGGCAACCTGCTCGCCACGATCGTGCTGCTGGTGCTGACCTCGACCCTGTCGGACGAGGCGTTCCTGAGCTGGGGCTGGCGCGTGGCGTTCTGGCTGTCCGCGGTGGTCGTGCTCGTCGGCTACTACGTGCGCACCAAGGTCACCGACGCCCCGATCTTCGTGGCCGCGCAGCAGACGATGGATCACGCCAAGGCAGCCTCGTTCAGCCCGTTCGAGGTGCTGCGCAAGTACCCGCGTGGGGTGTTCACCGCGATGGGTCTGCGGTTCGGCGAGAACATCATGTACTACCTGGTCGTCACATTCTCGATTACCTATCTCAAGGTCCACGTGCATGCCGACACCACGACCATCCTGTGGTGGCTGCTCATCGCCCACGCCGTGCACATCGTGGTGATTCCGCTGGCGGGCAGGCTCGGTGACCGTGTCGGCCGCCGCCCGGTCTACCTGGCCGGTGCCGTCGCCGCGGCCACCTGGGGCTTCTTCGCCTTTCCGATGATGGACAGCGGCAACAGCGTGATCATCCTGTCCGCCATCATCATCGGGCTGGTGTTCCACGGGTTCATGTACG
The DNA here is from genome assembly GCF_042720495.1 of Nocardia sp. NPDC058480. NCBI lineage: Bacteria > Bacillati > Actinomycetota > Actinomycetes > Mycobacteriales > Nocardiaceae > Nocardia > Nocardia sp. NPDC058480. The sequence goes on along the minus strand of NZ_JBHXMN010000004.1, from coordinate 327,679 downwards.
CCGGTCAGCCGGCGATCATGGCCGAGATGTTCCCGACCCGGATGCGCTACTCCGGTGTGTCGCTCGGCTATCAGGTCACCTCGATCGTGGCGGGCTCGCTGGCGCCGATCATCGCGGTCAAGCTGCTCGACGAGTTCGGATCATCGGTGCCGATCGCCTGGTACCTGGCGTTCGCGGCGGCCGTCACGGTGATCGCGGTGGTGTGCGCGAAGGAGACTCGCGGCATCGACCTGGAATCTGTCGACCTCGCCGACGCCTCCACCGAGAAAGGTGTTGCCGCATGACCGATCTCGCGGGACGTAAGGCATTGGTCACCGGCGGTGCGAGCGGCATCGGCGCCGCGTGTGCGCGCGAGCTGGCCGCGCGGGGCGCCGAGGTCACCGTCGCCGATATCGATGGCGTCGGCGCGAAAGCGGTGGCGCACGAGATCAGCGGGTACGCCTGGAGTGTCGATCTGCTCGATGTCGACGCGCTGGCCGAGTTGCGGCTCGAGACCGACATCCTCGTCAACAACGCGGGCGTGCAGAGCGTGAGCCCCATCGAGGATTTCGCGCCGGAACGGTTCCGCACCATGCAGACGCTGATGGTCGAGGCGCCGTTCCTGCTGATCCGCGCCGCCCTTCCCTCCATGTACGCGCGGGGTTTCGGGCGGATCGTGAATATCTCCTCGGTGCACGGGATTCGCGCCTCCCATTTCAAGGTCGCCTATGTGACGGCCAAGCATGGGCTCGAGGGATTGTCGAAGGTGACGGCGCTCGAAGGTGGTCCGCACGGGGTCACCAGCAACTGTGTGAGCCCCGGATATGTGCGAACACCCTTGGTGGACAAGCAGATCGCCGAGCAGTCGGCCGCGCATGGGATCCCGGAGCAGGAGGTGCTGGAGAAGGTGCTGCTCACCGAGAGCGCGATCAAGCGGTTGATCGAGCCGGAAGAGGTCGCGGCGCTGGTCGGTTGGCTCGCCTCCGACGCCGCGGGCATGGTCACCGGCTCCTCCTACGTCATGGACGGAGGGTGGAGCGCCCGATGACCGCAGTGGTAGCGGCACCGCAGTGGGTGCCCGACGATCACGATATCGCCAGTGCTCGAATCACCGACTTCGCGCGGTTCGTGGCCGCCCGGCACACTGTCGCGGTGCCTGACTACCACGCGTTGTGGCAGTGGTCGGTCGACGATCTGGACGGGTTCTGGGGTTCGGTATGGGACTACTTCGAGCTCGGCGACCGTCCCGGTGCGGTGCTGGCATCCTCGGAGATGCCGGGTGCGCGATGGTTTCCCGAGGTTCGGCTGAACTATGTCGACCAGGTGATCCGGCAGGCCCGTCCTGATCGTCGCGCGATCGTGTCGGTGGATGAGAACGGGTCGATCAGCGAGCTGTCGTGGGACGACATGCTGAACCAGGTGGCGGCGTTCGCGCAGACCTTGCGCGGTCTCGGCGTTCGCGCTGGAGATCGCGTCGCCGGTTACCTGCCGAACATCCCCGAGGCAGTGATCGCCTTCCTGGCGACCGCGAGTCTCGGGGCAGTGTGGAGTGCGTGCGGGCAGGACTACTCGGCCAGGGCCGCGCTGGACCGGCTCGGGCAGCTCGAGCCGGTGGTCCTGGTGGCTTCCGCCGGTTACCGCTACGGAGGCACAGCGCACAGTCGATCCGACGAGATCGCCGAACTGCGCGCCGGTCTGCCTACGCTGGTAGCGACCGTTGTGGTGTCGGACGTGAACCTGTCCGGCACGCTGAACTGGGCGGATGTGACCGCTGGTGGCGATCGATCCACGATCTCGACGGCGCGGGTCGGTTTCGATCACCCGCTGTGGGTGCTGTATTCGTCGGGCACGACCGGTCTGCCCAAGGGCATCATCCACGGTCACGGCGGCGTGCTCCTCGAACACTTGAAAGCGATGGCACTGCAGTCCGATATCGGCCCCGACGACACGTTCCTCTGGTACACCAGCCCGAGCTGGATGATGTGGAACTTCCAGGTCGCCGGCCTGCTGGTCGGCGCGACCATCGTCTGCTACGCGGGTAGTCCGAGCCATCCTGCCCCGGATACCCTGTGGCACATCGCCGCTCGGCTACGTGCGACCGTTCTCGGGACCAGCCCCGGCTACGTGCTCGCCTGCGCCAAGGCGGGGGTTGTACCGGGCCAGGAGCACGACCTGGCGGCCCTGCGCCTGATCGGCGTCACCGGATCAGCGCTACCCCCATCGTCATCGATCTGGTTGCGTGACAATATCGGTGCGCACATCCCGGTCGCTTCGATCAGCGGCGGCACCGATGTGGTCTCGGCCTTCGCGGGCGGCGCCCGAACCGTTCCGGTCCGTCCCGGTGAACTCTCCGCCCCCTACCTGGGCGTTGCCCTCGAAGCCTGGGACGACAAGGGCAACCCGGTCCACGGCGAAGTCGGCGAACTCGTCATCACCGCGCCGATGCCCTCCATGCCCGTCGGATTCTGGCACGACCCCGACGGAACCCGCTACCGCGCAGCCTATTTCGATACCTACCCCGGCGTGTGGCGCCACGGCGACTGGATCACCCGGACCGAACACGGCAGCATCGTCGTGCACGGCCGCTCCGATTCCACCCTCAACCGCCACGGCATCCGTATGGGCAGCGCCGACATCTACCAAGCGGTCGAACAACTCCCGGAAATCGCCGACGCCCTGGTCATCGGCGCGGAGCAACCAGACGGTCGCTACTGGATGCCCCTGTTCATCGTTCCGGCCGAGGGCATCACTCTCACCGACGACCTGGCCACCCGAATCCGAACAACCATCCGCACCAGAACCTCTCCGCGCCACGTCCCCGACGACATCATCACCGCACCCGGCATCCCCCGAACCCGCACGGGCAAAAAACTGGAAGTCCCCATCAAGAAGCTCCTCCAGGGCGCCGATCCCGCAACTGTCGTGGACCCCAGTGCCGTCGACGACCCCTCTCTACTCGCTTGGTACGGCCAATTCGCCCGAACGAAGCGTCAGGAACGCTGAGCGTGTTACCGGCCGTCCGTCCATAGTCGAACAGCCTGGTCGGCGTGTTACCGATGCAGCGCACCCTCGGACTCGCCCGATATGCGTAGCGTGCGTAACTATGGACACGCTGATCTTCGGTGGTCTGCTGATCACCCTGGTGTTGATCTACCGCGACAGTGTTCGCCGAGCCGTGCTGGCCGCATGGTTCATCACCTTCGTGCTGTGCCTGCTGTTGCTGAAGCTGCACATCACGAGCGGTCTCGGCCTCGGATTGACCTGGTGAGCGCCGTGACCGAGACGGTGACAGTGACCGAGGAGAAGTCCGGTCCGCTCGGCTCGCTGCAATATCTGCTGGCCGTGATCTTCGTGGTCGGCTGGTCCGCGGTGATCTGCGGCGGGTTCGCCGTGCAGTTCATCGACTGGGAGTACCCGTGCCCGCTGTGCATGCTCCAGCGGATGTTCATGGTGCTGGCCGCACTGGGCGGTGCGTTCATCGTGCGCAAGGGCATGAACGGCGTCATCGTGGCGCGCGACTACGCGGTCGGCTGGGGTCTGGCGATAATCGGGTGCGTCGGTGGTGGTTTCACCGCATGGCGGCAGACGATGTTGCACATTCTGCCGGGCGATCCGGGTTACGGCGGCGCCGTCCTCGGCCTGCATCTGTACGTCTGGGCGCTGGTTCTGTATATCGCCGCGATCGCCACCATCGGTGTCGTGACGACCTTTTCGTATCCGACCGCGGCCACGGTCATCCCGCCGTCACTCGCGCTGATCGGCAAGCTGGCGCTGTGGTTCTGCGGTCTGGTGATCGCGGCGAACCTGGTGGTCGTCTTCGGTCTCGAGGGTTTGCACTGGAAGCTGCCCGACGATCCCGCGTGCTACCGATTGTTCTACGACCTCGGCATCCTCGACGGTGGCTGCGTACTTCCCCCGGCGGGATAGCGCCAGGGCGTACCCGGATCGGTCGATCGCCACGCTCGTACCGACGTAGACACGGTGGAAGCGTGGCGATCTCGATCGATGTCTCAGTGGAACAGGGCGGTGAGGTCGACGGTGGCTGCCATGGCGGCGGCGCCCGCGTCGTTGAGGTGCATGCCGTCGCCGCTGTCGAACTCGGGGCGGATGTAGTCGGGGCGCTGGGCGTCGGCCACGGCCCGATCGACGTCGAAGATCGAGTCGAAAACGTCAGTGGTGCGCAGCCATTCGTTGACCGCGTGGCGGGTCGGCTGAGTTTCCAGCAGCGGCATACCGGGGAAGACGCAACCGGCGTACGGGCCGATGGTGGCCGCGTGGATTCGCAGTCCGGCGGCGTGGGCGCGGTCGGCCAGGTCGCGGAAACCGGCGATCAATTCTTCGGTCGTTGCCGAGGGCTGTCCGCCCATCGCGCCGAGGATGAGGTCGTTGATGCCGAAGTTGATCAAAATGTCGGTGACACCGGGGACCTGCAACGCGTCGGAATCGAAACGGCGCAGACCGGATTCGCCGATTTCCTCGGCGGTGAGGCGATTGCCGGCGATGCCGTTGTTCACCACCCAGCCCGTGGTGAGGCGGGCGTTGAGCACGTCGACCGAGCGGCGATTGGCGCTCAGCGTGGTACCGACGCCCTCGAACCAGGAGTCGCCGAACGCGACGGCGACCGGCGTCTGATCGGTGACCAGCACGTCGATTCCGGTGACGAAGAATCGGAACGGAACCTCTTGCGCACCACTGAGTTCCACGTCGCGGGTGTGGTCACCGGAGACGATGTAGGCGATCTCGCCGGGTTGGTGGGAGTAGGTAGCCAGGCCGGTCGAAGTCGCGACATACAGGCTGAGCAGCAGGTCTTCGCCCGCCGCGACCGGCAGGTCGATCGGATCGCTCACGAGTTCGGCGCCCGCGTCGATGGTGACCCCCACCGCGCCGCCGAAGGTGATCTCTCGATCCTCGATGATCGCCGATCCGGTCTTGCGTTGGGCGATGCGTGCGGCCCCGATCCGCAGCGGTGCGTGACCGTAGCGGTTGGTCAAGCGCACGCGTACCGCGTCGCCGCCACCTGTCATGTGCACGACGTGGCGCACAGTCTCGTCACCGAACTCCCGTGACTCGGCGAGCTTGATCTGCTCGTTCGGGTCGATGACGCCGGTCCGGAAGCCCGCGATCCACCTGGTGTTCTGCATGATCTCTCCAATATTTGCCGTGCGGAATAATGCCTACGCATAGGTTTACTCGTAGGTATTCCTCGTGTCAACTATCCGCATGGCAAATATCGGCTAAGCTGGCCTTATGTCCGTGCACGAGCTGTTCGACGACCCCCGCTTCACCATCTCCGGCCTGCTCTTCGAGGCACACAACGGCCTGATCGCCAAGCTGGAGCCGACCTGGAAGGCGCACGGTCTCTCCGGCCTCGACCTCAATGCCCTACTGAGACTGAGTCGCTCCCCGGGGCGCCGCCTACGGATGTCGGATCTCGCCACCCAAACCGAGCTCTCGACCAGCGGCGTCACCCGTCTGGTCGACCGGCTGGCCACCGCGGGACTGGTCGAACGCCAACTCGACCCGACCGACCGCCGCAGCGCCTACGCGGCCCTGACCGATGCGGGCATCCGCCGCCTCGAGCAGGTTCTTCCCGACTACCTCGACGCCCTCGAACAATGGCTCACCGGTCAGCTGACCCCCACGCAACTCGACGGCTTGATCACCGGCCTGCGCGTGATCCGTGACGCCACGAACCCGGCGGCCACCGCCGTGTCCGAGCGGTCCTGAGCGCTCGATGCGACGGATCGATGTCGCAGGGGGACCGGTGACAGCCAGCGCTGAGATTCGCCCCGGGTCCGGTGGGCGGCATTGTTCGACCAGCTCGCGCTTGCGAAGCGCTACTCGGCGCCGGTGAAAGCAGGCGGGTCGGCTTCAGGGGAGTGAATGGTATCGGTGGTGATACGGTGCCGACCCGCCTGCAAACCATTCGTTGTCGGCGTCGGGATGGATTGGCGCCGCCGCTGTGGATAGCGAAGTCCCGCACCGCAACTCGCCGGAATCGTCGCCCCAGGCGCGTGTGTTGCTCCGATCGATGAGCTCGGTACACCGCGGGCCCGGTGTGTATCGGGCCCGCGGTGAGAGGTAGGTCAGGGTAGGGGAACCCAGGTGCCGAAGAACCAGAAGCCGTGCTGCGGTCCGTCGTTCTTGTGATGCTCCGGCTGTTGCTGGGGCCGATGATCCTGGCCCTGCTCGGGCCGCTGCTGATCGTGGCCGCCCGGATCCGCGCTCGCCATGCCCGCAGTAGCGCCGACCACTCCGAGAGCGAGAGTGCCCGCCACCGCGGCCTTGGCCAGTGTCGTTGTCATTCTCATGCGCGTTCCTCCTGATCTTCGATCTCACTGCCGAGATCATCGGCCGGCCGAAGTGCTCGGCCGATAGCTGAATCTTCGCGGCGCAAGTGTCGAGCACGGTGGGACGCGGCTGGGAGTCGGCTGTGTATCGGATCCGGTGTCCGTGCACAGACCCCGGCGCCGACCCTCGATGGAGCCGACGTTGTTACAGTGCACCAGCCGTGGTGTTCGGGAAACCGGTGTGGAACCGGTGCGGCCCTCGCCACTGTGATCGGGAGTTGTGAATCGATCCGGACGACGTCTGTCGTCCGGAGCCACTGGGGCACCTGCCCTGGGAAGGTGGATTCACCGCGCACTATCCCGTCAGCCAGGAGACCGGCCACGGCTACGCAGTACCCCATTCCACGAGGACCTGGAAGGCCGTCTCTTGACCCGCTCTGTTTTCGCGCGCCTACGTTCCGGCGCGTTGCTCGCCTGCGCGATCGTTGTCACCGGTTGCGGTGTGCAACCCCTCTCCGACGCGGGCGGCGCAGCTGTTGTCGCCCGCGTGAACTGTGGGATCGACGTTGCCGTCGATGGCCCACCGCAGCGGATCTACGCGGCGTATCAGCCGTCGATCGAGATCGCGCACGCGCTCGGTGTCACCGATCGGCTGGTGGGTACGGCATTTCTGGACTCCGCCGTGCTTCCGGAGTATGCCGACGCGCAGGCGCGCGCACCCTACGTCGAGAAGCTGCCGAGTCGCGACGAACTGCTCGCCCAGCGACCCGACTTCGTGATGTCGGGTTTCAACGGGGTGTTCGCCTCCTCAGCGCAGAACAGCGTCGGTACCAGGGCAAGCCTGCACGAATTGGGTGTGCGCACCTGGGTGCTGAGTCCACTGTGCCCGAGCGCCGACGGACTCGCCGATGAAGCGATCGACCCCGACACCGTGCGCTTCGACAACGTGTACGCCGACCTGCGCGATCTCGGTGCCCTGTGGGGGACCTCCGAGCGCGCCGACGAGGTTGTCACGCAGCTGAGTTCGCGCATCGACGCGGTCCGCGCGAAGGTCGGCAACGCCGGGAAACCGCGGGTCGCGGTCGTCACGCCCAAAGACGACGGCTCTTATACCGTGGCAGGCGGCATCGACTTCATCACCCAGATCATCGAGGCCGCAGGTGGAGTGAACGCCTTCGCCGATCTCACTGTGAAGCGCAACGTGCCCGTCGGCGCGGAAGAGCTCATCGCCCGTGACCCCGACATCATCCTGACCAGCCTGTGCTGCAAGGCGACCTACACGCGCACCGACGCTCAGCCCCAGGTCGACAAGATCGTCGGAAACCCGGCATTCGCGAATCTGGCGGCCGTGCGGAACGCGACCGTGCACCCGTTCCTGTTCGCCGACCGCGCGGCAGGCGTGCGGATCGCGCACGCGACCGAACTGGTCGCCGCATTGATCCATCCCGAGCTGTTCCGGCGGTGACGCGCACCGCTCGCGGCACCGGTCTGATCCTGGCCGGCGCCGCGCTGGCGGCTGCCTGCGTCGCGTCCATCCTGATCGGTTCACACCCGCTCACCCTCGACCAGGCCGTGGTCGCGTTCACCGATTTCCAGGGGACCGACACCGACCGGGTCGTGCGCTACATCAGGCTGCCGAGAACTGTCGCGGGCCTGCTCGCGGGTGTCGCGTTGGCGCTGGCAGGCGCGGTGATGCAGGGGCTCACCCGCAACCCACTGGCCGGGCCGGGCCTGCTCGGCATCAACGCGGGTGCGTCGCTGGCGATCGTGATCGCGATGGGTACGTTCGGCCTCACGGCGACGGGCGGCTTCATCTGGTTCGGCTTCCTCGGCGCCGCGATCGCCGCCGCGTTCGTCTACACGCTGGGATCGTTGGGGTTCGGTGGCGCGACCCCGGTGAAACTCGCGCTCGCGGGCGCCGCCTGCACCGCGCTGTGTGGGTCGATCACCACGGCGATCACCCTGCTCGACCGGACGCTGTTCGACAACTTCCGATTCTGGGTGGTCGGCTCGTTGGCTCGCGCCGACATCGAATCCGTATGGCAGACAGCACCGTTCATCGCTGCCGGGTTGTTGCTGGCGGTAGTGGTGGCCCGGCCGTTGAACGCCGTCGCCATCGGTGACGACCTGGCGCGCACGCTCGGCACCCGACTGGTCGCGACGCGGGCGACCGGTGCGCTGAGCGTGGTGCTGCTCGCAGGCTCAGCAGTCGCCATCGCCGGGCCGGTCGCCTTCATCGGCTTGGTGATCCCGCACATCGCCCGATTCTTCGCCGGACACGACTACCGGTGGATTCTGCTCTGGTGTGCGCTGCTCGGCCCGACGCTGCTGTTGGTGGCCGACATTCTCGGACGGATGCTGGCGCGGCCACAGGAAATCCAGGTCGGCATCATCACCGCCTTCGCGGGCTCGCCGTTCTTCCTCTTTCTCGTGCGCAATCGAAAGGTGGCCACACTGTGACGCTCACCGAGCGCAGCATGCTGCCCAGCGGCACGCTGTTGCTGCGAACACCCGACCGGCGCATCGTCTTTCGCGTCGGGAAACGGTCCGCGGTCCTGACCGTGCTGATCACCGCGGCCGCGTTGACGGTGGCGGCGTGGTCACTCACGATAGGCTACTACCCGCTCACAGTCGCTGACGTGATGCGTGTCCTCGGTGGCGGTGGCACGCTCATCGAGTACGACGTGGTGGTGGCCGACCGGTTGCCGCGTGTGCTCACCGGGCTGTGTGTCGGCGCGGCCTTCGCGATATCGGGGGCGATCCTGCAACGGATCGCGACCAACCCACTGGTGAGCCCCGAGATCATCGGGATCAACGCGGGCGCCTCACTGGGCGCGTTGGTGGTGAGCGTGTTGCTCGGTGGTGCCGGGCTGGGGCTGGTCGGCGGGGCGGTGATCGGTGCCGGAGTGGCCATGGTGCTGATCGTGGCCGTGGCCACCAAGGACGGGCTCGATGGCTATCGACTCGTGCTCGTCGGCATCGGCGTCACGGCGATGCTGTCCTCGGCCATCGCGTTCATTCTGACCATCGCCGACAACTACCAGGCGCATACGGCCGCCATGTGGCTCACCGGCAGCTTGGCCAACCGCGATGGGAGCCACGTCGGGTTCGCCGCGACGGCGCTGGTGGTGGTCGTGCCGCCGCTGCTCGTTCTCGCTCGCTCGTTGCCGCTGCTGGAAATGGGTGACGAGCTGGCGAATTCGCTGGCTGGGCGGCGCGGCCCGCATCGCATCACACTCATCGTCGTCGCGGCCGCCGCCGCGACCCTCGCGACGGCCGCGGCCGGGCCGATCAGTTTCGTCGCCTTGGTGGCGCCGCAGATCGCGCGACGGCTGCTGGCCGAACGCGGTGCCGGGCTCGCGCCCGCGGCTGCCACCGGGGCGTTGCTGGTGGTCGCCGCCGACCTGGCCGCCCGGCGGCTGTTCCCGGCGGAACTCCCTGTCGGGGTGGTGACCGCCATCCTCGGCGCTCCCGTTCTCGTCTACCTCCTCGCCCGCGCAACCCGGATCGGACACGCTGGATGACCGCACACCTGACTACCGAGGGACTCACCCTCGGCTACGGCGACACCGCGATCGTCACCGACGCCACCGTCGACTTCCCGACGGGTGCGATCACCGTCATCGTCGGCCGCAACGGCTGCGGCAAATCGACCCTGCTGCGTGGCCTGGCCCGGCTGATCGCGCCTACGGCGGGCGCGGTCCTGCTCGACGGTGCCGATATCGCACCGCAGCCCGCGCGCACGGTCGCCCGTCGGCTCGGCATGTTGCCGCAACAACCGGTCGCCCCCGACAGCATCACCGTGGGTGAACTCGTCGGCCGCGGCCGCCATCCCCACCAACGCTGGTTCCGTCAATGGTCGGCGCGCGACGGTGAGGCCGTGCGAAAAGCGTTGGTGGCCACCGACACTCTCGAGTTGATCGACCGATCGGTGGATCAACTCTCCGGCGGTCAGAAACAACGGGTGTGGATCGCGCTCGCGTTGGCGCAGGACCCCGAGGTGATGCTGCTCGACGAACCGACGACCTTTCTCGACCTGGCGCACCAACTCGACGTGCTCGACGTTCTGCGAAACCTGTTGCCGCGCACTATTATTGTCGTCCTGCACGACCTGAACCTCGCCGCCCGCTACGCCGACCATCTCGTCGCCGTGCAGGACGGCCGCGTGGTCGCGCAAGGTTCACCCGCCGAGATCGTGCGTCCCGAGCTGGTGTCGGAAGTCTTCGGCATCGACTGCACGGTGATCGAGGACCCGATGACGGGCACACCGCTGGTGATTCCGGCCCCGCGAACGGTGCGTACCGCATGACGCGCCGGTATGTCCTCATCGCCCGGCCGACTCCGTCGGGCGTCGATCTCCCGTCCGTCGAGGCTCTGGCCGAGGCCTGCGGAGTCGGCTACGCGCTACTCGACCAGGAGGAGCCGACCATCCACACCGCACTGGATACCGCCGCCCGCGACGAATCGCCGGTCACGCTGATCCCGCTCGCGGTGCCACGCGACCGGTACCTCGAGACCTGGATCGCGCGCGCGGTAGCGAACTGGAAGGAAACGCGCGGGAGCGAACTCGACGTGCGCATCACCGACGGCGTCGACACCGCCGCCGGATTCGCCGATGTGGTGCGTTCCAGGATGTCCGAGGACGGCACACCGGTGACGGCGAGCCCGCGGGGCTTCCGCAGCCCGGCCTGGTCCGAAATCCCCGACCACACCTCGCACATCCTGGTCTGTCGAGGCCCCCGCTGCACCGTGTACGGCGCGGGCGAGCTGCACCGGACTCTGCGCCGCGACCACCCGGGCGCCCTGATCACCCCGACCGGCTGCCTCAACCCGTGCAATCTCGGCCCGCTCTACATCACCTACCCGGACGGCGAATGGCATACCAACGGCATCCGCGGGGGTGACTCCATCGGCGCCGCGCGCGATAGCCTGACGGAATGATCGAGGACGAACCGACCACGATCCACCCCGACCGGGCTGCGCGGCAGCAGGCCCTCGCATGCTGATCGAGAAGCAGCGCTGGGCCGGGATCCGCAGTGGGGCCGTGACGGTGCTCTTTCGCCGGTGGCGTCACCGGCAGGCCACCGAGGGCAAGGTCTACCGCACCGGTGCGGGGCGCATCGCCGTCGACCAGCTGTCGACGGTCACCGCCGATCAGATCAGCATCGAGGACGCGCGCGCCGGAGGATATGACGCACCCGCCGATGTGGTCGCCGATCTCAGAGGTGCCGACGACGACCCGATCTATCTGCTCCGGATCCGCTATCTCACCGACGAAGATCCGCGTGACGCGCTGGCCGCCGACGACCGGATCGACGATGCCGCGGCGTTGGCCGCCCGCCTCGCACGCATGGACCGGACCGATGCCGAGGGCCCGTGGACCCACGACACGCTCCGAATCATCCAGCGGCGCCCCGCGACCCGGGCGCCCGACTTGGCCGAGGAACTCGGGCGCGACCCGCACCGCTTCAAACTCAACGTGCGCAAGTTGAAGAACCTCGGCCTGACCATCAGCTTGGGCACCGGCTATCAGATCTCACCCCGCGGCGTGGCCTTACTGGCGGCCATGGATTCGGCGCAGACCGGCGATTGACCGCGGCGAGTGAACCTCGGCGCCGCCTTGCCTATCAGGCGCCCGGACGATCCCTGTCTGGCCCGGCGAACTCTCAGCGTCCTACCTGGGGTGTGTCCCTCTAAGCCTGGGACGAGCAAGGCAACCCGTCTGATCTACCGCGACACTGCGTCGAATCGTGTTGGTCGCATGGTTCATCACCTTCGTGCTGTGCCTGCTGTTGCTGAAACTGCACATCACGAGCGGTCTCGGCCGCGGATTGACCTGGTGAGCGCCGTGACCGCGACGGTGACTGGCAGACCCCCGTGCAGCTCGACGGCTTGATCACGGGCCTGCGTGTCATCCGTGACGCCATGAACCCGGCGGCGGCTGCTCGGTCCTGAGACGAGTCACGCGAGCCCCGCCTCAGCGGTTCCGAGGTCGAATCGGATCCCGGTGCGCAGAGTTGCGATCGCGGGCATTCCGAACATGCGGTGGAAGGTTTCGCTGAAGTGCGAGGGTGTGGCGAAACCCGCATCCGTCGCCGATCGGGTCAGATCGTGGCCGGCGCATACGCGCTGCGGGTGCGTATCTCACCGTGGGTGGCGGTCTCGAGAATGAACGGCCCGTCGAGTCCGACGGTGAGTACCGGGACCGAGCCGGAGTGCAGGTCGACGCCGAGTTCGGGCCCGAGATACCCGGCATGACCCGGCCGGATCCAGATCACCGGCGACCGTGCCGGACCGCACGATTCCGAAAGCGCCCCATCGGTCACACCTGCCACGGTAACGGTGCGCCGCTTCGAACTACAGCGGCCGACCACGAGAGGACAGAAATCGTGAAGATCCCACTGGCAATGCTGGTAGGCGTCGCCGTCCTGACCGTCAGCGCATGCGCGATGCGGCTGTCGGCCGGCGAAACAGACACTGCGCACACAGGTTCCGGACTCGATCCGGCTGCGCTGCAATCCGCGCTGGATGCGGTCCGCGACGCGGGAATGACCGGTGTGTACATGGAGGTACGTGACGGCGACCGGGTGTGGAGTGGCACGGCGGGGGTCGCCGATGTCACCTCCGGCGAACCCATCGGCCCCGACATGGTCCACCGAGTAGGCAGCATCACCAAGACGTTCATCGCGGCCGCGATCATGCAGCAGGTAGAGCAGGGGCGGATCGGGCTCGACACACCGATCGGTGACTACCTGCCGCACTTGGTCCCTGGTGAGCGTGGCGCGCAGATCACGGTTCGGATGCTGCTCAACCACACCAGCGGACTGGCCGAGCACCTGCCGTACTCATTTCCTTCCCTCGCAGCCTTTTTCGGCGGGACGCAGCTGTCGTCGGAGAGCTTGGACAAGCATCAGTTCACCCAGTTCGACCCGGTCGAGTTGATCGGAATGGGCGTCAGCGCGCCGCCCGCCACCCTGGCGCCCGGAGCGACCCCCGGCGTGTACTCCAACACCAACTACTTCCTGCTGGGCGAACTGCTGGAGCAGGTGACCGGAACTGCATTCGAGACCTATGTCGCCGAGCAGGTGATCGGACGTGCCGGGCTCGAGCACACCGCGTTTCCGGACGGGCCGACCCTGACGGTTGCGCACCCGCGAATGTACGAGCGGCTGTTCGGAATGATCGATCCGCCGCGCGACTACAGCGTCTACAACATGTCGTGGGCGCTGCCCGGCGCCGGACTCGTCTCGACCATGGCGGACCTGAATCGCTTCTACCGCATGCTGTTCGGTGGGCACATCGTCAGCCGCGAGTCGTTGGCGCAGATGCAGCGTACGGTGCCCGTCATCGCACTGGACGGTACGCGGATCGAATACGGTCTCGGCCTGCACCGGGTGCGGACTCCCGGCGGCGAAACATTCTGGGGCCACGACGGCAGTGTCTTCGGTGCCCAAGCACTATCTCTGACCAGCGCCGACGGCACCCGCCAGATGTCGGTCGCGACAAACCTCGTGCGGTGGAACGAGATCGGCCCCGACGGAAAGCCGAAGCCACACCCCATCGACGACGCCCTCGCCACCCTCTACCACATCGCGATGGGCGACGAGTGATCCTTCGGCGGCGCTCTGTGCCCGTGCCGAGGCTGCGGGGCTCGACGTCACGAGCATGGTGAGCAACCGGACCAGTGTGCTGGTCACCAACAATGCCCATGCGGCATCGACCGCGCCTGGTCGTGCTGAAATCCGGCCCGCGGAGCCGACGGTGTTGTCGCGAGGTCAGGTGATCGACGTGCCGATCGCCGGGGGCGGCAATACGTGGACTCTGCGGGCAACGTGGAGCCAGCTCAGTGCGCCGACCGTGGATCTCGTCGCGTTCCTGCTCGGCAGCGATGAGCGAGTCGACGACTCCGACGACTTCCTGTTCTACAACCAGCCAGAATCGCAGGGCGCCAAGCTTTCCGAGGATGGGCCGAACGAGCAGTCGATCACCCTGATCCTCGATGACCTGCCCGAGCACTGCACTCGCGTCGTCCTCGCCGCTTCGCTCGACGGTGCCGGTCTCACCTTCGGCGACGTCGGCGCCATCGAGCTGGACTTCGCCGCAGGCACGGAATCGAGCACCGCGATACGTTCCACGCTCGATGCCGCAACCGTGGAGCGCACCCTGCTGCTCGCGGAGCTGTCTCTGCGCGGTGAAGATTGGCGGCTGCGCGCGGTTGGCCAGGGCTAGGAGACCGATCTCGCCGAACTGGCCAGGCGGTACGGGGTCGACGTCGACGAATGACGCCGCACGAGGTGGCGGCCGCGGTCGATGTCGGCCTCGCTGACAAGCACGACATCGCATCGCTCGCGGGCATCCGGTCGGGGATGCCCGCGAGCGTCGGTAGCCTGACCGTTCGAGATCAGCTGCCGAAGCTTTCGGCGACCATGTTCTCGGTGAGGCCGTAGTCGGCGAGGGAATAGTGGTGGGTGGGTTTGCGTGCGCCGGTGCGGCTTTCGTTGTCGAGGGCGGTGATGGCGGTTCGAGCTTCAGGTGTGAGGGTGGCACCGGTACGGGCGTACACACTGTCGACGACGCCAAGGGGGTCAGTGCGGAGATCTTCGAAGTCGATGTCGATGAAGGTGGCTTCGGGGTGTCGGGCGCGGGCGGCGGTGAATTCGTGGAGGCCGCGCGACCACAGGTCGAGTTGGGTGCGGCCGATGGTTTCGCCGGTGAAGGTGGTTGACCAGCCGCGGGTGGCGTGTTCGTTGAGGCTGCAGACCGACGGGATGATGGTGGCGGGGTCGCGGTGGGTTTGGATGACGATGGCGTCGGGGTAGGTCGCCAGTAGGGCATCGAGGCAGAACAGGTGGCTGGGGTTCTTGAGGACCCAGCGGCGGGTGTCGTTCATGCCGATCAGCTGCAGGTTGCGGCGGTGCCGTGCGTAGGCGGGCGTCCAGTCTTGACCGGCTAGCCATTGCGTGTAGCCCGGGATATAGGCGAGGCATCCGTAGGAGTGCGACATGCCCGATTGGCGCAGCAACTGCCAGCATTCCTCCACGTCGGAGGCGCTCATGTAGTGCAGGCCCATGAATTCGGGGTTCTGGACCTGATGCTGTCGCAGACCCGCGTCGATCTGCGCGTAGGCGGGATTGCCGGCCCAGCTCTCGCGCGGTGGTCGCGGCTGCGGGAAATCGGTCAGCCACATCTCCAGCCCCTGGTTGGCCGGATCGGCGGCCAGCAGCCGGTGCAGTGCGGTGGTACCGGTCCGGGGCAGCCCGGTGACGAAAATCGGCTGGGTGACCGGTGTTTCGACGTAGCCGGGATTGGCCGCCCACGCGGCTTCACTCAGCGCACGGGCAACCAGTGCACCGCGCAGGAAGAACCGCGACATCTTGGAGCCGAGCTCGGTGAGCCCGGCCTCGTCGCGATACGAGTCGAGCAGAACCTGCATCGCCTCGGTGTAGTCGTCGGTCCCGAAATCGGTGAGACCGGTGAGTTTGGTGGCCGAGGCGTGCAGGTCGGCCACGGTGCCGACATCGGTGCGCACAGTCATCTTCTACAAGCTCCTAGTTGTGGTATTCGCCGCAGTTGACGTCGAGGGTCTGGCCGGTGATCGCCGACGACCAGTCGGAGGCGAGAAACACCACGGCACGGGCGATCTCGTCGGGCTCTGGCAGCCGCTTCAGATCGGATTTCGACGCGGTCTGCTCGTAGACCTGCTCCACGGTGATGCCGTACTTCTCGGCGACCTGACCGAAATACCACTTCAGCTGATCGGTCCAGATATAGCCGGGCAGCACGCTGTTGACCCGCACACCCTTGCCACCGAGTTCGGTGGCCAAGGTCTGCGACATGGCCAGCAGCGCGGCCTTGGTGAGTTTGTAACTGCCGTACCGGGGCTCGGAATGGCGCACGACCATCGAATTGATCATCACCACAGCACCTTTGGCCTCGGCGAGAGCGGGCGCGAACGCCTGCGTCATCCGCAGGCCGCCGAGCACCGTCATATCGAGGCTCGACCGGATGTGGTCGAAATCGGTGCGGTCGAGTGGCTTCATCGACGGCACCGAGAACGCATTGTTCACGAGTGCGTCGACCCGGCCGAAAGTTTCGACCGTGCGCGTCACGAGATTCTGTACCGCTGCCTCGTCGGTGATATCGGTGGGCACGCTGAGCGTGGCACCGCCTGCGGCCTCGATCTCGGCGGCTACCTCGTGCAATCGGGATTCGGTGCGCGCCGCGAGCACGACCGTCGCGCCCGCCGTGGCCGCTTCCAGACAGATCGACCGCCCGAGCCCGGGGCCGACCCCGGAGACGACGACGACTTTCCCGTCCAACAGTGCCCCGCTCATCCGAGCATCCTTTCGGCGAATGCCCGCTGCCGGGCGCTGATCCGGTCACGCCATCCCGCGGCGTCGATCCGGTTGTTCTCGAAGTACGGAAGGTGTTGCGCGACCTCTTCGATCGGCACCACGGAGACGGTCGGCCCGTCTGCCTCGGTCATCGGCCGATCGGTGCGCTGCCACCGGAACTGCAGGATGCCGCGGGTCCGGCCGGTCGTTTCGATCCAGTTCGCGATGCCCGGATCCTGCTTGCTCACCACCATCCGGATCAGACCATCCGAATCCACCTGGGCCTGAGCATGATTGAGGCTGGTCTGGTGGTTGACGTAGTCCAGCGAGATGTACCAGAGGCTGCCCAGCTGGAAACCCTGGTACGGCGCATCGGATTTCGGGACGGTGATCACCAGTGCCTGATCGTCGGCGAGATCGAAATGCCCGACCGAGGAGTACTGGGTGCTCAGCCCACCGGGGGTGAGCCGGGGTGCGGTGAGGGTGTTCACCGGCAGATCGAGATAGAACCACTTCGGGAAGTTGAACCAGGTGTGCACCCGGGTGAGCAGCATTTTCGCCGCCGCGCCGTACCGTTTGCGAATCCGCGCGAGATCCGGTTCGACGGGTGCGGTGCCGATGGTGTCGACCCGCTCGATCCGGATCGAGCCCTTGCGCTCGGACCAGTCGCTGTAGACCTCACGCACGGCCAGCATGGACGCGCCTTCCCCGAGCGGGAAGTAGTCCGGGCCCGCGTCTGGTTTGGCGGGACCGAAGCGAAGGGAGAAGCTGCCGTCGGCGGCGATCGGAATGCGCCGGTCATCGAACGCGTCGGCTCCGCCGGGCACATCGGTCGCGGTGTAGTCACCTTTGAGTACCTGGAAACTCAGGTCGACGGTGCTGCCGCGCACCCCGCTCACCACATACTCGGCGGTCGGCTCGATATTGGCGTGGTAGTAGAGGGTGTCGGGGTTGTCCAGCCCCATTTTGGCGTACGGACCCGTCGAGGATACGAAGTAGGGATGCGAGGTGCCATGCGCGCCAGAAAGCCGCAGGCACGCGGCGACACTGGCGGCGAGATAGTCGTAACCCTCGGCGAGGTCCTGATCGCTGCGGACGAATTCCGCTCCGGCGATGAGTTCTTCGGCCTGGGCCACCGCGGCGAGGAACGGCGCGGTGAGCGGTTCCGGTGGCGCGCTGCTACCGGATTCGGTGGCGGTACTGGAATGGGTCAACGGTCTGCGATTCCTAGCTCTCGGAGGATATGGGCGGCGATCTCGGCGGGTGAGCCGAGATCGGGAGTGATGACGAGGTCGGCGTGCTCGGGCCGTTCATAGGGGGAGTCGATCCCGGTGAAGCCGGGCAGCTCGCCCGCGCGGGCCTTCGCATAGAGGCCCTTGGGGTCTCGGCGCTCGCAGACCGAGAGCGGGGTGTCGACGAAGACTTCGTGGAACGGCAGCTCACGGTCGGTATGGGCGGTTCGGGCGTCGGTGCGCTGCGCGGCGAACGGGCTGATCACCGACACGATCGCCACCGCACCCGAATCGGCGAACAGCGCGGCGACTTCGGCGACCCGGCGCACATTCTCGTCCCGGTCGGCGGGGGAGAAGCCGAGGCCCGCGTTGAGACCGTGCCGCAGGTTGTCGCCGTCGAGCAGGTAGGCGGGACGTCCGGCCGCGACCAACTGCCGCTCCAGTTCGACGGCCAGCGTGGACTTCCCCGACCCGGACAGGCCGGTCAACCAGACCGTCGCGCCCGCATGCCCGCGTTCGGCGCGACTCACCGCAGACCGATGCCAGACCACAGGGGCCGCGTGTTCACTGTCACCGGTCACGGAATCTGTCCCGGATTCCCGGCCGGTCACCATTCCCGCCGCGACCGTTTGATCGGTCACCGGATCGATCAGGATGAAGCTGCCCGTGCGCCGATTCTCCCGATACGGATCCGACAGCAGCGGCTGACGGCTGCGCAACCGGATGCGCGCGATGTCGTTGAGCGACAGTGTGGTGACGTCCTCGATCCGGTGCAGGGTGTTCACGTCGAGGCGGTAGTCGATGGCCGTGACCTGCGCGGACGAGGTCTGCGCGGCGGTGCGCACCAAGTACTGGGCACCCTCGCGCAACGCAGCACTCTCCGAGAACCAACACACCATCGCATCCAACTCGGTGCCGATATGCGGACGGTTGCCCGGCCGGGCGAGCAGATCGCCGCGCCCGACGTCGATGTCGTCGTCGAGCGTGACCGACACAGCCATTCCGGTGAACGCCTCGTCGACCTTGCTGCCGCCCGGCCCCCAGATCTGCCGGACATGGGTCGACTTACCGGCGGGCAGAACCACCACTTCGTCGCCGGGCTTGAAGATCCCGCCCGCGATGGTGCCCGCGTAACTGCGGTGGTCGAGTCCCTCCTGGGCCCGGATGACGTACTGGATCGGCAGCCGGGCATCGATGAGGTTGCGGTCCGAGGCGATGTGCACGTCCTCGAGGTGGCGCAGCAACGGCGGCCCCGGATACCAGTCCATGTGCTCGGAGCCGTCGACGACGTTGTCGCCGAGCAGCGCCGAAACGGGCACGAAGCTCAGATCGCCCACCGTCAGTTTGGCGGCGAACGCGGCGAATTCGGTGCGGATCTCCTCGAAACGCTCCTGCGACCAGTCGACCAGGTCCATCTTGTTCACGCACACCACCAGGTGCGGCACGCCGAGCAGCGTCGCGAGGAACGCGTGCCTGCGGGTCTGCTCGGACACGCCGGTGCGCGCGTCGACCAGGATCAGCGCGAGGTCCGCGGTGGACGCTCCGGTCACCATATTGCGGGTGTACTGGACGTGCCCCGGGGTATCGGCGATGACGAATTTGCGTCGTGGCGTGGTCACGTAGCGGTAGGCGACGTCGATGGTGATGCCCTGCTCGCGTTCGGCACGCAGACCATCGGTGACCAGCGCGAGATCCGCCGCGGCGCCGCCACGTTCGGTGCTGACTCGTTCGATCGCGGCGAGCTGATCGTCGAACAGGGACTTGGAGTCGTAGAGCAGCCGGCCGATGAGGGTGGACTTGCCGTCGTCGACGCTGCCCGCGGTCGCCAGTCGCAATAGGTTGCGGCGCATCAGAAATAGCCCTCTCGCTTGCGGTCTTCCATGCCGGTCTCGGAGATCCGGTCGTCGGCCCGGGTGGCGCCGCGCTCGGTGAGCCGGGTGGCGGCGGTCTCGGCGATCACCTTCGCCGCTGTGTCGGCGGTGCTCTCGACGCAGCCGGTGCAGGTGGCGTCGCCGACCGTGCGGAAACGGACGGTGGCTTCGAAGGTGCGTTCGCCGGGAGCAGGGGTGATGAATCGTGTTGCCGACAGCAGCATTCCGTCACGCTCGATGACTCGCCGCCGGTGCGCGTAGTACAGCGACGGCAGCTCGACGGCCTCGCGATCGATGTACTCCCAGATGTCGAGCTCGGTCCAGTTCGACAGCGGGAACACCCGGATGTGTTCGCCGGGCTGATGGCGGCCGTTGTAGAGGTTCCACACCTCGGGCCGCTGTGCGCGCGGGTCCCATTCGCCGAAACTGTTGCGGAAGCTGAACACTCGCTCCTTGGCGCGGGCCTTCTCCTCGTCCCGGCGCGCGCCGCCGAACGCCGCATCGAATCGGTGTTCACCGATCGCGCGCAGCAAGGTGGTGGTCTGCAACGGATTGCGGGTGCCGCCGGGGCGTTCTACGGCGCGGCCCGCGTCGATATCGTCCTGGACTCGGGCGATCTCGAGGCGCGCTCCGGTGTGCGCTGCGGTGCGGTCGCGGAACTCGATCACCTCGTCGAAATTGTGACCGGTGTCCACATGCAGCAGCGGAAACGGCAACGGCGCGGGCCAGAACGCGCGTCGTGCCAGGTGCAGCAACACGGCGGAATCCTTGCCGCCGGAGAAGAGCAGGGCCGGTCGCGCGAGAGTGGCCGCGACCTCCCGGAAGATGTGCACCGACTCGGCCTCCAAGGCCGCCAGATGCGATAACTCGTACCCCGCCTGCACTGTTCACCCACTTCGTTCGAGCATTTCGCCGGAAACTTTCCCCGACGGCTTGCGATGTCGAATATTCGACGCTATTGTTCGGTATTGTGACACCGACGATAAGCCGGGCCGAGGGCGCCGGTCAAGAGGTGACCCCGGATTCGATGGGCGATGCCGAGATTCCCGGCGCCGCGTCGCCGCCGACGCAGCGCGTGGTGAAGGTGCTGGAGCTGCTGTCACGGCACCCCACCGAACGTCTGTCGCTGGCCCGCATCGTGCGGGAAGCGGGGCTGTCCCGCGCCACCGCGCACGCCGTGCTCACCCAGCTCACCGCCGATGGCTGGACGGTGCGCGACGACGACGGGTGCTACGGCATCGGCTTGCGGCTGCTGGCAGTGGCCAGGCGCGCCGAAACGGCATTTCCGCTGCGCCGCACCGCGATTCCGCATTTGCGAGCGCTGTCCGAACAGGCCGACGTGCCGGTATTCCTCGCCGAACGCGCCGGGGGCAGCATCGTGGTCACCGAAGTCGTCGGTCATCCGTCGGCGGGCTGGATCCGCCCCGGTCGCCGGCTCCCGCTCGCACCCCCCGTCTGTCGGGAATTCGTCGCCTGGGCAACGGAACCCGTCATGCAGGCGTGGCTTGCCACCGCCGACCCGGCCCACCGTGAGCGCCTCGCCCGCGTATTGGCCGAGATCCGCACCCGGGGCTACTCCGTGGAACGCCTGGTCGACGACTCGACGCCGATGCTGGAAGTGCTGGCAGGCCTGCGTGATTCACCGATCACCGCCGCCTTGCGCGCGCAGCTCGGTTCGGTCATCACCGAATTGATCACCATCGACTACCTGCCCGACGAGCTCGGCCCCGACAACGCGGTGGTTACCCTCGCCGCACCGATCCGTGATCGCAACGGTGCGGTGGTGGCCGCAGTCGTCAGCTGCCCCGATACGCAGCTGTCGGCGCAGGCACTGAGCGAGCTCGGCACGACGACGGTCGCGACCGCGGACAGAATCGCCGCAGGCGTTCCGGGGACGTAGGTCAGGCGGTTCGCCCACGCACGCAACGACATCGCGTCCAATGCGGTGACGATCGCGGCGCCGACCTCGCCGGACCGGTGTCGGCCGCGGTTTCGACTACTCGGAAACGGTGTTTCGCCATTACGCTGAGCGGGTGGCTCTGTCCGGATACGACCCGCTCGACGGTCGTGGGCGGATGGCGAGGAAGGACTCCCGACGTGGCAAATGACAGTGATCGGTGGTGGGAGGCGCCCGGAATGTCGGGCCCCGCCCCTGACCCCGCCGCACAACCTCCCGCCGATCCCACCATCCTGCGGTCGCCCAGCAACCCGGCCGAGCAGTCGGCCGCCCGACCGCAAGACGGCCCGCAACCGTCTGCTGACCCGGGGGTGAATCAGCTTGGTAGTGGACAACATCCGGTCGCGCCACCCACGGTGTTCGGGCAGTCTTTCGGGCAACCCGGTACCGGCGAGCAGTCGTACGGACAGCAACCCGGGACCGGACCGCAGCCGCAGTGGCAGCAGCCCGGAACGGGACAACCCGGCAGCGGCCAGCATCCGTATGCGCCACCGGCAGTGGTCGGGCAGCCGTGGACCGGGCAGCAACCCTATGGGCAACAATCCGGGATGGGTCAAGATCCGTATGGGCCGCAACCCGGTAGCGGGCAGCCGTATGCCTCCCAGCCGCTGACAGGCCAACAACCGTACGGGCAGCAGTTCGGACCGGGCCAGCAGCCGTTCGCCCAGCAGCCGGGGTACGGGCAGCAGCCCTACGGCTACGCTCCTGCGCCACAACAGTATTCGCCTACGCCGCGTCGTGGTGGCTCGGGCGTGATCATCGCGGTGGTGGCCGTAATCGTGGTGCTGGCGATCGGGGTAGCGGTCGCGGTCGCGATCGCCGCCCGCTCCTCCGACGCGTCCTCGGTGGCGGCGGGCTCGACAACCACCACCAAGGCGGGGCCACTGTCGGGCACGAGTACGGCGCCTCTGGCTCCTGGCTCGAAAGGCGTGCTGATCCCGGCCTATCGCGTCGCCTACGACGTGCCGTCGGCCTGGACCATCCACTCCGACTCCGACCCGATGTCGTTCACCAACGCGGCCGGCTCGGTGGACGGTCGGGGCCAGGCCACCGAGGGCGCCGACTACTGCCCTGGCTCGGTCTACCGAGCCATGGCCGCAGTCACCTCGTCCACTGAAACCGACCCCGCCGCGGCGGCCGGGAGCGTCGCGAAAATTTCCGCGGCAGGCGGGTATTCGGACCCGACCGGCGGAAAGATCAGCACGCCTACTTCGCTGAAGACCCAGAGCGGAGTCAGCGGCCACTTCGTGGAGACCTCGGGCGCGTGGACTCCGCAGATCCCGGGGTGCACGGCGAACGCCTACTCCGTGTACACCTTCGGATTCCGCAACGCCGCCGGCACCACCCTCGTACTGACCATCCTCGTCGATCGCGGCACCACCGGCGAACTCACCGCCGATCAGGCGAAGGAGATGATCGAGAGCTTGCGCCTGGTCTAATGGCGTCGGCACCTTGGCACTCGTGGTCTACGCGGGTGAACGGGCTCGGTTCCGGTGACCATGGTGACGACTGCCGCCGCCGCGGTCACCGTGCCAGGTTGTCGAACCCGCGACAGGTCCTGCCGACACGCCCATCGGGCGCGTCGGCACGCGCGTCGAAGCGCGGATCACTCGATGAGGTGGTGGAATCGGCCGGTGCGCGTATCGAGTGGAATTGCAGCCTGTGTCGCGGTCGTGACGCTGGCCTTGCCCGTAGGCCCGGCCGCCGGCGCGGTTCAGGACACCGCGTGCGGGTCGATGCTGTCGCAGGCCGACATCGCCGAGATCGCGCGGTTGTCGGACACGTCGGCGATCTCCGGTGCGGGCAGTCTGGACCGGCTCGAGGACGCGGTGGCCCGCCATCATCGGATCACCGAGATCCTCGTCGAGCATCGGGACCTGCGCGGGCTGTTCGCGATCGGGCTCGACGGCGTCGAATACGCCGCGGTGATGCCGATGCAGCGCGATCCGGCGGCATTCGCGAACCGCGAGTACGCGCACGCGATCAGCCTCGAACTGCTGCGCCGGTTCCTTGACAATCTGCACGCCGAATTCACCGGTGGTATCGCGGAACCCCAGTGGGCGCACTACTTCGCGCTGGCCCGCGACTGTGGGGCGTCGCGCGCTCGCACGGCGATGGCCGGATACAACGCGCACCTGACCGTCGACCTGACCTATTCGGTGGCGGCAGTCGGCAGCAAGCCCGAGAACGCGCCGGACTACTTCAAGATCGTGGCGGGAATCGCCTCGGTCGGTGACGTGATCATCGACCGCACCAAAGCCACCTACGGTGCCGACCTCGGACCGCTGTGGCGGTTCTACTTCGTCGGCGAGGGACTCGACCAGTTGTTCGGCGCGGGAGTCGCCACCGAACAGTTGCTGATCGCCGCCGACCTCGGCGCGAACACGGTGATCTTCACCAACGGCCTCGCCTTGCAAGACCCCGTCCTCGCTCCGGCGATCCGCACGGAGATCACGGCGTTGTGGCAGGCAGGGGACCTGGCTTTCGAAGCACTGGCCCGAATCAACGCACTCTGAACGCGTCCGCGGCGTCCATTCGAAACACGGTGTCGCACAGCGTTCGCCGGAACTGTCAGGAGCGGTCGAACCGGATGTCGGCTGCGAGCGGGTCATGGCAGATGTCGTCGAGCTCGAGAACGCGGTGGATCCACGTCGGTGCGGAGACCGGATTCCGGATCAGCGCGCGCACCGTGATGGCGGTGACCACCGCCGTAGCCAGGGATTGCCCACGACCGCTGGCCGCTCGTCGGCACCAATGCTACGTGGCCGGGAACAGGAACGGCCCCGGCCTTGCGGTGGGTAACCGCAAGGCCGGGGCCGGGTTTCGTCGAATCAGCCCGCGGTCTTCTCCGAGCTGCGGATCTCGATGATCGGCAGGATCAGGGCGGCGGGCGCGCTCGCGGGCACGACCGGCTGGTTCGGCTGAACCGGGGCGATCTTGGTGTAGCCGGCGCTCTGTTCGGGGCGCGTGTCGACCTCGCCGTTGTTGGGCCAGTAGGCGGCCGCGCGCTCGGCTTGGGCGGTGATGGTGAGCGACGGGTTGACACCGAGGTTGGCCGACACGGCGGCACCGTCGACGACGCTGAGCGTCGGGTAGCCGTACACGCGGTGGTAGGCGTCGATCACGCCGTGTTCGCGGTCGGCGCCGATCGCCGCGCCGCCGAGGAAGTGCGCGGTCATCGGCACGTTGAACACATCACCCCAGGTGCCGCCGGCGACGCCGCCGATCTTCTCCGCGACCCGCCGGGTGACATCGTTGCCCGCCGGGATCCAGGTCGGGTTCGGTTGTCCGTGGCCCTGTTTGGAGGTCAGCTTGCGGCCACCGAACAGCCCGCGCTTGGTGTAGGTGGTGATCGAGTTGTCCAGGTGCTGCATGACGAGGGAGATGATGGTGCGCTCGCTCCAGTTCTTCGTGCTCATGAAGCGGAAGAACGTCAGCGGATTGGACAGCACCAGCCCGAGGAACCGCAGCCATCGTGGTATCCGGCCGCCGCCGTCCACCATGAGAGTTTGCAGCATGCCCATCGAGTTGGAGCCCTTGCCGTAGCGGACCGGCTCGACGTGGGTGTCGGGGGTGGGGTGGATCGAGGAGGTGATCGCGACACCCTTGGTGAAGTCCTGGTCCGGGCCGAGCGTTCTGGTCGCGGCACCGACGATCGACTCGGAGTTCGTGCGGGTGAGCAGGCCGAGCTTGTCCGACAGATTCGGCAGCGCACCGTCATCGCGCATCGCGTGCAGCAGCTTCTGCGTGCCGAGTGTGCCCGCCGCGAGCACGACGTGCTCGGCGGTCAAGGTCTTGGGCGCCTTGCGCACCCAGGCGCCGGTGCGCTCGGTGGCCACATCCCATGTGCCGTCGGGCAGCGGTCGCAGCGCCGACACCGTGGTCATCGGAATGACCTGCGCCCCTGCCTGTTCGGCGAGGTAGAGGTAGTTCTTCACCAGGGTGTTCTTGGCACCGAACTTGCAGCCGACCATGCAGTCGCCACATTCCACACAGCCGGTGCGCTCGGGACCGACACCACCGAAGTAGGGGTCGGCTTCGGTCTCACCAGGCGTACCGAAGAACACGCCGACGGGAGTCTGCACAAACGTGTCGCCCACACCCATGTCCTCGGCGACGGACTTGAAGATCTCGTCGGCGGGGGTCATGTGGGGATTCGTCACGACACCGAGCATCTTTTTCGCTTGCTCGTAATACGGGGACAACTCGGTGCGCCAGTCGGTGATCTCACGCCACTGCGGGTCCTGGAAGAACGGCTCCGGCGGCACGTAGAGGGTGTTGGCGTAGTTCAGCGAGCCACCACCGACGCCGGCGCCGCCCAGGATCAGGACGTCGCGCAGCGGGTGGATGCGCTGGATGCCGTAGCACCCGAGCTTGGGCGCCCACACGAATTTGCGCAGGTCCCAGCTTGTTTTGGGCAGTTCGTCGTCGGCGAAGCGGCGGCCCGCTTCGATGACACCGACCTTGTAGCCCTTCTCCACCAGCCGCAGCGCGGTGACGCTGCCGCCGAAGCCGGAGCCGACGATCAGAACGTCGAAATCGGTGGTGCGCTCGGGCATGGGGGAGCTCCTCGATCGGTGTCGACAGTGACGCGGGTAACGCTAATGGCGACAGCCAGAGCTGTCAACGTAGGTTCCGGTCCGACCTATGCTGGTCGGGTGGCCCGATATACCCGAGCGGAACTCGCCGATGTCAGCGGCGTGGCGTCGCGCACCATCCGCTACTACCACTCGCTCGGCGTGCTGCCGAAACCCGGCCGCGCGGGCAAGGAAGTCGTCTACTCCGACGAGCACTTGGACCGCCTGCGCGACATCGTCGCCATGCAGGCGCGGGGGTTGCGCCTGGACGCCATCCGCGAGGTATTCGACGCCGAACCGCAGGCCGGTGACTGGCGCGCGCTGTTCGATCCGCGCGCGAGCCAGGCCGCCGAACGCTCGTCCTTCATCGATGACGCCGAACTCGCGACGATGCTGGGCGACCGCGGCGCCGATGTCCTCGCGGAACTCGTCGCGGCGGGATATCTCGCGCGCCGCGACGAACGCTGGTTCCTTGCGGACCGGTCGATGTTCAAGGCCGCGCTGGTCCTCTACGACGTCGGCATCGACGTCACCCTCAGCGGGGCGCTGCGAACGATGATCCAGTCGCGGATCGCCGCGCTCGCCGACGAGGTGGTGCACACGGTCCGCGACGCCGCGGGCACGGGTTACGGCGGTGAGGGGGTCGGGGTGGACCTGAGCCGTTTCCGCGACCGATTGCTCGCGATGGCATGGGAGGTCGGCGGTGCCACGTTCGCCGCCGAGATCGAACGCGCCGCGGCCGCCGACGACGCGGCCGGGCGCCGTGCTCCGGCCCGCGCCGCGAGTGCGCGATGATCGGACGATGAGTTCCGACCGGCCGGGCCCGCGCGCACTGGCCCGCGCGCAGACGATCGCCGACATCAAACGTATCGGCCGCGAGCACCTGGCCACCCACGGTGCCGCGGCATTGTCGCTGCGCGCTGTCGCGCGCGATCTGGGTGTCGTGTCCTCGGCGGTGTACCGGTACGTACGCAGCCGTGACGAACTGCTGACCATGCTGGTGGTCGACGGCTACAACGCACTGGGCGACGCCGTCGAGGCGGCACTGATGGACGCGCCCGACGACCCCGCGACCCGTTTCCGGGTCACCGCGCACACCGTGCGGGGATGGGCGCTGGCCGAGCCCGCCTGGTACGGCCTGCTTTTCGGCACGCCCGTCCCCGGCTACGACGCCCCCGCCGCCGACACTGAGGCGCCGGGCGTGCGGGTGATCGCGATCCTGCTCGGCATCGTCGACAGCGCCTACCGCCGGGGTCAGCTCAGCGTCGCTACTACCGAGCCGACGATCAGCCCGCGAACGGCAGCCGATTTCGCGACGATCCGCGAGCAGTTCGGTCTGCTCGTCCCCGACCGGATGATCGTGTCCGCCCTCACCACCTGGACCACGCTGTTCGGTGCCGTGAACTTCGACGTCTTCGACATGTACGGCCGCGACACCTTCGCTGATCGCGCGGAGATCTTCGACCTGAATATCGACCAGCTACTGCATCTGCTCGGCTTCGTCGTGCCGTGCCCGGACAATGTGGACCGGTCGGTACGGTAGCGATCTGAAGAGTTCCCGCGGTATGTGGGGAGAGGAATGCGTGAACGGCGACGACGGTGTCGCCAACGAAGGAGAGTGCCCGAGTGAATTCTCGCGAGGAGATCTTGCGCCGAGTCCGTGACGGGCTGCTCGACCTACCCGAGGACGAGCGCCGGGTCCCCATGCGTCGATCCACCGGCAGGCACGCGGTGGTGGATCCGACCGAGCGGGCGGAAGTACTCGCGCGGTTCGTCGAACGGTTGCGCGAGCACGGCTCACTGGTGCGCACCGTCGATATCGCGGGCCTGCCCGCCGCCGTCGCCGACGTGCTCTACGGCATGAGTGTGCAGACGGTCCTCGCCGCGGTCGAGCCGGGCCCGGCGTGGTTGGACCACTGGGCTGGTGCGCCGGGGCATCAGGTCGTCCACAGCGGCTCGGACTCGGTCGAGCCCGGTGACGCGGTGGTGCGCGACGCGGTGGCAGGCGACGCCTCTACCGGCTCGCTGGCACTCGATGTCGATGGTGGGCCCGCCGTCTCCGAGGCCATACCTCAGGTGTGTGTCCTCCGTGCGGACCGCGTGTACGTGTCCCTGCCCGAAGCGCTGGACCATCTCGATCAACGGCGGCCACTGATCTGGCTGGGCGGCCCCGGCGATGTCGATCTCGCCCGCCAGATGGTGGTTCTGCTCGTCGAATAGGACGCGGAAAACGTTATCGAGCCAGGGTTGTGTGGGACTGAGGGTCTCAGTTATTCTTGGGTAACGGTGTGACGGCGCTAACAAGGCTGTCCGCGCCGGACATGAACCGAGGAGGCACCGATGACGCTGACCGAATCGAGCCGTAGCGGACCCATCACCGAGGAGTACCGAGAGGCGCTGGCAACCCTGTCACAGGGGTCTGTCGACCGTCATTTCGATCCCTACCTCGATATCGACTGGGATTCGCCGGAGCTCGCCCTTGACCCGAACGATGTGCGGTGGGTTCTCTCGCCGCAGATCGACCCGCTCGGCGCGACGCAGTGGTATCGCGACCAACCGCTCGACCGGCGGATCGAGATCGGCAAGTGGCGTACAGCCAACGCGATCAAGGTCGGTGCCGCCTTCGAGAGCGTGCTGATTCGCGGAATGATGCAATACATCATGAAGTTGCCGAACGGCTCGCCCGAGTTCCGGTACTGCTTGCACGAGATGACCGAAGAGTGCAACCACATCCAGATGTTCCAGGAGCTGGTGAACCGCATCGACGTCGATGTGCCCGGCATGCGGCCGCTGTTCCGCGCTCTCTCGCCGTTGATCGGCGTCGCAGGCGGCTACGCCCACATGATCCTGTTCATCGGCATCCTCGGCGGCGAGGAACCGATCGATCACTACCAGAAGGCGGTGATCCGCGAGGGCGCGTCGATGCCGCCGTTGGTGTTGCGCACCATGGAGATTCACATCGCCGAGGAAGCGCGCCACATCTCCTTCGCCGGCGACTTCCTCACCGCGCATCTCGAGCAGATGGGCAAGTTCAATCGAGGCGTCTGCTCGGTGGCGTTCCCCATCGCGATGCGCTGGCTGGCGAGCGAGATCATGGCGCCGCCGCGTTCCTTCGAGCGCGAGTTCGATATTCCGCGCGAGGTCATCGAGCAGGCCTTCTGGAAGTCGGAACATTCCCAGCGGATCCTGTCGGGCTACTTCGGTGATATGCGCAAACTGGCCGATGACCTCGGTCTGATGAACCCGACCGCCAAGTGGCTGTGGCGCAAGTTCGGCATCGACGGCCCGATCTCGCGCTACCGCAGCGAGCCCGAACGCAGCGCGCGCCGCGTTGCCTGAACTGGGCCCGGCGGCGATTCAGTCGCCGGCGACCAGCTGGGTGATGATCTCGGTGAGTGGCTGGTCGGGGTCCAGGTTCAGGCCGTGCCTGCGGGCGACGCCGTCGACCACGTGCCAGGCGTAGGAGGCGACTTCCTCGATCAGCTGATCTCTGGTGAGTGCGGGATTCGGGTCGTTGGCCCAGCGGGTGACGGTGGCCTCGGTCATCGAGACGATGGCGAAGGTCATCGTGTCGGCCGAGGCCTCGTCGGTGACGCCGACCACCCCGGCCAGGCCGGTGACGAGGGCCCTCGCCGACCCCGCGATGGTGGTGATCAGCGCGCTCATCGCGTCGATCTCGGGATCTGTTTCCGACGGACCCGTTCGAAGGAACTCGTGGAGCCGGGGATGGTCCTGGATCCAGGTGACGACGCCGCCGATCGTGCGAACCAGGATTTCGTGGATCGAGCCCTCGGCGATGTCGAGCGCGTCTTCGATGTCGGCGACGAAGCGGTCGGCGATCTCGCTCCTGACCCGGCGATCGAGCTCGTCGCGACCGGCGAATTGCCGGTAGACCACTGATTTCGCGAGCCCCGCGTGCTCGGCGATCTGGATGATCGGCACCTCGACGCCGGCGGGCGCCTGTTCGATCAGCTCGACCGCGGCCAGCACGATCCGCTCCCGGCGGCTGTCGTTGTGCGGCTGCCATCGGGCTTGCCTGCCGCTGACGGCACTGGAGGGGCGTGACGCTGTGCTCGACACCCGCCTGAGTGTAGAGCAACCATCGATGCTTCAAACCGCTACCGGGGGACCGCCACCGGATCGGTGCAACTGGCGAGCCCGTCGACGAGCGAGCACGGTGCGACGGGGCGCGTCGGCCGGTAATCGGGGGCGACACCGCCCGCCTCGGTGATCGCGCGGTAGGCGGCGACCGCGTCGGTTGGCGTGCGGTCAAGAGTCGGGTCGGTGAGTACGTCGACCGTGTAGAGGCCGAAACGTGCTGTGTAGGAGCCCCATTCGTAGTTGTCGGTGAGGCTCCAGTAGTTGTAACCCATCAGCGGGATGCCGTCGGCGACGGCGCGCTGCAGCCAGTAGACGGTGTCGCGGAGCGAATCCGCGCGGGTGTAGCCGTCGGCGCGGGGGAGTCCGTTCTCGGTGGGGATGCCGTTCTCGACGATGTAGAGCGGGCGGCCGGGGAACTTACGCGCGTAGTGGTCGAGCGCGTAGTAGATCCCTTCGGGCTGCAGCGGAATCGTCCAAGGGCGGTCGAGATCAGGGACCTGTAGCTGGGTGGGAGAGAGGCCGTAGTAATAGTCGATGCCGATGTAGTCCAGGCGCGCCGAGATCCGGTCGAGCAGTGGTCCGCTTACAGCATCGTCGACGGCGGGTATGTAGGCGACATTGCTGCTCACCTGGGCGCCGGGCTGCACGGCATGGATGTAGTCGTAGATGCTGTTGTGCGCCTGAGTGATTCGTTCACCCATGGTGATGACGTCGGCGGCGCCGATCCCGCCGTGGCGCAGTTCGTTGGCCAGATAGACCGTCGGCTCGTTGAATGTCACCCACAGCGGATCAGCGCCGGCGAACCGGTCGACGACCAGGCGGGCGTTGGACAGCCAGTTCGTGACGATCTCCGGATCGCGCCACCCGCCGCGGTCGGCGGCCCAGCCGGGGTACACCCAGTGATCGAGGGTCAGCATCGGCCGCATACCGGCCTCGGTGATAGCGCTGACGACGTTGTCGTAGAACGTGAGTGCCGCCTCGTCCCACACGCCGGATCGCGGTTGGACCCGTGCCCACTCGATGCCGATGCGATACACGCGCACACCGAGTTTCGCGGCCAGCGCGATATCGGAGCGGTAGCGATTGCGGAAGTCGACCGAGTTCAGATAAGGGTCGGCGGTGGTGCCGGATTCGACGTATCGGCGCCAATTGCTGTCCGGTGCATCGCCTTCGGACTGGAACCCGGAGGCTGCCACGCCCCAGAGGAATTCGGGCCCGAGTGGTGCGAGTCGGGCCGGCGCGGGTGGTCGAGCCAGGGTGGGGGAGGTGCTGGTCGTGAGTAGGGCCGCGGCGGCCATAGCGACCGTGGCGAGGATTCGGCGACCAGCGGGGGAGGGCATGGCACTCCTGGCGACTAGGGGAGGGGAGTGAGTTCAGTGTGCGACACCGAGGTAGTTGTGCGGGGGAATTAGGCAGGAGCGGCGGGCTTGGAATCGATGGCCATCAGATACAACATGTAGTTACGTAGATATGCGCATCTACTTATGAATATCCCCTTGGTACCAAACCATGCCCACCACAGCTCACGACATATCCACACTCAACGACTACTCACCAGCAAAGACGGGGGAGGGCCTCCGTCAGGTCGCCAAATCGATGGCGACCGCGCGACCGGTGTCGAACCAGTACGCGTGCAGCTTCCGGATCTTCGCCCGCGAGGGCATACCGCGCAAGTGGATCGCGCATTCGCCGAAGTCCACCAGCACTACCGTGTCGCACAGCAGGGCGCGTGCGGTGGCGAGTTCGTCCGGGTCGGTGATCTCCCTGGCGATCCCGCTGTGGGTACCGTCTGGCAGCTTCACCGTGACGCGAGGATCGGCACGGACATTGCGGAGCCAGGCATTGACCGCGTCGGGCTGCTGAACCGTCACGTGCGGCGGCATCAGTTGCACCAAGTACGCCCGATCACCGTCACGAAAGACCCGGACACACTTGGGGCGCGGTAACCTGGTTTTGCGCCCCGTTGTCGTGAGGATGCCGTACCCGCGTGGCGTGCGGATGCGAAAGAACGGCGCCATGCCCGCACTGAGCAGCTTGCCGTCGCGGGGGCCGCGCACCAGTCGCCCATGTTTACCGATTTCGGCCTCGGCCGCGGTACGCCGAGCTTCGTTTCGGGCCTCGTCCATGCCTCCATGGTCCGCTGGCGGCGATCGGTCGTCCAGCACACCGAGTGAGTTGCCTCTCAGGGCACGGTCGTGAGTGGGCGAACTCGGTTCGCTCGAGCCAGGATTCGTGGATGGTTTGGAATCCCTTGCCGGGCGTTGCGCGCGTGTTCGCGACTCAGCCCTGGGTGATGCGTGGCGCCGGTGTCGTACTGCCGACCGAGCGGTTGTTGCGCAGGCTCAGTGGCGGTCGGTGGGG
The DNA here is from genome assembly GCF_042720495.1 of Nocardia sp. NPDC058480. Taxonomy (NCBI): domain Bacteria; kingdom Bacillati; phylum Actinomycetota; class Actinomycetes; order Mycobacteriales; family Nocardiaceae; genus Nocardia; species Nocardia sp. NPDC058480. The sequence goes on along the minus strand of NZ_JBHXMN010000004.1, from coordinate 294,977 downwards.
TGTGCTCGACCTCGCCGGGCTCCCGTCGATCGAGGTCACGGTGGTGGGGCGCAAGTCGGGACAGCCGCGGACCACGTCGCTGCTGTGTGTGCCCGATGGCGACGGCTTCTATCTGGTCGGCTCGAACTGGGGTAAGCCGGAACATCCGGCGTGGTCGGCGAACCTGCGCGCGGCCAGGACGGCATCGGCCCGCTTCGACGGCAGCTCCGCGTTCCCGGTGACCGTCGCCGAGATCACCGGCGTCGAGCGCAAGCGCGTCTGGGACCAGGCCGTCGAGTTCTGGCCCGGCTACGAGATGGAATTCCAGCGCTCGGGCGGTCGCGAGTTCCGCATCTTCCGGCTCGATCGGATCCTCTGATCACAGACCGAGTTTGGTGACGGCATTGTCTTCGAGTGGGTTCGCGGTGCGGATGTAGCCGTGGACGGTGCGGGGGTTCGCCCAACGGCCCTGGCGCATGATCTCGCGGTCACTGGCGCCGCCGAGGGCGGCTTGGGTGGCGAAGCCGGCGCGCAAGGAGTGCCCCGAGAACAGGTCGGGGTCCAGGCCCGCGCGGGCCGCGTAGCGCTTGACGAGTTCGGCGACGGCCCGACCGGACAGCGCTGTGTCGCTGATCGAGCCGTGCCTGTTGATCGTGGGGAACAGCGGGCGGTTCACGTCGGTGCTGAGGCGGGTTCCGGAGAAGCCGTGGCAGCGGTGGATTGTGCTGTCGGCAGCTTGGTTGTTCGTCGTCCAGGATCGCGCGCCCGTGTCGCCGGTGTCGGCGTGGACTTCCAGTAGCCGGACCCAGTCGGCGAACGCGCAGATCGGGCAGGTGTGTGGGTGTTTTCCGCGAGGCAGGGCGATGCGCTGCTCGGCGACGCCGGTCGGGTCGGTCTTGGTTGTCGGCAGGTGTACGACGAGTAGCGGTTCACCGGTGGTGTGGTCGGTGCGCACGTGCACATCGCTGATGCGCAGGCCCGCGAGCTCGCTGCGGCGCAGGGCGCCTGCGAAGCCGACCAGCAGTGCCAGGGCGTCGCGGCGGCGCGCGGGTTCGGTGGGCCAGTCGGGGGCGGGGAGCTCGGCGAGGAGTTGGTCGAGGGTGTGCAGCAGGACCGGCCGTTTCCGGGTCGGCGGGGTGCGGCGGGTGCGGCGGATGCCGCGCAGGGTGAGCCGGACGACGTCGGAGCGTGTCGGCGAGGGGAGTCCGTTGGCGGCGTGGACTGCGGCGATGGCGGCGGACTTGCGATCCAGGGTGGCCGGGCTGAACGCCCACGCGCCGCTCTCTCTTCGGGCATCGGCGGAGGCGGCCAGGTAGACGGCCACGTCGAGTGGGTCCGCGGGGAGCGCCTGGCGCTGCTCGATCGCGCACCAGCCGGCCCAGGCGATCCAATCTGTTCGATAGGCGCGCAGAGTGTTCGCCGATTGGGACGCTTCGAGGTAGCGGCGGAGTGCGCCTGCCTGGTTGTCGTCGAAGCGTTCGCGGACCAGGCGCAGCGCCGCGGTATCGACGAGGACGCTGCGCACCCCCCGGCGCAGTTCGGTGCGGACCTGTTCAGGAAGCACGACCGATGCGTCGCTCAACCTCGCCACTCCCTCGCCTCTGCCGCCGATAACTCCTGGCGTTGCAGCCTAATCCGGCGCGGCCGCGATGGCGGACAGCAGCGTGGTCATCGGCGTGACTTCACGGCATTTCTTCGAGTTCGGCGAGCTGGGTGTGGATGTAGGCGGCGAGCCGGTGCTTGGCCGCGCCGGTGAGGAAACTGGTGTCGCCGAGGCGTGGGAATTGGTCGTCGACGTCCGCAGTCGGCGCCGCGGTGGGTTCGGGCGATTCGCTGACGAGTTCGAGCCGTGCCGGATGGTGTTGGGGCAGAGGAACATTCGGTTCGTACGGCTCTGAGGGTGCTGCTCCGGTACGTACCATGGTTGAACCCTAACGTTTTGATTACGGCCGCTGCCAACATGACAGGCCAAGTAGTGATTACTGCCACGTTTTGTCCGATTCGTCTCACGAGGCGCGTGCTGCAGGGTCCGGTCGGGCCGTCGCGGCGACGTATCCGGCGACCGGGCTCAAACGCAATACGGCAGGCATCCGGCGGGTGAGTGCGGGTGGCCCGGTGAACATGACCCGGCCGGTGCGCTGCGCGTGGGTGAGTGGCATGCGCCCCAACCACACCTCGTACAGGCCGGCGACGTCGGCGCTGATCGTGACGTCGACGGGATAGCCGGGGTCTGTCTCGCAGACCGAGGGAACAGCGGATTCGACGACGATCCAGAATCGTCGGAGATCGTCGGTGAACCGGACCTGCAACACCTGCCGCCGTCCTGGCAGCATCGAGGTATCGACCCGGGTGTGCATCCACCACACGAGCAGTGCCGCATCGAGCTCTTCCTCCTGTGGCGCGCCGAAGGTCCAGCGCGCACCCCATTCGCCGAGTCCGAACAGGATGGGCTGGAGTTGGCTTCCTGCTTCGGTGAGCAGGTGTTCGGTGCCGAGCTTTTCGATGAGTCCGGCGCGTTCGAACTGGCGCAGGCGTTTGGCGAGCAGGCTGCGTGACAGGCCCGGTAGGCCGCGGGCGAGGTCGTTGAAGCGAGTGGTGCCGAGGAACAGGTCGCGCAGGATGAGCAGCGACCACCGTTCGCCCAGTACGTCGAGGGCGCGCGAGATCGGGCAGTACTGGCCGTAGCCTGCTGTCGTTGTCGTCATGGTCACCTCACCGACGGGGTCCTCTTTCTGGACCGGGGGAGTCCACTTTCTGGACTATCTGGTTATCGCGGCGCTTCCTACCTTCGAAACATGACTTCCACAATTTCTGACACCACGTCCAGCACTGACCGGGTTTTCCTCGCCCGCGAGATCGGTGAAACCTTGCGTCTCGAGGTCCCCGAGCGGGACCGCACCGGCGAGATCTCCGTCGCCGCGTTCGACCGATTGCGGTCGAGCGGTCTGTCGGCGGCGCTCGTGCCGGTCGAGTTCGGCGGTGGGGGCGCCTCCCATCGGGAGATGGGGGAGATCCTGCGCGAACTCGGCAGGCACGATCCGTCGACGGCGGTGGCGTTCGCGATGCATTCGCACCTGGTGGCCGCGCAGGTGTGGCGGCACAACCATGGGGTGGACGCTTCGGCTGTGTTCGCGAAGGTGGCGGGTGGGGCGATTCTGGTCAGCACCGGCGCCTCGGATTGGGTCGAGTCCAATGGGCAGGCCGTGCGCGTCGACGGTGGCTATCGGGTGAGTGCGCGCAAGGCACCCGCGAGTGGGTGCGAGGTGGGGGATGTCCTCGTCACCAGCGTTCGCTCCGACGGTGAGGTGCTGCATTTCGCGGTCCCGTTGTCCGCGGCCGGGGTGAGCATCGACAAGACCTGGGATTCGTTCGGTCTGCGTGCGAGCGGTTCGCATACGGTCGTCCTCGACGATGTATTCGTGCCCGATGCGGCGATCTCGATGACCCGCCCGGCCGGTCCGTGGCCGCCGGTGCTGAATGTGGTGATCGGCGCCGCCCTTCCGCTGGTACTGGCTGCCTATCTCGGTGTCGCCGACGCGGCCGTCGACCTCACCGCACACCTTCTGGCGGGCCGTTCCGAAGCCCACACGATCCAGTCTGCAGGAGAAATGCTGAACGCCTACACCACTGCCGAGGACCTCATCACCGCCATGTTCACCGACTCCGAGAACCTGACCTTCCCCAACACCGACGCCTACGCCGCCCGCGCCCTGAGCCGCAAAACCGTCGCCGCCGACGCCCTCATCACCACGGTCCGACTGGCCATTGAAACCACCGGCGGCGCAGGCTATTCCCGCACGTGCGATCTCGAACGCCTCTACCGCGACATCCACGGCTGCCAGTTCCATCCCTTGCCCCGCGCCAAACAGACCCGCTTCAGTGGGCGAGTGCTTCTGGGGCACAGCCCGATCGGCTGAGTTCAGAGGGGTCATCGAGCATCTGGATGACCCCTCTTTCCTACCTGTACAAGTGGGCGGTGACGGTCGGGTCGTTGGCCAGCACGAAGTCGATGATTCCCCAGAACTCCGGAAGACGAGGGTGGACCAAGCCGTCCTCGCGGGAGAGCACCACGCCGTGGACGTCATCGGCTGATCCGTCGAGGCATGCCTGGACGAGGGTTGCTGCGGGGTTCGGGTTGTTCTGCACCGGTCCGACGCGGCAACCGAAAGTCACGTGGTCGTCGGCGGTTTCGGAATCCCACGTGCCGAGGATGACGTCGATCCAAGTGTCATGGTGCTGATCCGCGTGGTGGTAGCTGTTGGCGAAGTATGCCGCGTAGGCATTCCCGTCGCGGGTGATCATGTTCCAGGTGCGCTCGATCGGCTCGTCACAGCAGGGGCATTCGTACCGCGCGATCTGGCGTTCGTCCAGATCGGCTGCGAGTTCGGTGGGATTCACCGCCATATGATCCGCGATGGCGGCGAATTCCGCATACTCGAGCGCGCGCCCACGTGGTTCAATCACCGGGTGATGATGTTCGCGCAACTGTGGTGGCCGCTGACCTAGCGGCTGACCGAGTTGTGCGCGGCCGCACCGAGGGTGGCCAGATCTGTCGTGACGACATCTGTTCCGGCCCTGCGGGCGGTCCTGGAACAGGAGGACGACCATGATCGACATTGACACGTCTACAGGGACTGGTGGGTTCGGCGAGATTCTCGTCAGCTCGCGTTCGCTCGGCGAGTACCGGGCGATGTTCGCGCTCACCGACGACGACCTCGGGCGCAGAATTCTGGACTGCCCGGGTGGTGCGGCAGGGTTCACTGCCGAGGTGAGTCAACGCGGCGGTGATGTAACCGCTTGCGACATAGCCTATTTCGACAAAGGCGTCGACCGGGTGGCTGCCACCGCTGTCGCCGAAGCCGACCGTGGCAACAGATATGTTCGCGAGCACGCCGACGCCTACCGCTGGACGTTCTTCGCCGACCCCGCCGACCACCACCGGGCACGCCGTGAGTCGGCCGAGCAGTTCGCCGCCCACACCTCCTCGTCCCCGCGCCGTTACATCCCTGGTCGGCTCCCTGCACTCCCCTTCGCCGACAACAGCTTCGACCTCGTCCTCAGCTCACACTTGCTGTTCAGCTACGCCGACGACCTCGACTACGAGTTCCACCGCCAGGCGATCACCGAACTGGCGCGGGTTGCCACCACGGAAGTCCGACTGTTCCCTGTGGTCCCCATCGGTTCGCCGGGGCGGTACGAGCAGCTCGAGAAGTTGCTTGCCGAGTTGTCGCTCGCGGGCATTTCCAGCCGAATCATGAAGGTGGACTACGAGTTCCAAGCGCACGCGGACGAGATGCTGGTCTGTGAGGTGGCGGCTCAGGCGTCGGGCGGTCGCTCAGCGGCTGTATAGCCGGTTCTCCGGTTGTGGTGGTCCAACAGCGTGGCCAAGAGCTCGGTTAGGTGCGCTCTGTCGCTGGGCGAGAGGGGGTCGAGTAGTTGTTCCTGGCTTTCGGCGAGCCGCTTTTCGAGGCGGTGTAGTTGGCGTTTGCCCGCGGTGGTGAGGGAGATGATGTTGCGGCGGCGGTCGGTGGGGTCTGGGGTGCGTTCGACGTGGTTGTGGTCGGCTAGTTCGTTGATGGTGGCGACCATGTCGCTGACGTGGATGCCGCTGCGGCGGCCGAGGGTGGCTTGGCTGGCGGGGCCGAATTCGTCGAGGGTGGCCAGGAGGCGGTAGTGGTAGCCGCGGGCGTCGGCGGCTGTGAAACCGTCGCTGACCAGGCGGTGGGCGTGGTTGGCGGTTTGCGTGAGTAGCCAGGTGGGCACGTTTGCCCACCTGGCTGTGGTCGGCTCGGGTGGGTGCTCCATGTGACAACTCTAACAAATCGTTTGTGCAACCAACGATCACGATATCGTTGGCCACACAAACGTTAGTCACCCGAATGTTGGGCTGACGAAGGAGTTGAGACCATGATCGAACCGTTCCGCATCGACATCCCTCAGGCTGATATCGACGACCTCAACGACCGGCTCGCCCGCACCCGATGGCCCAACGAAATCGCCGACGCGGGCTGGGACTACGGCTTCCCGCTGGCGCGACTGAAGGAACTCGCCGAATACTGGCGCACCGGCTACGACTGGCGAGCGCACGAGGCGAAACTCAACGAACTCGCGCACTTCACCACCGAAATCGACGGCCAGAACATCCATTTCGTGCACGTCCGCTCGCCGAAGCCGGACGCGCTCGCGCTGATCCTCACCCACGGCTGGCCCGGCTCGTTCCTCGAATTCCTGGACGTGATCGAACCGCTCTCCTGCGACTTCCACCTGGTGATCCCGTCCATCCCGGGCTATGGATTCTCTGGACCGACGCATGAGCGTGGCTGGGATGTCGCCCGGGTCGCACGCGCCTGGGCGGAGTTGATGCGTCGTCTCGGCTACGAGCGCTACGGTGCGCAGGGCGGCGACTTCGGGTCGGGCATCTCCCAGTCGCTCGGAGCGGTGGCACCCGAGAACGTTGTCGGAGTCCACGTCAACTACCTGCCGACCCGGCCGAATCCGGATGTCGAACTCTCCGACGCCGACGAAGCGCGACTCGACAAGGTCAAACAGCTGATGGCGAATCGACCGCCCTACCAGGCACTTCAAGCCGTCACCCCGCAGACTATCGGCTACGCGCTCACCGACTCGCCGGTCGGCCAACTCGCCTGGATCGCCGAACGTTTCGCGCAGTGGACGGACCCACGCTCGCCGATCAGCGACGACCGGATGCTCACCGATATCTCCCTGTACTGGCTCACCGCCACGGCGGCTTCCTCGGCCCGGCTACATCGCGAGTCCGCGCGGGGGAGCCAACCGTGCCCGGTGCCTCTCGGCGTCGCCGTATTCGCCTACGACATCACCCAATCGGTGCGCCCGCTGGCCGAGCAACTCTTCGATATCAGGCACTGGTCGGAATTCGACCGTGGCGGTCATTTCGCCGCGATGGAGGTCCCGGACCTCCTCGCCGCGGACATCCGGGAGTTCTTCCTGCACCACCTCGAGTAGGCGCTGCGGGTCAGCGGCAGTCGATGTACTCGAGGTAGGCGCGGCCCGAGACCACGCGGTCCCGGTAGGTGCCGGTGTAGTCGTAGGTGCCGACGAACCCGGCGCCGAGCCCGTAGGAGTAGTCGCCACCGGCCGCGCCCTCGATGGTGATCAGGTCTCGGCCCTCGTCGTCGAGTACTCGCCACGACAACGACTTCGGCAGGCGCATTACACGGCCGTCGGGGGTACGCCGAGGTTCGGATTCGTACTCCCGGACGCGGAAGTCGAATCCGCGGGTGTACACACCGCCGTACCCGTCGAGCGAGCGCAGGTAGACCGACTTCTGGATCGGGAACCCGGCGGGGCCGAGGACCTCGACCAGCAACGCCTGTGTGCGGTGGTCCAGGTTGAGGACGTGGTAGGTGAAGAACTTCGCGGGCAGCTTGGGTCGTGTCGAGGCTGTCACGCTGTGCGTACCGACACCGGCGGCATATTCGACGGTGCACAAACCCTGCACCTCGACGCGCTCACCGCGATAGTCGAGATGACCGCGATAGGTCGACAACAGGCTCCAATGTCGATACAGCGCAGGGATATTCGCGAAGTGGGCCACCTTGTCGGTGGCCTCGATCTCGGGTTCGACGGTGACGTCGGGGTGGGTTCGGCGCACGGTGAAGTGCGGGTAGGTGCCATCGATGACGAGGTCATGGCCGAACCGGAGGTGGCTGCCGTCCGCGGCGAACTCGCAGTCGCGAGCGATGCTGTGCACGAGGAACTGTCCGTCGGTCATGGATGCCGTCGCCGAGGAGGTGTAGGCGGTGTCGGATGGAGTTGTGGTGATCGCGTGATCGTTGGCGAAGATCGTCACCCCGGGGGAACCGACGATCGACATGACCCCGAACGAACGGTGTGGCTCGGGCAGATCGGGGACCATCACCCCGTAGTGCACCCAGTTCCGCCGCCGCCCCGATGGTGGGCTCATCGATTGGTTGGCATCGAACGGGGAACCGTTCACCCGCCCGGTCCGATTCACCGATCCGACCAGTCGCTGCACTGCGCTCACCGTTCACCCTCCGTCGTATAAGCCCACTCGTCGGCGATATTACCCGAAAGTAATATCGCCGACGACGCACGTCATGGGCGTCGCGCGGCGAAAGACCGGGCGGGGAAATATGACGCAGGTTGTCAAGGTATTGGTCGAGGATGGGATTGGCCGGTCGGCACACCTCCGAGAGATAAGGGACCCCCTTGCGTGAAACTCCAGAAGAACTCGCAGAGCTTCAAGCACTCCTTGACGCCTCCCTTACCAACGCCACCTCGCACCTGCGCTCGATCATCGACAGTGAGAACACGCTGACCGCGGCCGAACTCGCCCAGGCCCTCACCGGCATGAGCACCCTTGCCCTGTCCACCGTGACGGCGAAGGGCGAACCGCGAATCAGCGGAGTGGACGGGCACTTTCTGCATGGACGATGGCATTTCGGTACGGCGCGCAACGCCGCCAAGGCTTGCCACCTCGCGGCCCGGCCGGCCGCCAGTGTCGCGCACATGCGCGGCGAGAACTTGGGCGTGTTCACGCACGGCACGGTCGAGATCCTCAATCCGCTGGGCGGCGAACCTTCCGGGGACTGGCCGGAACTGCTCGCGTACTTCCAGGACTTCTATGGCGACGACGCCTTCGACTGGGCCAATGAGGTGGTCTACTACCGGCTGCGCCCGCACTGGATGACCGTCTACGCGCCGGACATCGCGAGGCTCGCTACCTGACCATCGCAGGATTTGTGGGCCGCCGGAAATTGAGGGTTGCGCTATACGTATACATCTACTTATAGTGGGATCACGCAATGTACGTATACATCTACGTATAACCCTCGCAGCCCAGGAGTGCAGATGCCTACTTTCCAGACACCGCAGCCGATCGCCGTCACCGTCGATGTGGCCTGCGGTGACGTCACCGTGGTCGCCTCTGACCGAATCGACACTGTTGTCGAGGTCCGACCGGCCGATACGTCCAGCAAAGCGGATGTTCGTGCTGCTGAACAGATCCGGGTCGAGCTCGCCGGTGGCAAGCTGACGGTCGAGACGCCGAAGAAGTGGAAGGCCTTCACGCCGTTCAGCGGCAATCCGTCGATCTCGGTGACCGTCGAGGTGCCGATGGGCTCCGTGCTCGACGCGACCGTCGCCATGGGTCGACTGGTGAGTGTCGGCGAATTCGACCAGTGCGACCTGGAGGTATCCGCCGGCGACATCGTGGTGGAGCGCCCGAGTGGTTCGGTGACCGCGAAGACCGCCAAGGGCGACATCCGCGTCGACGAGGCCTCCCGTGGGGTGCTCCGGCTGGAGACGTCGATGGGCGATCTCGAGGTGGGCATCCGCCGGGGCAGCGCGGCTCGACTGGAGGTCAACGCGCTGTACGGCAGCGTGCAGAACCGGATGGAACCCGTTGACCAGTCGCGGGGGACCGGGGATGCCGTGCAGGTATACGCACGCAACCTGTACGGGAACGTCACCGTCGGGCACGGAGCCCTCGTATAGGACCGGGTTCGTCAAAGCTGTTGCGCCCGAGCCGTTCGTGTGCGATCTCGCCGTCCTCGGCGGTGATCGCCTGCCCGACCGGCAACACGAGATGGGTCGCCAGCGCCCGGCGCGACGCAACCGTTTCGAACGGCCGCAGGTCATCCCCGGATGACCTGCGGCCGTTGTTCGCACTGTCGATATCAATACCGGCGTCTGGTCCAGCGGTAGGGAGATCGTGGGCGACCGGCGACAGCGACCGGAACAGGACCACCCCCGCTAGCAGGTCAGTGGGTCTTCGGCCGTCAAACGGAGCTAGCCGGTCCGGTGAGATCGGTGCTGACGAGAACTCTGTGGGGGTGTGTCATCGGGTGAATGCGCCCGAGTCCGCGGCGAGGGCCGCGCTGGTGGCCGCGCGGTCGGGCAGGCGGGGGTCCGGCGGGGTGCGTAGCAGGACCAGTTGGTGGTAGATCGGGGCGGTGGCGGCGATCAGTAGGGCGCGCGCGTCGACGTCGGCGGGGAGCTCGCCGCGGTGGGCCGCTCGCTCGACGATGATCTCGGACTGGGCGTAGCGGTCATCCCATAGTCGTCGCAGAGCTCGGGCGGCTTCCTCGGATCGGAACGAGGCGGCGATCAGTGCCACTGCGAGCGACGGTTCCTCGGTCAAGGAATCCTGTATCTCGTGGTTGAGCGCGGCGAGGTCGCCGCGCAGGGAGCCGGTGTCGCGGGGGTGCCATGGCTGGTCGGTTGCCGCATCGAAGAGGTCGGCGAGCAGGCCGCCGACGTCTTGCCAGCGGCGATACACCGTGGCGCGGTGCACGCCTGCGCGGGTCGCGACGGCGTCCATGCTGAGCGCGTCGTAGCCGTGTTCGGCCAGCTCGGCGGTGACGGCGTCGAGCACCTGGGTTCGGATGCGGGCGGTTCGGCCACCCGGACGGGGGCGCGCCGGGGGAGCGGGCTCGCCGGCGTCCGATGCGGATCTCATTGTCGGCAATCCGATCGTTTGACGGAGTAGGGCTGTCGACGTAGCTTAGTGCGACAGTTGTCGTATTAGGAAGCCTCGACTTCCACCGCACCCGATAGCTCACGCGTCGAAGGAGTTTCGCTGTGCCTCACGATTCCGCGCTTGTTCCCGCTGACCCAGCAGTGCTGCACCCCATGCCCGACCAGCCGCGAGTCGTACTGCTGAAGCCGCTGATCACCTCATCGCTCATCGAGGTCGGCGAGTACTCCTACTACGACGACCCCGACGACCCGACCGCCTTCGCAACGCGCAATGTCCTTTACCACTACGGCCCCGAGAAACTGATCATCGGGAAGTTCTGCGCGCTCGGCACCGGGACGCGGTTCATTATGAACGGGGCCAACCACCGCATGGACGGCCCGTCGACCTTCCCGTTTCCCACCATGGGTGGCTCCTGGTCGAACCACTTCGACCTGCTCACCGGCTTACCGGGGCGAGGCGACACCGTCGTCGGCAACGACGTCTGGTTCGGCAACGGCGCGACGGTGATGCCCGGCGTGCGGATCGGCCACGGCGCGATCATCAGCACCGGTTCCGTCGTCACCGCCGATGTGCCCGACTACGGCATCGTCGGTGGAAATCCGGCCCGCCTCATTCGAACCCGCTTCGACGACCGCGATGTCGCCCGGCTGCTGGCAGTGGCGTGGTGGGACTGGCCCGCCGAACACATCACCGCACACGTGCCGGCGATCATGTCGGGCAGCATCGACGAACTGGAAGCCGCCGCCGAATCCTTGAAATGAGTGAAATGCCTTCTCGCCCAGCCCATATCGCGATGGTCGGGATCCCCATCGTCAGCCATGTCCTGCCGAGCCTCGAGATCATCCGTGAGCTGGTGGCGCGTGGCCATCGCGTCACCTACGCCAACGACCCGGCCGTATCAGACCTGATCACCGGAGCCGGTGCCGAGCTGATCGCGTGCACCTCGACGCTGCCGGTGGCCGACAACAATTGGCCCGACGACCCCGTCGCGGTGATGAACCTGTTCCTCGACAACGCACTACTGGCGCTCCCGCAACTGCGCGCGGCCTACGACCACGACCCCGCGGATCTCTATCTGTACGACATCGGCGCCTACGCCGGACGCGCCCTCGCCGAATCCCAGAACCGCCGGTTGACCCAGCTCTCGCCCACCTTCGTGGCGTGGGAAGGCTACGAACAGGACGTGGCGGCCCGCCTGCGCCAGCTACCGGGTGCCGAGGCATACCAGGAGAGGTTCGCCCAGTGGCTCGCCGAATGCGGCGCCTCGACCACCGATGTCGATGACTTCTCCGGCTTGCCCGCTGATGCCCTGGCGCTGATTCCCCGGGCGATGCAACCACATGCCGACCAAGTCGACTCCGGCACAGTGACTTTCGTCGGCCCCTGCTTCGACACACACCAGTCAGCGGGTTGGGTCCGCCCCGCCGGCGCGGAGAAGGTACTGCTGATCTCCCTGGGTTCGGCGTACACACGCCAACCAGCGTTCTACCGCCGATGCCTGAAAGCCTTCGGCGACCTGCCCGACTGGCACGTGGTCCTTCAAATCGGCAAACACACCGACCCGAACGAGCTCGGCGCCATCGCGGCCAATGTCGAAGTGCACTCCTGGGTTCCCCAGCGGGCGATCCTGGAACGGGCGGACGCCTTCGTCACCCACGCCGGTATGGGCGGCTGCGGTGAAGGGCTGCTGGCGGGTGTCCCGATGATCGCCGTGCCCCAGGGCGCCGAACAGTTCATGAACGCGGACCGGCTCGTCGAACTGGGGGTTGCCCGCCGCATCGATACCCCGGATGCCACCGCCCAGAACCTGCGGGCCGCGCTGGACAACCTGGTCGGCGACCCGGAGGTCGCCCGCCGCTCGGCGCAGCTGCGCACCGAAGCGATAGCCGAAGGCGGGACCACGCGTGCCGCCGATCTCATCGAAAACATGCTGGGCTGAACCACATCCAGCCGTATCCGGCTTGTTCCAAGAATTGTCCCGACCGCTATTTGTGGGTCGTCGATTGAGACAACTGTCCCGTTGCGCGAAGTGAGATTTCATGGCTTGCCCTCATGGAGTTTGCCTGCTGGCGAGGCTGTGACCTGGGGTGGACCGCCTTCGATGGCAGAGCGAGCGTGCGATTATCCGGTGCAGGCGGTCCGTTCGATTGTCCCGTTGCGCGAAGCGGTATTTTATGTCTTCGCCGGCGGGTCAATAGCGTTGGATTCATGGATCGGAATTTTCAGTCGGCAGAAGAACTCGGCGCCGCTTTGCGTGCCGGTGAGGTGACATCGGTGGAACTGACCGATGAGGCGATCGCCCGTATCGAGCGCGACGACACGGTGATCAATGCGATCTGTGTGCCGAACTTCGACCGTGCTCGGTCCGCCGCGCAGCGTGCCGATCAGGCGCGAGCCCGCGGTGAGGATCGGCCGCTGCTCGGTATTCCGGTGACAGTCAAGGAGTCCTACAACGTCGCTGGGCTGCCCACGACCTGGGGCATGCCGCAGCACAAGAACTACGTACCGACCGAGCACGCGGTACAGGTGTCGCGTCTCGAAGCCGCCGGGGCGGTGGTGCTCGGCAAGACCAATGTGCCGTTGGGACTGCGAGATATCCAGAGCTTCAACGAGATCTACGGCACCACCAACAACCCGTGGGATCACGGCCGCACGCCGGGTGGCTCCTCCGGCGGATCGGCGGCGGCACTGGCGTGCGGATTCGGCGCGCTGTCCGTCGGCTCCGACATCGGCGGTTCGTTGCGCACCCCGGCGCATTTCTGTGGTGTCTACGCGCACAAGCCGACACTCGGGCTGGCGGCGAACCGCGGAATGGTCGCGCCGCCCGCGTCGGCATTGCCGGTCGACCTCGACCTCGCTGTTGTCGGTCCGATGGCGCGCACTGCCCGCGACCTCACCCTGCTCCTCGATGTCATGGCCGGACCGGACCCACTGACGCTCGGTACGGCGTATGACCTGACACTGCGGCCCGCGCGCCACGAGCGGCTCAGCGACTTCCGAGTGCTGGTCCTCGACGAGCATCCGCTCATTGCGACCGGGATCGCGGTGCGGGCAGGCGTGAACCGGGTGGCCGACGCGCTTGTCGACGGCGGTGCCCGCGTCGAACGGCACAGTCCGTTGCTGCCCGATCTCACCGAAGCCGCGACGCTCTACATGCAGCTGTTGTTCTCGGGCGCCGTCGCAAGTTTCCCCGTCGAAGAGTACGAGCAACTGCGGACCCGCGCCGCCGGACTGAGCGCCGACGACCAGAGTCTCGTCGCCACGCGGCTGCGCGGCATGGTTTTCACCCACCGCGACTGGCTGGCGGCGAACAACCGCCGCGAACTCCACCGCCACGGCTGGCGGCAACTCTTCGCCGAGTTCGATGCCGTGGTGTGCCCGATCACCCCGACTCCCGCATTCCCCCACAACCACCACCCCGATCTGCTGGAACGCCGAATCGACATCGACGGCATGGAGTACCCGTACCTCGACCAGCTCGTCTGGGCAGGTCTGGCCACCATGCCAGGCCTACCCGCCACCGCCATACCGGCGGGCTGGTCACCCGAGGGCTTGCCGGTGGGAGTACAGCTCATCGGCCCGATGTTCTCCGACCGCACCCCACTGCGGCTGGCCGAACTGCTCGAGCGGAAGATCGGCGGCTTCCGAGCACCATCTCGTGAGTAGGTTCGCGAGTATCGACAGCGCTCACGACCGCCTACGCTCGGGCCTGTCGTCAGATCGCTGACAGCCCAGAGATTCTCACCGACCTCCCTGGTCGCGCAGCCCGATGCTAGTGGCGTGGCCTGACCCAACCGCCGAATGCCTTCTCGAGTGTGAGGGCCGCGGCGATCGAGAGGTGATCACGGTTCGGGCCTGCGACCACCTGCACCCCTAGTGGCAGACCATGGGTGCCGCGGCCGAGGGGAACCTGGGTGACCGGTAGTCCTGCGAGGCTGAACGGTGCGACCGTGTTCGTGCGCCACAGACGCCCGGTGGTGCGACCGTGGCGGGGTGCGACCGTGGTCAGGGTGGGGTGCAGGAGCAATCCGTCGCCGATGGTTTCGGTGATCTCGGTGGCAGCGTTGTGTGCGGCGGCGGTGATGCGCCGGGCCGCCGGGGCGGGTAGTCGTGCTGCGAACAGTTCGCCGAGCGCGAGGAGCCGGGTGGCGGGTGTGTGGTCCCCTCGGGTGGCGGTGAGTTCGTTTACCGTGAGGATCTCGGCGCCTTCGTTGCGCATGATCTCGGCGAAGCTGATCCCGGTTTCCTCGGCCAGCACGATCGTGGCGAACAGCCCGATCATCCGCAGTGAACGCATCGGCACGCGGGTGATCTCCGCGCCGGCCTCGGTGAGCGCGGTGGCGGCCCGGTCGCGTGCTGCCAGCACTTCGCGGCCGACACCGGGGGCGAACGTTTTGTCGAGCAGCACCACGCGAACACCGCGGAGCGAGGTCGTCGCCGGATCGCCGAGGGTGACTTCCTGTGTCAGTGGATCGGTCCCGTCGGGCCCGGCCATGATCTGCAGCAGTGGCATGAGATCGGCTGCGCGGCGGGCGATGACCCCGTTGGAACACAAGGCGGCGACCCCGTAGGGCGGCGGCCAGGCGCCGGTGGTCGGGAGCAGGCCGGTCGAGGGACGGTGACCGAACACTCCGTTGCAGAAGGCCGGGATGCGGATCGAGCCCAGGGTGTCGGTGGCCAATCCGAGTGGGGAGCCGCCACTGCCGACGGCGGCACCTTCACCGCCGGAGGACCCGCCCGCTGTGCGTGTTCGGTCGTGCGCATTGCTGGTTCGCCCGTAGACCCGGTTGGTCGACTCGATCCACATGCACCCCTCGGAGGTGTTCGTCAGCCCGAGCACGATCGCGCCCGCGTCCAGAACTCGTTGCACCACAGTGGCATTGGTGGCGGGACGTCGGTGCTTTCGTGCCACGACACCCGCCGTGTTGGGCAAGTCGGCCACGGCCAGGGATTCCTTGACGGTGATCGGTACGCCGAACAGCGGCGGCAGTTCCGCCGGTCCGGTCGCGAGGTGGGCATCGGCGGCGTCGGCCTGCTGTCGCGCGGTGTCGTAGCAGTCGACGACCACGGCGTTCGTGGCAGGCGCGAAGCGTTCCAGGACGGCGATGTGGGCGTCGATCACCGCACGGACGGTTACCTCGCGTGCGCGGATCGACGCGGCCAGGCCGATCGCGGACTCATCAGTGATCGTCATGCCGTCTGGGCGGAGCATCATGCGTTACAGTATTACGTATTCTGTCAAGTAGTAGCTCGCGGGCCGTGGGTGAGTACACCACTCGCCGGGAATGTTGGAGCAGGCCTCACAACGTGGCTGATCCTGAAGCCCTCGCCACAAGGTAGGTCTATCCGGCTGCTGCCGCACGTCCAGCCGAGCAAGTCAGAGGGTGAGCATTGCCGCAGCGACCTGGTCGGCCGCGGCGGCCCGCAACGAGGTGCCCATGTCGTCGAGGACGAGCAGTCGCGCCGCGGAGATCTCGGCGGCGAGGACCTCGCCGTTGCCGACCGGGAAGAACGGGTCGGCACGACCGTGCACAACCAGCGTGGGCACGTCGAGCTCACCGAGGCGCTCTCGCCATCGCGGGGCGCAGTCGATCCGGGAGAACACCATCCCGAGCTGGTTCGCCTGGTGCACCACGGGATCGCTCGACCGCGTCCTGTCCCAGATTCGAGCCGCCGTCGCTCGTGCCTGCTCAGGATCGTTGCCCAGCGGCTCGGCGCCCTCGGCGGCGAACGCAGCGACGGCATCCCGGTCGGTCCAGGTCGGCTTCGAGCGGGAGAACACCGCGCCCATGACCGCGCGGTCATGGTCTGGCAGGTCCTCGTCGACCGCGCCCGGCGCCACCGCCCGGGTGCCGACAAGGGTCAGTGCGGCGAACACATCCGGGTGGTCCAGCGCGGCGACCTGGGCGACCATTCCGCCGACACCGACCCCACCGAGATGGGCGGTCTCCGCACCGAGCACCCCGACCAGCGCGGCCGCGTCGGCGACGAGATCGCGCAGGTCGTACGCGGGATTCTCCGGGTCGAGGGTCGTCGACGCACCGGAGTCACGTAGGTCGTAGCGGACCACGCGCCGCCCGTCCGACGCGAGCCGCTCGCACAGCGCGTCGGGCCAGGACAACATCGTTGGGCCGCCGACCAGCAGGACCAGGGGATCGTCCTCGCGACCGAAGCTCTCGATGCCGAGATCCACGCCGTTCGCCCGTACCGCGGTCATGCCACATCGAATCGGTTTCGTCATGCCGAGACTCCTGTCTGTCGGTATATGCACCGATATAGACGACGGAATCACCCGAAATTCATCGGCGTGGAAATCGCCTCCGGCCGCGCATTAGGGTCTGACCGCATGGCAGTCCTCTCCCGCGCCATCAGATGGCTGGCGGTCGTACTCGGCGTGGCCGTCGCGATTCCGATGCTCGCGACCCTGGCCTTCGCGGCCATCGGCCACCCCGAATGCGCGACCATCCCGCAAGATGTGGGTCCCTGCGGATACTGGGCCCGCGTGGCGGAATACGGGCCGTTCATCATGCTGTGGGGAACGGTCGGCACCGCGGGCTGCGGAGCAACGGTGTGGCTGATGGTCGTCTCCGTGCTCGGTCTCTTCGCAGCGCTTCGCCCTCGCCGCGAGTAATATCGTCGCGCTGGGCAGACAGGCAGTTGGAGATCGGCGACCTCGACCGCGCCCTGGACGGCCCCGGGTCCGCCGAGTCGCGACCGACGGGCGGTCGATCATCGAGGTCGCAGCGGAGGTCATCGGACTCGCGCGCTGGCTCCCGCCCGAGGCCCGATCGGTCGGCTCCCTTCGTTGGGCCCGATGGCGCCGGATTTCGCGACGCTGCGGCGACCCATTCAGCGGCCTGTGCGGCAACCTCGTCACTGCCCTGAGCGGCCTGCGTGACGCGCTCAACGCAGTGTCCAAGGTGGTCGCCGACGAGGCCGGCCACAACTCACCTCTGGTCCGATCCCTGCTCAACGCACGGGTCCTCGGCCCGTGCCGGACACAGATCCGGAGCTACCTGACGGATTTGCCGCCGACGGATTTGATGAGTCCGTAGACGACCTCGAGTCCACCCAAGGCCATCAATACGATGCCCAGCTTGGTCAGCGTGACGACCGGTGTCTCTATACCGCCGGTGAATCGCCACAGCACGAAACCGATAACGAGGGTTATGCCGCCCATGATCACGGCCCTTGTTCCTGAATTCATCTCGGACCTCTCCCAGTAGTTCATACGATCGTACTGTACAGTCGTATGGGTTGGTAAGTCGATAGGTCACCCGGCGACGCCACCGATCATCGACGCAATAGTTTCCCTAGCTGGAGGTCAGTCCATGGCCGAGTTCATCAGTGCGATAGCGGCGGACAGTGCGCACGCGCTGCGGCGTGCGGAGCTGTTGGACGGCGTCCTCGAACTCGCGGCGACCCGGGGAATGGAGGCGGTGAGCGTGCGTGAGGTCGCCGCGCAAGTCGGGGTGTCCCCAGCGAAGGTGCAGTACTACTTCCGTACCAAGGACGAATTGCTGATCGCCGCGTTCAGGCACGTTGAACAGCTGCTCGACGACCGCACGGCGCAGGTGAGCTACGAGCACGGCGTGGCAACGGCACTGCGGGAAGTTCTGGTGGATTGGCTTCCGGTCGACGCGGTGCGGGCGCGGTTGGTGAAGGTATGGATCGCGTTCCTCGCGCGCGCCGTCGTGACCGAGGCACTCGCCGCGATCGAGTCGGCCTATCAGCGGCGCACCCAGGCGCAATTGATCGGGGCGATCGAATCCGGTGTCGAATCCGGCGAATACGCGCCGGAGGTTGATCCCGCACTCGAGGCGCGCCTCCTGTCCGCGCTGGTCGAGGGGTTGTCGGTGCGCATGCTGACCGACCCGGCAGGCCTGCCCGCCGACACCGCTATCGCAACCCTCGACGCGCACCTGGCCGTCCACCCCAGGCGGGCAAACCACCGCGCGCCGTCGCATGCGCAACACCGAGCGTATTAAGCCATGCGATGGAGACGTATTCGGGAGCAACCCTATGCTGACCTGGACCAATGGCCAATCAATGGTCGGTCGAAGGGGCGCGATCCGGCGCGGCCGAGACGACCTGGTCCGGTAGCCGGTCGTCGGCAGATGGCACCGTACCCCGGCCAGCGGCCACGGCGACGATCACTTGGCAGGTCGCGGCGACGCACATCAGAATGATCGGTGCGTGCCAGCCGGAACTGACGGTGTGCAGCAGCCAGAAAACCACAGGTCCTACGGCGGCCAGCAGGTAGCCGATCGACTGCGCCATCGCCGACAACGCGCCCGCCGCAGTCGCATCCGCGGCGCGCAGGCCGAGGAAGGCCAACGCGAGCACCAGGCACGCTCCGCCGCCCAGTCCGAGTACAACACTCCACAGCAGTGCCCATCCCGGCGTAGCCAGTAGCCCGACGTAACCAATGAGCATGACTGCCGAGCTCCCCGCCGCCACCGCGCGCTGGTCACGTGCCCATCGCAACGCGGCGGGTACCGCCAGGCTGGTCACCACCGCGACCGCCTGGAACGTGAACAACAGCCATCCCGCCGCGGCCGCACTGAATCCACTGTCCTGGAAGACCTGAGGCAGCCAGGTGACGACGACATAGAAGCTCAGCGACTGCAATCCCATGAACGCGGTGACCGCCCACGCCAGCGCCGATCCCCACGGCAACCGGTGGCTGCGGACCGGCACCTGAGTCGCCCGCGACGTCCGTACCTGCGGGAGCCACAGCACGACAGCCGCCAGGGCGAGCACGATCCAGCAACCCAGTGCGGTGGACCATCCGCCAGAGGCGACCTGGCTGATCGGCACCGCGACGCCGGAAGCCACCGCTGCCACAGCCCCCATCACCGTGGCGTATGCACTGGTCAGTAGCCCCACGCGGGTCGGGAAATCGCGCTTGATCAAGCTTGGCAGCAGGACATTGCCGACCGCGATTCCCGCCCCGATCAGGACGGTCCCCGCGAATAGGCTGCCGGTAGCCGGAAACCATCGAACCGCGATCCCCAGCGTGAGCACCACCAGCGCACCCCAGAGGAGCCGCTCCGGCCCCCACCGCGCCGCAAGTCGCGGAACCAGCGGAGATATCACCGCGAACGCCAACAAGGGCAGTGAGCTCAACAGCCCAGCCACGGCCGGAGCCAAATCGAGGTCGGCCTGAACGCGACCGAGTAACGGACCGACCCCGGTCAAGCTCGGCCGTAGGTTCGCCGCCACCACCAGCAACCCCCACACCAGGAGCGCTTGCGCCGAACGGCCCGTCGGTCGCCCCGGATTCGGTGAGAACAGGATGGAACGTTGCTTCGACATGGCGCCGACCTCTCGTGGCATAATGCGGAATGTGGAATCCGAATTCCGGATTGAAGTCTAGCCAGAGGAACCTTTGGGATGTCAACCCCGCAGATCCGCCGCAAGACCCGTGCCGACGCCGAGCGCAATCGAGACCGCGTCCTCGAGGCGGCTCGCACGATGTTCGCCGCGTCCGGCTACGACGTGCAGATGTCGGAGGTCGCGCGCGCGGCGGGCGTCGGCGTCGGGACGCTGTATCGCAAGTTCCCGACCCGGGAAGCGCTGATCGAGGCCATCGCAGAGCAGCGCACTGTCGAGATCGCCGGCACCGCACGTCATTTCGTCGAAGCGGACGATTCCGGTCGAGCCGGTTTGGCCGGATTCCTGCATCACGTGGGCGAGGTGCTGGCAGAAGATCGCGGCATGTCCGAGGTGATCGAAAAGGCCATGGGCTCGAACGAACCGCGGGGACAGACGCATGCGGCACTGCTCGCCAGCATGGAGGAGTTGATCGATCGGGCGCGGGTGCACGGCGCAGTCGGACAGGACGTGACGACCGGGGACATCGACATGGTCATCTGTGGCCTGGCGGCTGTCATCCGCAACGCCGCGGGCGATTGGCGGCGGTACATCGAGATCGCACTCGAGGGTCTGCGTGCTCGTTGAGCAGGCGCGCTCCGTCCGATGCTCCGGGCATTACCTTGGCCCGTAGTCCTTCTCGGCCGATCGGATGTCACCGATCCGTACGGCGGTCCCCAATTCCGTGTCTATTACGTTGCGTTGTGTGCGACCAAACGTAAACGTAAATCGTGTGAGGTCATTCGAACCTGGCACGAATCCTGACCGCCGATAATGTTCACTTATCGGCGGTCAGGTTCGAATGGGCGGGATTCGAGTCTCCAAGAGGTGGCATGAGTTTCGTTTCGTGTAATACGTATGGAAAGGACGAAACAAACGCTACGATTCTCCCGTGCCGAGCATCTGCAACTACCCGGGCTGCGCCCGCCCCATTACCCGCGCCGGCGGCCCGGGTCGTCCTTCCGAGTACTGCGATCACCCGGACCACACGCGGTGGCGGGCGTGGCGGGAAAGGCAACGGCAGCAACAGGAGTCCGAGGGTGCGACGGCTACTGTCACTGTGACGGCTCAGGGGCCGGTGACGGTGGCTCGGTTGCGGGCCGATGAGTTACTCGGGCAGTTTCGAGGGCTGGCCGAGCAGCTGGGAACCACGTTGAACGCCGCGGTGGCCGAGCTGCAAACGATCGGGGATCCGTCAGTGGCCGAGGCGCAGGTCCAGGCTGCGCAGGCCGACGCGGCGCGACGGATCGCCGAGGCCGAGATGGCAACGGTGGCGGCCCAACAAGCGCGGCGCGAGGCCGAAGAGGCACGCGCACTGGCGGAGTCGGTGGCCGAGGAGGCGGTGGCTGCCGCGGAACAGGCTGAGCAGGCCGTGGGTGAGGCACTCGCGGCCAGGGATGAAGTCGTGGCCTCGGTGGACGCGCTCACCAGGCAGGCAGCCGAGGACGTGTTCGCGGCGCGCAGCGACGCCGAGGCGCAAGTGCGTGCGGCGCAACGACAAGCAGCCGACGACATCGACACAGCGAAACAAGAAGCCGACGACTCCGTGACACGCGCCGAGCAGCGTGCCGATACCGAGATCGCGCACCAGCGCCGAGACGCCGATGCCCGGATCGCGGCCGCGAACGCCGAACGCGACCTGGCGATCCAGCGGGCCGCCGACGCCGACCGTGCCACCGAACGTGCCGAGCAAGCCAGCGCCGAACGCGTAGAAGCCGCCGCCGAAGCACGCGAGGAGTGGCGCCGGGCCCGCACCGAACTCGATGCCGCGCGCGGCGAACTCGACCGCACCCGTACCGAACTCGCGGAGTTGCGCCGCACCACCACCGTCGAAACCCAGCAACGCCGCGACGAATCGGCGGCCGCGCTGGCGCGGGTCCGTAGCGAAGCCGCCGAACGATGGGCTGCGCTCGACGATGCCCGCAAGCAAACGCTGGCCCGTGCCGAACGCGCCGAAGCTCAGCTCGACGAACTCCTCGCTGCCACCCGCACCCCGGTGCCCGCGACCATGAGTGGGGTATCGGCGGCGGTGAGTAGTGACCTGGACTAGCGTCACGCACATGACCGAGCAGCCCGGCCCTCTCGAATCGACCCGTGAGTTCGCCGCCATCGACATCGACGACATGCTGAACGCCGAAGAAACCTACACCGGCCCGACGTCACGGACGCGGCTGATCGCGATCCTGGTGGTGGCGGCGCTGGTACTGAGCGCCGGTGCCACCACCCTCGCGATCCTGCTGGCCTGACCCCTCAGGCGGGCCGAGCCAACGGGGTGTCGGGGTCGCCGGAATGGCGCAGCGCGACGATCTGTTCGGGCACCCAGTAGATCCGGCCGAATTCGAACGCCTGATAGATGCCGTCGTCGTGGGCGGTCTCGTCGGAGACAGGCCAGCCGAGCTCGCCGTTCTCGTACCCGGCCGCCGCCCAACGCGCACCGATCGCACCGTGCACCCAGTGCGCCGGTTGTGTGGCGCGCCGGTAGACGGTGCCGCCTTGAAAGGCTTGCGCCAGCCCGGGGCCGGACCCTCGTGGATCGGACAGTTCGGTGTGCTCGGCGGTCGGGTAGCCCAAGGGGCCTGTTTCCCGCCCCAGCTCGGCATACTTGGCCATGACCGCCGTCGGGATGGCGTGGGCATCGGTGGCCGGATGCCAGTAGACGTAGCCGTGTTCGAATTCGGCGAAACGTCCTACCCCGTCCGGCGCGGTGAGTTCGCCGTCTGTGCGGCGTGTGCCCAGCCACGGGGACGCGCCGGCACGAACATCGATCGCGGTCTGCCCGGTCCCACCGGCGAACGAGGCGACGTGGGCCGCGAACACATCCCACGGGAAGTTCGGGCCGACATCGGTGTGCGAGCCGATGCCGAGAGCCGTTGTGACGTACTGATGGTCGGAGATGCCGTCGGCCACGTGGTAATCGGGCCCGATCACCTCGGTCGAGTACCCGTGCCGGTGCGCGCTGCGCACGGCGTGGAACGCCGCGATCCGCAGATCACCGTCGATACCCAGCCACTGCTCACGCGACCACGCGATCCGACTGCCGGCGAAGCACAGATTCACGGTGAAAGGGTTCGCCGAGAGCACCGACCACGACGCCAGTTCCTCCGGCACTACCCGCACCACCACCGCGTCGCGCAGCGTGTAGTGGTAGGACACTCCGTTGGCCGGGTTGTTCAGGTAGGCGGCAAGGGATTCGGCGGTGCCGTTGCCTTCCTGGGTGTGCAACAGGAAGTTGGTGACCCGGGCGCCGTCGCGCGGGGAATGCGAGGCTCCGAGCCGGTCGATCTCGCTGAACTGCGGTACCGATGCCGAGCGGTCGAGTGCCCACTGCCCGAAGTCGGGGGCGAGGATGTCGTTGACGTCGACGCGGGTGCCGTCGATCAGAGGTCCTGGGTTGCTCGGGGTGTCGATCACCCGCTGGTAGAGCACGGCGCGCGGTTCCCGTTCGGTGCCCGACCAAGCACGTGTCTGCCACGCCCAGCTGAATTGCCCTCGCGCACCGATCACCCCGTCCTCGACTGCCCACGCGCACACCCGCGCATGCCCGTAGATGCCGGTCCATGCCGTACCCAGCACCGCGTTGACGCCGCGGAAGAACTCGACGGCCGTGCTGTTCCACTGCGACAGCGAGATGTCCTCGTCGACGGCGAAGAAGATCGGTGCGTGTCGCGGTGCGCCCACGCTCAGGTGGGTGGCCAGCGCCTGTTCGGCCATCTGCCGGCCGCCCTCGAAACCGGTGGTCCAGTCCGACGGGGTCGCGTCGCCCGGTTTGCCGTATTGCCAGATGGAGACGATGTCGAGCCCAGCGGCGGTGAGCGCGCGAGCGTAGTCGGCGGTGATCGGTTTGGCACCGAAGTTCGCGCCCGGTCTGCTCGGTGAGATGTAGGCGAGGACCGCCGAATGGCCCGCCGCGGCGATCGCCCGCGGATCGATGAGCCGGGCCGCGAAATCGACAGCTGTAGACATGATTGACCCCCTGTATGACTGCGTATCCGATGGAATTCCCGAGATGGTGGAACTATCGCGATGATGTGCGCTGGTACCCGAGGATCGTTACCGCGGTGAGGATCTCACCGTGCACCATTCTAAACGAAACACTCACTCCCGCACCATCGTTCACCAACGATCAAGGTAGTACCCAGATTCGGGAGTAGTTTCACTCACGCACGGCGGCCCATGTGCCCGCTAACCTTTCGCCATGGTGGCGCAGCTGATGTGGGGGATTCCGACGCACGGGTTCTTCGTCGCGCTGGGTGTCGCAGTCGCCGCGGTGGTGTTCGTGGCCGAATGCCGACGACGCGCCGCACTGCGCGAAGAGTCCCTGGTCGCGGTCACCGGGGCATTGGTCGGTGGGGCGATCGGCATGCGGTTGTCGAGCCTGGCCGAGACGCTGGATCCCGTGGAGAGCTGGATGTTCGGTGCGCGCAGCGTGCTCGGCGGCTTGCTCGGCGCGTATGTGGGCGTGTTGATCGCGAAGAAGATCATCGGATATCGGGAACGGACCGGTGATCTGTTCGCACCCGCGGTGGCGCTCGGCATGGCAGTGGGGCGCATCGGGTGCCTGCTCACCGAGGCACCGGGACGGCCGACGAGCCTGCCGTGGGGGATCCACGCGCCCGCGACGGTGCCGCAGTGCCCCGGGTGCGTGGCCGGTGTGGCGATGCATCCGAGTTTTCTCTACGAAATCGTGTTCCAGTTGGCCGCTTTCGGCGCACTGTGGTGGTTGCGCGAGCGGATCAGCACGCCGGGAGAGCTGTTCACCCTCTATGTCGGTGCCTATGCGATCTTCCGGTTCCTGGTCGAGTTCACCCGCGCCAACGACACGGTATGGCTGGATCTGACGCGCCCGCAATGGTTCCTGCTGCCGGGACTGGTCCTGGTCGCGGTGCGCTGGAGCATCGGCTACCGGCGCGGAAACTATGACGGTGTACTTCGACGAAAGGTCGTAGCATGAACTTTCCTCCCGGACCACCACCGAACATGCCGCCCCCGCCACCGCACCAGGGCGGGAAACCGCCCGGGCAGGGCGGTCAGGTCGCGGCGATGGCGTTGGCGGGCGCGATGGCGTTCATCGTGGCCAACGCGATGGCAGGATTCTTCGTGTTCATGGTGGTCGCCTCCATCAATGACGACACCGCGACCAAGGTGCTGTTCGGGCTCACCGCGGTGGCCGGTGCGGCGGTGGCCTTCGGGGGTGGCTGGCTGTTGATCCGGCGTAAACGGCCCGCGCCCAAGGGGTTCGGGATGGGGCTGATGATCGGGTGGTCGTTGGTCACGGTGTGCACGGCGGGTTTGTGCACGGCCATCAACCCGGAGCTGTACACGGGCATGTTCGGGATGGCGCGATGACCGGGATGCCGTTGCGGGGCGATCGAATCCTGCGTTATGTCACGGCGTTCTGCCCCCGCTGTCACGACGAACACCCCGAGACCCCGCTGCCCGACGTCGCGCGACTGTCGGGGTGGTTGGCCGAACGGGACGGGAAGGTATTCCTCGAACGCGGGTGTCGCACCCACGGCATGGTGCGGACCCTCTACGACGAGGACCCCGAGATCCTGGCCTACCTCGAAGAGTGGACGGCCCCGACCAAAGCGCACCTGCCCGACGCCGCGGGCAATTTCGATCCGGTGCCCTCGGCATACCTGCGTGGATTGCCCGAGATGCAGACGCAGCACACCTGCATCCTGCTCGAGGACATCATCGACAGCTGTAACCTGCGCTGCCCCACCTGTTTCGCCGACTCCTCGCCCGCATTGCGCGGTGTGGTGTCGGTCGAGGACGTGCTGGCCAATGTCGACCAGCGGCTGGCCCGCGAGAACGGGCGCCTCGATGTGCTGATGCTCAGCGGCGGCGAACCGACCCTGCATCCGCAGTTGGCGCGTCTGCTCGCCGAGCTGACCGCACGGCCGATCACCCGGATCCTGCTCAACACCAACGGTCTGCGCATCGCCGTCGACGACGAGTTGCTGGCGCTGCTGCGTGCGCATCGCGACCGGGTCGAGGTGTATCTGCAATACGACGGGGAAACGGCGCAGGCCTCACGCCATCATCGTGGTGGCGACCTGCGGGTGCGCAAACAGCAGGCGCTGGATCGGCTTTCGTCGAACGCTGTCTTCACCACCTTGGTGATGACGGTCGCGCTGGGCGTGAACGACGACGAGATCGGTGCGGTCTTGCGCACGGCGATGGATACACCGTTCGTCGGCGGGGTCTCGATCCAACCGCAATTCGGTTCCGGGCGTTCGGGAGCGATCGACCCGATGGACCGGCTCACCCACACCGGTGTGCTGCGCCGACTCGGCCCGCAGACCGACGGCCGAATCACCTGGCGCGATCTCACCGCGCTGCCGTGTTCGCATCCGCACTGCTGCTCGGTCGGTTACCTGCTGCGTGACGACGCCGGGCAATGGCGGTCGCTGGTCTCGCTGATCGGGCACGAGAGGTTGAAGCAGCAACTGGGGTTGGTGTCGAACCGGATCGCGGACTCGGCGCTGCCCGCCGAACTGCGGGTGGCGGTGCAGGAATCGCTGCTGGGATTGCTGTCGGAGCAGTCGTCGCTGTCGCACCCGGAGATCGGGCGGGTGTGGCGAAACATCTGCGAGAACTGTGATCTGGGAATGTCGACCCTGCTCACGTTGGCGTCGTCGGCATTGCCCGGTCGGCGCAAACGGTTGCGGACGCTGCTCGGGGAACGGGTTGTGCGGATCACGGTCAAACCGTTCATGGATATGTCGACGATGATCGAGGAACGGCTCACCCAGTGTTGCGTGCACGTCGGGACCCGCGCTGATGCCGATCAGTGCGCGCCGTTCTGTGCGGTGCAGGCGTGGCCGGCGCTGTCGCGGCAGCGGTTGTCGGCGGCGGCACCGTCAGGCCGGGCGTTGTTGCCAGTGGAGGTGCGGTGAGCGAGCGCGGGGTCTATTACGAGGAGGCGGTGCGCGGGCAGCAGCCACACGACCCGTTGAGGTTGTGTGTGGTCGCGACCGTGGCGTTGCTGACGTGGCTGGTGGGGCCGTGGGCGGTGGTCGGGTTCGGTGCGCTCGCGTTCGTCGGATATTGGCGGGCGTGGCGGGCCGGGTTGCGGCGCAGTCGATGCTGGTTGCGCGATACCCGACTGGTGCTGGTGTATGTCGGGGCGATCGCCGTGGTCGGGGTCGTCGCCGCGCTGTGGTGACGGTGTGTCGCCGAAGTCGTTGCCGCAGAACAGTAGCGGGCAGGCGTGGCGCGCGGTTGACTGGTAGCCATGGCCTCCACTCGATCCAGCAGGCAGCGCCGATCAGGGGTGCCCGCACCCGCGGTCCCGCCGGGCGAACTGATCGTCATCACCACGCCGACCGGCCCGGAGATCACCCCGGCCGCCCTGCGCGAGAACCGATCCGTCCGCACCAGGGTCGATGAATTGCTACCCGGCACGGCACGCCTGGTGCCGATCTTCGGTCCGGACAACCGGCTCGCGGGCAGACTGGCCGACACGCCGCAGGCGCCGGTCGCGGGGGAGTACCTCAGTTTCTACGCGGTGCACGGTGAGCTGGGCGACCTCGGTGAGCTCGCGCACCGGCTACGCGAGGACGACACCGTCGCCGCCGCCTATGTGAAGCCCGCGGCCGAACCGCCGCTGGCACCCCTCGCACAGAACATCGTCGCACCGCGCGCTCCCGCAGTGACACCCGATTTCCGGGTCAGGCAGGCCTATCTGGATGCCGCGCCGAACGGCATCGACGCGGTGTGGGCGCACGGTCGGCCCGGCGGGCTCGGCACCGGCGTGCGGGTGATCGACGTCGAGGGTGCGTGGCGGTTCACCCACGAGGATCTGCGCCAGAACCAAGGCGGGGTGATCGGTGGCACCGCATCGGCCGATCTGGGTTGGCGCAATCACGGCACCGCCGTGGCCGGTGAGATCAGCGGCGACCTCAACGCCGTCGGTGTCACCGGAATCGCACCCGAAGCCCACATCAGAGCCATCTCCATCTTCGGTATCGGCTCGGCCGCCGCGATCCGCTCCGCAGCCGACGCCCTGAACCCCGGCGACATCGTTCTGATCGAATTGCACCGTCCCGGACCACGATTCGACTACCGGGGCACCCCCGATCAGCGCGGCTACATCGCCGTCGAATGGTGGCCCGACGACCTCGCTGCCATCCGCTACGCCGTGAGCCGCGGCGTCGTCGTCGTCGAAGCGGCGGGCAACGGCGGCGAGAACCTCGACGACGCGGTCTACGACACCCGCCCCGGCGACTTCCCCGCCACCTGGCACAACCCGTTCCGCGCCGGCCTCGCCGACTCCGGCGCCATCCTGGTCGGCGCGGGCGCCCCACCGCCGGGCCTGCACGGCCGAGACCACGGCCCCGCCCGCTCCCGCCTCGACTTCTCCAACCACGGCGCCCGCCTCGACGCCCAAGGCTGGGGTCGCGAAGTCACCACCACCGGCTACGGCGACCTCCAAGGCGGCCCCGACGAAGACCTCTGGTACACCGACGAATTCAGCGGCACCTCCAGCGCCTCCCCGATCGTCGTCGGCGCCATCGCCGCCTACCAGGGCATCCGCACCCACGGCCCCGGCCGCGCAACCCCCGACCAGATCAGAACCCTCCTGCGCACCACAGGCTCCCCCCAAACCCCCGCCCCGACCCGCCCCAACACCCAACGCATCGGCACCCTCCCCGACCTGCGGGCCATGACCGCGAAAGGCTGACCGCTATGGCTGTCATCCACCAGACCAGCGTTACCCCGTCCAAGCTCGATATCGTCGCGGCGTGGTTGCCCAGTCGGCAGTGGTATCAGGGCACGATTCCACAGATACACAAAGCCGGCGGATTCCGGCTCGACGATCCTGTCGGCGAGGTGGGTATCGAATTCCTGTTGTTTGTCGATGATTCCGGTGCTGACCAGGTGTTGTATCAGGTGCCGTTGACCTATCGTGGGGCACCGCTCCCGGGCGGTGAGTCAGCGCTACTCGGCACAGCCGAGCATGGAGTTCTCGGCTGCCGCTGGATCTACGACGCCACCCGCGATCCGGTAGCGATCGGTGCCATCGGGGCTCTGCTGACAGATCGGACGACGGCTCAGGCTCAGAGCCTCAGCGACACGACAGATCCGACGGTCATTGTGACGCAGGCCGAGCAGAAACTCATTGACGGTGATATCGGCATCGGTGTGGACGGTGTCGCGCACACCGACGTTCCCCTCGGGTTCGCTGTCGTGCGATTCCATCGCGCGCCCACAGCCGCGCGACTCGGCGGGGCAGGCGCCGTCTCCGCGCCCTCCGTGCTGGGCCCGGTCGTCGAGTTGATCACTGTGCTGACCGAATAGACGTTGCAGCGGCTCCGCGACACGCCATATCGGGTCGAAAACCAGATGTGGCGAGGCCGGGTGGCGTGGGAGGGTACGGGGATGGCATCGGTGAAGAGTGTTTGCGTTCGGGCGGGTACTCAGGCGGACGCGGCTGCGATTACGGGGTTGCAGGAGGCCGGGTTCGGCATGCGGTACGGGGGTGATGAGAACGAGTTCCGGGGAGATATTTTTCCGGTCGAGCGGTCGTTGGTCGCGGTGGAGGGTGACCGGATCGTGGGGCATACGGTCGATCGGACGATGACGGTCACGGTGCCGGGGGAGCGGTCGGTGCGGGCGTGTGGGGTGTCGGGTGTCGCGGTGGCGCCGACGCATCGGCGGCGGGGGATCTTGCGCGAGCTCTATGCGGCCCAGCATGCTCGGACCGAGGCCGATGGGTTGCCGTTGACGATCTTCACTGCCAGTGAGGGCACGATATACGGGCGGTTCGGGTACGAGGTGGCCATTCTCGAGACCGCGGTGTCCATCGATACGCGCCGGGCCGAATTCCGGTCAACCACACCTGATCCCGGTGGCGTCACTTTGGAGACACTGGCCGACGCCGCCCCGCGTATTCGCGAGATCTACGAGCGCTGGCAGAAAGTGACATCGGGGGCGCAGGGTCGTCCGGATGCCAAGTGGGACCTGTTCTTCGCTGATGTGGAGCGTCACCGCCAAGGTGCGACGACACTGTTCGTGCTGCTCCACGCCGACGGCTACGCCCTGTTTCGGCGCTCCAGGCGTGCGGACTGTGGCATCGCCTCGGTCTGGGAATTCCGTGCCGTGACCCCCGACGCGCACGCCGCGCTGTGGCGGGTGCTGCTCGGCATGGACCTCGTCGACACCGTCGAAGCCGAGATCGCCGACGACGATCCGCTCGCCTACATGCTCACCGACCCGCGCACGGTGCAGGTGACCCACCGCGGCGACGCACTGTGGGCGCGGGTCATGGACGTACCCGCCGCCTTGACCGCCCGCACCTACCGCGCCGACCTCGACACCGTCGTGGCGGTGCACGACCCGTTCCGTGACGCCGGCGGGAACTTCGCCCTGCGGATCCGCGACGGCATCGCCGAGTGCGAGCCGACCACCCGGCCGGCGACTCTCGGCTTCGACATCAACATTCTCGGCGCCCTCTACTTCGGTGGGCAGCGCGCGAGCACTTTCGCCGCCGCGCATCGGATCGCGGTCGAGGATCCGATGGTGCTGCGTGCGTTCGACGAAGCGTTCGTCGCCGACCGTGCGCCGCAATTGGGTTGGTTCTTCTAGGCGCCGCGACGACAGGCGCGTTCGCCCCGAAGGTCGCGGCCTCGGGAGTACGGTAGGTAGCTGTGGATTCGCACGAGGTCGATTCTTCGGTTCGGGTGCGTGGCGCCCGGGTCCACAATCTGCGTGCTGTCGACACGGACATGCCGCGAAATGCCCTGGTCGAATTCACCGGCCTTTCGGGTTCGGGCAAGTCGTCGCTGGCATTCGGCACTCGCTACGTGGAACCGCAACGCCGATACCTGGAGTCGGTGGCTCTGTATGCCCGACGGTTGCCGGGCCGGTCGCTGAGCATCCGCGAAGGCGCCATCGCGTCGTGGCCCGGCGCCTGCGCCGACCACGTGACCGACTTGGGAGGTGGTGGGCAGGGAGGCTGGATCGCGGCGCAGGGGACACCGGAGCGGGTTGCGGAGAATCCGGTCAGCCGGACCTCGCCCTACCTGCTGGAGCGGCTGGCATGACCCGCAGCGCTGATCGGACCCGGAATGCGATGCTCGTCGCCGGTGGGTGCGCGTTCGCGCTGGGTGTGGCGCTGCTGCTGTGGCCGGGGCGCGACGAATCGACGCTGGCGATGCTGTTCGGGATCTCGCTGGTCCTGAGCACCGCGGTGCAGGCGTATCTGGCGATGATGGCGCGGATCGCGTTCTTGCTGCGGGTGCTGGTGCTGATCAGCGCTGGGCTCACGGGGATATTGGCGGGGCTGGTCTTCCACGGCGGCAATATCGAACTGCTCGCGCTGTGGATCGGCATCGGCTGGTCGGTGCGCGGCATCGTGCAGGCGCTGGTCGCGGCGTGGGACGACAGCATCGTCGACGGCTGGGCGCACGAAGTGTGCGGGCTCGCCACCGCCGCGATCGGTATCACTATCATCGCGATCACCTTCCAGACGGTCACGGGGCTGGCCACGATGGCCGGTGCTGGGCTGGTCGTGATCGGTGTCATGGAACTGCTCGCCGGCGGGCTCGGGCGGGCGGCTCTGCACGCGGCGCACGGGTCCGCGCACGAGGATCAGGTGCCACCGGTTCGGGCCGCGACCGAGCTCTAGTAGCGAATCACACACTGCGAGTTCGTTATTGGAGGTTTACGCGAACTCGGGGACAACGCGACATTGCGGGCAGTCGAGCGCGCGCTGAACTCTGTGCGCACCCTCGCTCACAGCTGGGGTAACTGTGCTGCGCGCCGGTAGCGTGGCCCGCGGCGTGCGCACGGGAGGCCCTGTTCGGCGCGCCGATTCCGCAGCCCGATGTGAGCCCAGGAGAAAAGTGTGTCGCGCGTAGTCCCCGGCGTAGCTGCCGATGCCGTCCAGCGTGAAAAGCTGGCCATGCGGCGCATGACCGAGAGTTTGGTCGAAGACCTGTCCGAGAACGTCCCCGTCGACCAGGTGACGTCGGCGGTAGGCGCCGCGCACCATCGTTTCCGCGGTAACCCGATCCGGGAGTTCGTGCCGATTCTGGTCGAGCGGATCGTCCGGCGTGAACTCGCCGATCCCGATCCTACGGTGCGGGTCCCGGCCCCCGCGGCCAGCGTGCGGGCCTCCGAGCTGATCGCGCGCGAGTCGAACACGACCGAGGAGCAGGCGAAGCGGTCGGTGAGCAGGCGTGCGGTGGTGCCGTTGTCGATCGGCGCGGCCGTGGTCGTCGCCGGGGTTGTCGCCGGGGTAGTGCTGTTGCCCGGTGGTGCCGATGCTCCGGCCGGCGCTCCTGTCGCGGCACCGACTGTGGTGCGTGGGGTCGTCGGGTCGGAGAAGATGGCGTTCTTCGCCGACGAGCGCGTGGTGCAGGTGCTCGCCGACAACGGTATCCGTGTTCAGGTCGAACCGGCCGGTTCGCGGCAGATCGCGACCACCGTCGACCTCGGCGCCTTCGATTTCGCGTTCCCGTCGAGCATTCCGGCCGCGGAACGAATCCAGCGTCAACGCAACATCACCACCAAATACACGCCGTTCTCGTCACCGATCGCGATCGCCACCTTTCGGCCGATCGCGGACCTGCTGACGGCGGCCGGGGTGATCAAGCCCGGACCGGTCGCGACGTTCGACATGAACAAGTACCTGGAGCTGGCCGGAACCGGTGTGCAGTGGGACGACCTGCCCGACAACACCACCTACCCGGTCGCCAAGAACATCCTCGTCTCCACCACCGACCCGCGCAGCTCCAACTCCGCGGCCATGTACCTGTCGATCGCCAGCTACGTCGCCAACGACCACACCATCGTGCGCGGCGCCACCGCCGAACAGCACGTGCTGCCCGCGCTGTCGAAACTGTTCCTCGCCCAGGGCTACACCGACAACAGCAGCGACGGACCGTTCAACCAGTACCTCACCAACGGGATGGGCCCGATGCCACTGGTCTGCATCTACGAGGCACAGTTCGTCGAAGCGGCGGGCGAGGGCCGGATCAAGCCCGACATGGTGCTGACCTACCCGACCCCGACGGTCCTGTCGAGCCACACCCTCGTCCCGCTGAACGCCACCGGCGACAAGATCGGCAAACTACTCACCGACAACCCCGAACTGCGTCGCCTGGCCGCCGACCACGGTTTCCGCACCGGCGACACCGCCCAGTTCACCTCGATCGCCGCCGAACGTTCGGTCCCCGTGGCCGCCGACCTGATCGACGTGGTCGACGTGCCTGCCTACGAGACGCTCGAGCACCTGCTCGACGGAGTGGCCAACTCCTACAACTGAACCCGTCTCACACCGGTGCCGCGCAGCTATCGGCTGTGCGGCACTCGCGTTCTTCCCACTCGGGGTCACCGTAGTATTCGCCGAAAATCGGGCGGATATGGCGTAGCTCCTGGTGTTTGAGTTCGCGGTTGGCCTGCGGCGCAGGATGTTTGGTGGTCGGCTTAGCGGCCGATGAGGTTGGCCGGCGTGCTGGAGGCTGGGGTTCGTGGCGACACGGGTGTTCGCGGATGAGGAACTGGAGCGTCTGCGGGGTTCCCGGAGATCAGCCGCGAGGAACTGTTCCGGTTCTTCACGCTTACGCCTGCTGACGTGGCGTTCGTCGACCCCGGCCGCGGTCGCGGACCAGCGGACCGGCTGGGACTCGCCCTCGCGCTGTGCACATTGCCGTGGCTCGGCTTCGTTTCCGACAGGCTGACCACAGCGCCGCAGGTCGCGGTGGCTCGGTTGGCCGAGCAGCTGAATGTCGATGCGGCGCAGCTTCGTTCGTACGGCAAGCGAGCCAAGACCCGGACCGAGCACGTGCGCCTGGTGGCGCAGTATCTGAGCTGGCGGCCGGCCGGGACGATGGAGCTGAAGGAACTCGACGAGTTCCTGCTGGCGCGGGCGATGGAGCACGATTCGCCGACCCTGCTGTTCCGGCCAGTTCAGCACGGCCGAACGGAGGATGCAGCGGGAGCTGGCCGTGCGCGGCCGCTCCGGCGAGGACTGGCAAGAGCTCAACAAGGGCGAATCCTTGCACGCGCTGCGCCGCGACCTGCTCTATGCCCACGAAGGCATGATCCGGGCTCGTCATCTGGAGGACCAAACCGAACTGACCCTGGCCACGAACGCCGTAGTCGCCTGGACCACAGAATATTATGGGCTCGCGGTCGAGCGCGATCGAGGTTGATGTCGACGCCGAACTCGCTCAGCTTGGACCGACCGGTTACCGGCCGTTGCGTGTGCGCGACACCTTGTTCTGAGCACGGCCGGTCGGCTCCGCGATCAGGTCCCGTCTACCTCCGAGTCACTTGAACACAGTGTGGCGGTGCGGGTCTCGACGCGATTGATCGAGTCGATGTCAGTGTTCATCCGGTCCTGTGTTCGTGTCGCGGCATACCGCCGGGGCTCGCTTGCGGGTGCGCAGACGAGCCCCGGGGATCGCCGGGTTACCGGCCGGACGGGAGTGTTCAGATGTCGCCGAAGGCTGCCGCGTAGCGGATGACGCCACTGGGCAGGGGTTCGGTGTCCAGGCTCAGTACCATCAGCGCGTCGTCAGGGACGGACATCTTCATGGTGACGCCGTGGGTGCTGGCGCGGGTGAACCCGAAACGCGGGTAGTACTCGGGATGCCCGAGGACGGTGACGAAATGCTCACCCCTGGCCTGGGCGGCCTCGAAAGCGGCGCGGATCGCGGTCGATCCGACGCCGGTCTTCTGGTACTGGGGCAGGACCGCACACGGTCCCAGGCACAGTGCCGGGGTATCACCGATGTGCGCGCGGGTCAGCAGTACATAGCCAACGAGGGCGCCGGTGTCGTCGAGAGTGACGAGCGAGAGTCCGTCGATCCAGGCGGGGTCCTCCCGCAGCGCGTCGATGAGGTCGGCCTCTTCGGCGGTGTCGAACGCGGCAAGGTTGATCTCGCGGATCGCGGCGATATCGGCGCTGGTCTCGGCGCGAGTGGTCCAGTCGTTACGAGTACTCATGATTGTTGTCTTCCTGTGTTGAATGATGTTGTGAGACAAGACATCCAGTAACCCCGTCCGGCCCGGGCCCGCGGGCACGGACGGGCACGCCGGTGTCAGCGCTGGCGGTCGCGGAATTGGTAGGTCGCGCGCAGGTCCCGTGTGATCGCCTTGACGGTCTTGCTGCGTTTGCCGCTCTGGCGGGAGTCACCGCGGGTGGCCGCCCACTGGCTTTCCCGCATCAGTTTGCGGTACCGATCCAGCCGCCCCAGGTCCAACTCGCCGGTCACGACCGCGTCCTGCACCGCGCACCCGGGCTCGCTGCGGTGTTCGCAGTCATTGAAGGCGCAGCCGCGGGCATAGGCCTCTATCTCGGCGAACACCTGCCCGACCCCGTCGGCGACATCCTGAACGCCGATGCCCCGCAGGCCCGGAGTATCGATGAGCACCCCACCATCGGGCAAGGCCAACAATTCGCGATGCACGGTGGTGTGGCGGCCCTTTCCATCGACGGCGCGAACCTCGTTGGTGCCCATGTGTTCTCGGCCCAGCAGCGCATTGGCCAGACTCGACTTACCGGCCCCGGACGGACCCAGCAGCACCGCGGTCCCGGTCACGGTCGCGGCCAGCCTCTCGAGGCCCACACCGGTAGCGGCGCTGGTAGTGAGGATGTCAACGCCGGGAGCCAGCGCGGCCACCACGGCCTCGTCCGTACCGGGGTGCTCAGCCAGATCGGCCTTGGTCAACACGATGACCGGCCGGGCACCGCTGTCGAAAGCCAGCGCCAGCAGCCGCTCGATGCGGCCCGCGTTGACCGGTGCCGCCAGCGAGACCGCGATGACGACGGTGTCGACGTTGGCCGCGAGCACTTGTTGCTGGGAGGTGCGGTCCGAGGACGCGCGAGTGATCGCGGTACGGCGAGGCAGCAATGCCACCACCAGTGGTTGCGGTCCCGGGCGTAGCGCGGCCCAGTCTCCGGTGCACACGATGTGCTCGCGGTCCGCCCCGCTCAGCGCACTGCTATCGGCGCGCACCGGACCCGAGGCGGTGAGGGTGTCACATCGGCCGCGGTCGACCCGGACGATACGGGCCGGTATCAGCCCGGCGGCGGCGTGTTCAGCGAACATCGCAGCGAACGTCTCGTCCCAGCCGAGCGCGGACAGCTCTCGCGAAGACGATGAAGAAGTGGAAGAAAGATGAGGTGAATGCAAGGTGAGACCCTTGGATAAAGGAGCCCCGCTCGGATACGAACCCACCAGCAGCGACACCGCGAGCACAGCTCGGGGCGACTACCGGCAATGGGTATCGGGTTAGACCGGGACCCGGGACGTGAGGATGGTCCGGGCGCTGCGCACCGCAGCGGTCTTCACCGCAAACATCAACTCACCTCCCATTCTCTCGCACTCCAGGTCAAACACGGACGAGCCAAACTAACACGCGGCGACGATCCCCGCCAGCAGATTGTGAACGTCTTCATATGAGGGAGAGCGCTACGGCCACGGCGCGAGAGCGGGGCCGTCCCGTCGCGGCCGCGACGGGACGAAACGATCGTTTTCGACCCAAGACCAGCCGGGTCGACACCGTCAGGAAAGTGGGCAGCTTATGGGACAGTTCCGCGCGTGGGACGGTTCGGATACGCACGAGTGTCCACACGCGGGCAGAAGGACGACTCCCAAATCGACGCACACCACATTCGGCGTCTCCCGCACAACCATCTACCGCCACCTCGAACGCGGATAACATATCCTGCCGCGTCACAAGGCGATAAGCCGCCACACGCTTGGGGTCGGGGACGAAAATCGATCTCTACCAGCGAATTACGCGATATCCGCCCGATTTTCGGCGAATACTACGGCGACCCCCACTCGGCCGGATATCGCGCCGGGGACTTGACACGAATTCAGTGCACGACTGTACACTGAGGTTGTCAGATATCCGAGCTGGCCTGCACTGCGAATGGAGTCCCACGGAGATGGACAAATTCGATCCCGGTCGAGAACTGATCAACGAACTGTCCATCGCGGCGCGCCGAGCGGGTACCGCGATCGCCGGCATCTTGGGCGACGCGGGACGCGAGAGCGCCCGCGAGCTGGTCGATCTGGCACACGAGGGCCGCGAACTGGTCGCCGGAACACTGCGTGCTCGCGCCGACGAACTCCGCCACCGCCGGTAGGCGGCCCGCCCACCCTCACGGCTCGAGGTCGAGCACACCTTTTCCGCTCTGGATGTCGAGCGGCACCGACACCTGATCATGCGCGATCAACCAGGTGCCGTCGACCTTGCGCATGCCGCTGAGACGACAGCCACCCGGAAACGGCGACCCTGGACAGCCGACTGAACCGTCATCGGCTACGAAAAGCCCTCTGACCTGTGGATAATATTGTCGTGAAAGAATTTTCGCGGCGAGCGATGAGTTCTCACGGCAGGCACCGTCTCTATGAGTGCTACCTGTAGCCGAGATCCGGGAGAGACTCATGACCGCCAGTTCCGCCGTCACCACCGGCACCCTCGTGGTGCCGGACGCCCGCCTGTACTACGAGGTCCGTGGGGCGGGACCGCTGCTCGTCCTCGTCGGTGCTCCGATGAACGCCGCCTCGTTCGCCGCGGCCGCCGAACAGCTCGCCACCACCAACACCGTCCTCACCACCGACCCGCGCGGCCATTACGCCAGCCCCCTGGATGACCCGAACCAGGATTCGACGGTGCTCGCCCGCGCCGAGGACCTCGCCCGGCTCATCACCCACCTCGACGCGGGCCCGGCCGTGGTCTTCGGATCCAGCGGCGGCGCCGTCACCGCGCTGGCCCTGGCGCAGACCAACCCCGACCTGGTCACCACCGCCGTGGCCCACGAACCGCCGCTGCGCGAACTGCTCCCCGACGCCGACGCCCAGCGTGCGGTCACCGAGGACATCATCGCCACCTACGCCACCGGCGAGGTGATCGGCGCCTGGCGAAAGTTCTTCGCCCAAGCCGAGATTCCCCTCCCGGACCCGATGTTCGAACAGATCTTCGGCGGCGACCGCGATCCTCGACAGGTGGCCAGCGAACGATTCTGGTTCGCCCACGAACTGCGCCCGACCACCGCGTGGGTACCGGACCCGCCGTTGCTGCGCTCGATTCCCACCCGCGTGATCGTCGGCATCGGTGCCGAGTCCACCGGCCAGTTCTGCGATCACACCGCACGAGAACTGGCATCGGCGCTCGGGCTCGACCCAATCCTGTTCCCTGGCGACCACATCGGATTCGTCAACGACCCCGTCAGCTTCGCCGCCCGCCTGCAAGAAGTACTCGACGAGCCGTGAGCGTGGTTACTCGCACACGCGCGGGTCGGGGGGAGAGGATGCCAGGCATGAGCGAATCGCAGGACTGGAACAGCAAGATCATCGCCGAGTTCCGAGATAACGAAGGGCGAGTGGGCGGGCCCTTCGAGGGTGCGCCGATGGCCCTGGTGCATCATCGGGGGCGGCGCACCGACCGGGAATTGGTCTCGCCGATGATGTATCTGGCCGACGAGAACGACGCCGAGGTCATGTACGTCTTCGCGTCCAAAGCCGGTGCTCCCACCAATCCCGGCTGGTACTACAACCTCATCTCCGCGGGCACAGCAGCAGCCGAGGTCGGCACCGAGACCTTTGCGGTCACCGTCACCGAAGTCACCGGTGCCGAACGTGACCGCCTCTTCGCCGAGCAGGCGCGACGGTATCCCGGTTTCGCCGGATACGAGGAGAAGACGAAGGGCATTCGCACCATTCCGGTGCTGGCACTACGGCGGGGTTGATCAGGTGATGTCGCGGGCAGGGCGACCGAAAGCGCCCTGCCCCACTACTCCGGTCCGATGTGCTGTAGTACCGCAGTCCACTGTGTGTGCGTGCCTCGGCTTCCTACCGTTCGATCATGCGTAGTCGAACCTTCACCGTGCCGATCCTCACCGCCGCTCTGATCCTGTCTGCCTGCACGACCAGCGAGGCCGAGCCCGTCGCGGCAACCCGCGTGGACAACGTGCGCGGCGACCTCGACTCGATGGTCGGCTCGGGCGCCGTCGGGGCCATCGCCACGCTCACCGGGAACGGCGTGAGCACCGTCGTCGGCGCCGGTCTCGGCGATACCGCCGCAGCGACTCCGATCGCTACCGACGTTGCCCAGCATGTGCGGATCGGCAGCGTCACCAAGTCCTTCACCGCCGCGATCGTGCTGCAACTGGTGGCCGAGCACCGCATCGACCTCGACCGGTCCATCGACACGTATCTGCCCGGATTGCTCACCGGTGTCGGTGTGGACGGTCGCGCGATCACCGTGCGCCAGATCCTGGGCCACCGCAGTGGCCTGCCCGAACCGGCCCGATCCCCGGATCTCGACGAACACGAAGCGGCAAAGAACGGCCGCACCTTCACCCCGGCCGAGGAGATCGCGCTGGCGCTGGAGCACCCCGCGAAGTTCGCGCCCGGCAGCCGATTCGAATACACCAACATCAATTTCATCGTCGCGGGCATGCTGATCGAGACGGTGACCGGGCATCGCTACATCGACGAGCTACGCGACCGGATCCTGACGCCGCTCGGCCTGTCGAACACCTACCTGCCTGCCACCGGCGAAACCGGGCTGCGCCATCCCCACCCGACCGGATACACCACGGTCGACGGGACCGTCACCGATACGACAAGGATGGAGCCGTCGGTGCCGTGGACATCGGGCGCGCTGGTCAGCACCGGCGCCGATGTGAATCGGTTCTTCCTCGCGCTGCTGGCCGGTCAGGTCGTGCCCGAGCCCCAACTGCGGCAGATGCTCGACGGAATCGACATGGGCAACGGTGACGGTATGTCCTACGGTCTGGGCATCGGATACACCCAACTGCCGTGCGGTGCCCAGTACGTCGGCCACATCGGCGGCGTCCGCGGCTTCTCCACCGTCGCGGGCGCCACCCGATCCGGCCGCGCGGTCACCATCGTCCACACCGGCGAATCGTCCTCGGTCGATCTCGGTGGGATGCTCACTCACGCGCTGTGTGAGTGAGCATCCCACCTCGTTGGTCGACGGTCAGCGCGCAGGTGGCACAGGATGCAAATCGGCATCGGGTGCATTCACTATCGCGTCACGGCAGCGCTCGCTCACCGTTCGCAGCGCCGTGATGAGCTCCGGCGGGTCGGTGACGGTGAATCCGATATCCAGCGCGGTGATCATCCAGGCCAGCGAGGCAGGGGAGTCGGCACCCAGGTGCAGCAGGCAGCTGATGTCGTCGACCGCTTCGAGGACACCCATTCCCGGCCAGACACGATCGGCCAGCTCGGTGGCCGACCCGTGCAGGGTGACGACAGTGCGCCACGGCCACGACGCGACCGACAGCCTGTGTGACAGATAGGTCGCCGCGTCGCCGTCGGGTAATGGGCGCGGGGTGAATCGTGGGCCCGTCGGGACACGCGGCTGGAGTCGGTCGATGCGGAACGACCGCCAATCCGTCCGGTCGATATCCCAACCGACCAGATACCAGTGCCTGCTCACATTGACCAGCGAATCGGGTTCGACATCGCGGCGCGACGTGTGACCGGCGTGGTCGGTGTAGTCGAACCGCAAACGCTCGTGGCGCCGGCAGGCTTCCGCGATCGTCAGCAACGTCTCGGACGACACCCGCGGCGCTTCGGCGGCGACCCGCACCATCGACTGCTGCAAGGTTGTCAGCCGATGCCGCAGCCGAGACGGCAACACCTGTTCCAGCTTGGTGAGCGCGCGCAACGACGCGTCCTCGATGCCGGTGACGGTGCCGCCCGAGGTGGTGCGCAAGCCGACCGCGACAGCCACGGCTTCCTCGTCGTCGAGCAGCAGCGGTGGCATCGACGCACCAGCTCCCAACCGATACCCCGCGCTGCCCTGCAACGCCTGCACCGGATACCCCAGTCCGCGCAGCCGCTCCACATCGCGGCGCACGGTGCGCGCGGTGACATCGAGCCTGATCGCGAGTTCGGCGCCGGACCACGCGCGGTGGGTCTGCAACAGCGACAGCAGTCGGAGCAGCCGGGCGGATGTTTCAGCCATTTCTCCATCATGCCGTGAACTTAGGAACGATACTGACCTAAGTAATCTCTAGCGTTGCCGGTATGAGCGACATCGACAGCTTCCAGATCGACATCCCGCAGTCCGACCTCGACGACCTGCACGAGCGCCTCGCCCGCACCCGCTGGGCCGAGGACCTACCCGGCACCGGCTGGACCTACGGCCTGCCCACCACCTACCTGCGCGATCTCGCCGACTACTGGCGGACCGGTTTCGACTGGCGTGCCGCCGAAACCGCGCGCAACGCCCACCCGCAGTTCGTCACCGAGATCGACGGACAGCGCCTGCACTTCACCCACGTCCGCTCACCCGAACCGGACGCACTGCCGCTGGTTCTCGTCCACGGCTGGCCGTTCACCGACTTCGGTGCGACGATCGGGCCGCTGACCGACCCGCGCGCGCACGGCGGCGACCCGCGCGACGCCTTCGACGTCGTCATCCCGACCCTGCCCGGTTTCGGTTTCTCCGGATCCACACACCAACCCGGCCAGGCCGCGACGGAGCGGTCCGCCGACCTGATCGCCGCGCTGATGAGCGAACTCGGCTACGAACGCTACGGCGCGCAAGGCAGCGACGCGGGCTCGTTCATCGCCCCACACCTGGGCCGCGTCGACACCGAACGAGTCGCCGGCGTGCACCTCAACGCCGCGATCACCATCCCTTCATGGAATGACGACGGCGCGGGATACACCGAGCAGGATCAGGAAAAGCTTGCCGCACTCCAAGATTGGAGCAGCAACGAAACCTCCGCCTACGCGGGCGTGCACAGCACCCGCCCGCAAACCCTGGCCCACGCGCTCACCGATTCGCCCGCGGGCCTGCTCGCCTGGATCGTCGATGTCGTCAACACCTACAAGGACCCGGCCGCCGCGCTGCCCGAGGATTCCCTCGACCGCGACGCCATGCTCGCCGAGACTGCGATCCTGTGGTTCACCGGCACTGTCGGCTCCTCGATGCGCCTGTACAAGGAATCCCTGCAGTGGGGCGCCGACCTGCCCAGCTCCGGAGTGCCGACCGCTGTCGCGGTCTTCCCCGGCGACACCACGATTCGCGGTATCGCCGAGAAACAGAACAACCTCGTTCGCTGGACCGAATACGAGCGCGGCGGGCACTTCGCCGCGATGGAAGCGCCCGACCTGCTGATCGGCGATGTGCGCGAGTTCTTCCGTTCGTTGCGGTAGGGGCTCGGTGGCCCCTGGTCATGGCCGGGGGCCACCGCTGACTCGATGCCACGCGGCCCCGATCTCGCTCAGCCGCTCGACCGCGTAGGCAGGGTCGACCAATGCTTCAGGAGTGTGGATGCCCGGTGCGGGCCGATCGCCGCGCAGGCCGAGCAGTCGTTCGACGCCGAGTGCGATGCCGAGGGCGGTCAGCGGTCGCTGCCCCTCCCGATGGACGAGATGCTGTGCCCTGTCGAGCGGTTCGCCGGTCCGGTCGGTTCCGGCGAGATCGATCCTGATCTCGATGCAGGCAGGTTCGCCGCGACGTCTACTCGGGGTCTCGCCGACCGCGAAGTCGACTCGGACGTTCGGTGCGCCGGTCGCCAGCGCCAGGCTCGGCACATCGAGAACCGGGATGCTCTGACCAGGCAGCGCGGTGCCGTCGAGGGTGTGCACGTCCGCCCGGGCGTCGGCTTCGGCGAGCCAGGTGAAGACGCCGTCGCGCCGCACCAGACCCGCTGACGTGACCGCCGACCAGCGCTCCAGGTCGGCGACTCCCGCGGGTCCGCCGGTGTCGGTGTCATCGAGGGCGA
This sequence comes from Nocardia sp. NPDC058480, assembly GCF_042720495.1. Lineage (NCBI taxonomy): Bacteria > Bacillati > Actinomycetota > Actinomycetes > Mycobacteriales > Nocardiaceae > Nocardia > Nocardia sp. NPDC058480. The sequence goes on along the minus strand of NZ_JBHXMN010000004.1, from coordinate 252,402 downwards.
CACCGACGCGGACCGTGTCGACTCGGTCGAACTCGCGCGCGGAATCCAGTGCGGCGAGCACGACGATTCCCGCCATCAAGTGGCTGGCGACCAGAACCGGTGCCGCAGTCGACCTTTGCGCGCCCGCGATGATCTCCGGGCCGATGTCGAGGAGGCCGCTGGAGATGCTGAGGTAGGGCAGTCCGTGGTCCTGCGCGTAGTGCAGGCCGTTGAGCCGGTCGTCCCAGAGTGTCGCGATCACCGCCGAGTAGGTGTCCTCGGCGAGGCCGAGATCGCGGCGGGACAGATCGATCGTCACCGCTGTCGCGGTGCCGAGTTCGTCGGCGACCCGTTGGGCGCGGCCGAGATCGCGGCCCGCGATGGTCAACGGCAGGGTCGGATACCAGCGGCGCAACAGCGCGGCGGTGTCCGATCCGGCCTGCCCCGACCCGCCCATGATCAGTACCGATTGTTCCATGGTGAATCCTCTCCAGCGACTAAGCTACAAGTTGTAACTTACTCTTTGTAGCTAAACTGAGGGAATGGCGCAAGGCAGGACGATGACCACACGATCGGGCCGACTGGCGAAGCCGGCCAGACGCGAGCAACTGCTCGACACCGCCTTGACCTTGGTGCGTGCGCACGGCACCGATGGCCTGACCTTGGCCACCCTCGCCGAGGCCGCGGGAGTGAGCAGGCCGATCGTCTACGACCACTTCGGCACCCGCCCCGAACTCCTGCTCGCGCTGTACCGCCAACTCGACGAACGCCACCGCCTGGCCGCCGAACACGCCGCCCGCGCCGCCACCCCCACCGTCGACGAGATCGCCCGCGTCATGAGTGCCGCCTACTTCGCCTGCGCGACCGACATGCCCGAGTTCGACGCGATTTCCGCCGCCCTGAAAGGGAACCCGGACGTCCAGGCGATCCAGCACGCCATGCTCGACAGCTACCGAGACTGGATGGCGGCCACCTTGCTCCCGTTCTCGTCGCTCACCACCGCGGCGCTCCGACTGCGCTGCGTCGGCGTACTCGGCGCGGCCGAGACACTGGCCGCGGAACTGAACCTGGGCGCGACGTCAGCCGAGGAAGCTGTCTCGGCCCTGACCGATCTGATCGTGGGCAGCATCGGCGCGGGAAAGCGGACCTGACAACTCGCCGGGCCGTGAGCGCCACCGCTGAGCTGGGCGAGCTCGGTCCCGGGTACGAAGCTCTGATGCCGAACGGCCTCGGCGCCGAGGTGACCTCAGCCCGCGAACGGGCGCCCGGCCCCGAAGGCGTGCCGTACGAAGTTCTCCCCGATTCGGCGATGGCCGTCCGGGTCGGGGTGCAGTGCGTCGGGTAACGGGAACTCGGCGAAGTCGCTGTCCCCGTACAGGTCCCGGCCGTCGAGATAGTGCAGGTTCGGATCGTCGACGGCCCGCTGTTCGACGATCCGAGCCAGCGCGTCGCGAATCACGGTGAGCGTCAGGCGACCCGCCGCGACGTCGGCGGGGTCGCCGGTGGCCTTGAACCGCATGGTGCCGGTCGAGAAGTCGGGCATCAGCGGGCCTGGGGTGTCCTCCTGGATCGGGCACAGGATCGGCGAAACGACCAGCAGCGGAGTGTGCGGGTGCCCGTCGCGGATGGTGTCGAGGAAGCCGTGCACCGCCGGACCGAACGCGCGCAACCGCATGGTGTCGGTGTTGACGATGTTGATGCCGACCTTGACGCTGATCAGGTCCGCTGGAGTGTCGCGCATGGCGCGGGCGGTGAACGGGTCGAGCAGCGCGCTACCGCCGAAGCCGAGGTTGATCAGTTCGACCTCACCGGCGTGCCGCGCGGCGAGCGCGGGCCAGATGCTGCTCGGGTGCGCGGCGTTGGACCCGTGGCTGATCGAACTGCCGTGGTGGAGCCACACCCGCCGTCCGTCGGTGGTGACCGGTTCGATCGGGGCGTCTGCGCGCAGGCCGATCAGCTCGGTGATCTCCGCGTGCGGCAGCCAGATCTCGATCCGCTTGTCACCGACGGGCAGATCGGTGAACCGCGCGGTGCCCGCCGGCCCCTCGGCCAGTTCGGCGGCCCCGGTACGCAGGTCGGTGATCGTCCGGACGTTGCCGCCGTCGACCGTCGCCTGCGCGGCGAGTTCGCCGTCGGCCAGCAGGTCGTAGACGCCGTCTGGCACCGCGGGCATGCCGCGGAAGGCCCGCTTGGTGGGCAGGGTGTCCAGTTCAACGGTGGTGGCGCGGGTCCGGAACACGAGCCGCACTCCGGATGGCTGCGCCTCGGCCATGGCGAGCTGACTGTCGGGGATCTGCTTGCGCGCCGCCGCAGGCAAACGATGCGGCAGCACCCCGTGCCGGGTCGATTCCAGGTCCAGGAATCCGCGCAGCAGATCGGGGGTGATGGGCGTGGTCACCCACATAGTGCCGGTCTTCATCATTCCTACTTCTCGGTGGCAGGGATTGCTCGGGTGCGCAGCAGGATGTCGAGCGAGTCGACAACCCACTCCCAGGACTGCTGTGAGTCGACGGCGGTGTGACTGAACCCACCGGCCAGCTCGAGGGTGACGTAGCCGTGGAAGACGCTGCCCAGCAGGCGAACCGCGTGGGTCTGATCGGGCTCGGTCAGGTCGTAACCACGCAGGATCGCGCGCGTCATCTGCGCGTGGCGCACTCCCGCGCTCGCCGCTGCCGTCTCGGGATCCAGTCGTAATCGGGCGGCGTCGAAACGGCCGGGATGCGCACGCGCGTAGTCGCGGTAGGCATCGGCGAACGCGGCGAGCGCGTCCTTGCCGGACCGGCCGGCCACCGCGTTGGCGGCACGGTCGGCGAGTTCGGTGAGGGCGAACAACGCGATCCGCGTCTTCAGGTCCTCGGTGCTCTTCACGTGCGAGTACAGGCTCGCGGACTTCACGCCGAAGTGCCGCGCGAGCGCCGACACGGTCACCTGCGCGAAACCCACCTGGTCGGCGAGCTCGGCGCCGGCAAGGGTCAGCCGGTCAGGGGTCAACCCCACTCGAACCATCAACATTCTCCAATCTGGCTACTACCAGCATGCCATTACCTATAGGTTGTAGGCAAATGTGCGCGCCAGGAGTGCCGCGAAGGAGCGAGCATCGCCGCTTTGGCTCGCGGGCACCAGGTGAGCCGGGGCGCGATCCGTCTAGCCGGTGACGCGGATCCGTTGCATCATGTCGTGGTCCTCGTGGTCGAGGTTGTGACAGTGCCAGACATAGCCGCGGATCTCGGGCGGCACGTCGGCCACGCCGTGACCCATGTCGGCATGCGGCGACACCATTTCCGCACCGGCCGGAATTCGCAGCACCTGATCCGGGTCGAAACCGAGTTCGTCGACCGAGGGCCAGTACACGTAGACGCGGGTGACGGAGTCGGCCGGGCAATGCACGGTGTCTTTCCAGCCTGCCTCCCACGGGGCGGGTGGCAGGTCGGGGCCGAGAGTGAACCTGTCGACGGGCGGGTTCCAGCGCACGCCGAGTCGGGCGGGCGGCGGGTGCGTCGCCCAGTAGGCCGAGCTGAGGATCGTTTGGCGGGAGCCGATACGCTGCCGGGCCAGGTGCACGTGAATGGGGTGGTCGAACGGGGTCACATTGACGATGTCCCAACGCTCGACAGTTCCCGCCTCCGCCACTTCGATGTCGTCGGTGCGGAACGGCAGATTGTTGATCGCCATCATCGTCGGGAAGTTCGCGGCCCCACGGTCGGAGTCGTTCAAACCCATCAGCGTCATTGTGCGTGTGCGGATCGGATCACTCAGTGGCGGAAGGGGATCGGGCAGGCCGGGTCCGCCGCGCAACACGGCGGGCACCGGAGCGGGCGGGCCTTCGCCGCCGACAGTGAATCGCATGATGGGCCGCAACTCCGGGACCATGAACACGGCGTTGCCGAAGTCGTTGAGTTCAGTGTTGATCAACTCGAACTGCTCACCGTCGCGTAGCCCACTGAAATCAACAAGGATGTCGGCGCGTTCGCCCGGACCCAACCGGACCAGCGCAGTCGGCACGGGGGCGTCGAGCAGTCCGAGGTCGTTACCTATCACCCAGAACGGCATCCCGTTGCTCAGCCCGAATCCGTAGGTGCGCGAATTGGATCCGTTCAGCAGCCGGAAGCGGTAGAGGGTGCGGCGCACGTCGAGGTTCGGCCATGCCACTCCGTTGACGCAGGCCACGTCCCCGAACTGGCCGGACTGGTTGTAACCCTGCGGGATATAGGTACCGACCATCGGCTGCAGGCTGCCGTCGGGGTTGAAGGTGCGGTCCTGCACGATCAGCGGGATCTCGAACTCACCGGTCGGCAATCCCAGCGGGTTATCGGCAGTCCCGGTGTCGTACTCGTCGCGCAGGTAGTACAGCCCAGCCAAGCCGGCCTGGACATTGAGCCGGGTGATGCCCATCGCGTGGTCGTGGTACCACAGCGTCGCGGCTTCTTGCCGGTTGCTGTAGACGTTGCGCTGGCTGCCGCCGTTGCGCCACGAGATCATCGGGTGCCCATCGGAATCCGGGGCGTTGACACCTCCGTGCAGGTGCACCGTCGCGCGCGGGTCGGTGCGGTCGAGTTCGGTGGTGGCGTGCATCGTGACGTCGACGTGCGGGGCGAGCACGTGGGCACCGAGGTCGTTGCGGAAGGTGATGTGCGCCGGTCGATCCCGGTGCCCTTCCAAGATCGGACCGAGCAGTGGCCGCGAATAGCCCCACGTCCGGGTTTCGGGCAGGTCGCGGTGGTATCTGTGCATGCCCGACATCGAGACCAGTTCCCCTGCGGCGGGGCGGGTTTCGGGGATCGGCAGCGCGTCGACGAACGGCTCCAGCGGCGGCGAATGATAGTTGAGCGGGGTGTAGGTGGGCGGCGGCAGCGGCGGCAATGGCAACAGGGCGGGTGGGAAGGGGGTGGTGTCGGCCTGCGCGAATCCCGTGGCGCCCAGCGCGAGCGCGCCCACCGCGCCGAACAGGAAGCCTCGCCGCGAAGCTGTCGAGGAATAGAGCTGGTTCCTCGACGCCATCTCGTACCCGACCTCTCTCCTGATCATGCCCGGGATGGTGTGCTGCGAGTCTTCATACATACCACCTTCTGCCGGGTTCCCGCGGTAGCCCGGGCGCGAGTCCAAATGTGTGGTGTATCGAGATGATCGCCGCGTGACCGTGTTCGGTCAGGCGGTCAACGCCGCAGTTACTCCGGTGCGGTGAACACGGTGTGGGCAGCGCGCCGGACGTCGCAATCGGAGTGAGTGCGCAGGGTTGTGAGCAAGTGGGCCCACTCCGGTGACCAGCCGAACTCGGTGCCACAACGGCTGATGATGGCGAGTGCGGCCAGCGCGGTAGAAGGTGTTGGACTGCAAGCGAGTTGGGAACTGACTGCGTGGAAGGTTATCGGTGGCGTGGTGTCGAGTTCGGCATTGAGACGCTGACTCAGGTGATGTGCGGGCCGGGTGACGAGGGCGCCGGTGGCGTAGCGGGCTACCTCGTCGAGGGTCGCGATGACACCGTCGGGGTCAGTCCAGCGGACCGCGACGACCGTGAGTTCGATGACCTGGTCGTGCCAGAGCGGGTCATCGGTCAGTGCGGCGACGACCGGTGCGACGATGCTGTGCGGACTGGTGGGATGGTTGCGGACGACGGTCATGAACCAGTGCAGGAGGGTGGAAAGACGCTGGTGTGCGGCTAGATCCCGGTCGACGGCGAAAAATTCGGCGCTGCGCAATCTGCGGACCGAATCGACCAGGGCCGCGGGGTGGGTGTCAGCTCGGACACCGGCCAACAGCGCGCGTAGTGCGGCCTTCCACGTACCGAGCGATTCGAGGTCGGTGAGTTGATCGACGATCACGTCGTCGGTGCCGGGCGCCCACCAGCGCTGCCACAACGGCAACGCGTCGAGGGCCGCACCGGCCAGTCGTGGATCGAGACCCGCGGCCGCGTCGCGTACGAACGCGGCGAACCTTTGTCGCTGCGGGACGGGCAACATGGTCGGTCGGATGTCGAGGATCGCGTCGGCCACCTCGGGATCGGTTGCCGCTTCGTCGAGCAGAGCCCATGTTTGGTCGTTGCCGAGCAGGAATCGTGTGGCGAACACGGCCGCGCGTCGGACATCGCGATGCGCATCGGGGTGGGTGGCGAGCCCTGCGATGATCGGAAGCGCGTCCGGTGCACGCAACTCAGCGAGGAGTCGGATACCTTCTTTCGCCGCACTGACGTTGGGCGACTCGAGAAGTGGCGCAACTGTTCTCGACAGCCGATCCGGTGCGATCCACCTGGCACAGGTCGCGATACTGCTGACCGCGACCCGAGCACGATCGTCACCCACATGCCGCGCCAGAACGCCGATGGCCGCTTCGGGCTCGTCGCTGGTGCCGAGCGCGGTGAGCGCGGCCTCGGTCACGACGAGTTCGCCGTTGTCGATAAACCACGTCAGCCGCGCGAAACTGCCCGGCAGAAGACCGAGTTGGCGAACAGCGGAGGCCCGCTCGTACGGGGTGGTCTTGCGACCGCGTGCGTAGTCGTCCAGCAGATGCGCGTAACGGTCGACGTGGTGCGGTGACCACCGGTGGAATCCGGTCACGAACATCGGCACGAACACCACCTTCGCCGACAGGAACCTGCCCGGCGTCTTGGTGTTCAGCAAGTCACCGAGCAGGTCGGTGCGACGGTTACCGATCAGGAGTTGGACCGACGGCAGAGTGATCAGGGAGCGGTCGCGGGCGAGGAGTTCATCGAGGTGGGCGTCGCGGGTAGCCGGGGCGGCGAGTGCGAGCTGAACGGCCCGGCGGACAGTCGAATCCGAGGACGAACGGCAGGCTCGCACGATCAGCCGCTGAAGTTCCGGCAGGTGGAAAGCACGGTGTTCGAGGCCCGCGGCCATGCTCAGGCAGAGGTCCCAACGGTCGCGGTCGGCGTCGGACTCGAGTCGGGGGAGCAGCGTCGCGAGAATCTGCTGTTCCGCTCCGCGGGGGAGATTGCGGTGCAGCCCGGACAGATTCGGGTCGATCGACAGGTCGGCGAGCATGCTCATGATCCGGAGCGCGGTCTCGGTGAAGGCGGCGTCGGTCGTGACGCTGCCGTGCAACAGCAGAGTACGGGTGAGTGTGCCGACTGTGCTCGAGGTGTTCCATGACCGGTCACGCGCTTGCAGGGCATCGGTGGCGAGCTGTTCGAGGCCGGGCAGGTGGTCGGTGGTGAGTAGCGACATCGGGATGCCGGCAACTGCGCGCAGCGCACTGGAGCGAACGGGGTCCTGTTCGTTGCGCAACCTCGTCAGCATGGCCAGCAGTTCGGTGATCACCGACGGATCGCGGCTACCCACCGCCGCCGTGACGAGATGGGGGTAGGCGATGGCGCGCTCGTCGGCATTGGGGCGCCGGATTGCCTCGGTCAGCACCGATTTCGCCTCTGCCCACATCAGTCGCGCAGTGAGCCGATCGGCGACCTCGGGTATGTCGGCGCCGCCGGGCCGCGACAGCAGCTCGCGGGCGATCTCCGCACGGGCAGGACCGGGAATCGCGTCGAGCAGACCGAGGTCGACCGCGGCGGGGGCCGATCCTGGGCGCGACAGCTCGGCCCCGGCGATCGCGTTTCGCCGCGACGGTGGAACGGTTCGCAGGAACTCGAGTTTCGAGCGGGCGGCGCGGTAGAGCACCCGCAGCTCGTCGTCGGGCATACATCGCATCGACCGCCACAACGCCGGGCCTGCCAGTGCGCGGCCGTTGCCGCTGGGATGCAGTATCAGTCGGCGAACCGCCTGCGGATCGTGGCGAGCCAGTCTTCCTGCCACCGGATTCAACGCCGTCACCGGGACGAATTCGACAGCCACCGCGGCCACCGCGAGCAATCGGCCAGGGGCATATTCTCCTGCCGTTGCCGCACCGGCGGTCAGCCAAGACCAGAGTTCCTGCCACTCGGCGCGGCCTGCGCCCCGTGACCGCGTCTCCACGAAATCCATCACCACACCGATGTGCTTGCTGGACAAGGAGGTCCAGTTCGGCACCGCATACGCAAGCGTCGGCAGCCACTCGGTCACTGTGGCGGCTGAACACGACGGCAACACACGCGCCGCTTCGGCGTCCCCGAACAACATCCGCAACGCCGGAACCAGCGCATCGGCGATCTGCGTCCGATCACCACGTCCGAGCGCCCGACTGATGTTCTTCCTGGTCCGCTGCGAGGCGCCCGCCAATCTGTCGACAACGACACTGGGCTCGACACCGAGACGAATCAATCCGGTCAATGCCTGACTCGCGGTCTCCTGATCCGTCGAATCGAGCTGCGACAGCAGGTAACCACGCTCTCCGCCGACAACAGCCAGATAATTCGCCGTCCGCCGCCCTGCTCGCCCCTCCCCGGCGATCTCACCGAGCAGCCTCGCGAGTTCGGCGGTCCCGACCAACCGTCGGGCCTCGACCGCCAACGTCCGCATCCGCTGCGGCACAGACATCCCCGCAACGTCGTTCAACAGCGTTCTCCCCGTATCCTTCACTCCGCCCACCGTATCTGCCCGGACCGACAGGTCCTGCTCGGCGTACTTCGAGGCGACGGTCACGGACTGAGCAGGTCCGCCAACCGGTTCCCGCTTCATGGGTGCATACAACGCGGCTGTGAGCTAGATCACGGTTGCAGTTGACCTTAGGTCAGGGTGGAAGCTCGTCGCAGCGGCACGAAGCCGACCGGACATCACCGATTCGATGGAGCAAAGCACCATGTCGATCACCCTTTCCGACCAGGACAAGAGCACTCTGCGCACTGCCGCGTACGGCGCCGTCTCGCTGATCGCCGCCGCCGGTGCCGCCGGCAAGCCCCACAAGATCGCGACCGCGGGCTCCATCGCCCTGTACACCGCGACCGGACCGGTTGGGCACGTCCTTGCTGCGAAAGCCAAGGACATCGATCTGACGGGGAGGTCGGTGGCAGAACTCGCCGACCAGGTGCTGCCGGCCCTGACCGCAGCCATGTGCCTGCTCGCGCAGCAGGATCCGGCGGAGGCCGCCAACTTCCGAACCACCGTCCTCGTCGCTACCGACGCCGCCCAGGCCCAGCAGGGGCAGCGCAGCCCGGCGACAGCCGAGATGGCCCGCAAGATCACCGCCGCCCTCGATGCCACCGGGGCCGGCGTGCCGAATGCCGCTGCCGGACAGGATCGCCCGGAGCTGCAGAAGATGATCGAGGAGATCGCCGACTCCGGTTTCCTCGGGGTGTCGCTGCGCGTGCACGATGAGCGGGGTGAGTGGGTCGGCAGCGCCGGGGTGGCCGAGCTGGGCGGTAGCGCGAAGCCGCCGATCGACGGGCATGTCCGGATCGCCAGCAATACCAAGACCTTCACCGCGGCCCTGGTGCTGCAATTGGTGGCCGAGGGCAAGATCGAGCTGGATGTCCCGGCGACGGACTACCTGCCAGAATTCGGGCTCGACAAGCGGATCACGGTGCGGATGCTGTTGCAGCACACCAGCGGGATCTTCAACTTCACCGGCGAGATGTATGAGGACGGGACGATCGTGCTGGGGATCCCCGCCCCGGGCACCCCCTTGGGTGCGGAGTGGGTGGAGAACCGGTTCAAGACCTACCGACCGCAGGAGCTGGTGGAGCTGGCGCTGTCCAAGCCCGCCCGGTTCGAACCGGGCACCGGCTGGAGCTATTCCAACACCAACTATGTGCTGGCCCGGCTCCTGATCGAGAAGGTCACCGGCCGCTCGTTCGCCGAGGAGATGGGGCGGCTGATCCTGGGCCCGCTCGGGCTCTCGGGCACCGTGGTGCCGGAAACCTCGCCGGAGATTCCCGAGCCGCACGCCCACGCCTATTACCGGTACGAGCAGAACGGCCAGGAGCAGACCGTCGATGTCACCCGCCATAACCCGTCCTGGAACCCCTGCGGCGGCGACATGATCTCTACCACCGAGGATCTGGCCACGTTCATCTCCGCGCTGCTGAGTGGCAAGCTCCTGCCGGCCGAGCTGCTGGCCGAGATGTGCACGCCGCATCCGACGGGCATCCCGACGATGGACTACGGACTGGGGGTGTTCGTGCGGGACCTGGGCCCGGACGGCGGCATCGTCATCACTCACAACGGCGGCCATGCGGGCTACGCGACCCTGATGTACAGCACCCCCGACGGCAGTAGGACCATGACCGCCTCGCTGACCTGTGTGGACGACTCCGCAATGTCAATGGCGGTGCCGTTCCAGAAGGCACAGCACATGCTCCTCGTCGAGGTGTTCGGCGGCGGGCAGACCGATCCGGGTCAGTAGCACGCGAACCGGGGCCCGCGCCGAACTCAACGAGCTCGGCGCGGGCCGTCCGCTTGTCCTTGTGGACAACCGCGGCTCCCTGCCGCCCGAGGACAAGGCAAGCTGAGCAGATGAGGAACGGAGTCACGATCGGGCAGGCGTCGGCATTCGTCGGCGTCACCGTGAAGACCGTGCGGCACTACCACAAACTCGGCCTGATCGAGGAGCCAGAACGCGACAGCTCCGGTTTCCGGCGGTACGGATCGGCCGAGTTGTCGCGGCTGGTGCAGGTCCGGACGCTGGCCGCTGCCGGGGTGCCGCTGGCCGAGATCGGGCCCATGCTCGACGCCGACGCCGCGTCCTTCGCTGCCGCGCTCGCCGACGTCGGACGCCAGCTCACCGAACGGATCGAGGATTTGACCGCGCGACGTGACACGCTGGACCGTCTCGCCGACGGCGACCGAGCGCTGCTGGGCGACCACGCGGTGGCACTGCTGGAGCGGATGACCGGCCTCGGCTTCCCCGCCGACGAGGTGGCGACCGCCCGGGAGGGCTGGGTGCTGGCCAAAGCCCTTGTCCCGGACGGCTTCGACGACTACCTCACCCATCTCGAGCACGCCCTCGACGACCCGCACTACGTCGCCTTGATCAAACGCGCCGCCGAGGCCGCCACCTGGGAACCGGACGACCCCCGCGTCGCCGAGCTCGCCACCGCCATGGCCGAGCACTACCTCGCCAACCCCGCACACCTGAAGGTCGTGACTGCCCTGCAAGCCCGCACCGAGGCCGCGACTCGATACACGCTGATCGCCCGCCACGGCGAAGAACAGACACCGGCCACGACGCGAGGGGCCGCGGTTTTCGAAACCAGGCTCCGCGCCGCCGGCATTCATATCCCCAGACCGAACTCCCGCTGACCGCGCCGGAGCAGAGGGTTACTTGCGGACGACGGTCGCGAGCCAGGCGGGGGTGGAGTCGTGGAAGCGGGTTCGGAGGTGTTCGGGGGCGATGGTCGTGATCTGCCATGCGGGACTGTCGGCGAAGGGGGTGGTGAGGGCTTCCCGGCTGACCGGATGGGGGCCGGTGCCGGTGCCGATGTCGCTGAAGCACAACACATACAGAGTGGCACCGTCGTCGGCGACCGAGGCCAGGCTCGCGACGTATTCGATGCGTTCGACCTCGTCGAAGGCGTGGAAAAGACCGCAGTCGAGGATTGTTTGAAAGCGGCGGTACAGGCGTTGCAGGTGTAGGGCGTCGGCCATGGCGAAATTGACGTCTACGTTGCGGTCATCGGCTGCTTGCCGGGCGATGGCCAGCGCCGTTTCGGCCACGTCGACGCCGAACACCGGCAGGCCACGAGCGGCGATGAACAGTGCGTTGTCGCCGGTGCCGCACCCCACGTCGAGGACAGGTCCGGAGAATCCGCCCACCTCGGCCAGCCGGACGACAGCCGGTTGTGGGGCGCCGATGTCCCACGGTGCGGGGCCGTCGAGATAGGACGCGTTCCACGGTTGACCGGCATGGCGTTCGTGACTGGTCGGTGGACGGGGGTCGGGCCTGGGTGTCGTCGGCATCAGCGGATGAACAGGGCGCAGCGGTCGGCGAGGTCGAGAACCGGCTGGGGCAAAATGCCGAGCAGAAGGGTGGCGCCCGCGCTGAAGGCCACGACCAGGGTGGTAGCGAAGGGGGCGGTCACGGTGGGGGCGTCAGCTGGGGGATCGGTGAAGAACATCAGGACGATGACGCGGACGTAGAAGAACGCCGCGATGGCGCTGCAGAGCACGCCGATGATGACCAGTGGGGTGTAGCCGGCACCGGAGGCGGCCGCGAAGACCGCGAACTTGCTGACGAACCCACTGGTGAGTGGCAGACCGGCGAAAGACAGCAGCAACAGGGCGAATGCCGAAGCGAGCCACGGGGATCGGCGTCCGAGACCTGCCCACTGCGACAGCGCGGTCGCTTCGTCACCGGACGCGTCGCGGACCAGACTGACCACCGCGAACGCGCCGACGGTGCCCAAGCCGTAGGCCAGCAGATAGAACAGCACGGCCGCGACCCCGGCGGTGTCGGCGGCGACGATACCGACGAGCAGGAAACCGGCGTGGGCGATCGAGGAGTAGGCCAGCATGCGCTTCACATCGGTCTGGGTGATCGCCATGATCGCACCGACGACCATCGTCGCCACCGCGACCGCAGCGATGACCGGACGCCAATCCGAGCTCAGCGCATTCACTCCGACCATCAGCACCCGCATGGTCGCACCGACCGCGGCGATCTTGGTGGCGGCGGCCATGAAAGCGGTGATCGGTGTCGGCGCGCCCTGGTACACATCGGGCACCCAGGCCTGGAACGGGACGGCACCGATCTTGAACAGCAGACCGACAGCGAGCATCCCGATCCCGAGCAGCGCCAGTGTCGCGTTCTCGGGCTGCTTGTCCAGTGCCGCACCGATTCCCGGCAGCGACACCGTGCCGGTCTGCCCGTAGAGCAACGCCACGCCGTAGAGGAAGAACGCGGAGGAGAACGCACCGAGCAGGAAGTACTTCATCGCCGCCTCCTGCGAGAGCAACCGCCTGCGGCGAGCCAGCCCGCACAGCAGATACAGCGGCAGCGACAGCACTTCGAGCGCGACGAACATCGTCAGCAGATCATTCGACGCGGGAAACAGCAGCAGACCACCGACCGCGATCATCGTCAGCGGGAACACCTCGGTGGTCGAGACACCGGAACGCACCGCCGCGAGTTCGTGCGCGCTGCCGGGCACCGCGGAAGCTTGCGGAGTGAACGCGTCGACCCCTCGATCCAACGCGGCCGCCGCCCGGTTCCACGTGCCCGGCCCGCTGCGCGCCCGCGGCACCGCGCCGCGCTCGGCGATCAAGAGCAGACCCAGCAGCGCGACCAGCAGGATCGTGCCCTGCAGGAACAACGTGACCCCGTCGACGGCCACCGCACCCACCACCGCCGTGCCCTCGGATCCCGCGAGCAGCACCACGGCCACCAACGCGCCGATCACACCGGCCATCCCGAGCACCAACTGCGTCAGATACCGGTAGGGCCGTGGCACGAACGCTTCGACGAGCACCCCGACCACGCCGACCGCGAACACGATCAGCATCGGGGCGAGCAGGTGGTATTCGATGCTCGGTGCGGGCGCGATGGCCGCGAGCTCGGTGATGGTCACGGAGTCCGTCCTCATTTGTGGCCGCCTGCGGGCGGGGTGGCCGCACCTGCTTCGGGAGCGGGGACAGTCGGAGCGGGATCGTGCTTACCGATCGTCGACAGGGTGTGTCCCACCGCGGGATCCACCAGATCCAGGACCGGTTTCGGGTAGAAGCCGAGCACCAGCAAGGCGACCAGCAGCGGCACCACCACGGCCAGCTCGCGCGGCACCAGATCACGCAGGTGCTCGTTGCCCTGCTTCAGCGGGCCGGTCATCAACCGCTGATACAGCCACAGCACGTAGATCGCGGCCAGCACCAGCGCACCTGTCGCGATCACCGCCGCCACCTGATATTTCGGGAATGTGCCGACCAGGACCAGGAATTCACTGATGAACGGTGCGAGACCCGGCAGGGAGAGAGTGGCCAGGCCGGCGATGAGGAACGTGCCCGCCATAACCGGCGCGACCTTCTGCACGCCGCCGTATTCGGCGATCATTCTGGTTCCACGCCGGGAGACGAGGAATCCGGCGATGAGAAACAGTGCCGCCGTGGACAATCCGTGGTTGACCATGTACAGCGTCGCCCCGGATTGGGACTGGCTGGTCATGGCGAAGATGCCGAGGATGATGAATCCGAAGTGCGAGATCGAGGTGTAGGCGATCAGGCGCATCACATCGGTTTGGCCGATCGCGAGTAGCGCGCCGTAGACGATGCCGATCACGGCCAGCGTGATCACCAAGGGCGCGAAGGTGTCCGACGCCAGGGGGAACAACAGCACGCAGTAGCGCAGCATGCCGAAGGTGCCGACCTTGTCGACGACCGCCATCATGAGCACCGCGCTGGACGGGGTGGCCGAGACCGCCGCGTCGGGCAGCCACGTATGCAGTGGCCACAGTGGCGCTTTCACCGCGAAGGCGAACATGAAACCCAGGAAGAGCGCGTTGAGCACCGCGGTGCTGCCCCCGAGTTCGCCATTGTTGGCCGCGGCGACCACAACGCGCAGATCGAAGGTGCCCGCGGATCCCTCGCCGAGGCCTGCCGTGGCGGTCAGCACGTACAGCCCGATCACCGCGGCGAGCATGATCAACCCACCGAACAGGTTGTAGAGCAGGAACTTCACCGCGGCGCGCGAACGTTGGGCCCGGATCGCGGTGTCGGTGGTGCGGGTGCCGAATCCGCCGATGAGGAAGTACATCGGGATCAGCATCGCTTCGAAGAAGACGTAGAACAGCAGGATGTCGAGGGCGAGAAACGAGATCAGCACCATCGCCTCGACCAGCAGCATCAACGCCATGTAGATGTGAGTGGTCTTGCGGCCGTCTCCGGTGGCGGTGTCGTCGTTCCAGCCCGCCAGGATCAGCAACGGCACCAGTACCGCCGTCAGCAGGACCAAGGCGGTGGCGATGCCGTCCAATCCCAGGGTGTAACCGACGCCGAATGCCGGGATCCATTCGTGGGATTCGACGAACTGGTACTGCGCACCGCCGGGCTGGAACCGGACCGTCAGGACGACGGCGAGCGCGAGCACACCGATCGACACCGCGAACGCGATGCCGCGCGCCACAGTGCGGCGGGCGGCGGGCACGACGAGCACCGCCCCCGCCCCGATCGCGGGGGCGAGCCAGAGTGTCGTCAGCCAGGGAAACGAGTTCACCAGTACCTCACCGCCAGCAGGGCAGCGGCCACCAGGGCCGCGCCGGTGAACATGGACAGGGCGTAGGAGCGCACGAAACCGGTCTGCACCTTGCGGATTCGCGCCGACAGCCCACCGATCGTCGCGGCGGTCCCGTTGACGATCCCGTCGACGCCCTTCGCGTCGAGGAACACCAGCGCCCTCGTGAGGTGGCGACCGGGGCGCTCGAAGACGGCTTCGTTGATCTTGTCGCCGTAGAGGTCGTCGCGCGCGGCCCCGGTCAGCACGCTGACCGGCTCCGGTGCGACCTCGGGGATCGGGCTCTCGGCGTATTTGCGGTAAGCGACGGCCACACCGATCGCGACCGCTGTCAGAGCGAGGCCGGTCACCACCGCCGCGGGGATCACGGGTTCCGCGTGATGGGAACCGACGACGGGTTCGAGCCAGTTCACCAGCGACGACCCCCAGACGAACAGTCCGCCTGCGAAGACCGATCCGAACGCGAGCAGGATCATCGGCCCGGTCATCACCGTGGGTGACTCGTGTGGATGGGTGTCGGGCTTCCATCGGCGCTCGCCGAAGAACGTCATCAGCATGACCCTGGTCATGTAGAAGGCGGTGAGTGCGGCACCGAGGAGCGTGACCACGCCCAGCAGGATCCCGGTGGATCCGCCGTGGTCGAAGGCCGCCTCGATGATCTTGTCTTTGGAGAAGAACCCGGAGAACGGTGGCACTCCGATGATGGCGAGATAGCCGAGGCCGAAGGTGATGAAGGTGATCGGCATCAGCGTGCGCAGGCCGCCGTAGCGGCGCATATCGGTTTCGTCGTTCATCGCGTGCATCACCGAACCCGCACCGAGGAACAGCCCGGCCTTGAAGAAGCCGTGGGTGAGCAGGTGCATGATCGCGAACGCGTAGCCGGCGGGGCCGAGGCCGACGGCCAGGATCATGTACCCGATCTGGCTCATCGTCGAGGCGGCCAGTGCCTTCTTGATGTCGTCCTTAGCGCAGCCGACGATGGCGCCGAACAGCAACGTCACCGCACCGACGGCGATCACCGCGGTACGCGCGTTCGGGGCGAGATCGTAGATCGGGTTGGAGCGGGCGATCAGGTACACACCGGCGGTGACCATGGTGGCGGCGTGGATGAGCGCCGAGACCGGGGTGGGGCCTTCCATCGCGTCACCGAGCCACGACTGCAGCGGCACCTGCGCGGATTTGCCGCAGGCGGCCAGCAACAGCAGCAGTCCGATCGCGGTGAGGGTGCCTTCGCTCGCGCCGGGGCTCGCCGCGAACACGGTGCGGAAGTCGAAGGAACCGAATGTCGCGAACATGACCATCATGGCGATGGCCAGGCCCATGTCGCCGACCCGGTTCACCACGAACGCCTTCTTGGCTGCCGTTGCGGCCGAGGGCTTTTCGTACCAGAACCCGATCAGCAGATAGGACGCCAGGCCCACGCCCTCCCAGCCCAGATACAGCACGAGGAAGTTGTCGGCGAGTACCAGCACCAGCATGGCGGCCAGGAACAGGTTGAGATAGCCGAAGAACCGGCGCTTGGCGGGGTCGTGGCTCATGTAGCCCAGCGAGTAGAGGTGGATC
Organism: Nocardia sp. NPDC058480; assembly: GCF_042720495.1. Taxonomy (NCBI): domain Bacteria; kingdom Bacillati; phylum Actinomycetota; class Actinomycetes; order Mycobacteriales; family Nocardiaceae; genus Nocardia; species Nocardia sp. NPDC058480. The sequence continues at coordinate 235,824 of NZ_JBHXMN010000004.1, read as the reverse complement.
AGCGACCCGACACCGGTGATGAGCAGCGCGAAGCAGATCGAGAGCTGGTCCAGCTGCAAGCTGAACCCGACTTGGAGATCACCGACGGGCACCCAGTTGAACAGTTCCTTGTGCACGGCGCGGTCGGCGTCGGCGCGGCCGAGCATGCCGAAGAACGCGACGAGGGCGACGACGAACGAGGCCACTGCGGCCGCGGTACCCAGGTAGGGGCCCCAACGGTCGGTGCGGTGGCCGAACAGGAGCAAGACGATCGCGCCTGCGAGCGGGAGGGCGGGCAGCAGCCACAGCATCGCGGTACCCATGTCAGAACTTCAGCAGGTTGGCGTCGTCGACCGAGGTCGACCGGCGGGCACGGAAGATCGTCATGATGATGGCCAGGCCGACGACGACCTCGGCGGCGGCGACCACCATGGTGAAGAACGCGATCACCTGCCCGTCGAGGTTGTCGTGCAACCGGGCGAAGGTGACGAACGCCAGATTCACCGCGTTGAGCATCAGCTCCACGCACATGAACACCACGATCGCGTTGCGGCGCAACAACACTCCCGCGGCGCCGATGGTGAACAGCAGCGCAGACAGGAACAGGTAGTTCTGGGGGTTCACCGCTTGCCTTCCTCGTCGGCCGTCGGGTTGTCGTCGCTGATCTCGTCCTCACGCAGCGTGCCGACCGAGGCCACGGCGGCCTCGGTGTGAGCGCGGGTGCGGCGGTGACGCAGGATCGTGCTCACCGAGAGTTCGGCGAAGGAGCCGTCGGGGAGCTGGGCGGGGCTGTCGACAGCGTTGTGGCGTGCGTAGACACCCGGTGTCGGCAGCGGAGTCGCCCGTTCGCCCGCGGTGCGAAACCGGTCGCGCGACATTTCGCGCTGCCCGCGTTTGGGCGTGAACTGCTCACGGTGGGCCAGCACCATCGCACCGATAGTGGCGGTGATCAGCAGTGCGCCGGTGAGTTCGAAGGCCCACACGTAGCGCAGGAAGATCAACTCGGCGAGTTCGGCAATCACATCACGGTCGCCGAAACCGCGGCCGGGGAAGCTGGTTCCGCTGTCACGCAAGGCCGCGCCGATGCCGCCGATGAACAGCAACCCGAATCCGACCCCGACGATCGCGGCGGCGATGCGCTGTCCGCGCAACGTTTCCCGCAGCGATTCCGCGGAGTCGACGCCGACGAGCATCAGCACGAACAGGAACAGCATCATCACCGCGCCCGTGTACACCACGATCTGCACGACGCCGAGAAACAGTGCGCCCTGCGCGATATAGAACACGGCGAGCGCGATCATGGTGGCGGCCAAGCACATTGCCGAATGCACGGCCTTGGCGGCGGTCACCATGCCCAGTGCGCCGAGCACCGCGATCGGGGCGAGCACCCAGAACAACACGGCCTCGCCGGTGGAGGTGTCGGCGATCTCGGCGGCCAGCATCTGTGCGGTGCTCATCGCAGTACCTCCTGCTCCGACGGTGCGGGACCGACCCGGCCCAGGTAGTAGTCGGCCGCATCCGTGCCCGGTGCCATCGGGTGTGGCGCGGGCGTCATGCCCGGCTGCAGGGGTGCCAGCAGCTGGTCCTTCTCGTAGATGAGGTCGGCGCGGTTGTCGTCGGTGAGTTCGTATTCGTTGGTCATCGTCAGTGCGCGCGTCGGGCAAGCCTCGATGCACAGGCCGCAGCCGATGCAGCGCAGGTAATTGATCTGGTAGACGCGTCCGTAGCGTTCACCGGGGGTGAAGCGTTCCTCCTCGGTGTTGTCGGCACCTTCGACGAAGATCGCGTCGGCCGGGCATGCCCACGCGCACAGTTCGCAGCCGATGCACTTCTCGAGTCCGTCCTCGTAGCGGTTGAGCTGGTGGCGACCGTGATAGCGCGGTGCGGTCGGCACCTTCTCTTCGGGGTAGGACTCGGTATTGGGTTTCTTGAACATCGTGGCCGCGGTAACCGCGAATCCGGCGAGCGGTTCGAACAAACCGATCTGGGGTTCGTCGTTCGCGGGCCGTGGTGGCATCGGCGGGACCGGGAATCCGAGGAACACCGACGAGGTCGAGGGCTCCTGTGGTGGCAACGGTGGTAGTCCCTTGCTGCGGCCGGCGCGCAGGAACATCGCGATCATCGCCGCGGTGATCACCAGACCCACACCGACCAGGATCAGGTTCTGCCCGGGGAGGCCTTCGAGGTCGAGCACCCGCGCACCGGCCACGACCATCACCCACACCAGCGAGGTGGGGATGAGCAGTTTCCAGCCGAGGTTCATGAACTGGTCGTAGCGCAGCCGGGGCAGCGTGCCGCGCAGCCAGACGAACACGAACAGGAACGTCCACACCTTGAGGGTGAACCACAGCAGCGGCCACCATCCGGAGTTGGCGCCCTCCCACAGGCTGATCGGGAACGGTGCCCGCCAGCCGCCGAGGAACAGCGTGGTCGCCAGCGCCGACACCGTTGCCATGTTCACGTATTCGGCGAGCATGAACATCGCGAATTTCAGCGACGAGTACTCGGTGTGGAAGCCGCCGACCAGTTCACCTTCGGCTTCGGGCAGGTCGAAGGGCGCCCGGTTGGTTTCGCCGACCATCGACACGCAGTAGATGAGGAACGATGGCAGCAGCAGGAAGACGTACCAGGTGCCCTCCTGTGCGCCGACGATCTCGGAGGTCGCCATGGTGCCCGACAGCAGGAACACCGTGGCGAAGGTCAGTGCCATCGCGATCTCGTAGGAGATCACCTGTGCCGTCGAGCGCAGGCCGCCGAGCAGCGGGTACGTCGAGCCCGACGACCAGCCGGCCAGCACGATGCCGTACACGCCGATGGAGGTGATGGCGAGGATGTAGAGCACGGCGACCGGCATGTCGGTGAGCTGCAACGCGGTGCGCGTCCCGAAGATCGACACCTCCGGGCCCATCGGGATCACCGCGAACGCCATGAACGCCGGGATCACCGAGATGATCGGGGCGAGCACGAAGATCGGCTTGTCGACGATGGCCGGGATGATGTCTTCCTTGAGCGCCATCTTCACACCGTCGGCGACGGACTGGAGCATGCCACCGGGGCCGATCCGGTTGGGGCCGATCCGCATCTGCATCCACGCGACGACTTTGCGCTCGGCATATACCGCGATCAACGGCACCAGCATCAGGTAGACGAACACGCCGAGCGCCTTGACCACCACCAGCCACAGCGGGTCGGTGCCGAAGACAGGTCCGGCGTCGGCCGCGAGGAGTAGCACTCGATCACTCATGACGGTGTTCCTTCATCCTGTCGTCGGCGCGACGCAGGCGCACCACGGCGCCGGGTGTCACACCGAGTTCGGCGGCGACCGTCGAGCCGGGCGAGTGCAGCGGCAGCCACACCACCCGGTCGGGCAGGTCCGTGATCATCAGCGGCACCGAGATCTCGCCGCGATCGGTGTAGACGATGACGTGATCGGCATCGTCGGCTTCGATCTCGGCGGCGGTCGCGGCCGACAGGCGTGCGACGGGCGGGCGGGCGACGCCGGCGAGGTTGGGTTCACCGTCTTGCATGCGACCGGCGTCGAGCAGCATCCGCCAGCCGGCCAGCACGGCCGTTCCCGGGCCGGGCACGGGGCGGGTCTGGCTGGTCAGCTCCGGTGCCGCGAGGGGGGCGCCGTTCCAGGTGCCGAGCGCGTCGAGTTCGGTGCGGGCGGCGGCGGTGTCGGGCAAGTTGATCGGGACGCCCATCTGCGCGGCCAGCGATTGCAATACCCGCAGGTCCGACTGGGGGGCGGCGACGCGGCGGGTGGTGTCGAGCGAGGCCGCGGTGAAGGGGCGTGGTCGGCCTTCCCAGGTGCGGAAGGTGCCGGACTTCTCCATCGCGGTCGCCACCGGGAAGACGACGTCGGCACGTTCGGTGACGGCGCTGTGCCGCATTTCCAGGCTGACGACGAACCGGGCGGCGTCGATGGCGGCGAGTGCGGCCGCCGGGTCGGGCATATCGGCCGGGTCGACACCGCCGATGACCAGCGCCCCCAACTGGGCCGCGCTCGACAGGATCGCGGTGGCATCGCGCCCCAGCGTGACCGGGAGTTCTGCGGACTGCCAGCGATGCCGCACCTGTTGGCGCGCAGCGGGATCCACCACCGGCCTGCCGCCGGGCAACAAGCCAGGCAGTGCGCCCGCCTCCAGCGCACCGCGCTCGCCCGCACGACGCGGCACCCACGCCAGCGCGGCACCGGTGACATCGGTCAGCCGGGTCACCGCCGACAGCGCACCGGGGCTGCCCGCGAGACGTTCGCCCGCCATGACGACCGCGCCCGGTGTGTTCAGCATCGCCATGAGTTCGGTGGCATCAGCGGAGTTCTCGGCCATGATCGAGGTGATGACATCGGCTTCGCCGCAGGGCGGGGTTTGGATAAGCGCGCCCGACATCCGTTCGAGGCCGCGGGACGCGAACGGTGCCAGCGACACCACCCGCTGCCCACGTGTCCGTGCTGCTTTGCGCAGCCGCAGGTAAACGATGGGCGATTCTTCTTCCGGTTCGAACCCGACCAGCAGCACGACAGGGGCTCTGTCGAGCGCGGCGAAGTCGACCTGGACACCGCGTCCGGCGACGCGGGCGGCGAGGAATCGTTGCTCCTCTTCCGAGTGCACCCTGCTACGGAAGTCGATGTCGTTGGTAGCGAGGACCATTCGCGCGAACTTGCTGTACGCGTAGGCCTCTTCCTCGGTGACTCGGCCGCCGACGAGTACTCCGGCATTGCCGATCGCGGCGCTCAGGCCCGCGGCGGCGGCGGTGAGGGCTTCTGTCCAGGAGGCGGGGGCGAGGACGCCGTCCCAGCCGCGCACCATCGGTGTGGTGAGGCGGTCGCGTTCGGTGGCGTACGCGAAGGCCCAGCGGCCTTTGTCGCAGTTCCATTCCTCGTTGACCTGCGGATCGTCACCGGCCAAGCGGCGCAACACTTTTCCGCGGCGATGGTCGGTGCGTTGGGCGCACCCCGAGGCGCAGTGTTCGCAGACGCTGGGTGTGGAGACCAGGTCGAACGGGCGGGCCCGGAAACGGTAGGACGTGCCGGTGAGCGCACCCACCGGGCAGATCTGCACGGTATTGCCGGAGAAATAGGAGTCGAGGGGCTCGGCCTGGGCGATGCCGACCTGTTGCAGCGCACCACGATCCATCAGCTCGATGAACGGGTCACCGGCGACCTGCTGGGAGAACCGGGTGCACCGTGCGCACAACACGCACCGCTCCCGGTCCAGCAGCACCGCCGTGGACAACGGGATCGGCTTCGGGTACGTCCGTTTCTCACCCTCGAAGCGGGATTCGGCGCTACCGGTCGACATCGCCTGGTTCTGCAGCGGACACTCGCCGCCTTTGTCGCACACCGGGCAATCCAGCGGATGGTTGATGAGCAGCAACTCCATCACCCCGCGCTGGGCCTTCTCGGCGACCGGGGAGCTGATCTGGGTGCGCACGATCATGCCGTCGGTGACCGGGATCGTGCAGGAGGCGACCGGCTTTCGCTGCCCTTCCACTTCGACGAGGCACTGCCGGCACGCGCCGACCGGGTCGAGCAGGGGGTGGTCACAGAAGCGGGGAATCTGCACGCCGATCAGTTCGGCGGCGCGGATCAGCAGGGTTCCGGCGGGCACCTCGATGGTGGTGTCGTCGATGGTGACGCTCACCATGTCGGTGGGCACCACACCGCTGCTGTTACCCGGGGCAATGGCTGTCATCGGTCCTCTTTCGCTGGCGCCCACACGGTGGAGGCGGCCGGGTCGAACGGGCAGCCGCCGAGTCGCTGATGCGCGAGGTATTCCTCGCGGAAGTACTTCAGCGAGGAGAAGATCGGGCTGGCCGCGCCGTCACCGAGCGCGCAGAACGATTTGCCGTTGATGTTGTCGGCGATGTCGGCGAGCTTGTCCAGGTCGGCCTCGGTGCCGTGGCCCGCTTCGAGCCGGCGCAGCAATTGCACGAGCCAGTAGGTGCCTTCACGGCACGGTGTGCATTTGCCGCACGATTCGTGGGCGTAGAACTCGGTCCAGCGCAGGACCGCGCGCACCACGCAGGTGGTGTCGTCGAAGATCTGTAAGGCCTTGGTGCCCAACATGGATCCGGCGGCGGCGACACCTTCGTAGTCGAGGGCGACGTCGAGATGTTCGTCGGTGAACATCGGCGTCGAGGAACCCCCGGGGGTCCAGAACTTGAGGGTATGCCCGGCCCGCACGCCGCCCGCGTAGTCGAGCAGCTCGCGCAAAGTGATGCCGAGCGGGGCCTCGTACTGGCCAGGTCGGGCGACGTGTCCCGACAGGGAGTACAGCGTGAAGCCGGGTGACTTCTCGCTGCCCATCGAGCGGAACCATTCGGTGCCGTTGCGCAGGATCGAGGGCACGCTGGCAATGGATTCCACGTTGTTGACCACTGTCGGGCATGCGTACAGGCCCGCGACCGCAGGGAACGGTGGGCGCAGCCGGGGCTGCCCGCGCCTGCCTTCCAGTGAGTCGAGCAGGGCGGTTTCCTCACCGCAGATGTAGGCGCCCGCGCCGGCGTGCACGATCAGGTCCAGGTCGAAGCCCGAGCCGAGGATGTCGTGGCCGAGCAGGCCCGCCGAATAGGCCTCGGCGACGGCGGCTTGGAGTCGGCGAAGGACCGGCACCACTTCGCCGCGGACGTAGATGAACGCGGTCGCCGCCCGGATCGCGTACGCGGCGATCACGATGCCTTCGATGAGGGTGTGCGGGGTGGCCAGCATCAACGGGATGTCTTTGCAGGTGCCGGGTTCGGATTCGTCGGCGTTGACGACGAGGTAGTGCGGTTTCGTTGTGCCGTCGGGGCCGGGGCCCTGCGGGATGAACGACCATTTCATGCCGGTGGGAAAGCCCGCGCCGCCGCGACCGCGCAGACCCGCGTCTTTGACGGTTTGGATTACCTCATCGGGCGTTGTACGCAGGGCGGCGCGGAGTCCGTCGTAACCGCCGGTCGCGCGGTAGCTTTCGAGGGTCCAGGATCGCGGGGTGGCCCAGTGTTCGCTGAGTACCGGGGTGAGCGTCGTCATCGCGATCCCCCTGCCGAGTCATCTTCTGCCGCACCGGTTTCGAGCCCTGCCAAGGTGGGTGCGCCCGGTGCGCCTTCGAGCGCGCCGGGGCGCTCGTCGGGGAATCCGGCGAGGATGCGGGCGGTCTCACGGAACGTGCACAGTGGTGCGCCGCGGGTCGGGCGGACCTGGTGGCCCGCGCGCAAGGCATCGGCGATCGCGATCGCCGATTCGGGGGTCTGGTTATCGAAGAATTCCCAGTTCACCATCATGACCGGCGCGTAATCGCAGGCGGCGTTGCATTCGATGTGTTCGAGGGTGATGGCGCCGTCGGGGGTCGTTTGGCCGTGTCCTACTGCCAGATGTTGTTGCAGTGCTTCGTAGATGGCGTCCCCGCCGAGGACCGCGCAGAGGGTGTTCGTGCACACGCCGACGTGGTAGTCGCCGGTGGGGGTGCGCCGGTACATCGAATAGAACGTGGCGACCGCGGTCACTTCGGCGCCGGTGAGGTTCAGGTGGTCGGCGCAGAAGTCGATGCCGGTACCGGTCACGCAGCCTTCCTCGGCTTGCACCAGGTGCAGCAGGGGGAGCAGCGCGGAGCGGGGGTGTGGGTAGCGGGTGATGATCTCCTTCGCGTCCAGTTCGAGGCGTTCGCGCACGTGCGGTGGATAGGGCTCTGGGCGCGTGCTGAGCTTCAGGAGAATTGGTGTGCTGGAGGACTGTTCGATAGTCATCGTTCCACTCCGCACAGTGAGAGGTCAGTGCCCGGACGGTATTTGTTTCTCATCTGTCCACTCCGCACAGTGAGAGGTCAGTGCCCGGACGGTATCTATTGCTCATCTGTCCACTCCGCCCATGACAGGGTCGATGCTGGCGACCGAGGCGATCACGTCGGCGACCATGCCGCCCTCGCACATCGCGGCCACCGCTTGCAGGTTGGTGAACGAGGGGTCGCGGTAGTGCACCCGATAGGGCTGGGTGCTGCCGTCGCTGACCATGTGCACACCCAGTTCCCCACGCGGGGACTCCACCGCCGAATACACCTGTCCGGCAGGCACTCTGATGCCCTCGGTGACGATCTTGAAGTGGTGGATCAGCGATTCCATGGAGGTGCCCATGATCTTGCCGATGTACTTGGGTGAATTGCCGAGACCGTCGGGGCCCAGTTCCAGATCGGCGGGCCAGGCGATCTTCTTGTCGTCGATCATCACCGGTCCCGGCCGCAGCTTGTCCAGGCACTGTTCGACGATCTTGATCGACTCGGCCATCTCGGCGACGCGGATGATGTAGCGGCCGTAGCAGTCACAACCGGTAGTGGTCGGGATGTCGAATTCGTAGTTCTCGTAACCGCAATACGGATCTGATTTGCGCAGATCATGCGGCAGGCCGGTGGCGCGCAGGACGGGGCCGGTGATGCCGAGGGCCATGCAGCCGGTGAGGTCGAGGTAACCGATGTCCTGGGTGCGTTTCTTCCAGATCGGGTTTGCGCTGAGCAGGTGCTCCATATCGCGGAGCCGGCCGGGCAGCAGGTCGAGGAGTTCACGGACTTTGGTGACGCCGTCGTCGGGGAGATCCTGGGCCAAGCCGCCGGGGCGGATGTAGGCGTGGTTCATCCGCAGGCCGGTGATGGTTTCGAAGACGTCGAGGATGAGTTCGCGTTCACGGAAGCCGAACAGCATCGGGGTGAGCGCGCCCAGTTCCATGGCGCCGGTCGCGAGGGCAACCAGGTGCGAGGAGATGCGGTTGAGCTCCATCAGCAGCACCCGCACCACGGTGGCGCGTTCGGGGATCTGCTCGGTGATGTCGAGGAGTTTCTCGACGCCGAGGCAGTAGGCGGTTTCGTTGAAGAACGGGGACAGGTAGTCCATCCGGGTCACGAAGGTGACGCCCTGGGTCCAGTTGCGGAATTCCAGGTTCTTCTCGATGCCGGTGTGCAGGTAGCCGATGCCGCAGCGGGCCTCGGTGACGGTTTCGCCTTCGATCTCGAGGATCAGGCGCAACACCCCGTGGGTGGAGGGGTGCTGTGGGCCCATGTTCACCACGATGCGTTCTTCGGCGCCGCCGTCGATCACTTCGCTGACCTGGTCCCAGTCCTGGCCTGCGACAGTCACTACCGGCGGTTCGTCGCGGCGGAAGTCGGTGTCGGTCATCAGCTGTAGGTCCTCCGCTCGTCGGGCGGCGGTATGCGCGCGCCCTTGTACTCCACCGGGATCCCGCCGAGCGGGTAGTCCTTGCGCTGCGGATGGCCGCGCCAGTCGTCGGGCATGGTGATGCGGGTCAGGGAGGGGTGCCCGTCGAAGAGGATGCCGAAGAAGTCGTAGGTTTCGCGTTCGTGCCAGTCGGTTGTCGGATAGACCGAGAACAGCGACGGGATGTGCGGATCGGCATCGGGCGCGGACACTTCCAGCCGCACGCGGCGGCCGTGGGTGATCGACGTCAGGTGATAGACGGCGTGCAGTTCGCGGCCTTCGTCGTCGGGATAGTGCACGCCGTTGACACCCAGGCACAGTTCGAATCGCAGGGAGCTGTCGTCGCGCAGCGTGCTCGCGACGGCGACGAGGTGTTCGCGCCGCACGTGCAGGGTGAGTTCGCCGCGGAACACCACGATCCTCTCGATCACGGTATCGAAGGCGATGACCCGTCCCATGAGCGCGGCGCGCAACGTGCCGACGAAGGCGTCGAACCAGCCGCCGTACGGGGGCGGGGTGCCCGCGGGCAGGGCAACCGGGGTGACCAGGCCGCCGTAGCCGGAGGTGTCGCCGGTGCCGCTGACGCCGAACATGCCGCGCCGGGTGCCGATCACCTCGTCCTCGGGCGGTTTCGGTTGCGGCTGGACGGGCGATTCCTCCGGAATTTCTTGTCCCGCAGGGCTGTCGGTGTTGTCGGGGGAGTCGAAGGTCATCGCAGCAGCCCCTCCATCCGGATGGTCGGCGTGCTGGCCAGCGCGGCTGTTTCGGCGGCGCGGATCGCTTCCTCGCGGTTGACGCCCATCGGCATCTCGGCGATTTTCGCGTGCAGCGCCAGGATCGCATTGAGCAGCATCTCCGGGCGCGGCGGGCAGCCGGGCAGGTAGATGTCGACCGGGACGATGTGGTCGACGCCCTGCACGATGGCGTAGTTGTTGAACATGCCGCCCGAGGACGCGCAGACCCCCATGGCCAGCACCCATTTCGGCTCGGTCATCTGGTCGTAGACCTGGCGCAGCACCGGCGCCATCTTCTGGCTCACCCGGCCCGCCACGATCATCAGATCGGCCTGGCGTGGGGAGGCGCGGAACGCTTCCATGCCGAAGCGGGCGATGTCGAATCGTCCGGCGCCGGTAGCCATCATCTCGATCGCGCAGCACGCCAGCCCGAACGTGGCGGGCCAGACCGAGCCCTTACGCAGGTAGCCGGCGAAATCCTCGACCGTGCTCAGCAGGAACCCGCTTGGCAGTTTCTCTTCGAGACCCATTATTTCCCACTCATTCCCAGCTGAGGCCGCCGCGACGCCACTCGTAGGCGTAGGCGACAGACACATTGACGATGAACAGCGCCATCGCGGCGAGACCGAACAGCCCGAGCGTGTCGAAATGCACTGCCCACGGGTAGAGGAACACGATCTCGATGTCGAAGATGATGAACAGCATCGCCGTGAGGTAGTACTTCACCGGAAAGCGCTGTCCTGCTGCATTTCCCGGGCCACCGGCGATGGCGTGCGGGGTCGGCTCGATGCCGCATTCATAGGGTTCGAGCTTGGCCCGGTTGTAGCGTTTCGGGCCGATCAGCGACGCCATGATGACGGAGAACACCGCGAACGCCGCGGCGATGGCGCCGAGTACGAGTGCGGGCACCTCGATATTCACGACTGCACTTCCCCTCCTCGCTGGAGCAGGCCGAGCCGTGTGGCCCGGCCGCGGACGGCAGCTTTCGGCGAGACGGGGCCGACAACGTTGTCCGCCGAACCGGGGCTCGCGCAAGGCTGTGCAGCGATGACGGAGCGTTATACAAGAGCCCGTGCTCGTGTGAGCTAGAGCACAGACTACCGCTGTTTCGGGGCTCCGCCGCACGTTTCCGGGGCGGGGTTTGATCGATATCGGTACCGCGATTCATGAGCGATACGGGGGTAATCGTCAGCGGGCATGCGGCAGCGAACCACTGGCATTACCAGTGGTGATGAACAGAAAGGTGCGAAGCGGACTATCCGACGGTTCGGGACGATGCCCGGACGCTCCGGGTCAGCGGGCGAGCAGGACCCCGGCGACCGCGTTGGTGAGCTGCGTGGGGTCGATCGGGTGTGAGACGGCGGCCTCGGCACGCGACCAGTTGGCCAGCCAGGCGTCATCGGGCCGACCGGTGAGCACGACCACCGGCGGGCACTGCTCGATCTCGTCCTTGAGTTGCTTGGCGATACCGAGGCCACCGGTCGGAGCCGATTCGCCATCGAGGATCGCCAGATCGATCCCACCCGCATCCATCTGCTCGATGACCACCGGTGCGGTGGCGACCTCGAAGAAATCGAGCTCGGGTAGATCGGCACGCGGCTTGCGACCCAGCGCCAGGATCACCTGTTGGCGGGTATCGGCATCGTTGCTGTAGACCAGCACACGCAAGGGGGTGGAACCATTGGATTCGGCCACGCTCGGATCGTACGTCCGGGTGTGGCGCCACCGTGGCAGGTTCGCCGGATCAGGCAGTTGGCCTGCGGCGCAAGGACCTCCGTCGCGGGCGTCCGGGAGCTACCCGTCGGCGTCTCCGACGACGTTGCCGCCCAGCGGAATCGTCGCAACCCCTTCTCCGATGGGCTGATCGGGTTGGTCGTCGGCGAGTTCGGTCGACAGGATCTGCTCGCGCAGAATATCGGCGTGTCCGCAGTGCTGCGCGAGCTCGCGCAGCACATGCAGGTAGACCCACCGCGTCGGGAGCGGGCCGCGTCGGTTGCCGTGGACGAGGTCATCGAGGTCGAGGTCCGCCGCGGCCGTTCGGGACGCGTCGCACGCCTGGTCGTAGGCGGTTCGGATGGACGCGATCGTGTCCGACTCCTCGAGCACGAACGATTCGTCCGGAGTCTCGGGGATTCCGATCTCCGCGCGTGAGCGGCAGCTGATCGCCTCGTCGAACCACACCCTCTCGACGAAGGTCGCGTGCTTGACCAGGCCGAGCAGCGTTGTTCGCGACGACACCAGTGAGCGTCGCGCTTGCGCCTCGGTCATCCCGTCGAGGCAGTTCCGCAATGACTCGCGATGGTCGTCGAGGAAACCGGCGAGCTGATTCCGGAGCGGCTGGGCAAAGAAGCTCGGGGCCATGGTGCGGCTGACCGTCAAGGTTGTCTCTCCTCGTAGTTGGTGTAGCTGCGAGGATCTCGCCCCTGGCGACAACGGTATCGACGACGTCGGTACCCGTCTACCGGGATCATTTGCTCAGCGCGGCGTCCAACTCGGCGAGGAGTCGAGCCTTCGAGCGGGCGCCGACGAGGGTGCGCAGGAGTTGGCCGTCCCGGAAGAGCAGCAGCGTCGGGGCCGCCATCACTTGGTAATTGCGGGCGGTGAGCGGGTTCTCGTCGGCGTTGAGGGTGCGAACGGCGAGGGTGTCCGCGCGTTCGCGGGCGACTTCGGCCAGCACGGGGGCGATCATTTTGCACGAAGGGCACCACGTGGCCCAGACGTCCACGAGGACGAGGCCCGGGTGGGCGAGGACGTCGCGGTCGAATGATTCATCGGTCACCGCGACGGTGCCTGCGATCGCGGAACTCTGGGTCATCATGATTCCTTCAGTTCGGTGGGGCTGTCGTGGGGTTGCTCGGCGTGCCGTTCGATCGCCCCATCGCGGCCCGATAGGGGCTGCCGCGCAAAGACCGCTTCTGGCCACGGGAGCGTTCGAGTGGTGCCGTGGCGGTGCGCGGCGTCGCGGAGTCGATCGGCGAGGGCGTCTCTGCGGGCGGTGAGCGCTTCGATTTCCGCGTTCAATGCGTCGATGGTCCGCTGGTATTCGGCCAGTGAGGCCGGGCAGTCGTCTACGTGTTCGCTGCCTGTCGCCAGGCAGTCCAGGAACGGACGGGTCTCCTCCACCGGGATTCCCAGACGATTCAGGGATCGGATTTCCTGCACCAGCCGGACGGTGTGGTCGTCGTATTCGCGGAAGCCGTTGGGGTGACGTTCCGGCGCGACCAGCCCCAAAGCCTCGTACCGCCTGATGGCCTTGGGGCTGAGCTGAGCCAGCCGCGCAAGCTCTCCGATCCTCATACAGCGAATGTAAACGCTGCCCCCAGGGGCAAGGTCAAGCGTGACGGCCGATCAAGGCGCGGCCCATGTTGTCGGGCGGGTTCACATTGATTGTGAGCGTGTTGTGAGCCATTCTGGAAAGGGCAAGGGACACACCGGATTTCATAGGGGCTGTTGCCGGATGCCGAATGGACTGAAAACACTCACTCGCTACACGATCGAGGAAGAACATCGGCACCCCGGTTCTTCAGGGGAGTTCTCCGCGCTGGTCAATGTGGTAGCCACGGCGGCGAAGATCATTGCCAATCAGGTGACGCGTGGGGCGATCATCGGGTCGGGGGTCGACGACGAGTCGTCGGTGAGTGGGCGCCTCGATGTGCTGACCGATGAGATCATGGTGGGGCAGACGCAGTGGTCCGGGCATTTATCGGGGTTGTTGTCCGAGCAGCACGCGACCGTGTTGCCCGCTGCTCAGCGGCGGGGCAAGTATCTACTGGCCTATGACGCGCTGGACGGGTCGAGCAACATCGACGTGAACCTGCCTGTCGGTTCGATTTTCAGCATTCTGCGGGCGCCTGAAGAGGTGGTCGCCGGCGACGCGGAACCCGCCGAATCCGACTTCCTGCAACCAGGTGTGGAGCAGGTGTGTGCGGGGTTCACGCTGTACGGGCCCGCGACCATGCTGGTACTCACCACCGGCAGTGGGGTCGACGGGTTCACCCTCGATCGGGAGATCGGCGCGTTCGTGCTGACTCATCCGCAGATGCGAATTCCGGAGGACACTTCGGGTTTCGCGATCAATGCCGCCAATGAGCGGTTCTGGGAGCGGCCGGTGCGCCGGTATGTGCTCGAGTGCCTGGAGGGAGTCGAGGGGCCGCGGGGGCGCGATTTCAATATGCGGTGGGTGGCGTCGCTGGTGGCCGACACCTTTCACATCCTGACCAGGGGTGGGCTGTATCTCTACCCGCGCGACACCCGCAATCCCGCACTGCCGGGTCGTGTTTCGTTGCTGTACGGGGCGAATCCGATCGCGTTCATCGTCGAGCAGGCGGGTGGGGCGGCGACCACCGGGCACGAACGCATGATGGAGGTCCCCCCGGCCCAGGTGCATCAGCGGGTGCCGTTCATCTTCGGTTCCCGCAACGAGGTGTTGCGTATCGAGCGCTATCACCGGGAACCGGACGCGGGCAAGCGGTTCGACAGTTCACTGTTCGGGACGCGATCACTGTTCCGGCCCGCCAAGCACGACCAGCGCACGTAGACGCGCGACCGGTCCAGTGCTTCTGGGGTGATCAGGCCGGGTCTTGATCGCGTTCTTCCTGTTGCCTGCGGGCCTCGCGACGCTGCTGTTCGGCGCGCTCACGCAGGCCGCGGAGGAAGGCCTCGTCGTCGTCGGGATTCGACGCGACCCGGCGACCGGGCCGATCGTATTCACTGAACCGGGTATTCGAGGCAGGCCGTGACTCGCCGACAGGCCTACCCGCGAACAACCACAACAGCGCGCCGATCGTCGGGATCAGGACGACGACGATGATCCATCCCATTTTCGGTAGGTGCCGGATGCCCGTGTCGGGGCTGGTAATGATGTCGACCAGGCAATACACCCACAGGGCGAGCGTCAGGAAGCCGATGACGGCGTAAGGCATTCGGCGATTATTCCACGTCGGCTCCCACGGTGGATCCGTAGTGGTCGGCGACCGCGGCGAAGGCGAGTTTCGGCTCCCATTCCAGGCCGGGGTAGGTGTGTCCGGTGCGGTCGAGCACTTTGACGATGCCGTAACTGGCGAGATCGAGGTCGTCTCGGGGGTCGCCGTCGGGACGGTGCGGCATGTCGTAGAGGGCGAAGAGGAAGACGAAGGCGCTGTCGATACCGCCGTCTTCGAAGAGTCGCAGCAGTTCGCGCAGATAGGCGGCCTGGCCTGCTTCGTCGCGGAGGAGGGCGGCGCGTAGGCGGACGGGGCCGGGACCGTACTCGACGACCTCGAGTCCGCGCGCACCCACATCGCCGGCGCCGCGGAAGCTCGCGGCACCGAATTCGGTGATGGCCACGGGCTTTCCCTGCGCGACCAAGTCCCGGACGCCGTCGGCGAACCGGTCAGCGACCTCGGCGGAGCGATACAGGTCAAGGGACACAATGTCGAACGGTGTCCAGTCGACCCGTTCCAACGGCACTGCGGCATAGGTGATCTTGCCGCCGAAGTGTTCGCGGACCAGCGGCACCGCGGCGCCGAGGAAGTCAGTGATGCGCGTGCCCACCTCGCCGACCAATTCGGGGAGTGCACCCGGCACGGCCAGTGCCGCGACTCGTTCGTCGAGTCCTTCACCGGGCAGGAAGCCGATGTTCATCAGACTCAATTCGGCACCGGTCACGAACACCACCTCGGCGCCCTGCCGCCGGATGCGTTCCGCGCGTTCGGCGCAGTCGACGAGGAGATCGAGCATCTGCGCGGTGGTTTGTTCGAGCGGGTACGGCGAGAACCACACTTCCAGGCCCAGGTCGGCGGCGTAGGCGGCGGCGAGCTCGAGCCGGTCGGGGTCGCCGCCGACGATGCGGACCGCCGTGCAGTGCAGATCGTCGCGGATGATCCGCAGTTCCTGGTGGACGATTTCAGGGTCGAAGTGTGGGCGAGACGATTGGCCGTCGCGGATGAAGCCTGTGTCGTAGGTGATTCCGTTGGCGCGCATGATGGGTCTCCCTCTCAGCAAATAAGGTACGTTCAGTACCGTATATCAAGAGTTAACAGGCTACAAGGATGGTTTACTAAGGTACGGTCGTACGAACTTCGGAGGAGATCGACGATGGTGGACCAGGGGAAGCCGGGTGCGACGCGCAGGCGTGGCACCGAACTCGAGGACGCGATTCTGCGGGCCGCCGCGGTCGAACTCATCGAGACCGGCTACGCCGGACTGACCATGGACAAGGTCGCCCAGCGTGCGGGGACCAACAAGAACGCCCTCTACCGGCGGTGGCCCAACCGGCTCGCGCTCGGCATCGCCGCGTATCGGCAGCTGGCCACCACCGTCGACGTGCCCGATACGGGTGACCTGCGCGACGACGCCCTCGAATTGCTGCGCCGGGCCAACCGGCACTGGAGTTCGACACTCGGTGCGATCATGCGCGAACTGATCGCCGCTGCCGGTGGTGCCGCGGAAATGCTGGCGCAGCTGCCAGAACAGTCGGCCGATGGGACGGCCGCGATGTGGTTGACGGTGCTCGGGCGTGCGGTGGCGCGCGGCGAAGCGCCGCCGGAGTGCCTGCATCCGCGGGTCGCCACGGTCGCGGTGGTGCTGCTGCGCAACGAGTTCGTGCTGCGTGGCGTGCCGACCGCTCCCGATGATGTACTGGTCGAGATCGTCGACGAGGTGTACCTGCCGCTGGTTCGTCGGCGCGGCTAGTCGGGCAGTAGCGGAACCGAGATCCCTTCGCCGCTGCGCAGCAGTGCGGCACGCGTGACGGCGGTGGAACCGAAACGGCGGCGCAAGTCGTCGAGGGTGGCGTCGAGGGTGTTCTCGGCGCGTGCCTCCAGGGGCAGGGTGAGTTGCATGGTGTCGGCGTCGTCGAGGTTGGTCAGCGACAGGCCGATCAGGGTGATGCCGCGGTCGGTGATGAGCGGTTGCGCGGTGTGCAGAAGCAGGCGGGCGGCGTGACGGATCGCGGCGGAGGCGTCGGTGGCTTCGACGAGGGTGTGGGAGCGGGTGGCTCGGGTGAAATCGTCGAAACGTAGGCGCAGCACCACTGTTCGGCACACACGGTCGGCGGCGCGCAGGCGGCGGCCGAGGCGGTCGGTGAGGCCGTCGAGATAGGCGGCGATCTCTTCGGGCTCGCGGGGGCGTCGGCCGAGAGCCCGTTGGGCGCCGATCGAGCGTCGCCGTTTGCCGGTTTCCACGCGCCGTGGGTCGCGAGCCCAGGACAGCGCGAACAGGTGGCGGGCCGCGGCGGGACCGAGGATCGCGCGCAGATGGGGTTCGCCGAGTTCGGCGAGCTGGCCGATGCGGGTGATGCCGTTGGCGTGCAAGGTCGCCGAGGTGACTTTGCCGACGCCCCATAATCGCTCCACCGGCAGTGGGTGCAGGAAGTCGAGCTCTGTGCCGGGTTCAACAAGGCGCAACCCGTCGGGTTTGGCGACGGCGGAGGCGACCTTGGCAAGGAACTTGTTGCAGGCGATACCCACGGAGATGGGCAGGCCGACCCGCTCCGCCACCTGGGCGCGTAGCCGGTGGCCGATGTCGATCGGCTCGCCGCTGATCCGGCGTAACCCGCTGACGTCGAGGAACGCCTCGTCGATCGAGATCCCCTCCACCACCGGGGTGGTGTCACCGAATACCGCGAACACCGCCTTGCTCGCCTCGGCATAGGCCGACATTCGCGGCGGCACGACGATCGCGTGCGGGCACAAGCGCAGCGCTTGGCCCGCGTTCATCGGAGTGCGGATACCGAACGCCTTGGCCTCATAACTGGCCGCCAGCACCACCCCGCCGCCCACGATGACCGGTTTGCCACGCAGCCACGGCTGATCACGCTGTTCGACGGAGGCGTAGAACGAGTCGAGGTCGGCGTGCAGGATCGAGGCATCGGCGCGGGACTGGATACGCGGGCGACGTGGGGCGGCGGAATCGGACACGAACATATGTTCGCATCGGGGTATGACGAGTTAGGCCGGTCAGGGTGCTGCGATGGTCCTGGCCCGCAGGTTTTCGGCGAACGTGCGAGCGGCCGTGATGTCGGTGGCATCGGGGTGGCCCTTACGGATGCCGCCGACGAGGCGCAACGGGAGCATCGTGTCGAAGCCGCGGCAGTCGAAGGCATCGACCACGTCGAAGCCCTTCCGTTCGATGCTCTTGGTCAGGGTGGTGACGTAGCGGCGGAACGGTGGTTCCGCGACTCCGCTGGTGCGGAACACGAACGCCTTGCCCTGGTGCCCGGTTGGTAGCGATGCGATGAATCGGCGCAGTTCCGGGTGGAAATCCATGTAGTAGATCCCCGAGCCGAAGCCGACGAGGTCACAGTCGGCGAGCTCGGCCGGATCGATGTCGGCGGGGGCGACGACCCGGCCACCGAGAACTTGGCTCATGGTCTCGGCGACGCGCTGGGTGTTGCCGTGCGAGACCGACTTGCACACGAGGATGACCTTCATGGGGATGGTCCTTTCGTTCCGCTGCATTGCTGGACACTCTCGGAGACACCGCTCGGGGGTTCAGCGTGACACGGGGGAGATGTGTCCTCCGTCACAGCTCGGCGGCGATGTTCAGGGTGCGGAACACATCGATGGACTGCAATTTGTCGGGGTTACGGACCGCGTAGAGGCCGGTGACGAGGTCGTCGGTCATCTCGACCACCAGCACCGTGTCCAGCTCGCCGGTCTTCGATCGGGCTATCACCGCAGGCTGTGCGTTGAAACTGCCGAATTCGACAGTCGCGCCCGCCATCGAGTTCTGTGCCAGCCCGATCAGGAACCGCGCGACGGGCTCGGCACCGATGATCGGGCGGCGCGCGGCGCTCACGCGGCCACCACCGTCGGAGATCTGGACGATGTCGGGTGCGAGCACAGCCATCAGCGCGCCGATGTCACCGGTGTTGGCGGCCAGCAGGAAACGGCCGATCACCGCGCGGCTGGTGTCGGAGTCCGGTTGGAAGCGGCGGCGCCGTGACGCCACATGCGCGCGGGCCCGGTGCGCGATCTGCCGCACGGCGGTGTCGGACTTGTCGATCATCTCCGCGATCTCGCCGTGGCTGTGCCCGAACACCTCCGACAGGACGAACACCGCGCGTTCGGTGGGGCCGAGGGTTTCCAGCACGAGCAACATGGCCATCGACACCGACTCCGCCAGCAACACATCGTGGCCCGCGTCCGGCGCGGTGCGGATCGGTTCGGGGAGCCAGGTGCCGACGTAGTCCTCGCGGCGGCGCCGGGTCGAGCGGAGATGGTTGATCGCCTGACGGGTGACGATCTGCACCAGATACGCGCGCGGATGCGTCACCTCCGTCGCATCGCGCCAGCGAAGGTAGCTGTCCTGCAACACATCCTCGGCATCGGCGGCACAGCCCAGGATTTCGTAGGCGATCGTGAACAGCAGTGGCCGGTATGTGGCGAACGTGTCGAGCTCGGTCATCGGGCCACCCCTGCGAACCTCATACGCCGATGATTCCGGGAGACAGCGAGTCGGCGCAACCACAGCGGTTGTCGCGCGCCACGTCAACGCAGCGTGGCGAGGTCCTCTCGGCCGAACCAGACAGGCAGGTGGGCGAGCAGATCCTGTTGGTCCTGCCCGACCCACGCCACATGCCCGTCAGGGCGAAGGAGCACCGCGGGGGCGTCGAGTTCTTCGCTGACATCGACGATGTGGTCGACCCGGTCTGCCCATCCCCGCACCGACAGGCGCCCGGTCTGGTCGAGCAGGAGTCCACGGCCCGCGTGCATCTGCGCGTAGAGGCGGCCGCGTTTCAAGGCGATATCGCGCAGCCGCCGACCGAGCAGTGGATCGCCCTGGCCGAAGTCGTAGCGGATTCCGATGGCGATGATCTTCTCGGTGAGATAACGACTCACGTCGTCGAAGTCCATCAGTTGCGATACCAGCTTGCGCACCGCCTGTGGTCCCGGGTCGAGGGACATCAGTTCCATCTGGGCGCGGGTGTTGTCGAGCACGTCGGCGGCTATGGGGTGGCGTTCGGCCTCATAGGTGTCGAGCAGGTGCGGTGGTGCCCAGCCGTTGATCTGCGCGGCCAGTTTCCATCCGAGGTTGAACGCGTCCTGAACGCCGAGGTTGAGGCCCTGTCCACCGACGGGCGGGTGAATGTGGGCCGCGTCGCCTGCCAACAGCACGCGGCCTACACGGTAGTGCTCGGCCTGGCGGGTGGCGTCGCCGAAACGCGACAGCCAGCGTGGTGAGTGCGCACCGAAGTCGGTACCCGCGGTGGCGATGAGCTGTTGCTTCAGTTCGTCGAAGGTGGGCGCGACCGCGCGGTCCTCGGTGACTCCGGCCGCGGGGGCGAGCACGCGATAGACCCCGCCGGCCAGCGGCATCGCACCGAATCGCAGCTGGGTTCTGCGGACTTCGGTCATCACCTCGGTGATCGTTTCCGGTGACGCGGTCAATTCCATTTCGCCGAGCAGCGTCTCGACCCGGCTGGGCTCACCCGGAAACACGACGCCGAGCAGCCTGCGTACGGTGCTTCGGCCGCCGTCGCAACCGACGAGGTAGCGCGAACGCACCTGCGTGCCGTCGGCCAGGTCGACCGTGACCGCGTCGTCGTCCTGGCTCAGTCCGACCACCTCGGTGCCGCGCCGGATCTCGGCACCGAGCTCGGTGGCGTGCTCGCTCAGCAGCTGATCGGTGAGCGGTTGCGCGATGCCGAGTACATACGGGTGGGCGGTGTCGAGTCGCTCGGGTGCCGGTTTCGGGATCCCGGCGAAGAAACCGCCGACCGGATGCTTGCGGCCGAGCGCGAGGAACCTGTCCAGCAGACCGCGCTGATCCATGATCTCGATACTGCGCGCGTGCAGGCCGAGCGAGCGGACGATCTTCGTCGGCTCGGTGTCCCTTTCCAACAGCACCACATGCACCCCGTGCAGCCGCAATTCGGCGGCCAGCATCATGCCGGTGGGTCCACCGCCGGCAACGATCACCTCGATCATCGAAAACTCCCCTTCGACCAGATTTCCGCAGGTTGCGGGCTTGCCGAGAGATTGTGCGGCATGACCGGGGTCTTGCCGCAAGCCCCGGGGTGCGCTATAGATTAGAAGTGGCAAGGAGCGGGTTTCCCTCTTTGCCATTGCCATGCTCGCGACTCTCACCGAGGCAGTGCCGGTACTGTGAAGCCGGTTCGGGCAAGGTGAAGGAGTCGATCGGCGGTGCGTGGTTTCGGGGATCTCGAGGCGGTGCTGATGGATCGGCTATGGGATCGCGATGTGGACACGACCACGGTGCGCGAACTGTTCGACGAACTCGCGACCGAACGCGACATCGCCTACACCACCGTGATGTCGACGATGGACAATCTGCACCGCAAAGGGTGGCTGGCCAGGGAGCGCGAGGGGCGCGCGTACCGGTACTGGCCGACGCTGACCCGCGAGGAACACAGCGCCCAGCTCATGCACGAAGCGCTCGGTGTCGGCGGGCGGTCCGACCTCGTTCTCAACTATTTCGTCGACCGGATCAGTGACGACGAATTCGCGGGATTGCGCGCGGCATTGCGCCGAGTCGCCACCCGACGGACCGAGGCGAGCTAGCCCGAACGTGTCGGGGTGATCTGATCTGATGGGGACGTCCAACGGGATCGGTCATGGGATGGGGACGCATGCTCAGTGTCGGATGGGATCAGGTGTTCGCCTGGCGGCTGGGTCGTCAGTTCGTCGCGGCACCGACCGCGGGGTCGGTCGAGAATGTCGCGACCAGGCTGGCCGGGGTGCAGGCGCAGGTGGCGTCGGCGGCGCAGTTGGCTGTCGCGGTGCGCAGTTCCGATGCCGGCACTCGACGTCGGCGAGGCGTTGGGCGCGGGCACGCTGATCAAGACATGGGCGATGCGTGGCACCCTGCACGCGATGGTGCCCGAGCAGGCCGCGGCGGCGCTCTCGCTGATCGGATCGGCCCGCACGTGGGAGAAACCCGCATGGCAGAGGACTTTCGGTGCGACCCCTGAGCAGGTGGCTGCCCTGGTGGAGGTGGTGTCCGGCGTCCTGGCCGGTCAGGTGATGACCCGGGACGAACTGGTCGAGGCGGTCCTCGCCGAACCCGGCTTCGCCCACCTCGGCGAGCAATTACGGTCCGGGTGGGGTGCGGTGCTCAAACCGTTGGCCTGGCAGGGCGCGCTGTGCCACGGTCCCGCGCGCGGCAACAAGGTCACCTTCACCGCACCGGCCGACCTGGCTTCCGGGTGGCAGGGCATACCCGAACTCGACATCGCCGCACCGACGCTGATCCGCGCCTACCTCGGCGCGTACGGTCCCGCGACACCGGAGGCGTTCGATGCGTGGCTCAGCCGCAACAGCGTGCGCAAACCCGTGGTGCGTGGCTGGTTCGCGGCCATGGGCGAGGCGCTGACCGAGGTCGACGTCGACGGCCGGATCGGCTGGATGCCGAGCGAGTTCGTCGACGATCTCGCGGCGGCGACTCTCGACGGCGGCATCCATCTGCTCGGCCCGTTCGACCAGTACGTCTTGGGGCCTGGAACGGGCGACACCGCGCTACTGCCCGCCGAGCACCGGTCGAAGGTGAGCAGGACAGCGGGCTGGATCTCCCCGTTGGTAGTGGTCGGCGGCCGGATCTCGGGCACCTGGGAACAGGTCGGCACAGAAGTCGTGGTGTCGATGTTCGACGCGCGCAGAACCCCGAAGCGAGCGCTGTCCGCGGCGGTGAATCGGCTGGCCGAGGCGATCGATGCGCGCGGGCTCGGCCTGCGCGTGGGCTGAGATTGCGGATACCCCGGACGCCGAACCAAGCGCTTGCTACGGTGACCCGATGATCCCCACGATCGTCTGGGGCACCGGAAATGTCGGCCGCGCCGCTATCCGTGCCGTGGCTGCCCATCCGGCGCTGGTTCTCACCGGGGTGCTCGTGCACAATCCCGACAAGGTCGGCCGAGACGCGGGCGTGCTCGCGGGCCTCGACACCGAATTGGGGGTGGCCGCCAGTGACGACATCGACGCTCTACTCGCCGCCGGTCCGCGGGCGGTGGTGTACGCGGCGTCCGGAGATATCCGGCCCGACGACGCGCTCGCCGACATCACGCGGGCGATCCGCGCCGGTGCCGTCGTTGTCACGCCCGCGCTCTACGCCCTCTACGACCCGCGCAACGCACCAGCCGAAATCCGCGAGCCGGTGCTGGAAGCCATTGCCGCGGGCGGTGGTTCGCTGTTCGTCTCCGGGGTGGATCCCGGCTGGGGCAACGATGTGCTGCCACTGTTGATCAGCGGGCTCGCCGCCACCGTCGAGGTGGTGCGCTGCCAGGAGATCTTCGACTACTCCACCTATGACCAACCCGACTCAGTGCGCTATCTCGTCGGGATGGGCCAGCCGATGGATTACCAGCCGCCGATGCTGATGGCGAGCGTGCCGACGATGGTGTGGGGCGGCCAGATTCGGCTGATGGCCAGGGCCTTGGGTGTCGAACTCGACGAGATTCGCGAAACCGTCGACCGGCGCGCCCTCGATGCGACCGTGCAGACCAAGCAGATGGGGGCGTTCGACGCCGGCACACAGGGCGCGGTGCGCTTCGAGGTGCAAGGCATCGTCGACGGGCAGCCGCGCATCGTGATCGAGCATGTCACCCGCATTCATCCGAGCTGCGCACCGGACTGGCCCACACCGCCCGACGGTGACGGTGCACACCGGGTGATCATCGAGGGCTCGCCGCGTATCGAGGTCAGCGTCGAAGCGACCGACGAGGGCGGCAATCGCGCGGCGGGCGGAAACGCCACGGCGGTAGGACGTTTGGTCAATGCCATCGACTGGCTGGTCGAGGCGCCACCGGGTCTGTATGACGCACTGGATGTGCCGCTGCGTGCCGCGGTCGGCAAACTCGGAAGGACACCACAATGATCATCGACATTCCCGAGGGCAAAGATCCCATCGGTTTCGTGTGGGGCGAGATGGTGCCCGGCATCGGAGTCGCCGCGGCGGCGTTCTCGCTGTCGGTCTACGAGCACTCCACCCTGGGCCTGCGTGAATTCGAAGCGGCTCGGCTGCGGATCGCCCAGATCAACGGGTGCCTGTTCTGCCAGGACTGGCGCACCGAACGCGACGGGCAGAAGGTCGAAGCGGAATTCGCCGACGCCGTCACCCACTGGCGTGACACCGACCGGTTCGACGAACGCGCCAGGCTGGCTGCCGAATACGCCGAGCGCTATGCCACCGACCATCACGGCCTCGATGACGAATTCTGGGCCAGAATGTTCGCGCAGTACACCCAGGCCGAAGTGGTGGAGCTGAGCATGAGCATCGGTTCCTGGCTGGCGTTCGGCCGCCTCAATCGTGTCCTCGGGCTGGACACCGTGTGCGTGCTGCCCGGTCACTGACCGCCGGATGCCGCAGGCGTAGCACCCCGCCTTGCCCGTGGCCGTGCGCAAGGGACTGGGCAACACCGTCGCGCACGTGCCGATCAGGCGTACCTCCGCATTCGCTCCGGCCATGCGCAGTTGAGGAACGCTGCGCGTCTGCGCCCGTTATGCTGCGGGCCGTGGTGGAACCTGCGCAACAGCAGCTCGTCGATACGGTGGCCTGGGTGCTGATCGAGAACGGTCGCATCCTGTGTGCCCGCCCCCGCGGTAAGGACGTGTTCTTCATCCCCGGTGGCAAACGCGAGGGCGACGAGACCGACCTGCAGACCCTGGTCCGCGAGGTCGCCGAGGAACTGACCGTCGAACTCGCGCCCGAGAGCGCGGTCCACGTCGGCACCTACGAGGCCGCGCTCGCCGACGGGCACCACGCGGTCGTCCGGATGGCGTGCTATACCGCCGACTACCGCGGGGTGCTCACGGCCAGTAGCGAGATCGAGGCGCTGGCCTGGTTCGGGTTCGGCGACCGCGATCTGGTTCCGCCTGTCGACCAGTTGTTGTTCGACGACCTCGCGGCGGCCGGGTCCCTGCGGTGATCGGCGCGGTGGCACGATCGGCGGTCTATGAACTGCTGGCATTGCCACTGGCATTCACCCGCGTGCGAACCCGGCTGCGGGTGCCGCGCTTGCTGTTGCGCGAACCTGTTGGCGCTCACAAGGTTTCGCTGGCGCGGTGCCTGATCCAGTCGGTGCTGTCCGGGAGTGTCGGGCTTCTCGGCTGGTTTCTCGCGATGCTCAGCGTGCTGGTTCTGGTGCGTGGTCTGGCCTATCCGCTGGTCGCCGCCGATGGTTACGAGAACTCGTGGGGCGGTCCCACCTTGGTGGGAGCGTGGGCGGTGCACGCGGCGCTCGGCGTGCTGATCGCGCCGGTGTTCGTCGGCATGATCGCCCTGTTCGGCCGGTTGCAGTTGCAGGTGACCCGGACGGTGCTCGGCGGTGACCGATCGTGGTGGGCGATCCCGATCGCCCTGGTTCTCGCGGCCTCGGGTGCGCTGTTCTTCGTGGCGTGGGTGCACCAGATCTGAGGGTGGCAGCGCCTCAGTGGGAGTTCGGTCCGGGGATCCGGACACCTGCGGCACGGAGTTTCGCTTCGACGAGCGCGGACATCTTGGCCGCGGCCGATTCCGGCTCTTCACCGTGGTGAGCGATCAATTTGTAGCGTGTCGCGGCCTCGGTGCGGGCTTGCAGCCCGGTCACGATCTCGAGGTGTTCGGGGTTGGCGAGGTAGTGCTCGGCGACCGCGCCGGCGACGTCGTCGATGCGTGGGTCGTCGGGCGCCCAGCTCATGGCCTCGGAGGCGCGCCGGTACACGGCGAGGAACTCGGGGTCGGCGATGGCGTTCTCGACGTTGACGAGGTAGTCGTCGAAGCCTTCCGGGACAAGGGCTTTGGCCAGCACCCAGCCCTCTCTGGCGGCGGCGATGTCCGCTGAGCTGATACCGAGTTCGGGCAGGCGGGCGAGCAGTGCCACCGCGCGGTCGGGCAGCAGCGTGCGGTCGCCGTCGGCGAGGCGGTGCAGGGTGTCACGGCGGGCGATCAACTCCTCGATCCGTTCGGTGAGGCGCCGCTCGACATCGGCGAGTTCGGTGGTGAACGATGCCGCGTCGGCGTCGAGCAGTGGTCCGATCTCGGCCAGCGGTACCCCGGCGGCGGCCAGGGTTCTGACCTGCACCAGCCGCAGCAGCTCGGCCGAGCCGTACCGGCGGTAGCCGGAGCTGTCGCGTGCCGGTTCGTCGAGCAGACCGTTCTTCTCGTAGTGCCGCACGGTTTTGATCGTGACGCCGGCGAATACCGCGGCCTGGCCGATTGTGACGCCGTTGTTCATCTGCTCAGTCCGCCCTGCTCGGGGTAGTCCTACCGGGAGAGTTGACCTTGATGGGCTCGGTGAGGTCAAGTCCGCGGGCCGCGCCCGGTTGGGCGCGGCCCGGTTCGCGATCGGCGATGCACTCAGACCGCACCGGCCGGTGCGCCGAAGACCTCCTCGACGAGCCGTTGCGTCGCAGCCTGGAACGCGACGGCCAGGGACAGGTCGGCGTCGTCGACATAGTTCAGCGCGGCGGTCATGGTCTTGGTGCCGTCGGGCGTGCTGTACATCAGTGCCGCATGGCCGCCGTGGCCGCCGTTGTGGGTGATGACGGTGCCGGTCGCGGTCTTCTGGACGAACACCCCGAGGCCGTAGCCGACCTTGGTTTCGGGGGTGAGCATCTCGGCCAGCAGCGGGGCGGGCAGCAGTGTGCCGCTCAGCAGCGCGGAGATGAAGGTGTGCAGGTCCTCGGTGGTCGAGATCATGTCGCCGCCGCTGGAGATCCAGGAGGGGTTCTGTGCGGTGACGTCGACCGTTTTCTCCACACCGGCGTCGTCGTAGCGGTAGTAGGCGTGGGCGTGCGGTCCGCCGATCTCGGTGGAGGTCTCCGGCACCACGGTGTCCGACAGCCCGAGCGGACCCAGGATCAGTCGTTGCATCTCCTCAGCCAGCGAGTGACCGGTGACCGCTTCGATGAGCAGCTTGGCCAGCGCGTAGTTGGTGTTGGCGTAGCTCCAGTCCGTGCCCGGCTCGAACCGGGCAGGTTTTGCCAGGGCCAGGCGCACCAGGTCATCGGCGTGGTGGGTCCGGAAACGGTTGTCCACCCATTCCTTGCCGCCCCAGGCGACGACTCCCGGCGCGGTCGTCCCGTCCTCGTAGACCTCACCGGTGAAATTGAAGATTCCGCTGGTGTGCTGCAACAGCATTCGCACCGTGATTCGCGGGTCGAGTGCGAACCGGGGCAGGTAATCGACGGCGGGAGTGTCCAGCGCGATCTTGCCCTCGGCCACCAGTTGCAGGACCAGGGTCGCGAGGAAGGTCTTGGTGTTGCTGCCGATCCGGACGCGCCCGTTGATCGGCGGCGTCGCGGGCTCGCCGAGCACGCTGCGCCCGGCGCTGCCGACCCACACGCCCTGCTCGTCGTCGACCCGCAGGTGCAGGCCGACCACACCGGTGTCGACGATCTCCTGGATGGTCTGCTGCAGGTTCGGATAAGCCTGTGCGGCAGTGGTTGTGGTGGTCGCTGCGTTGTTCGAGTTCGAAGTCATGAGATGAGCGTCCACCTTGACCCAAGGTCAACCGCAAGAGTGATCTGGGTCATAGTCGGTGTCGGCTAGCCCAGCTCCTCCCGCAACGTCTCGGCGATGACGGTGAGGGCGCGGTCCTCGGTCATTCGCCAATGGGTTGCGTCCACGGAATGGTTGTCGACAGAGCCGGTCACTGCCTCGTCCCAGGACGACGCACCGGTGGTCCCGGTCGGATCATCCTGGGCCGCGGTGAAATAGGTGATGGTGCCGTCGAAACGGCGAGGGCGATAGGCGGCGTCGAGGGCGACCGAGGTGATCGTCGCGTCGACGATTCGGTCGATGCGGGCGGAGTCGAGTGACGCCTGCGGGGCGGAGAGTTCGAACAGCGTTCGGGCGAGTTGGTGAATGTCGACCGGCTCGGCGGGGTTCACCTCGTCGGCACCGACGAACCCGCCGAGCAGATCGGCAGCGGTCACGGTGGTTGCGACGGCCGTCGATTTCGACGACAGGGTGCTGTCCAGCATGGCCAGCAGCGCGACTTCCTCGCCGTCTTCCTGTAGCTGAACCGCCATGGCGTGGGCGATGACGCCGCCCAGGGACCAGCCGAGCAGGTGGTAGGGCCCTTCGGCCTGCACCGCGCGGATTTCCTTGAGGTAGAGCAGCGCCCATTCCTCGATCGAATCCGGAAGGGGCTCAGCCGAACTCAACGCGGGTGACTGCAGTCCGTAGAGCGGACGGTCCAGGTGGGCGGCGAGGCCGCTGAAAGACCAGGCGAGGCCGCTGATCGGGTGGACGCAGAACAGCGGCTCACGGGTGCCCTCGGTGCGCAAGGGCAGCAAGACGTCGAAGGCGGCGTCGGAGCCCGCACTGTCGGCACGCAACGCCGCGACGATGCCCGCCGGGGTGGGCGTGGTGAAGATCCAGGTGACCGGAATGGTGGCGGCTGTCGCGGCGCCGAGCTGGGTGGACAGCCGGGTGGCGCTCAGGGAGGTGCCACCGAGTTCGAAGAAGTGGTCGTCCATTCCGACGCGGTCCAGGCACAGGGTGTCGGCGAAGATGTCGCAGACCGTGTGTTCGATGGCCGTGTCCGGGGCGCGATAGGTGCGGGTGGCGAGTTCGGGGGCGGGCAGCGCGGCCCGGTCGAGTTTGCCGATGTGGGTCAGCGGGATTTCGTCGAGGACCATGATCGTGGTGGGGACCATGTGGGTGGGCAGGGCCTGGGTCGCCCACTGCACGATGCTGTCCACGGTGGCCTCGTGACCTTGTGCGGCGACGACGTAGGACACCAAGACTGTTGCGCCGGCCTGGTTCTCGCGGCCGACGGTGACGGCGAAGCCGACGTCGGGATGGGACGCCAGGACCGCGTCGATCTCCTCGAGTTCGATGCGGAAACCGCGGATCTTGAGCTGGAAGTCGGTGCGGCCGCGGTATTCGAGTTCGCCGTGTTCGCTCCACACGGCGAGGTCGCCGGTGCGATACAGGCGGGTGCCCGCGTGGAACGGGTTGGCGACGAACCGTTCGGCGGTGAGGTCGGGGCGGGCGAGGTAACCGGTGGCCAACTGGGCGCCTGCCAGGTACAGCTCACCCGGAACACCCGCGGGAACCGGGCGCAAGCGTGCGTCCAGAACGTAGACCTGGCTGTTCCAGACCGGTGTACCGATCGGGACAGTGGTCGTGTCGGCGGCGCTCACCCGGTGGCTGGTGATCGAGACCGCGGCCTCGGTGGGCCCGTAGACGTTGAACAGCGCGGTATTCGGTGCCACGGTGGCGAACCGGCGAGCCAGTGCGACCGGGAGGGTTTCGCCGATGGCCAGGACGCGGCGTAGCGACGACGGGAGCGTTTCGGTGAGCAGGGTGTCGAGCATCGACGGCACGGTGTGCAGGGTCGTCACTTCTTCGCGTCGCATCAGGTCGGCGAGGTACGCCGGATCCCGGTGGCCGTCGGGTGCGGCGAGCACCAGTCGGCCACCGCAGACCGCCGCGGACCAGAACTCCCAGACCGACAAGTCGAAGGTGGCGGCGGTCTTCAGCAGTACGGAGTCCTGTGCGGTGAGACCGAATTCGGTGGTCTTCCACCGCAACTGGTTGACGATCGCGGCGTGCGAGACGGCCACCCCCTTCGGGCGACCGGTCGATCCCGAGGTGAAGATCACGTAGGCGGTATTCGCCGGGCGCAACGGTGCGCGGCGGTCGCGGTCGGTGATCGGAGCGGGACTGTGTGTTGAGAGGTCCAATTGCTCGACCGTCAGGACGGGAGGCGTTGTTGCGGTGCCGGGGTCGTCGACTGTGGCGGAGCCCCTCGCTGTTGTGCTGCCACTGCCGAGGTCACCCGATGCTGCGGCAGTGCGCTCGGTGTTGCGACGACCGGCCGGGGCTGGGGCCGTCGCGCCGAGCCAGGTGTCGGCGTTCGCCAGGATCAGCAGCGGAGCGGCCGTATCCAGGATGTGCTGGGTGCGTGCCTGCGGTTGGTCGGGATCGATGGGGACGTAGGCCCCGCCCGCGGTACTGACCGCGTACATCGCGACGACCAGGTCGACCGATCGGCGCATGGCCAGCGCCACCCGGGTTTCCGGGCCGACGCCCGCCGCGATGAGACAGCGCGCCAGGCGGTTCACTCGGGCATCGAGGTCGGCGTAGGTCAGACGAACCCTGTCGGCGACGAGGGCTACGGCATCCGGGGAGCGGGAGACGGTGGCGTCGAGCAGCGAGACCAGGGTGGTGTTCGGATCTGCTTGTCGCGCCGTGTGATTCCAGGTGTCGAGGATCTGGACTCGTTCGGCGGGGGCGAGCAGGTCGATGGTGTGCAGCGGTGCGCCGGGGTCGGTGACCACCGCGGCGATGAGGCGGGTGAGCCGGGCCAGGAAGCCTGCTACCGTGGCCGCGTCGAACAGATCGGCCGCATAGGTGCAGTAGCCGGTGATGCCGGCGGGAGAACCCTCGGCGGTGTAGCGGTCGGCCAGGATCAGGTGCAGGTCGAACTGGGACAGCTCACGGTCGAGCTCCACCGACGACACGCTCATGCCGGGCAGGTCCATCCGCACCTCGGCCAGGTTCTGGAACGACAGACCGACCTGGAACAGGGGGTGGCGGGCGGTGGAGCGGGCCGGGTTGAGCACCTCCACGAGCCGTTCGAACGGGATGTCGGCGTTGGCGAAGGCGGCCAGGTCGGTTTCGCGTTGACGGGTCAGCTGTTGCGCGAAGCTCACACCGGTGTCGACTCGGGTGCGGAAGACCAGGGTGTTGACGAACATGCCGATCAGGTCGTCGAGGACGGCGTCGCCGCGGCCCGCGACGGGGGTACCGATGGCGATGTCGGTGGTGCCCGACAGCTCGGCGAGAACCACCGCGAGGGCGGTGTGCACGGCCATGAACAGGGTCGCGCCATGGGTGCGGGACAGTTCGGCGAGGGCGGCGTGGGTGGCGGTGTCGACGGTGAAGGGGACGCGGCCGCCCGCATAGGACTGGATCGCCGGTCGTGGCCGGTCGCGGGGTAATTCGAGCTGGTCGGGCAGGTCTGCCAGGGCGTGCTGCCAGTAGGCGAGCTGGGCAGCCGACATCGAGGTGGGGTCGGTTTCGTCGCCGAGCAGGGTTTGCTGCCAGATCGCGTAGTCGGCGTACTGCACGGGCAACGGTGCCCAGGTGGGGGCATCTGCTCGCGTGCGTGCGGTGTAGGCGAGGACGAGGTCGCGGGTGAGGGGGCCACCGGAGAAGCCGTCGCCTGCGATGTGGTGGACCGCCATGGCCAGGATGTAGTCATCCGGGCCCACTTCGAACAGGGTGGCGCGCAGCGGGACCTCGGCGGTGACGTCGAAGACTGTCGAAACCAGTGCTGTCACCGCGGTTGTCATGTCTTCGTCGGTGTCAGCGGTGGTCCCGGTCCGGGCGATCGCGGTGACCTGCAGGCGTGGCACATCCGGGTGGTCGATCGGCAAGACGATCTGTGCCGGTGCGTGGTCGACGGTCGGATAGATCGTGCGCAGGATCTCGTGGCGTGCGACGAGATCGGTGAATGCCTGCCGCATCGCGGTGGTGTCGAGCGCGCCGGTCAGACGGAGCACGACCGGAATGTTGTAGGCGGCGGTCCCGGTGTCGAAGCGGTTGAGGAACCACATCCGTTGCTGGGCGGGCGAGAGGGGGATGTGGTCCGGTCGCGGCCGCGCCTGGAGGGCGGGGCGATGAGCGGCGCGGGTCAATCCGGCGATCTCGTGTGCGCATTCGGCGACGGTGGGTGCGGCGAACAGCACACGCACCGGCACTCGGATGTCGACCGCCGCGCCGAGGCGTGCGGTCAGGCGGGTGGCGAGCAGCGAGTTGCCGCCCAGGTCGAAGAAGTTGTCGTCGGCGCCGACACGTTCGGCGCCGAGCACCTCGGCGAACACCTCGGCGACTGTCCGTTCCAGCCCGGGCGCGGGTTCACGGTAGGTGCGGGTCGCGAATTCCGGTGCGGGAAGCGCGTTTCGGTCGATCTTTCCGGCGGCCGACAGCGGGATGCGGTCCAGCACGACCACGGCTGCCGGGACCATGTGCGCGGGCAGCATCGATGACGACCACCGCGCGATGGCGCCGGGATCGATCTCGCGGCCCGTCACGTACGAGACCAGCGCGGTGTCACCGGCGGGGTTCTCGGCGCCGACGGTGAGGGCGAAACTCACCTGCGGGTGCCGCAGCAGGACGGCGTCGATCTCGCCGGGTTCGATGCGGAAACCGCGGATCTTGATCTGGAAGTCGGTGCGGCCCAGGTACTCCAGCTCATAGGTGTCGCCGTGCACCCAGCGGACGAGGTCGCCGGTGCGGTACATACGTTCGCCGGGTCCGGCCCACGGGCAGGCGACGAAACGATCGGCGGTGGCGGCGCTGCGGCCGCGGTATCCGCGGGCGAGTGCGGGACCAGCCAGATACAGCTCACCGGTGGCTCCCACCGGCACCGGGTGCAGGCGGGCGTCGAGGACCACGGCACGCACGCCCGGTACGGAGCGGCCGATGGTGACGCGGTCCCCGGCACGCAATGCCGAGTAGGTCGCGCCGATGGTCGCTTCGGTGGGGCCGTAGCCGTTGAGGAAGCTGCGGCCGGGTTGCCAGGTGGCGAGGAGTTCGGGGGTGGTGGCTTCGCCGCCTGCCGACACGCACTGGAGATCGGGCAGGGCGGCCGGATCCAGGGTGCTGAGCAGGGCGGGGGTGATGATCGTGTGCGTCACCTGTTCGGTGCGCAACAGGTCGTCGAGGTCGGTGCCGCCCAGGGTGTCCGGTGGTGCGATGACCACGGTGGCGCCGCGATGGAAGGCGGTGCCGAGTTCCTCGATCGACTGGTCGAAGCTGGGCGAGCAGACGTGCAGCATGCGGTGGTCGTGACGCAGGCGCATCAGGGCTGCCGAGTGGGTGACAAGGGCACCCAGTCCCGCATGGGTGACCGCAACGCCCTTGGGGGTGCCGGTGGAGCCGGAGGTGTAGATCACGTAGGCGATGTTGTCGCGGCGCAGGGGTGCTCGGCGGTCGCGATCGCGCACCGGGGTCGACGAACAGGCGGCGATACGGCCGCGCACGGTCGGCTCGTCGAGGATCAACCAGCGCAGGGATTCGGGGAGTCCGTTTGCCCTGGCCGCGACGGTGAGGCCGATGGTCGCGCCGGAGTCGTCGAGCATGTGGCGGACACGGTCTTCGGGGTAGTTCGGATCGACCGGGAGGTACACGCCACCGGCTTTGGCGACGGCCCAGAAGACGAGGATCGACTCGTAGGAGCGCGGGATCGCCGAGGCGACAACTGTTTCCGGGCCGATCCCCTCGGCGATGAGGACTCGGGCCAGGCGCGAGGAGTCGGCATCGAGGGTGCCGTAGGTGTAGGTGTTCGCGCTGTCGCGCACGGCGATTCGACGCTGGCCGTAGCCGGTGCCACGCACGAGCAGCTCGGGCAGGGTGCCGGTGGTCGTGGGGGCTGTGCCGTCACCGATGTGGGTCAGGAAGGTGTACTCGGCGTGGTCGGACAGGGGTAGGTCGCCCGCCGGGGTCCGCGGTTCGGCGGCGATCGCGGTGAGCAGCCGGACCAGACGCCGCACGAAGGTGCCGGCCTCGTGATCATCGAAAAGGGTTCGGGCGAAGGACAACTCGATTGTCATGCTCGACTTGGCCTCGACCACCGTCACGGTGAGCTCACCGGCTGCCTCGGCGTCATCGCCCGGCAGGCGCCGTGCATCGGAACCGACTTCGGTGCCCGCCTTGGCGAGGGCGCCATCGGGCAAGTGAGCGTCCGAACAGTCGGCGGATTCGCGCGTCGCGGAGTCGCCGGAGTGGATCGCCAGGGACACCTGTCCCCAGGAATGGGGCTCGACGCCGAGCAGGTCGGCGAAGTCCGCGAGCGGGATTCCCGCATGGGCCAGCGCCCGGGACTCGGACTCGTGTGCCTGAGTGAGCAGATCGAGGAACGGTGCCGTGGGATCGATTGCGGTGCGTAGCAGCAGATCAGGAGTGCGGGTTCTGATCACGATGTCGTCGGAAGCGGTGAGTCGTGCGAGCAGCAATGCCAAGGCTGTGCGGACCAGCGACTGCCGGCTCACGTTCGCGGTTTCGGTGAGTCGGCGCAGGTCGCGGTGCACCGTCGCGGGGATCACGACCTTGGTGTGATCCCGCGGAGGGGTCTGGTCGTTGTCGCGGCGATCGACCGAGCGCGAGCTCGCGGGCCGACGGCCGGGTTGTGTGGGCGGCAGTGGGTGGTCTGTGGGCAGGGGCGGGCGGGCGGGTAGGTCGGCCAGGGTTCGGCGCCAGAACCGGGATCGCGTGATCGGGTCGGTGGGGTCGGCGGCGAGTTGTTCGGCGATGGTGGTCGCGAGGGTGTTCGGTGTCGCGATGAGGTTGTCGATGGCGGTGCGGAGCCGGTCGGTGATCGCCTGCGCGACGGCGTCGGAGACGAGGTCGCGACGGTATTTGATCTGCACCTGGGTGCGGGCGCCGAGGAAGACCAGGACCGTGATCGGGTAGTGGGTGTGGTCGGCGCCCCGCAGGTCGTCGATGCTCAGGTTGTCGAGTGCGCCGCCTGCCTGCTGGAGGCCTTCGACGTCGACGGGGTAGGACTCGAAAGCGAGCATGGTGTCGAAGAGTTCGCCCAATCCTGCGACGCGCTGGATCGCGCCGAGGCCGAGGTGATGGTGGTCGAGCAGGGAAGCCTGTTCGGCCTGGACGGCGCGGATCAGGTCACCGACGTTGTCGCCGGGATCGATACGCACGCGCACCGGGACCGCGTCGACGAACAGGCCGATCATGTCGCCGACGCCGTCGAGCTGCGGCGGGCGCCCGGAGACGGTGGCGCCGAACACGACATCCTCGCGCGCGGTGCTCGCGGCGACGACCAGGCCCCAGGCCGTTTGGAACACGGTGTTCGCGGTGACCTCGGCGGACGCGGCGAAGGTGGTCAACTCCGATGTGCGCGCGGCGTCGAGTTCGAACTCGCACAGGCCGTAGCCGTCGCCGGTCGCGGGCGGCCAGGTCAGCTCGGGGGCGAGCATGGTCGTGCGCACCCCGTCGAGGACCGCCGACCATGCGTGTTCGGCGGCGGCGCGATCCTGGCGGGTGAGCCAGTCGAGGTAGTCGCGGTAGGGGCGCACCGGCGGTAGCGGGGTCGCGTCGCCGTGGGTGGCGTAGAGGACGAGCAGTTCCTTCATCAGCAGCGGCATGGACCAGCCGTCGAGGAGGATGTGATGGCCGGTCAGCACGAGGTGACTGCGCCCGGAACCGGTGGTGTACACCGTGAATCGCAGCAGTGGCGCGATCGTCGGGTCGAAGCCGGCCCGCTGATCGGCGGCGAGCAGGGCGGGCAGTTCGGTGTCGGCGGCTTCGACGATCCGCAACGGTGCTTCGACGGCGTCGGCGACGAGCTGGACCGGGGTGCCATCGGGTGCGGTGACGAAGGCCGAGCGCAGGTTGGCGTGCCGGTTCAGGACGGTCGCGGCCGCGTGGCGTAGCCGGTCGGTGTCGAGCTCGCCGGTCAATTCGGCCATGAGCTGGATGACGTAGGCGTGGACCGACTCGTCCAGCATGTCGCCCAGCGCGAGCAGCGAGTGCTGCAACGGCGACAGCGGCAGCACATCCGACAGGCCAGGATGGGTTCGGCGCCAGGTGTCGAGGTCGGTTTGCGAAACCTGTACCAGCGCAACGTCGGACGGGGTGAGCCCGCCCGCGGACGGGTGGCGGGTGTGGTCGGCGAGGGCGGTGAGCCAGCTCGTCCAGTCCTCGGCCAGTTCCTGGACCTCGGACTCGGTCAGGATGCCGGTGGCATAGC
The DNA here is from genome assembly GCF_042720495.1 of Nocardia sp. NPDC058480. Taxonomy (NCBI): domain Bacteria; kingdom Bacillati; phylum Actinomycetota; class Actinomycetes; order Mycobacteriales; family Nocardiaceae; genus Nocardia; species Nocardia sp. NPDC058480. Next base: position 200,286 of record NZ_JBHXMN010000004.1, on the reverse strand, counting down.
GGAAATTCGCCCGCAGTCGCAGACCGGTGTCGGTGGTGACGGCGATCGCGTTGATGTCGAGGACGGTGTGCGCGGGCAGCGCGGGGTCGTAGTCGACCTCGATATCGCCGAGATCGGCCGTGGGCAGCCACGCGGTGTCGTCGGTGGGCTGGGCGGCGGTGCTCGCGCGACCCAGATAATTGAAGCCGATCTGGCCGATGTTGCCGGACACCAGGTTTCGGGTATCCGGTGCCAGGCGCAGCAGGCCGAAGCCGATGCCGTTGTCGGGCACCGCCAGGAGCTGCTCTTTGACCGTGCGCACCGTTGCGGCGAGGGCTTCGTCGTCGAAGTTCGCGGGGGCGATGTCGTGCAGATCGAGGGCGACGGGGTAGACGGTGGTGAACCAGCCGACGGTGCGGGTCAGGTCCGCGCCGGGGACGGCGTCCTCCTGGCGGCCGTGGCCTTCGAGTCGCAGTCGCAGCGTGGGCGAGTCGATACCGCGACGGGCACGCCAGACCCGCACGGCCAAGGCCAGCGCGGCGAGCAGTGGGTGGTCGGTGCCTGCCCGGTATTGCGCGGGCAGGGTCGTGAGCAGGGGTTCGGTGATCTCGGTCGGGATCTGCACCGTGATCGACCGCATTGTCGCCTCGGTGTCGACGCGGCTGTCGACCGCGCGGGCGCCGAGCAACGGGTCGGGGGTGGACAGGACCCGCTGCCAGTGGTCGAGTTCGGCGGTGCGGTCGGCGGTGGCGAGGCCGTGTGCCCACCGGCGGAACGAGGTGCCGACCGGTGGCAGGGTGATCTGCTGACCTGCCGCGTACTGGGCCCACGCCACGACGAGGTCGGGTAGCAGGATTCGCCAGGAGACACCGTCGATGACGTAGTGGTGGGCGGCCACCGCGAGGACATCGCGGGCGCCGTTCCTGCGGATCCAGGTGAAGGCGATCATGCGAGCGGCCGCGGGATCCAGTGCTGAGAGCGCCGAATCCATTGCCGCGCTGCCGATTCTGGTCAGCTCATCTGGTGTGCCTGCTGTTGATGTGTCGCCAGCAGTGGCTGACGGTGCGGCTTCGAACGTCGAGTGCGGTGCGGCGCTGTCGGTTCGGTCGCCGACAACAGCCCCGGGCGAACCCGCGCGAAGGGTCGCTGTCGCCGATGAATCCTGCTCAGGCGAGTAGGCGTCGATCTCGGTGATCAGGGAATCCACGTCGATGGCGTTGGCTGGCAGGACCTCGAACCGCCAGTTGTCGCCGTCTCGTCGCAGGCGGGAGCGCAGCATGTCGTGGTGGCGCAGGACTGCGGCGATCGTGGTGGTCAGGCCTGCACGGTCGATATTTTCGGGGAGTGCCAGGACCATGGTTTGGGCGAAGCGGTCACTCGAACCGGTGGTCAGGAAATCGGCAAGGACCGGCGTCAACGCGACCTCGCCGATGCCTCCGCCGGGCAGTTCCGCCAGGACGGGCGTATCCGGGCTGTCGAGGGCGGCGATGTCGGACAGCTTCGCCACGGTGCGGTGTTCGAACACGTCACGGGTGCTGAAGACGATGCCTGCGGTGCGGGCCAGCGAGACCAGCTGGATCGACAGGATGCTGTCGCCGCCGATCGCGAAGAACGAATCGTGCACACCGACCTGTGCCACGCCGAGGACGCGGGCGAACAGCTCGGCCAGGAGGGTTTGCATCGTGCCCGTCGGAGCGGCGGCGGGCGCCGTCGCAACGGTCGGTTCGGGCAGGGAGTTGCGGTCGAGTTTGCCGTTGGAGGTCAGCGGCAGCTTGTCGAGGACCACGATCGCGGACGGCACCGCGTGCGCGGCCAGGCGGTCTGTGGCGTACTCGGTGAGCGTGTGGGGGTCGGCCGAATGATCCTGTGCCGCGAGCACGTAGGACACCAGCGTTGTCGACCCGGCGGAGGTCTGTCGACCCACGGTCACCGCGAATTCGACGTCGGGGTGGCTGACCAGCACGGCGTCGATCTCACCCGGTTCGATCCGGAAACCGCGCACCTTCAATTGGGTGTCCGCGCGGCCGAGGTAGTCGATATCGCCGGTGTCGCGACGGCGCACCAGGTCGCCCGTGCGGTACATGCGGGCGCCGGGCGCACCCCACGGATCAGGGACGAATCGGGCCGAGGTCGTCGTCGGCTGATTGCGGTAGCCGCGTGCCAACGCACGGCCGGTCAGATACAGCTCACCGGTGACGCCCGGCGGGACCGGGTTCAGGCGGGCGTCCAGGATCATCGCATGCGTGCCCTGCACGGGGTTGCCGATCGCGATGGGCTGTCCGGCAGTGAGTTCGGCGTAGGACGAGATGATCGTGGTCTCGGTGGGACCGTAGCCGTTGAGGTAGCGGCGACCGGGCTGCCATTTCGCGAGCAGTTCCGGGGTGGTCACGTCACCGCCGACAGACAACGATTCCAGTGCGTCCAGACCGGCCGGGTCGAGGGTGCCCAGGACCGCGGGGGTGATGATGGCGTGGGTGACGGACTCGGCGGCCAGCAGTTCCGCGAGTTCGACGCCACCCGCGATGTCGGACGGGACGACGACCAGCGTCGCTCCCGTGGCGAAGGCACACAGCCATTCGAGAACGGAAGGGTCGAACCAGGGGGCGCAGATGTGCAGGAAACGGTGGTCGGACCCGAGGTGGTAGCGGTGGACGGCTTCCTCGACCAAGGGGGCCAGACCGGCGTGGGTCACGGTGACGCCCTTGGGTAGACCCGTGGAACCGGAGGTGTAGATGATGTAGGCGGGGTGGTCGACGCGCAGGGGTGCGAGGCGGTCCGCGTCGGTGATCGGCGTCGTCTGGTGCGCAGCGCCTGCTCGGTCGAGGTCGTCGAGCGTCAGCCAGGTCGTGTCGCCGGGCAGGTCTTCGAGGTGTGCGGGGGCCGTGATGCCGAGTGTCGCACCCGAGTCGGTGACCAGGTGCTGGAGACGGTGGGCGGGATTGCGCGGGTCCATCGGCACATACACCCCACCTGCCGCGGTGACGGCGAGTGCGGCGGCGACCATGTCGAAGGACCGTGGAAGGGCAACGGCGACAGCGACTTCGGGGCCGACACCACGGGCGATCAGCTCGCGGGCCAGTCGAGCGGTCTGCTCGGTCAGCTCGCCGTAGGTGATCGAGCGGCTCTCATGCCGGATGGCGATTCGGTCGCGGCCCAGTGTCCCACCGCGCGAGGCCAGCTCAGGGAACAGAGCGGCGGATGTCCGGCGGGCAGCGACCCGCGCCGTCACAGTCGCTCGCTCTTCGACGCTGAGCATCGTGAGGTCGCCGACGGGGGTCTGTGGGTGCTCGATCGCTGCGGTGAGCAAGCGAACCAGACGCTCCGCGAAAACCGCTACCGTCTGCTGGTCGAACAAGGCACTGGCGTAGGCGAACTCAGCGGTGAAACCCGCGCTGACTTCGGCCTCCGGCGGCCCGGCATTGTCGGCACGAAATGCCTGCCGGTCATCACCATGGGAACACTGGTCGGCGACGATATCTGAGGTGTTCGACGAGCACAGGGACAGGATGAGATCGCGCGGCGCCGCGTCTCGACGCGCCTCGGACGCGAGCATGACCCGCACCGACGGCTGCTCATCACGTGCGGGCGACTGCGCTGACAACCGTTGCGTGTCCTCCGAGCGTCGCATCGCCGCATCCCGGGCGAGATGGGTCGTCAACGCAGTGCGGGACAACCCGTTTCGCGCGAACGCCTGCCGGGCAACGGCAGCGGCCTCGGCCAGCAGTTCCTCGGCAGAGGTAGCGCCGTGCACCCGCAGTCGCAACACCAGGTGCGTGTCCGGAGACTGGGGGCACGGAGTGTCGATCGCGATGTCGTCGGTGCCCGATAGTCGGGCCAGGAGCACCGCGAAGCTCGCGTGCACGAGGGTGAACACGGTCGTATCGCGTGCCCGGGCGAAGTCCCGCATGCGCTGGTGGAGATCGGCGGGGATCTCGAAGGTGACGTGGGCGTCGGTCGCTACGGGAGTTGCGGGGCGGGCGCGGTCGGTCGGGAGGTTCAGGTCCTGCGGCAGGTCGGTGAGGACCGAACGCCAATAGGCAGACTCCGCGATCGGGTCGTTGCGCTGCTCCAGGGTGGCCTGAAGGTCAGCGGCGGTGCGGTCCGGTGTCCGGACGAAGGAGTCGAGAGTCGTGCGCAGTCGCTGGGCCAGCGCTTCCGCGATGGCCGGGTCGATCACGTCGAGTCGATACTGCATACCGACGCGGATCCCGTCGCCCACTTCGACACCGACTGCTACGGGGTAGTGCGTGGCGTTGGCTGCCTGGACGTCGACGATCTCGAGGCCGTCGATCGAGCCGTGCGCGCGCCGCATTCCTTCGGTGTCGACGGGGTAGGACTCATACGCCATGAGCGTGTCGAACAGTTCGCCCGCGCCGGCGGCCCGCTGGATGTCGGTGAGGCCGAGGTGGTGGCCGTCGAGGAGTGCGACCTGTTCGGATTGCACCAGCGACAACAGGTTTCGCAACGACTCGGCTGGGTCGTAGTTCACCCGCACGGGGATGGTGTTGGCGAAAAGGCCCACCATGCTGTCGACGCCGTCCAGCTGCGGCGGGCGCCCCGAGACCACGGCACCGAACACGACGTCGCTGCGGCCGACGGCCCCGGCCAGCACCAAACCCCACGCCGCCTGGAACAGGGTATTCACGGTGACGTCGTTGGCGGCCGCGCAAGCTGCCAGCTCTTCGGCCTCGGCTGGTGACAGATCGAGGGTGCACATTCCGTGGCCCTCGGCCTGTGCGGTCGGGGGTGCGATCGCCGCGGTGAGCAAGGTCGGCTCGTGCCCGGACAACGCCTCGCGCCAATTCTGCACGGCGGCGGACCGGTCCTGATCGGCGAGCCAGACGAGGAAGTCGCGGTAGGGGCGTACACGCGGCAGCACCGCGGGGGCGCCGTCGGTGGCGTAGCAGATGAGCAGTTCCTGCATCAGCAACGGCATCGACCAGCCGTCGACCAGCAGGTGATGCGCGGTCAACACCAGGTGCATGCCGTCGGCGCGGCGGTACAGCGTGAAGCGCAGCAGCGGCGCTGCGGCGAGGTCGAAGCCGATCCGCGCCTCGGCCGCCAGGAACTGCTCGGCGTTGGCACCCTCGGTGTCGACGATCTGCCACGGCACCGTGACGCCCTCGGCCACGAAGCCGACCGGGGTGCCCGCCGCCGACGAGCCGAAGGCTGTGCGCAGAATCGCGTGCCGGTTCAGGACCGCCTGGGCGGCCCGTCGCAGGCGGTCGGTGTCGACCTCGCCTGACAGCTCGACAGCCAGCTGGACCAGATAGGGGTCGGCCGCAGACACCTGGGCGAGGAACATCAAACCGAGCTGCAAGGGCGCCAACGGCAGCACATCGGTCAGGCCTGGGCGTTCGCGATGCCAGCTGTCGAGTTCTGCCTGCGTGACCTGGACCAGCGGAACATCGGCGGGGGTGAGACCACCTGCTGCCGGATCGCGCAGGTGTTCGGCGAGGATCGCCAGCGCGTGGGTCCAGCAGTCGGCCAGTTCCCGCACCGACGCTTCGTCGATGATTCCGGTGACGTAGGAGAAGGAGGCGCGCAGTTGCAGGCCCGCGTCCGTGCTGGTTGCCAGGGCGTTGATGTCGATGACGGCGGCAGCGGGCAGCGCGGGGTCCTGCTCCGCGGTGGGCTCGCCCCAGTCGGCGGTGGGGAGCCAGCTGTGGTCGGTGAGGGTTTCGGCGACATCGCCCGCAGAGATGCGGCCCAGGTAGTTGAAGCCGATCTGGCCGAGGGGGCCATCGAGCAAGGCGGCCGAGTCCGGGTCCAGGTGGCGCAGCATGCCGAAACCGATGCCCTTGTGCGGCACCGCGCGTAGCTGTTCCTTGATCGCCTTCACCGCGTCGGCAGTGGCGTCACCACCGTGCCACAAGGCTTCGCTGTCGACCCCGCTCAGATCGAGCGCGACCGGATACATGCTGGTGAACCAGCCGACCGTGCGGGTCAGGTCGGCACCGTCGACCGCGGATTGCTCGCGGCCGTGACCTTCCAGGCGGACTCGGGTCGCGGGTGCGTCGACACCATGTCGGGCCCGCCACGCGCGCACGGCCATCGCCAAGGCGGCGAGCAGGCCGTCCTCGGCACCCGCGCGGTACATCGTCGGCAGGTCGGTCAAGACCGCCTGGGTGATGTCGGCGGGCACTTCGACGCTGATGGATCGCACCGTGGACGCGGTATCGGCAGCGCCGAGCGGACGACCGCCCAGCAGCGGGTCGGGCACCGACAATGTCTGCTGCCAGTGGTCCAGTTCCTCGCGCCTGCTCGTCGCCGCGTCGGTCAGGCCGTGCGCCCATCGACGGAACGACGTGCCGACCGGGGGCAAGACGACCCGTTGACCGGACTGCGCCCACGCGGCGACCAAGTCCGACAACAGGATTCGCCACGAAACACCGTCGATCGCCGCGTGATTGGCCGCGACGACCAGCCCGTCCGGGCCGTCCTCGCGGGCGAGCCACGCGAAGCCGATCATCCGATACGCCTGCGGATCCAGCGACGCGAGCACCGAATCCATCGCGGTCTCGGCGATGTCATCGAGCTGGTCGGTGCCTGCCGGGACATCGATGCGGATGAGCAGGTCGTTCACGTCCACCGCACCTGGTGGCAGTGCGTGCAGCTCCCAGTTGCCGTCCGCGTGGCGCAGACCGGCTCGCAGCATGTCGTGGTGATCGATCACCGCGGTGAGGGTGTCCACCAAGGCGTGTCGATCGATACCGGAAGGCAGGGCCAGGACCATCTGCTGGGTGAACCGGCCGAACACACGCCCACCGGCCAGTGCGGCGGCCAGCACCGGCGTCAACGGCATCTCACCCGCGCCGCCGCCGGGTAGCTCGGTCAAGGTGGGTGCGGACTCGGCACCCACCACCGCCACCCGCGCCAACCCGGCGACAGTCCGGTGCTCGAACACTGCCTGCGGGGTGAACGAAATGCCGGCATTGCGTGCTCGTGACACGAGCTGGATGGACAGAATGCTGTCGCCACCGGCGGCGAAGAACGAATCCTCGGCACCGACCTGCTCCAGACCCAGGATCTGAGCGAACAGTTCGGCGATGGCGGTCTCGACCGGGCCTTCGGGCGCGCGGGAACCGACAGCTCCGAAAACGGGGGCGGGCAGGGCATTTCGGTCGAGTTTGCCGTTGGGAGTCAACGGGATCTCGTCGAGGGTCATCAGGACGGTCGGCACCATGTGGGCGGGCAATGACGTGCCGACGAAGCGGGCTACTTCCTCGGTGTCGATCGAAACCCCGTGCCGGGGCAGCACATACGACACCAGCACGGTCGCGCCCGAGTCGGCTTTCGTGCCGAGGGTCACCGCGTACTCGATGTCGGGGTGGGCGGCGATGGCCGTGTCGATCTCGCCGAGTTCGACGCGGAAGCCACGGATCTTCACCTGGAAGTCGGAGCGCCCGAGGTATTCGAAATCGCCGTCGGCGGTGCGGCGGACCAGGTCGCCGGTCCGGTACATGCGAGAACTGGTGAAGGGTGAGGCGACGAATCGTTCGGCGGTGAGAGCGGGCCTGCCCTGGTAGCTCTGGGCCAGTGCGGGGCCGGACAGATACAGCTCACCCGCCACACCGACGGGGACCGGGCGCAGGCGCGAATCCAGCACTGTCGCACCGACTCCGGCGAAAGCCGAACCGATCGTGATGAGCTGGCCCGGCAGTAGTTCGGTGGTGCCGGTGGCGAGGATGGTGGCCTCGGTCGGGCCGTAGCCGTTGAAGAAGGCGCGGTTCACGGCCCAGCGGTCGACGAGGGTCGGGCCGAATGCGTCGCCCGCTACGACGACCACCCGCAGGTCGTCGAGGTCGTGCGGGTCGACCGATTCCAGCGCTGCCGGGGTGATCAGCAGGTGGGTCACCCGTTCGCGGCGCAGCAACTCGGCGAGTTCGGGGCCGCCGAAGACCGTCGACGGTGAAACCACCAGCGTGGCACCGGAATTGAATGTCAGCAGCAGCTCGAGTACTGAGACGTCGAAGTTCGGCGAGCACACGTGCAGGACTCGGTCGCCGCCGTCGACCGAATAGCGTTCCCTGGCCGCCGCGACCAGGGCGCCCAGACCGGTGTGGGTGACGACGACGCCCTTGGGCCTGCCCGTCGATCCTGAGGTGTAGATGACATAGGCCGGGTGCTGATCGGTCAGCGGGCGGACTCGGTCGAGGTAGGTGATCGGGTGGGCGGGGTGCGCCGCGATGCGGTCGTGGTGGGCCGGGGCGTCGATATCGAGCCACGCGACGGATTCGCCGAACTTGTCCCGATGTGGCGTGCAGGTGAGTCCGAGGATCGCGCCGGAGTCCTCGAGGAGGTAGGCGATCCGTTCCGCGGGCAGCGCCGGATCGACGGGGACGTACGCGGCTCCGGTCTTGGCCACGGCCCACACCGCCGACACCGATTCGATCGAACGGGTGAATCCGAGCGCGACGACATCGCCGGGGCCGATCCCGCGCTCGAGCAGGTCTCTGGCCAGCCGTGACGAGTACTCGTCGAGTTGGGTGTAGGTGAGTTCGCGGCGCTCACCGTCGGCCGGGGAGCAGGACACGGCGAGGGCATCGCCCGCGGTGTCGACCGCCGCGGTCAGCAGCTGGGTGAAGAGCGGAGTACTCGCCTTTCGGTTGCCTCGACCGCGCGGCGCACGACGAGCTTCACGTGGAGAGGTGCGCGCTTCACGCATTCGAGTACAACATCCTTCATGTGTGCGGCCCACAGCTCTGCGATGACCCACGAACCCTGTCGGATTCGGCCTACCGGGGCGGACCAGTGTCGAACAAGCAAGAAGGAGTCGATATCGGGGCGTTCGGCGACCATGACATCACATGTCACGGTGTCACGACCACATGACTGGTTTGTTTACCTACGTCCGGACCGAATCGATCAGAAATTTGTGCTGATGACACAATGGTGTCGACGGTTTTTGTTCAACGGATGGAAGCGGCCGTGGCAGCGTACGGATCCCTGGTATGGGTGGGACAGGCCCTCGGCCCGCGCGTCGACGCCATCACCGAAGACCTCATCCGGGTGACCGAGCAGATGATTCCGCTCAACGACGTCGCCGCCGACCTGGCCGAGATGCGAGCCGCGAGCATCGCGGAGAACATCGCCGCCGTGCAGTACGTACTGGCGAACAATATCGACCCGGCCACCGTCGGCACGCCCGCCGGTGCCGCCGCCTACGCCCAACGCCTGGCCAGGCGCGGTGTACCGCTGACGATTCTGCTGCGCGCCTACGGGCTGGGGCAGTACCGGATCCTCGACGCGGCGATCGGGCTGGTCCTGGCCGTTCCCGGCCCTGACCAACCCGCCAGGATCGCGGAGTTGCTCAAATTCGCCGGGACCTACCTGGATCGGCTCAATTCGTCGATGGGGCGGATCTACGAGGCGGAACGGGACCGCTGGCTCAGCAGTCGCCAAGCCGCTCGTCAGCAGTGGATCGCGCGTCTGCTCGACAACGACGATGTCGATGTCGCGGCGGCCGAAGAAGTGCTGGGCTACCGGCTCGACCAGCGACACCACGCGGCCGAAGTGTGGTCGACGGCCACCGGCACGGACGCTGTGCGCGCGCTCGAGCAGGCACGACAGCTGCTGTCCGCGGCGATGCGCACCGGTGGCACCGAATTGGTCGCAGCGTCGGGGGACCGCGCCATGTGTATCTGGTTCCCGGTCGAGCAGCCGTGCGTGCTCGGCGAACTCGCCGAACAGGTCGAGGCCTCCGGCTTGCCGGTACGCGTCGCGCTCGGCCCGATCGGCGACGGGCTGCCCGGGTTCCGGCGCTCGGCCCGCAGTGCCGCACGGGCGAAGGCGCTGGTCATCTCGGCTGGGGAGAGCGCACCCGCGGTCATCGACTTCGACACGATCGCACCCTTCGCGCTGCTGTCCGACGACCCCGGCGAACTAGCCGGCCTCGTCCACCGCGTCCTCGGCCCGCTCGCCGGCGATGGTGCCAAGGTGGAGCTCTTGCGGAAAACTCTCGACGTGTTCCTCTCCGAAGGCGCCAGCTACTCACGCACCGCCCGCGTCCTCGACGTCCACCGCAACACGGTCCAATACCGCATCCAACAGGTCACCGGCCGCTACGGCATCGCGGTCGACACAGACACCTTCGAACTCCGCTTCGCCTTGGGCGTCTGCCGCTGGTACCGCCACGTCCTGACTCGGACAATCTGAGTCCAGGTGGTTTGTGCGTGCCGCACAGTGCACCTCCGCCTCAGCGCTGGGCACGCGACGCGCGCTGCGCATCCTGTTGCGATCGGGCGAGAATCCCTCTGACAGTGGCGGTCTCGGCCGCTGACGGTCATGATGGTCGAGGAGGGGGTAGAACATGAACAACAAGCTCATCGCCGCTGCCGCGGCTCTGGCTGCGGGTGTCATCGCACTGACCGGGTGCTCGAGTGACGCCGACGTAGTGTCCAAGAACCTGTCCAAAGAGTCGGACCAGTTCAAGATCGACCGCCGCGTGGTGTTCTTCAACGGAATCACCGACAAGTACCTGCTGTCCATCGAGGGCAAGTGCTCGATCAAGGACGAGAACAACCAGCTCGAGGTGACGTGCAAGACCGGTGACGACGAATACAAGAAACACTTCCTCGGCCTCTCCGACAACGTGAGCTACTTCGTCGAACAGCTCGAGGCCGCTGAGGTGAGCCGTTACCACTACAAGGTGATCTTCAAGCCCGAGACCATCATCCGCGACGTCGACCGTCCCTGAGCTCGAGTTCCAGCGAACCTCGACCGCGGACCCGGCCGGCAATGCCATGTCGCGGAGACCGGCGGGCATTCCCGATGAGCGGGACGACAGGCAATCAGTGACGTCGTCCCGGTCCTACGGTGGCGGACATGTCCGCACCATCGCTCCCCGACGACCTGGCCCGCCACCTTGCACGGTCGGCGGCGATCGAGTCGATCACCGCGCTCAAGCACCGCTACTTCCGTGCTTGCGACGCCAAAGACCCGGTCGGTTTCCGCGACTGTTTCGTCGCGGTCGGCTCGGCGCTGGACTACGGCCAGCTCGGCGCGACGGCATGGCCGCGGTCTTCGCGTCGATCGCCTTGCAGCAGGTGGACGGCAAGCACGCGATCCTCGACATGCATCACGGCGTGCACCCCGACATCACCGTGCGTGAGGACGGCACAGCGAGCGGCCGGTGGACGCTGCGCTTCCGCCAGGTCAACCTGATCGAGCGCACCGAAACCGTCGCCACCGGCGAGTACGCCGACGAATACCGGGTGGAGGACGGTCGCTGGAAAATCGCGACGTGCACGTTCCGCCAATTGTGGGCGATCACCCGCCCGTTCGATGACGGCACCCGGATCACGCAGTAGCAGTGGACATGTCGAAAAGATCGCTCAGGTGGCGCGTGTCCGCCTCCAGGAGAACCACCTGCCCGCTTCGATCGGGCGGGAATCGTTCGGCGGTGGGGTGGCACCTTACTGTGGTGCCACCCCACCGCCGTTGCTTCGAACCGATGCCCAGCGATGGCAGTCAGACGGACAACTCAGAGTGTCGTCAGGTCGATCTTGTTCGCCATGGCGCGGTAGCCGGCGGCATTGGGGTGCTTGTGGTCGCCGGAATCGAAGACGGGGTTCAGCGCTTCGGGGTCCGATGGATCAGCGACCGCGGCATTGAAGTCGACCACCGCGTCGTACTCCCCGCTGGTCCGCATCCACTGGTTGAACTCTCGGATCTTCGCTGCTGAGACGTCGTTGTAGTACTCGGCTCCCTTCATCGGCAGCAGAGTCGCGCCGGTGACCCTGATCCCGGCCCGGTGCGCGGCGGCGATCAATTCCCGATGACCAGCGATCAGTTGCGCCACCGAGACCTGCGGATTCGGCTTGTAGGTCGGCAGGTCGATTTCGGAGAAGCCGATGTCATTGAGGCCGCCGAAGACGATAACGCTTTTGACGTCAGGCTTGGTGAGCACATCCCGTTCGAATCGGCGAATCGCGGCCTCACCGAACCATGTCGAATCGTTGAGGATCAGATTGCCGCCGATACCCGCGTTCAGAACCGGACGTGGGGTTCCGGCATCGGCGAGCCGCTGCGCGAGCCAGTCCGGGTATCGCGTGTTGGCGTCGTAGCCGGACCCGTATCCGTCGGTGATCGAGTCGCCCATCGTGACGACAGTGCCGCCTTCGTCGTCAGTATCGCTGGATACCTGAACGTCGGTCAGGTAGTACCAGGAGTGCGTGGATTCGGTGAACGCCCCGGCTGACGGGTCGGCAGCGTGGTCGCCCGCGGCGCGATACGTGGTGGCATAGGCCTGCGAGTGAAAGGTCGCAGGCCCGGTGCGTTCCGGCAGGTAGATGGTGACCGCCGCCGAATCCAAAGCATCGAGATCGAGGTCGACGACATCGCTGGTCAAGGTCGCGCCGGCGGGGATCGCGGTGGCCGAGTTGCCGTCGAAGGTCAACTGCCGCACCGAGTTCGGTTCCACCTCCGCACCGTCGGCAGTCCGTCCGATCGTGACATTGTCCACCCGCAGTGGCGCTGTGCCGTACTGGTTGGACAGCGTGATCCTGGCAGCGGTGCCGCCGTCGGTCACCCGGACCACCTGACGCACGGTGTGGTTGTCGAAACCCTCCCGAGCCCAGTTGGGCTCGAATCCGATGCTGGGCAATTGCGGAGCGGCCATCCACCCGGTGTCCCACGCCGGTGCCGGTTCGGCGGTGGAGCAGGCAGCGAGCCCGCCGAGTACGGCAACGGCGGCAGTGGCAGCAAGTCGGACACGCGTGTTGTGCAACATTTTCTATCCTCTCAACAGCCCAGTCGATGAGCCTGCGGAACCCCAACGCTGGGGACTATCTCCATCAACTCGCATTAATGGAACTGTATTCCCGTTTAAGACACGAGGATGTGACTCATGCCGGAGATTCGCGAGCCCATCGCGGTGTAGAGCGGTTCGAGAACCTTCGGTCCTGCGCGGCGGCCGTGGCCACCCGCACCGGTGTCCACGCCTCCCGACGACCAGGTGCCTGATGCGGCTACTGAGCTGATCGAACCGAAGTGCCGCGCGCGCAGCCGATCACAGCATGCGCCCTCTGCCATGCGCGGCGAATTCCAACTCCAGTGCGTGCCGGTCCGCCTCGGTCATCCGAGCGTAGTGCGGTCGACCGCGCCCCGCCCAGCGGTGGACCGGTTCGTCGGTGCGCCAGCCCTGTTCTTGCAGTTCGCGTTTGAGTACCTTGTTCGACCCGGTCACCGGGAGGTTCGCTGAGACACGCAGGAGCCGGGGAATACCTTTGCTACCGAGATCGGACTGGGCACAGAGGAATTCGGTGAACGCGTCGATATCGAAGCCGACCGGATCGGCGACCTCGACAGCGGCCATGACCTGATCGCCCGAGCGTGGGTCCGGTACCCCGAACACGGCGGCGGCGATGACTGCGGGGTGACGGCGCAGGACCTGTTCGATCATGAGCGCCGAGGTGTTCTCGCCATCGACCCGGATCCAGTCGCCCTTGCGCCCGGCGAAGTACAGGTATCCGGCGGTATCGATGTAGCCGAGATCCCCTGTCCAATACCAGCCGTTGCGGACGCGGTCGGCATCGGCGACCTCGTTCTTGTAGTAGCCCTCGAACGCGAGCGCACCGGCCTTGTCGATCATTTCCCCGATGGCCTCGTCGGGATTACGGACCCGGCCGTGCTCGTCGAGCTCGGCCCGCGAGCACTCCCGCAAAGTGTCCGGGTTCACCACCGCCACACTGGCGTGCGCGGGCCTGCCGAGCGCGGCGGGCGGCGCGGCCGGGTCGAGGGCCGCCAGATTCGGTCCCTCGCTGGAGCCGTACCCTTCGAACAGCTTCGCGTCGAAGCGTCGTCGGAACTCGTCCTGATCGGCCACCGACGCCTCGGTACCGAACCCGCGCACCAGTGAATTGTCCGAATCTGTCGCGGTTTCGGGCGTGGCCAGCAGATACCCCAACGCCTTACCGACGTAGGTGAAGTAGGTCGCGCCGAAGTACCGAACATCCGGAAGGAATTGCGACGCCGAGAATTTCGGGATCAGGCAGACCGTCGCGCCGACCGACAGCGCGGGCGCCCACAGCGCCATGATGGCATTGCCGTGGAACAGCGGCATACAGCAGTAGTCCACGTCGTCGCGGACATGCCCGAACTTCGCCGTCGCCGCGTTCGCGACCGTCGCGAGGCGGCGCTGGGTGCACCGCACCGCCTTCGAGGTGCCGGTAGTGCCGGAGGTGAACAGCAACAGCAGCAACGCGTCCGGTCCGCCCACCGCCGAGGGCTGCACGTGGCAGGCATGGATCCGGTCGGCATAGCCGGGATCGTCGACCAGCAGGAACCGATCCTGCGCGAGACCGAGATCCAGCTGCCGCAACCGCGCCATCCCCGCGGCATCGGTGACGATCAGCTGACAGTCGACATACCGGACATCGGCAGCCAGTTGGGCGTCACCCCGGGTCGGATTGAGACCCGCCACCGTCGCGCCGGCCAGAGCCGCTGCGCCCAGCCAGAAGACGAAGTCGGGCACATTGTCCAACAGGACCCCGATGTGGAACGGGCCGTCGCGGCGCAGGGTGCGGGCGAGCTCCGCGCGGGCGCTCGACTCGCGGACGACCGCGTCCCAGGTCCAGTCGGTATCGCGGGTGCGCAGGCCGAGTCGGTGGTCGCCGAGCCGGTCGAGCAGCATGGTCGCGATATCCGCACGGCCCTCGGCCATTCGCTGCGGCGCCCCTGGGCTGTTCGGATCGATGATCGCCATGCTGAGACTCCTTGTTCCGGTGGAGCCTACCTCGATGCATGGAAGGTCATGATCAGTCCGTTGATCTGGGATTCTTGCGCTGATTGGCGATGAAGCGCGCCTTCTTCTCACGATTCCCGCACGTGTTCATGTCACACCATTTACGAGTGCGACTCTGGCTGGTGTCGAAGAAGGCGGCCCGGCGCCGGCGTTCCACGTCGTGGTTCCCTCGCTACCGGGATTTGGTTACAGCGACAAGCCGGCCACCACCGGGTGGGGAACCGAAAAGATCGCGGCCGCATGGGTGGAGCTGCGGGCTTCTCGCCTGGATCCTGGACAAGTTCGCTGAGTGGACAGATACCGACGACAGCCCGTTCGAGACGATTTACATAGACCGGATTCTCGACGACGTCACCCTGTATTGGCTGACGCGAACCGGTGCATCGGCGGCCCGCATCTACTACGAAAGCCACAACTCCCTCGACCCCGAACTTCGGGTCGACGTCCCGTCAGCAATCACTATGTATCCCCGCGATATCGAAAAGTGTCCGCGCGTCTGGGCGCAGGAGCGGTACCGGCAGATCGTCCGATGGAGCTCACCCGAAGCCGGGGGACATTTCCCGTCGCTGGAGGTTCCCGAGTATTTCGTCGAGGACCTGCGAGAAGGCCTCGCGGCGGTACTGGCCGCTGATGTCCGATCGCCGTTTCATCTGCCCTCGGGCACACAGCCGATGTAATAGGGTTCGCGCGTCCGCCGATGGTAACGGTGAGATAGCTGATTGTGCGAGCTGAGGATTTTGCGTGTGGATGACATCGAATCGTTTATCGGGGCGGTGTCACGGTTCGCCCGGCTGCCGGTCTCGAACGACACCGATGCGGTGTTGCTCGACTTGACCCAGACCGTCACCGCACTTCTCGACCTGACGGGAGCCGGAGTCAGTCTGGCGACCAGCGGACAATTGCGTTACGTCACCGCGGCCTCCGAACCCGCCGCTGAGCTGGAGCGATGTCAGGAGCAGTTTCGGTCGGGGCCGTGCTGCGTCGCGCACACGACCCAGGTGACAGTGCCGGTCACCGATGTGGGGCAATACACCGTGCGCTGGCCGGGCTACGTGGCCGCCGCCCGGCGAGCCGGTATCGCCGCGGTAGCCGCCATACCGATCACCCACGGCACCGAAGGGGTCGGGGTGCTCGACCTCTACGCCGCCCAACAGCGATCATGGTGCAGCGCCGACCTCGAGGCCGCACGGGCGCTGGCCGATATCGTCGGCGGGTACCTCGTCAACTCCGCCGTCCAGCACCACCAGCGGCAGCTCACCGAGCAGCTTCAGCGAGCCCTGGACACACGGATCGTGATCGAGCAGGCCAAGGGCATCCTCGCCAACGAGAACACCATCGATATGGACCAGGCGTTCGCGCTGATCCGCAACCATGCCCGCCGCCACCATGTCACCGTGCAGTCGGTGGCGAGCGCGATCGTCGAACTTCATCTGCGATTGTGAGTGGCTGCGACAGCGGCCAGGACGGCCGAGCGGGTGGCCAGTCCCCACACGCCGTTCTCCCGCAGCCCGAGCACCCCGCACAGTGCGGCAGTCCGGGGAGATAGGTCGGGCAGGCGGCACAGCGGGCAGCTGCCCGGTCGGTGCCCGAGCAGCGCGGCACACGCTTGGGCGAATCCGGACTGGTAGGAGCCTCTGGTCAGCGGAATTCCGGCGGCGCGCACCGCGTCGTCGGCGTTGCGTGGCGCTCGTGAGATCACGGCCTCGGCGAAGATCGGCAGGTCTTCGCTGGTGTCACCGACAGCCAGTGCGACATGACCGCCGAGCCGAGCCGACAGTGCGCGCAGACCGGTGCCCTTATCGATCCCGTGCGGGACGAAATCTGTTTGCCCCGCCCCGACGACGACGCGCACCGCTCCGTCGGTCATCGAGGTGATCGCGCGGGTCAGCTCAGCGGGGATCGGTCCGCGTTGCGACCTGGCGCGCACACTGTAGCGGTAGCGCCGGTCCACCTCGATGCCATCGTGCGCGTCGAGGTAGCGGCGAATCTCGTGATCGGTCTGCGCGGCGCTGCCGTCACGCAGGTCGGCGCAGTGCCGATTCCGGTGGTCGTAGAGCGCGGTGCCGTACTCCACCACCGCGCCGGCCAGGCCGAACTGTCGGCACCGGGTCACTGCCTCGGGCAGGCTGCGTCCGGTCACCAGAACCGGCCGATACCCGTGCACGAGCAGGGCCCGCAAGCCGAACGCGGCGGCCGGCGTGGTGCACGGGAAGCCCAGCGGATCGGTCTCGAGGACTCCGTCGAGGTCGAGTGCGCAGATCGGGGCCGCCGCCCTGGTGCTCGCCGGCTGGGGAACAGCGAAGACCGTGGACAGGTAGTCGTGCACGGCCTCCGCACAACGGTCTTCGAGGTCGGGACCGGCCAGCTCGTCGGCCCAGCCGAGCCCCCACAGCTGCGTGAGCCGATACAGCAGCCACTTTTCGGGATCGACCGTTTCGCCGGTCTGCGCGAGATAGGCGCTGCGCAGCTGGGATTCGAAGGTGCCGGAGGGGGGATCGGCGGCGGCGCCCGCGAGGTCGAAGATCGCGTCGTAGCAGGTCATTTCCAGGTTGCTGAAGGAGAACTGGTGAAAGTCGACCTTGCGCAGTGGTCCGGTCGGCTCGGCGCGCAACCAGTAGCGGGCATGGGTGTGGCCATCGGGGATGCTCGCCGTGTCGACCCGCAGCAGGTGGCGAACGATTCGATCGATGAGCACGGTCTGCCCGGCAGGCCTGAGCCGGCCGAACTCCCGGCTCAGCAGCCCGGCCGCCACCTCCCAGGCCGGCCGGCGTCCACGCAATCGGGTGGTCGGGTCGGCACCGACCCGCAGCGCACGCCGACGGTCGACCACATAGCGAGCGATCTGCTCGGCCGCCGCGCTTTCGGCAGGTGCGTGGGTACCCGGAACCCAGTCGCGGTAGAGCAAGCCGTCGACGAGCCCGTACACCGAAGGAAAATGGCCAGGCAGGGCGGCTGCCACCGCCAGCGCGTGCCGCCCGAAGTAGCCGAGACCCGCGCCTTCGACGGCGATCTCGCGGCGAATCATGTCGCTGCCGGTGGTGATCTCCACCGTGTACCGTTCGCGCACGCGAGCCCGGCTGCGTCCGTGCGCTCCGGGCCGATGCCGCGCCACCACTTCGTGTCCCGGGCCGAGCAGCCCGGCCAGCGTCGCACCGACAGCCTCCTCGGTCAGCCGCTGGTGCACACTCCACTGCGGCCAGGGCAGCGTGATCGTGTGCCAGCACCGGATCGTCGTCGGCGGATCGGTTCCGGCCAAGGCCAGCAGCAAGACGATCGCGCGTGCGGGGATGCCGAGCTCTTCGACGGCTCGTCCCGTCCGAGCCAACGCGGTTCCGGTGACCGGCGGATCGTCGATCACCACGATCGTGCCGCCTGCGGCCACGACCGCGCGCAGCTGCGCCGCCTCGGTGCGCCGCCATGGCAGGCCGGGGCGGTAGGTGCACACAGACACTGCCGTCGCCCCGGCGAGCTCGAGCGCGGCGGCACACAGCGGAGCCAGATAACTTCCCGAGGTCCGAACCCCGACAACGCAGATCGGCGCCGAGCGCTCGACGTCCTTCAGCAACCGGTGCGCAAGCTCGACGACGTCGTCCGGGTGCTGGTCGAAGCTGCGGAAACACGTGGGAATCCGCAGGAGGTCCGCGCGCAGCCGCCGGGTTGCCCGCACTGCCGTGGTGCGGCCGATCGACAGGTCGGCGGCGGGATCGAAGACAGCGTGTCCGCACCGGATCGACATCTCGCCCAGCGCGTCGCGCAGCCGCCACAGCTCGCCCGCACCCCGGCCGACAGCGATCGGGCCCAGCACCAGCGCCGTGCCGCGGGCCAGGGCGGCGGCGAGGTGGGCACCCCAGGCAGCGCTGTCGTCGAGAAAGTCAGCGGCGCGGTGCAATTGGAGCGGATCGGGATGGAGGTGATCCTCGACCAGCTGGTTCAATCCTGCGGTGAGCAAGAAGGTGTCGAGCCGGTCCCGGTCGGCGATCGCCCGGCCCAGCAGGTCGGTGACCGTCTGCGCGGTGCAGAGCAGATCCAGCGGTGCCACCCGCTCACTCATGGGCGAGGTCGATCCGCGGCGTGGTCCATCGTCAGTACGCGGCGCTCGACGTAGCCGCGCAGTGCGATGCGCCCACTGTCGAAGCGACTGAGCGGAACCCGTTCGAAGGCGTACTCGGCGAGATGCTGCCGGGTGCCGCCGAGCCGGTCCTTGACGTGGGCGAGCGTGCTGACTCCGCCCGATTCGCCCATGTCGAAGTAGCGGCACCCGATCCGGCACGCATGTTCGACGGCCAAGAACTGCATCAGCTCATGGGCCCGCAGCGGCCCGGCCAGCTCCCGGTCGCTGAACGCACGCCAGCCGACACCGACCCCACCATGGAAGACCGCGATGGCGGCGGCGATCGGGATCCCGTCCAGGCGCGCCACCCAGATACGGCACTGATCCTCGAATGCCGCTGCGACGGTACGGAACCGGCGCAGCGGTTCGGCCCGCATCGCCCGCAGCCGGGCCACCCGGCGCGGCATCCGCCGCTGCACTGCCCGCCGGGCCACCCATCGCAGGTACACGTCATACAGGTCCTCGACCAACTGGGGGGAACTACCGACCTCGATAACCAGCCCGGCACTGTCTGCCTTGCGGCGGGCACTGCGAATGCCCGTGCGCGCCTTCGAACTGAGCCGCCGCGACCAGACCTCATCCAGCCCGCCGCCGAGGTCGAGCACATGGGTCTGCACCGGAATCCGAACCGGGACACGGCCACTCGCCCCCGACCATGCTTCACGCCAGGCCGCGGCCGCTGCGAAACCGGGCCGCAGCAAAGTCTGGAGCTCTCGGCCCGCGGCGAGATCGGCCAGGACCACCGCGACATCACCGACCCCGGCACCGCCGGGTGCCACGATTCCACCCGACCCCCAACCGTGCGGGAACGAGGCCTGCACGGTGAGCAGCTTCGGGTCGCCCGGTGACCCGGCGAAGGCGCGCCGAACCAGCGGTAGCACGGCCTGCCTGCCGCCGGGCAGTTCGTAGAGCCTGCTGGCCTCGGTCCAGCCGTCGGCTCGGCACACGGAGTCCGACCAGGCGGGCAGATGTGACGGCCCCGCAAGGGGATCGGCGGCGACGATCTCGTCCCACACCGCGCGAGGCGCCGGACTGGTCACCCGCGCTGGGCCCCGCGGTGTCTGCACGTCCCACGTCAGCGTTGTCATCGTCTCAGTACCGTTCCCCGGGATAGACCCGGACATAGTCGATGAGCATCCGGGCCGGGAACACGGTGTCGCGGTCCGGCGACCCCGGCCACTCGCCACCGACGGCGAGATTCAGCAGCAGGTAGAACCGGTGATCGAAGACCCAGCCCGGACCGGCTTCGGCTCGGGTCAGCGTGCGCGTGGCCTGTCCGTCCACCAGCCAGGTGATCCGGTCCGGCGCCCACTCGACGGCATAGGTGTGCCAGTCCGTCACCGACTGTCCGGCCGGGAGGCGGAATTCGGCACCGAAGTCGAGTCCGGGCCCGTGCACGTGCTGCTCCACCGAATCGGTTCGCGCGCCCAGCGTTTCGACGATATCGATCTCGCCCGCCGCCGGATGCCCGACGGCGTCGATGTTCTCGCCCAATAGCCAGAAGGCGGGCCAGAGCCCGGCCCCGCTCGGCATGCGGATCCGTGCTTCGAACGTGCCGTAGCTCTGGGCGAAGGCGACACCGCGCCGTTGCCGGGTCGTCAGCTTTCCGCTGGTGTAGCGGCAGCGCCCGTACCAGCA
Source organism: Nocardia sp. NPDC058480 (assembly GCF_042720495.1). Classification (NCBI taxonomy): domain Bacteria; kingdom Bacillati; phylum Actinomycetota; class Actinomycetes; order Mycobacteriales; family Nocardiaceae; genus Nocardia; species Nocardia sp. NPDC058480. Next base: position 179,812 of record NZ_JBHXMN010000004.1, on the reverse strand, counting down.
CGAGTGCCCGTCCGATCCTTCACGCGCCTCGATCACGAGGTTTCCCCGGCCGTCGAGCGCGGTATTGACGCCGCGGGTGTAATACTGCAATTCCTCGTTGCCCCAGCCGGTTCCGCCGACATCGGGGCGCCAGATCGACGGATCGGGTGCTGCGCCGGGCGGGCCGTCGAACTCGTCGGCGAATGCCGGCCGGGTCTGGTCGACGGTCGTCGAGGCCTGGCCGCAGCCGGCACCGAGCAGGGCGACGGCCACCACGATGCCGACGCGCGAGCACGCACGATGGTGCCGCACGGTCATATCGCCACCACCGCGATGCCTCGTGGAGTCCGGCCGACCGGGCCCGAGCCGGTTGCCCGCAGTGTCCGGGTGTCGATCACGGTCACATCGTCGGAGTACACATTGGCGACGTAGAGCAGGCGCCCGTCCGGGCTCGCCGTCATCTGGGCGGGCGCGGCGCCGGTCTTTATCGGTTCCCCGATCACCCGCAGTGTCGTCGTGTCGATGACGCGCACATCATTGGAGTTCTGGCTCGCGACGAAGACACGCTTTCCGTCGGCGCTGGTGACGATCCCGGTCGGATAGCTGCCGACCGGGATCGGCTCCCCGACGACCCGCCGGGTGTCGGTATCGACGACCGAGACATCGTCGGAATTGGCGTTGGCGATATAGACCCGACGCCCGTCCGGGCTCACCACCGCCCGCGCCGGAGCCTTGCCGACGACGATCGGGTTGCCGACAACGGCCAGCGCCTCGGTGTCGATCACGCGCACGTCGTTCTGGTATTGGCTGGTGGCGAAGATCCACCGCCCGTCCGCGCTGATCGCCAGACCGCCCGGCGCGTCGCCGATCTTCATCGGCTTGCCGACCATGCGATGGGTGGTGGTGTCGTAGGCGCGCACGTCGTCGGTCTCACCGCCCGCGACGTAGAGGCGACCCCCGTCCGGGCTGACGACCACGCCCGCCGGATAGGTGCCGACCCGGATCGGGTCACCGACGGTGCGTCGGGTGGCGATGTCGACCACCGTGATCACACTGGCCGTGGGACTGACGACATAGGCCCGGTCGCCGGTCGGACTCACCACCACGTCGGACGGGATGGGACCGACCTCGATCGGTTCCCCCTGACCGGCCCAGGTCGACGCGTCGAGCACGCGCACGTCGCTGGTCTGCGCGTTGGCCAGCAGGACGTAGCGGCCGCCCGGCAAAGGATCGACAGGGCCGGGCACGCTTGTCCCACAGGCGGCCACGACCGCGGCGGCGACACTCACCAACAGAGCCGCACGCACGCGCGCTCGGAGCGCGGGCCTAGACATCGCGGAAGCCGATCACACGTTTGACGCAGCCCCGCAGAGCCTGGTCGACGCGATAGACAGGGACGCGCTCGAGCCAATACTCGCAATAGTCGTAGGGCTCGGCACCGAAGTAGCCCTTGAATCGGGCCAAGCCGGGCGAGGCACCAGACTCTCCCATGTGGTAGCTACGACAGCCGCTGCGGCACGCGTCTTCGATCGCCACCGTATGCAGGAGCCGGTTCGCCGTCGGGAAGGCGCGCGATTCGTCCATCGCTCCGCGGGTGTAATGCGCGTTCGCCCCGCAGCGCAACACAAGGATCGCAGCCACCGGACGGCCATCGAACCAGGCCACCGACACCTGACATCCGCGACCGAGGCGTTCGGCGATCGTAGCGAACTTAGCGGCCGGATCCCGATGTCGCCCACGGAGTCTGGCGAGCCGCACGGGTTCGTGCTGCTGTCGCGCCCACCGATCCAAGGAGCGCTGCAATAGGTCGTAGAACACCGGAACGAGGCGGCCGGTGGTGTCGGTCTCGACCCTCACCCCGGCCCGCTCGGCGCGCCGGACGGCGGTGCGCGTCGCGGCCTTGAACCGGTGCTGCCACACCTGCTCGAAACCACCTTCCAAATCCAGAATGTGCGCGCGTGCGGGCACCGCGGTGATGCCGGTGCGCGCCGCGGCCGCCTCGGCCCACGCGGCGGCGTGCACCGGGTTGGGGCGGATGTGTATCCGCAGCGCCGGTGTCGCGGACAAGTCGTCGAACACCGCGGACACGAGATCGGGCGCGACCCCGTCGGGCGCTATCAGGCCGCCGTACCCCCAACTCTTGGGCAGCGACTGCAGGATCGTCGACCCGCCGGTCGGATAGGTCCGTCGAACCAACGGGAGCAGCGCCCGGCGACCGTCCGGCATTTCGTACAGTCGGCTCGCGTCCCGGTAGTTCCCCGTCGCGACGAGGCAGTCCAGCCATTCCGGCGTCTGGGTAGGCACCGAGTGCACGTCCGCTCGGTGCAGCTCGGCCCACACATCTCGTGGCACCCCCACGGTCACCCTGGGTGCCGATGAGCCGATCGTGGTTGTCGTTGGCGCCATGTCCAGCTCCGTTCACGCGGTGACAGCCGCGCTGCCGCTCAGATCGAGGGTCTCGCGCAGCCAGGCGATGGTGTGATCGATCCCGGCGGTGATGTCGACTTGCGGATCCCAGCCCAGGTTCTGGTGGGCCGCGGTGTGATCGAGCGCGATGGCCTGGATCTCCCCGGTCCGTGCCGGTGCGTACACCGGGGGATCGTCGATGCCCAGCGCCACCGCCATCATGCGGTGCAGTTCGGTGGTGGTGGTCTGCACTCCGGTGCCGATATTGAAGGTGCCGGTCAGTGATTCCGGCGCCGCGCCCGCGCTCCGGAACGCGTCGACGACATCACCGACATAAACGTAATCGCGGGTGGCGGTGCCGTCGCCGTAGATGGTCCCCGGATGTCCGTGCAGCAACGCACAGCCGAAGATCGCGACGACGCCTGCTTCCCCGCGCGGATCCTGGCGTGGCCCATAGACATTCGACAACGCGAGGCTGATCGGTGCCATCCCGTACATGTCGGCATACGCGGCGAGGTACAGCTCACCGGCGACCTTGGCGGCCGCATACGGAGAAAGCGGATGGGGTGGTGCGTCCTCGCCGATCGGCAGCGCGGTGGGGGTGCCGTAACGGGATCCGCCGGAGGCAGCGAAGACGACACGGCGAGTCCCGGCCTGCCTGCACGCCTCGGCCACATTGATGGTGCCCAGCACATTCGTGCCCGCGTCGGAGCAGGGATCGCCGACCGATTTGCGGACATCGACCTGGGCCGCGAGATGGAACACCACCTCCGGTGCCACCGCGCGCACGATCTCGGCGAGCTCGTGCCGGTCGACGCCGGTCTCGGCGAAAGTGAACGTGTCGTGCCGAAACGCACTGTCCAGATTACCTATTCGACCGGTGACGAGATTGTCGATACCGACGACAGTGTGGCCGTCGGCGAGCAGACTGTCGACCAGATTCGAGCCGATGAATCCGGCAGCGCCGGTAACTAGGGTGCGCATGGTCAGGTACCTCCTGGTGGTCTCGATGACTGGCCGGGCATCGTGATGACTCCGCGCGTCGATCGGTGACCGCGCAATCGGCGGTAGGTTCGCCACGCCTTGGTTCGCCACGCCTCCGGATAGGGCGCGACAGCAGCGTCTCGGCCGGAGAGCCAGGCTGTCAGCTCGTCGATGGTGGTCGTCGAGCGAATAGTGAGCCGGGCCAGCGCCAAGGGATCGTCAGCAGTCGAGCTCAACGCATCGCCCACAGCGGACGCCGAGGTGTAGCCCGCCAACTGCGCCTGGCGCCGGACCCGGGTCGAGTGGAAGCCGTGGGGGTAGGCGAAGCTGCGAACTTCCCGGCTCATCGCGTCCTCGAGCAGGTCCTTGCATTCGCGGATCTCGGCCGCCGCCACCCGTTCTCGCAGGGTGTCGAGCTGCGGATGGGTGTGAGTGTGGGCGCCGATCTCGACGCCGTGCTCGGCCAGTTCGGGAAGTTGCGACCACGCCAGCATCCGGGCCGGTGGCAGGCACAGCCGCGAGGACTGGTGCGGTCCGCGCAGCGCGCCAGTCGTCACGTAGAGCGTGCACGGGATCTGATGGGCGGCGAGAACCGGTGCGGCGTCGGCGAAGTCGGCGAAGCCGTCATCGAAGGTCACCAGCAGCGGGCGCGCGGGCAGCGCCCGGCCATCGCGGAGCGCGTCGGTCAGCGTGGTGACGGTCATCGGCGTCCGGCCGCTCGCCGCCATCAGCTCGACGTGCCGGGCGAAAGTCCGTGGCGACACGGCATAGGGCGCGATCCACCCCGCCGGATCGACCGACACGCAGTGGTAGAGCAGGATCGGGACGATGGTCATGGCCGCGCCGATCGATAGATCCGCACCGCCGCCGCCCCGGTGGTGATGACCGCCAACGACACCAACCGCGACGTCGTCGAATCATCGCGCGCCGCCGTGAACGCGACGGTGACCAGCAGGCCGAAGGACACACTCAACGCGATTCCCACCACCCAGACCTCGATGTCCTCCCGCAACGGCAGCAACCTGGCGACCGCGAGACCGGGGCACAGCAGCACGAACGCGAAGGCGACGAGCGTCCGCAGCACCGACAGCGGTGAATCGGCGGAGATGGCGTGCACGCACAGCAACGTGACCCAGCCCGAACCGGCCAGTACCCAGGTGGCGGCCGGCGTCGCACGCAGACCACGTCGCAATGCCGCGGGATCGGGAAGCCGATACCGGCTGAGGCCGACGGGAATTCGTGTCATGTTCTCACTCCGGTGCCGGTTGGGTCAGGGTGAACACCACGGCGTGCGTGTTCCGGTAGAGCTCGGTGAATCTCGGTGACTCGGACAGCGTCTGCTGGATCCGGTCGAGCGCGTCGCGCGGTAGGTCACCGGACAGCGTCATCCCGGCGCTCTGGCTGCGGGTGAGGATGAGGTACGAGTGGTGATGACGTTGCGCGGACATTATGTCGCCCAACTGCGAGACCGGTTCCGCGACAATGTCTTCCCGGTCATCGGCGTCGAAGGTGGCAAACCACATGTGGTCGTAGAACTCGAAATTCTTGAACGCCCAGGGAAAGCCGCTCGTCGCGCCGATGACCAGCGACCCGCGCGGAGCGATACCGTAGACGAACTGAGCCGCCGCGTATTCCTCCGGCGCGAAGTAGGCCGTTTGTTCCTTGCCGTAGTAGCCGAAACCGAACCCCGTCACGAGCAGCAGCAACACCACCGGCAGCACCAGCCGACCGAACCGGCGTCCGCGCGAGCGGGGCGCGTCGACGGCCGGGCGTGGGAAGAACGCGGCCGCCGCGTAGAAGGCCACGAAGGGCAGCCCGAACAGGTAGACCCGGAAGACCATCTCACCGCCGTAGTCGTTGCTGAGGATCAGCGGCAGCGGTGCGACGGCCAGCAGCGGCAATGCGAGTTCACCGCGCCCGCGGAAACGACGGGCGAACCCGATGACGGCCATGAGCCAGATCGCGGCACTCAGCGCACGGTCGACCTCGGCGACCACGACCTGACTGCGGCTGCCCGCATCCAGATCGATGAAATTCGCCCCGGCATTCGACTCGGCGTTGCCGAAGTTCGCCAGCAGGCCGGAGAGGTTCTCGCTCAGCCACGGCCCGGCGACGAGCAGATCCCAGCCCACCGTCATAGCGACCATGAGGACCGTCAACACGAAGACTCGCCGCACACGGAACACGGCGAGCAGACCCAGCGCCAGGATGACCATCGGCGCCGTCAACTGATGGGTTGGCACGATCGCCGCCATCATCGGCACGATCGCGGCCACCACGATCACCCGCCGGTCGAAGCCCATGGACTCCCGGCGCAGATACCGCAACACCAGCGCCACGATCGTGAGGTACAGCAAGTTCGCACAGGCCTGTGGAGCGAAATAGTCCTGGCCCACCCACGCACCGAGGACGTAGATCACGATCGCGGACCAGATCAGGCGCCGATCGGTGCTGAAAGTCGCGAAGATCAGATACAGCGGGCCGATCAGCAGCAGGTTGAACACCGGCGGCGCCCAGGCGGCGTAGCCGAGCGAGGACTCCAACCCACCGGCTTTCACCAGCATCGCGTTGAGATTGAAGAAGCCCGGCCAGAATTGGTACACCGCCAGCTCGTTCAGCGTGGTGTCGACGCCGTTGTGCCGCTGGAAGAAGTCGACGATGCCCACGTGCTTCCACGCCCACGAATAGCGCAGCGTCTCATAAGTCACCGACGGCGTCGCGTGCAGTATCGCGATCAGGACGACAACATGCGCGGCCAACAGCCGCGTCGTCGCCGCCTTTGCCTGCACCAGCACACCGAAACTCACCAGCAGCACAGCCAATGCCGCCCAGAAGGTGAACGGCAGCAGCGGCAGCAGGCCGTAGTCACCGATGCGATCGAGCTCGATGCGGGGCAGCGAAACCAGCCACAACCCTGTCGCTACCGCCACACCGATGTAGCGCCAGACGCCTGTCCGCCGGAAAGTGGGCCGCGCCGCCGGTGTGCGATGTCCCGCGCGGGTGCCCGCGGCATAGCCGATCGCGGTAGCCATGACCCCCACCATCATCACGACCGCGGTGACGAATCCCCAGAGGCGCCCGCGCAATCCGGCACCGAGGTTGCGCAGCACCCCCAGCGGCACCGTCGATCGCAGATACGACCGTTCACTGGCCAAGGCTCGATCGGAGCCCGCGAGAACACTGACTTTCGCCTTGGACAGGCCTTCGGAATAGCAGCGCGAGCGGAAATACGACCACGTCGCGCGCGTGCCGGGGACGCTGTGCCACACCCGCGCCGCGGGTTCATAGACATGCACGCCATCCGGGTGGCCGCGCTGCAGGCGGATGCACAGCTCGGTCTCCTCACAGCCGAGCGGCCGTGTCCCCACCCGGCCGAGGTCGATATGGAATCCGCCCGATTCGACGAGCAGCTCACGCCGAAACGACATATTGGCGCCGATCATGTTGCGCACCGCCGCGCGCCCGGTGGCCATGCCGCGATAGCTGCAGCCGACCACCCAGTCGAATTCTGGGGGAAACCAGGACGGCCGTGCTGTGAGCCAGTTCGCGGTGACCAGGCCGCCGACGCCGAGCACAGCGGGATCGGCGTAGGGCGCGGCGAGTTCGGCCAGCCAGTCGGCGTCGGCGAAGGCGTCGTCGTCGAGGAACGCCACGATATCGCCTGTGCTGACCGCTGTTCCGGTGTTGCGGGCGCCGGACAGCCCTGACGCGTCGCGGTTCGCAACGACCGTCACGCCGGGCAGGGTGCGTGCGCGATCCAGTAGCGCTGTGTTGTGGTCGATCACCACCACGATTTCCTCGGCGGGCCGCGACTGCGCCTGGATCGAGGTGACCGCGAGAACCAACGTGTCCCAACGGTCCTCGGCATAGGAACAGATGACAACCGAGACGGTCAGCTGGTCGAACCGCCCTCCGTGATCCGGTGCGGGTGCAGGTGCGGCGTCGGGGTCCCATTCGGCTTCGAATTCCACGAGATCTGCCGGTGCCGCCGCGACCGGCCGATCCGATCGGTCGGCGGCACCGACGAGTTCCGTGATGCGCTGCTGTGCCTCGAGCTTCGGGGCGAGGTCGGCGAACGCGCGCAGCACAGGTTCGGCATTGAGGGCCCACCAGACGCGGTGCTCGCGATAGACACCGCATGTGCGCGACAACGCCGCGACATGATGCAGCCAGGTCAGCAGGATCGCTATCCGCTCGTCCAGCGGGTCGCCGCGCGCCGCAGCACCACCGACGAGGTCGAGCTGACGACGTTCGCGCTCGGTGAGGCCGCCTGCGCGCAACCGCCGTACCAGCACCGAGCCGAGTTCGCGCTGTTCGACGGTGCAGGATGCCGTCAAGACCAGGTGGTACGCGTCGAGCGCGCAGAGCCAGTCCGGCCGGGCGCCACCCCAGTCGATGATGGCGCTAACGCGCCCGGATTCGAGCAAGACGTTGCCGCTGTGGAAGTCGCCGTGCGCCCAGCCGATCACCGTGGTGTGGTCGGCCAGTGCCGCGCGCACCACGGTCCTGATCCGGTCGGCAGTGTCGATCGACGCGGGGGAGAGGGTCCGGCACATCTCGGTCAGGGTGTGCACGGGCTCGTCGACCCATCGGGTCAGCATGGTGTCATCCACCACGGCGAGGCGACCTGTGCGGCGGTGCAACTCGTCGATCGAGGTGAGCGCGAGCGTCGTCAGGGCCTCGAGCCGGTCCGGGTGCGCGGTCAGGACCCTGGTCAGGTCTACGCGCGGATGGTATGTCTCGATGGAAGCCACCCCGTCGGCGTCGTCGCCGAACGCGAGAACGCGGGGGAGCAGGGGCCAGTCGCCGAGCGGGGAGTCGGCAGACAGGATCTCCCGTTGCCGGCGCAGGTCGGCGGCAGCCAGCGGCGACCTGGCGACTTTCAGGACCGCGGTCGGCGGACCGTCACCGTGACCGAGGTAGGCGACCGCGACATCGGTAACCGTCCGGACGGGCCGGGCGCGGGTCCATTCCTTCGAGGGCACATCGGTGTCCAGCCGTGCGGCCCGGCGCACCAGGTCACGACTCGCGTCGGCGGAATCCGGCCTGCGCAACACTGCCCTCGCTCGGTCCAGGGTCCTCCGTCGACGCGTGGCTCCGGCCGCCCTGAGAACGAAAAGTGCTGCCGCACTGCGTAACCGGACCGAAATCGGCGCTGCGACAATCGTCCGGGGCGCATCGACGGACCACCAGAGATCGCGGCGCACCAGCAGTGCGCAGGCAATCGAGGTCTGGCTCAGCAGACAGGCCACCCCCGCTCCGACCACGCCGACGAGGTCCAGCAATACCCACGCCAGGCCGACAGTGAGCACGAAGTTCGATGCCTGGATCGTCAGGAGCAGACCCAGCCGGCGATGCGCCCGTGCCGAACTGATCGCCGTCGAGACCAGCAGACCGGGAACCGCCGCGAACGCGAGCACGCGCAGCACATCGGCACCCGCGCGGTACTCGCTGCCGAAGATAGCGAGCACGACCGGGGCGAGCACGAACACCGCGGCCACGATCGGGAGCACCAACTTGGCGCCGTGGACCAGAATCTGATGCACATTGCGAGCCAGCTGTGACGGATCGGCGGCGGATTCCGCGACCAGGGAAGTGCCGAAATTGACATTGATCAGATGGATGACGTTCGCGATGGCCCAGGCGATCGAGAAGTAGGCGGTCGGCACGGGGCCGAGTGCGTGGAGCACAAGGATGGGCAACAGCATCGCCGCACCGATCGAGCACACCGATCCGACATAGTCGACTGTCACGAAGCGAGCGATCTGCGGCATCGGCGGCAGCGCCTCGATGAGATTCGCTGCCCGGACCCGGCGGGGGATCGCCCACAGGAAAAGGTAGGCGCCGACGAGCACGACGATGGCCGCCGATGCCACCGTCCACGACGCGAAGATGCCATAGCGAGGCAACGTCGAAGCCACGGCTACGACCAGGACCAGCTTGGTCACCGCGAACATGATGTTGGCCAGCGGGACAACGGGAGTGCGCCGCAATCCGACCAGCACACCGTCCTGCAGGACGAACAGGGTGACCGCGACGGTGCCCGCGACGAACAGCACCTGGGCCCGGTCGTCGGACAGAAAAGTCGTGCCGGGCGCGAACACCCCGACCGCCAGCACCGAACCCACGGCGATGATCAGAGCAAGGCTCGCGCTGACCACATGTGCCCCCGCGATCAGCGCGGTCGTGCGGCGCCCCGCGGTCGGCACGAACCGGACCATGGCACTGGACAGGTTCAGCTGGGCAACCGTGGCGGCGAGCACCGCCATCGAAATCGCGGCCGCGTTGCTGCCCACCGAGGCGGCGTCGTAGTGCCGCGCGACGAGCGCCCAGAAGCCGAACCCGATCAGCGCGGACAGCCCGGAGCTGGCCGTCAGCAGTATGCCGTTGCGCAGCAGTGGTTTACGCCAATCCCGGGCGAACGTGCCGAGCATGGCCGGTGCTGGCGTTGCCGACAGCGCTCGTCGCCGTGCCATCCCGACACTCACTGCCGACCACCCGGACTGCTCGCCCTGTAGGTGCGCCACCGGCTGACCACGTACGCCACGGGCCCGAACAACACGCCGCGCTTCTCGAGCCTCGCCAGATCGCCGGGCAGTCCGTCGTAGCGGCCACGATTGCGATCCGAGGCCGCGCCGAAGGTGTACCCGAGCCCGCGAGGCAATCGCCGCACCAGCCCGGCGACCATCGCGGGCTCGTGGACCAGCGCACTGGTCAGGAACGCACCGAGCCCGACGCCATAGCCGTAGGCCTGATTGCGCAGCGCTGCCATATCCCGGTGGTGGCGATGCCACACCACCGCGCTGGGCTGGTACACCAGCTGATGTCCAGCGACGACAACACGGAAGAACCCGGCCAGATCGTCACCGCCACGCGCGAACGTGCCGGCCCCGATCGCCGGGTCGAACCCGCCGAGCCCCCGCAGGACCGCGGTATCGAACGCCATATTGGCGCCGGAACCGAATCTGCCCGCGGTGAACGGGAACAACGGATCCGCGGGCCGGTTCCGGCTGGTGTCGAAGACGTGCAGGTCGAAGCCTTTGTCGAACCCGCCGTGCTGCTCGAGCAACAGCTGGGCAGGCGTTTCGAGTTGGGCGGGCAGGATCAGGCCCGTGACGCAGGCGACGTCGGGTCCGGAGGCGAAGCCTTCGGCGATCCCGGTCAGCCAATGGCGGTCGACGACCACGTCGTCGTCGACGAAGGCCACGATCTCGCCGCGGGCCGCGGACAGTCCCCGATTATGTGCCGCCGCCAGACCGCGCCGGTTCTCGCGGACATACCGCACGCGGCCACCGAAACGCCGCGAGATCGCCGTGGCGGTCTCCTCGGTGGTCGGATCGTTGTCGACGACGACGATCTCGAAGGCCGGATACTCCATCCGCAACAGCGCTTCCAGGCACTCGCACACACTGTCCGGCCGATCCCGGGTGGCAACGACGACGGTGATCACCGGAGCGTGCAGCAGCAGCTCCTCATGCCAGCGCAGACACTGCGCCGACACCACAGGCTCGCGCGCCACCTCGGCGAGACACTCCACTCGGGGCAGCCCGTCCGCGGCCAGGTGCGCGTTGACGGCGTCGCCGACCGCCGTCCAGACCGTCGGAGCATGCCTGTACCAGGACAGGCCGAGCCGCCCATCCAGCACCGCGATCCCGACGGGGTGCCCGTGCAACCGCAGCAGCGCCAGGATCTTCGCCGGCCGCACCGACGGATCCGCGAGCACGAGTTCGCTCTCCGGCAAGCTCAGCTCGACATCGATCCGCCCGATCGGCAGGTCGGTCTGCTCGAGCGCACGCGCCGCACCCGTCTCCTTGAATTCCCGGTGCGGCTTCAGGTGCCGGGTCACGGCGATCATGACGATCCCATCGCGACGCCGGGAGGTGTATTCGGCACCGATTCAGCCGCGCCCGCCCGCACAGACCCCATCCGATGACCACGCACCACGGTCCGCAGGACCCGGGTACCGTCGTGGATCGCGCGCAGGTTGGACTGGCCTGCCCGCCGCGGTAACTCCAGGCTGGGCACCTCCGCGATCCGCAAACCCGCCTGCATCGCGCGCACTGTCATCTCGGCCTCGATCTCGAAGCCGGTCGCGCACAGATTCAGATGCTCGAGATAGCGCCGATGAAATGCGCAATACCCGTAGCATAAATCGGTGAGGCGCGTGTGATAGATCGCGTTGAACACCGTCAGCAGGAACCGGTTACCCCAACGCCGGATCCGGGTGATGTCGAGTGAACCGCCGCCGCCGATGAAACGCGATCCCTTGACGAAGTCGTAGCCGTTCTCCAGGAAGTGCACGTAATGCGAGATCTCCTGCGGCGACATACTGCCATCGGCGTCCATCATCACGATCACATCGCCTGTCGCGGCGAGGAATCCGGCGCGCAGCGCGCAACCCTTTCCGAGGCCCTGCTGCGGCACCACCTTGATATCGGGCCGGGAGCTGCGGGCGGTGATCAGGGTCGCGTCCGTCGAGCCGTCGACAAGGATGACTTCGGTAATGCTGTCCGGAATCTGGTCCAGCACCCACGCGATATTGCGTGCTTCATTGCGCGCTGGAATAACCAGGCTGACAGCAGTTTTCTCAACCATGGGACACACCTCATCTGAGGACTCCGGTCATCAAACGGCGGCCGAAGCAAAAAGTACTGAAAGCAAATCTGACGCCGTTCCGTGCGAAATGTGCACGGTGCGGCAAGGCTGCAGAATGCGAAGTATCGGCTATCAGTTCAGTGGCGGTGAGTGCTCACCGTGGTTGCCGCTGCGATGGCAGCGCGGGCGCTCTTGGCGCATTCGGGAGAATTCTTGAGCCATCTCCACTAACCCTTCCCGCGGTGAGGTGGTCGAGAGCACCGGCGGGGTCTGGGACGGTGTGTGCTGAATGAATTGTCGCAACAACGGTGACGAACGTTACACTGGCTCGACCCGAGTGGACCGCGTGACGATCGCCCTCGCCGAACAGGCTGAGGACGAACCTCTTTCGCCGGGCGCGAGCCCGGTGCAACGGCGCCGTGGTCAGTGACTCGCGGCAGGCTCGTCGGCGACGACAGTGATGATGCCGGGGGAGATGTCCGATTCGAGTGCCTGGACGGCGCGTATCATTTTCGGCCGGATCAGCCGGAGTTGACAGGCGTAGAGTTGGTAACCCGAGGCGACAGGAGTTGGCGATGTCCATACGCGCCAGACCAGCGATAGTCCGGACTGCTGCGATCGCCGTGGCCGTGGGTGCCGCCACGATCTTTGGCACGGTCGGTCAAGCATTCGCCGACGTCGAACCCGGTGCCTACACGTCCACGACGTGGTTGTCAGGCATCGTGCTCCTGGAACGCGACGCGCGCGTCGAGGGCGGGGACCTGGTCTTGATAGGGCGGTATCCAATTCATTCGACGCCCGACGGCGGCTACGTGGATCTGTTTCCCGGCCATCGAGTCGTACTGATCAGCGACGGACATGGTGGGTACCAGGGCCCGGCGTATTTGGGTGGAGTCGTGATCGGCGCCATCACGCTGACACCCCAACGCTGACCGATCAATCACCAATCTCTGATGTCACGCTTCCTGCATGCAGGGGGTTTACTTGACATAATGTGCATTATCGGCGTTTGAAGGCGGCCGGTCGGAAGGGGTTTTGCGGATGCGCGTGCGGCGTGCGCTGAGTTGTATCGCGCGCTGAAAGGCACTCGGTGTTCACCTGCCCGCATTGCCGTTCTGTGTGCGCTGGCATTTCGCGGCGCTTGTTATTCATGGCATTTCGGGGCCCGGGATGAAAATTGACGAAAATCCGGGTTATTTCTCAGGTTGACCGATTAATGACCGTTCGTGCTGAATGTGCTAATCGGCCGATCCGGGCTCCATATCCGCGGAAACCGATCCGGCCACCCGAAGGGTGGCACTCCCCCGTCCACTTGCCCAGGCTTAATTCGTCACAGTGACGAAACTATGGAATGTTTCCCGGCTGGCGCACGCATCGCAAAGATGCGGTGCGCGACGGTATTTCGCGTCGCGCTCGCCCAAGCTGGATTCGATCCGCCCGCGCAACGCGTCCAGGCGCTGCCCGAACTCTTCGATGTCGGTTGGCGAGAGATGTGTGTACGCATCGACGTCAGATATAGCCATCTGCTGTGTTCAACCCCTGTTCCAGTGCCGCACGCCGGGCGCGGTCCTGGTGAGAATACGAACTCGAGGGGTCGATTCGGTGCGATGCGCGGTAATTGGTTAGACGTAACAGACGGCGGCAGTGATTGCGGTGTCAGTGACTACTTTCCGTGGCGGGGTCGTAGATCTTGTCGACCTCGGCGGCGTACTTCTTCATGACCGCTGAGCGCTTGAGCGACATCTTGGGCGTCAGTTCGCCGGTTGCCTCGGTCCAGTCGACCGGCAGGATGCGGATCTTCTTGATCGCCTCGGCATGTGACACCTGCTTGTTGGTGTCCGCGACCGCCGCATCGATCTCCGCGGCGAGATCGGGGTTCTCGATCAGGGCCTCGTTCGAGGTGTCGGCGGGCAGGTGATGGCTTTGCTTCCATGCCGGGAGTACTTCGGGGTCGAGGGTGATCAGGGCTCCGACGAACGGGCGGCCGTCGCCGACGACCATCGCCTGGCTGATCAGCGGGTGGCCGCGCAGCGAATCCTCCATCAGTCCCGGGGAGATGTTCTTTCCGCCCGCGGTGACGAGGATTTCCTTCTTCCGGCCGGTGATGGTGAGGTAGCCGTCGCGGTCGATGGTGCCGAGATCGCCGGTCTCGAACCAGCTGTCGGCGAAGGCGTCCTCGGTGGCCTGGGGGTTGCCCCAGTACTCGTGGAAGACGACCGGGCCGCGCAGCAGCAACTCGCCGTCGTCGGCGATCTTGACGGCGTGGCCTTCGGTCGGGCGGCCGACGGTGCCGACCCGGGTATTCGTCGGGGTGTTCACGGTGATCGCGGCGGTGGTCTCGGTGAGTCCGTAGCCCTCGTAGATCGGGATGCCGACACCGCGGAAGAAGTGACCGAGCCGCGCGCCGAGTGGTCCGCCACCGGACACGGCCGCCTCGCATCGTCCGCCGAGCGCGCGGCGCAGCGTGCGATACACGAGTTTGTCGAACAGGGCGTGGCGCAGTGTGAGCACGACACCGGGGCCGCCGGCGTCCAGCGATTCGCTCCAGGCGATGGCGGTTTCGGTGGCGAGGTCGAAGATCTTGCCCTTGCCGTCGGCGTGCGCCTTCTGCTTCGCGCCGTTGAAGACCTTTTCGAACACGCGCGGCACCGCGAGGATGAAGTGCGGGCGGTAACTGCCGAACTGGTCGACGAGCGTGGACCAGTCGGAACTGAACGCGACGACCACCTTGGCATCGAGCGCGGCCAGTGTCACCGCACGCGCGAAGACGTGGGCGAGCGGCAGGAACATCAGTGTCTTATTGCCCTGGGTGACGAACTCGCCCAGGGCGATACGGTCGGATTTCGACTCGGCGTAGAGGTTCCCGTGCGTGAGGATCACGCCTTTGGGTCGGCCGGTGGTGCCGGAGGTGTAGATCAGGGTCGCCGGGGAGGTCGCGCCGACCTCTGCGCGGCGGGTGTGGACGGTGTGGTCGTCGAGCTGGGTACCGCGAGTGGTCAATTCCTCGACGATGCCTTTGTCGATCTGCAGGATTTCGCGCAGTTCGGGCAGTGCGCCTGCGTCGATCTCCTCGATGATCCGGCGGTGTTTGTCGCTGTCGACAATCAGCAGTTTCGTCGCGGAGTCCTGCAGGATCCATTTGGCCTGTTCGGCGGCGGAGCTGTCGTAGATGGCGACGGTGCAGCCGCCGGTGGCCCAGATCGCGTGGTCGAGTACGACCCACTCGTAGCGGGTGGGTGCCATGATGGCCACTCGGTCGCCCGGTTCGATGCCCGTGGCGATGAGGCCCTTGGCCACGTCGGTGACCGTTCGCGCGAACTCGGCCGCGGTGACGTCGGTGAGGCCGCCGCTGCCGTTCGAGACGTTGAACAGCACCGTGCGGGGCGAGTTCTCGGCGTGCAGGAACACACTGTCGGAATTGTTCGTGTGTTCTGGAATCGTGTAGGAAGCCGGGGCTTCGAACTCATGCATCACAGGGGCCTTCCACGTGGGTTGATCAGTTACTGCGCGGGCGCGTGCTCGATGCCCAGACGCAGCATTCCGCGCAGGTCGTAGGCGTTGGTGGCGACCGCACCGAGGACCAGGCCGACCGCGAGTCCGGCGAGGGTCATCCACAGACCCTGTGCCATACCGGCTTCGAGATGTCCGTCGAAGAACAGGATGGCGCGCACGGCCAGGTAGATCTGATGCATGGGTTCGAAGGTGGCCATGTCGGCGATCCAGCGCGGTGTCGCCTCGAGCGGGATGGTGCCCGAGGACGACGGGATGCCGAGCACCACGAACACGATGAGGTTGATCATCAGGCCTGCCGTGCCGAAGGCGGCCATCACCGACAGGGCGGTGACCGCGATGGCGGCGATCGCCAGTGTGCCATAGAGAAACAGCATCAGTGGCCGCTCGATGGCCATGTTCAGCAGGGTGCCGACAGCGAGGAACACACCGGATGCCAGTGGGGCGCTGATGGCGGCGATCCCCCATTTGACGAGCAGGGTGCGCCACCGGCTGATCGGGGCCGGCGAGGTGGTCTTGTGCCAGGGGCCGTATTCGGCGGGGATGTAGCCGAGTGAGGCGTCGACCAGCGAATTGATCATCATCGCGCCGCTGAATCCGACGATCAGCAGGACCAGGGTGTAGAAGAACGCCGCCAAGCCTTGGCCGGTGCCTTCGGGCAGCGGGTGATAGGCGGTGACCACGATGTCGATCGGCTCGCTGAGTTGCAGTCGGGCCGCGCCGCTGAGTGGTGTGGTGCCTGCCGCTACGCTGACCTGCTCGGCGAGTTGGGCGCCGACGGTGCTGTTCACCTGTGTCATGGCTTGGTCGGCGACGGTGTTCATGATCTGCGCGGCGAGCGTGCCCGCCCGCGGATTGGTGAGCACGGAGATGATCGGCTGTTCGACCTCGCCCGGGACGATCGAGGCGGCGCCGAGGATGGCGACGCGTTTGGTGAAGTCGCCGGGGATGACGATGGCGCCGTAGACCTCGCCGTTTTGCAGCTGTCGCTGGGCTTCGTTGATGCCGAGTGGGCGCAGGTCGATTTTGTCGGCGGGGATGTTGTCGCTCAGTGCCGAGGCGATCTGTTCACCGATGTTGCTGGGCTTTCCGCTGACGGTGTCGCCGACGTCCTGGTTGACCAGGGCGATCGGGAAGTCGTGCAGGTGTTTCTCTGGGTCGGCGGTGTAGCCGAGGTACATGGTGCCCAGCAGCGCCGCCAGGATGGTGACCAGGGTGATCGGGGCCAGCCATTCGCGGATCGGCATGCTGCGCTGTTTGCGGGTGGGCGCGGTGTTGTCAGTCATGGCCTTCGTCAATGTAGTCAGCGACAACAAAGTAGTCAACGCAAACATTAGTTGATTGTCGGATATCCTGCTCGTACCATGTCGCTGCACACCCCCTACCACCACGGAGACCTCCGCGCCGCGCTGCTGACGCGCGCCGAGGCGACGCTGCGCGAGTCCGGCGTGGACGGGCTGTCGCTACGCCAGCTGGCCCGAGACACCGGTGTCAGTCACGCGGCGCCGAGTCGGCATTTCCGCGACAAGCAGGCACTACTGGACGCACTCGCCGTCACCGGCCTGGAACGCCTCGGCGCCTGCTTCGAACAGGCCGTGATCGATGGACCGATCACGGCACGCCTGCAGACGGTCGCCTACGCCTACCTACGATTCGCCGTCGACAACCTCGAACTCCTGCCGCTGATGTTCGCGCGCCGAAACAACACCACCTCCGCCGACATCCAGCAGGCCGTCGACCGGGCCTTCGCGGTCCCGATCGCCCTCATCGCCGAAGGTCAGGCCGGCGGCGAGATCGTCGAAGGCGACCCGAAACGCCTGGGTGTCACCGCTCTGGCCGCCCTCCAGGGCCTGGCCACCTTCGTCGGTTCCGGCTACACCGCCGACTACGACTCCGAACAACTACTCGACGACCTGGTCCGGCATCTCACCCTGGGCCTACTCCCCCGGTCCTCCCCCAGCTGACGATCACAGAAGGCGCCGTGCGGATGGAGTGACCTCGGTCAGTTGGATCCGGCGAGGACTACCGGGCGGCCATTGAGCGGCTGGGTCGGCCGGTTGCTGCGTGGGAACAGAGCACGGTAGTTGTCGACGTCGGCGACGGCGACCGGGGCGGGGTGGCGCAGCACGATCCACTCCACGCCTTCGGTGCACGGAGGCGTGGTCAGGGAGCCCTGGTAGCGGAATTGGGCGAGGTCGGCAGGGAGGAATTCGCGCGGGTCGAGTGTGGTGACAGTGCGGGTGAGGCCGGAGCGGTTCGGCGTGGCGGTGAGTATTCGACTCAGCGGGGTGGGATCGGTTCGCGCGTGCAGGAGGACGGCGAGAACTGCCAGCCTGCCGGATCGGGCGGTGTGGACGAAATGCAGTTCCATGGCCGTGTCGATGCCGTCGACTGTGTGCTCACTGGGCAGGTGGAAGTGGAACTGAGTCAGGGTGAACGGTGTGCCGTCGACGACGATGCGGTTTCCGGAATCCGCCGGCACGCTCGCCTGGATTGTGTGTCCGTTGTTCAGCAGGGTCACCGCCGACATGGGCCGATAGGCGATCTCGATGTGCTCGGACGGGTGTAGTTCGGTGGGGCTGTCCAGGTCGATCGGCGACTGGGCGTGCCCGACTCGACATGCCGCAAAGCCACGGTCGAGATCGGCCCAGCGCTCGGGCCCCTCGCTGTTGTAGTCCCAGTGCGGTGTGCTGGTTGTGGCCGCTACCGACCCGCCGCACCCGGCGACGCCGAGCAGTGCCAGCACGGCGAGCGCACTGCGGCGAGTGATCACGGGACTGAGGTCATTGCGACGAACCGACACGGTGCAGCTCCTTGCCAGGATTCCGCCGTCTGCCCGAGACGATGACACGTCCCGGGACGGCAGTTCGCGCATACCGAGATCAGCAAGCCGTCAACCTGTCCGATTTGCACCGAATATCCTTCTAGTGCAATAGATTTCGACTACGCGCGAGACCTCAGGCTATGCCGATGATCACTGCCCAGACCAGGCTCGACGACGGCGAGATACATCACATCGGCAGTCGCCGCGACCTGCCGAACGCACCTAGGGTCGAATCATGATCGACATTCCAGAGGTTTTCGCCCGCGAGACAGTCAGTCGCGAAGGGGAACCCGGGCGGGCCTGGATCGAGGCACTTCCCGGCCTGGCGGATGAGTTACTGCAACGGTGGTCGTGTACCCCGGAGGGGCCGGTCATGCACGGCAACGTCGGGATCGTCCTACCGGTGCGGCACCAGGACCTGCCGCCTGCGGTCGTCAAGATCTCTTTTCCGCACCCGGGCAATGTGTTCGAGCCCGACGCGTTCGCCGCCTGGAACGGGCGAGGTGCGGTGCGGTTGTTCGAACGCGATGACGAACGGTTCGCGATGCTGCTCGAGCGGACAGGACGCGGCACCCTGGCCGATATCCCCGACTTCGACGAGGCTGTCGGCGTACTCGGGAAACTGTCCCATCGCCTGGCCATCGACGCCCCGATCGGGCTGCCGCGCTTGAGCGACCTGGTTGCCGACTGGCCGGACGTGATCCGCACGACCGCTGCCGAACTGGGCGATCCACTCCCCCGACGCGTTCTGGATGCTGTCGCCGAGACCTTGCGCGACCTCGGTCCAGATCAGCCCCAGACGCTCGTCCACGGTGACCTCCATGATGCGAATGTCCTGGCGGGAGACCGTGAGCCGTGGCTCGCGATCGACCCCAAGGGATATGTCGGCGACCCTGCGTACGACACGATCACCGTTCTCCGCAGCTACCGGTTCGTACCTCTGCTGTTCGCACCTGATCCGGCCGCCGGTATTCGTCGCGGACTGGATTTGTATTGCGAGGCAGCAGGGATCGACCGTGCTCGTGCTCGTCGATGGGCGCAAGTGCGCGCGGTCAAGGCGGCGCTGTGGGGCCGTCGCCACGGCGATCCCGGCTGGCTGATCCAAGCGACCGACCAGCTGGCCGAGATGCTGGACGTGGGCGGTGCGACATAGCGCAGGAGGATCGCTGCGGTTGACAACGTCCGCGCGCACCAAGAGGCTCCGGTCGAGCGAAGCCGTTTTACGGAGCCGCGGTTCCCGCTATCGCAGTGTCGTCGTGCTGTTGATCATCGAACTGCGCACGCGCCTGTTCGACCTCGGGCAAGTTGGCGGTGGTCCAGCCCAGTAGCGCGTCGATGAGTCCCTGCAATGTTCGGCCGATCGGCGAGATGCGGTATTCGACGGCGATGGGCCGGGTGTGGGTGACCACTCGTTCGACCATCCCGTTGCGCTCGAGCCGTCGCAGTGCCGAGGTGAGTGATTTCTGCGTCACCACCGGTATCGCCCGGCGGAGCTCGGTGAACCGCAACGGCTGTTCGCACAGCGCCTCCATGATCTGCAGCGACCACTTGTCGAGCATCTGGTCGAGCAGCTCACGGTGCTGCGCGGTGAGCCGAGGAGCATCGTCGGTTTCCTGCATGACACCTAGTCTCGTTGAAGTGCCCTTCGAATACCACGTATACATGGGAAACCTAGTCAGATCACGAAGGGAATTACCGTGTCCGTGCAGCTCATCACTCCACCGAACATGTTCGGTCCTGTTCCGTACCACCATGTTTCGATCAGCACCGGGTCCCGCCACATCCACGTCGCCGGTCAGATCGCCCGTGACGCCGACGGCAACCCGGTAGCCACCGGCGACCTCGCGGGCCAGTTCGCCCATGCCCTGCGCAACACCGCGCTCGGTTTGGCCGGGGCGGGCGCCACCTTCGCCGACGTCGTCCGGCTCAGGATCTTCGTCACCAACTGGACCCCTGACAAATACGCCGACTTCCTCGACGGCATCAACCAGGTTGCCGCCGAACTCGCCCTGCCCGATCCGCTTCCCCCGCTGTCTGCCATCGGCGTCGACAGCCTGTTCGAACCGGACGTCCTCGTCGAGGTGGAGGCCTACGCCGTCCTCGACTGACCACTCCTCTCAGAACAGCATCAGCTGTCGATTCAGGCGGGGTTGGCCGGCCAGTTCTTTTCCATCCACTGGTCCGGTTCGGGGTGGGGTGTGAAGCCGTAGCGGCGGTATAGGTCGTGGGCGTCGCCGGTTGCCAGCACCATGCGGCGCATGCCCCACTCGTCCGCGTCGGCCATGACGCGGTCGAGAAGGAGTTTGCCGATGCCCTTTCCTCGCTCGCGACGGTCGACGTAGACGTCGGAGAGCCAGGCGAAGGTGGTGCGGTCGGTGACCAGGCGGGCGAAGGCGATCTGGGAGCCATCGTGGAACACGCTGTAAGGCAGGGAGTTCGCGACGAGGCGCTCGACACGCTCGCGGCTGCGGCCGAGGGCCCAGTACGCGTCGCTGGAAAGGCGGTGGTGGAGCCAGTCGAGGTCGACGGCTGCGGGATCGGTGGAGATCTCGGGCATCGGTCAAGATTATGTCGGTCGTTCGGCCGGACCCAGAACGAGCCCGGCCGAACGTTTCTCAGGCGCCCACGTAGGTGGCGAGGTGTTCGCCGGTGAGGGTGGAGCGTGCCTCGACGAGGTCGGCGGGTGTGCCCTCGAAGACGATGTGGCCGCCGTCGTGGCCCGCGCCGGGGCCGAGGTCGATGATCCAGTCGGCGTGAGCCATGACGGCCTGGTGGTGTTCGACGACGATGACGGACTTCCCGGATTCGACGAGGCGGTCGAGCAGGCCGAGGAGTTGTTCGACATCGGCCAGGTGCAGGCCGGTGGTCGGTTCGTCGAGGATGTAGACGCCGCCCTTGTCGGACATGTGGGTAGCGAGCTTGAGCCGCTGGCGTTCGCCGCCGGACAGGGTGGTCAGTGGCTGGCCGATGGTCAGGTAGCCGAGGCCGACCTCGGTGAGGTGGGTGAGGATCTTGTGGGCGGCGGGGGTGCGGGCCTCGCCTTCGCCGAAGAACTCGCGGGCCTCGTCGACAGGCATGGAGAGCACTTCGCTGATGTTCTTGCCCGCGAAGGTGTACTCGAGGACTTCGGCCATGAAGCGTTTGCCCTCGCACACCTCGCACATGGTCGAGACGCCTGCCATCATCGCCAGGTCGGTGTAGACCACGCCCGCACCGTTGCAGTTCGGGCAGGCACCTTCGGAGTTGGCGCTGAACAGGGCGGGTTTGGCGCCGGTGGCCTTGGCGAACGCTTTGCGGATGTGGTCGAGCAGGCCGGTGTAGGTGGCGGGGTTGCTGCGCCGCGAGCCCTTGATCGGTGCCTGGTCGATGTTGATGACGCCTTCGTCGATCGGGATCGAGCCGTGAACCAGCGAGCTCTTGCCCGAGCCCGCGACACCGGTGATCGCGACCAGGATGCCCAGCGGGATGTCGACATCGACTTTGTCGAGGTTGTTGGCGGTAGCGCCGCGAATCTCCAAGGCGCTGTCGGACTTTCGCACCGAATCCTTCACCGAGGCGCGGTCGTCGAAGTGACGGCCGGTGACGGTGTCGCTGGCGCGCAGCCCGTCGACGGTGCCTTCGAAGCAGATAGTGCCGCCCTTGGAGCCCGCGGCGGGCCCGAGGTCGACGATATGGTCGGCGATCACGATCGTTTCCGGCTTGTGCTCGACGACGAGCACGGTGTTGCCCTTGTCGCGCAGGCGCAGCAGCAGCCCGTTCATCCGCTGGATGTCGTGCGGGTGCAGGCCCGCGGTGGGCTCGTCGAAGACGTAGGTGACGTCGGTGAGGGAGGAGCCGAGGTGGCGAATCATCTTGACGCGCTGCGCTTCACCGCCGGACAGGGTGCCCGAGGAGCGCGACAGCGACAGGTAGCCGAGGCCGATCTCGACGAACGAGTCCAGGGTTTGGCGCAGCGATTCCAGCAGTGGCGCCACCGACGGGTCGTCGACCTCCTTGACCCAATCGGCGAGATCGGTGATCTGCATGGCGCAGGCGTCGGCGATGCTGATGCCGTTGATCTTCGACGAGCGGGCCTCGGCCGAGAGCCGGGTGCCGTCGCAGTCCGGGCAGGTGCCGAACGTGACGGCGCGTTCGACGAAGGCGCGCACGTGCGGCTGCAGCGCTTCGACGTCCTTGGACAGCATCGACTTGCGGATCTTGGGGATCAAGCCCTCGTAGGTGAGGTTGATGCCCTCGACCTTGACCTTGGTCGGTTCCTTGTAGAGCAGGTCGGCGAGCTGTTTCTTGGTGTACTTCTTGATCGGCTTGGCGGGGTCGAAGAAGCCGCTGCCCTTGTAGATTCGGCCCATCCACCCGTCCATGCTGTAACCGGGGATGGTGAACGGGCCCTCGTCGAGTGACTTGTTCTCGTCGTAGAGCTGGGTGAGGTCGATATCGTTGACGTGGCCCTTCCCTTCACAGGTGGGACACATGCCGCCGGTGATGGAGAAGCTGCGGCGTTCCTTGACGGTGACACCGTGCTTCTCGACTTCGACCGCACCGGCGCCGCTGATCGAGGCGACGTTGAAGGAGAACGCCTGCGAGGACCCGATGTGCGGGTCGCCGAGGCGGCTGAACAGGATCCGCAGCATCGCGTTGGCGTCGGTGACGGTGCCGACGGTGGAGCGCGGGTTCGCGCCGAGGCGGGACTGATCGACCAGGATGGCGGTGGTCAGTCCCTCGAGCACGTCGACGTCGGGGCGCGATTGGCTGGGCATGAAACCCTGCACGAACGCGCTGTATGTCTCGTTGATCAGGCGCTGTGATTCGGCGGCGATGGTGCCGAAGACCAGGGAGCTCTTGCCGGATCCGGAAACGCCGGTGAAGACCGTCAGCCTGCGCTTGGGGATCTCGATGCTCACATCGCGCAGGTTGTTGACGCGCGCGCCATGCACGCGGATCAAATCGTGGCTGTCGGCCGGCTCTATGGTGGTGCCGGTCTTCTTGGCCGTGCTCATGGGTCTCCCTCGATCAGTCGACATCGCCGAATATCGAATCTACCGGCGTGGTGGCTTACTTGGCCTGCTGGATTCGGACCATATTTCCGGCGGGGTCACGGAAGGCGCAGTCGCGGATGCCGTAGGGCTGATCGGTGGGTTCCTGGACGACCTCGATCTCGCCTGCCTGCAGCTTTTCGAACAGGCCGTCGAGGTCTTCGGTGGCGAGGTTGATGGCGGCGTAGGTACCTTTGGCCATCATCTCGCCGATGACGCGGCGTTCCTCGTCGGTGATGCCGGGGTCGGCGGCGGGCGGATGCAGCACGATGGAGGTATCGGGCTGGCCCGCGGGGCCGACGGTGATCCACCGCATCCCGTTGTAACCGACATCGTTGCGCACCTCGAAGCCGAGCGCGTCGCGGTAGAAGGCGAGGGCGGCGTCGGGGTCGTCCTGCGGCAGGTAGGTCTGGTGAATGGTGAGGTTCATGCCGACCACGCTAATTGCCGGTCGGAGCCGAAGCTTCTCGATTCCTGATCGGTCTGGTCACCTTCTTGACCACGCACGACGGCATACCCGCGGTTTGTTCGTCCTGCTGCTGTTTGTAGACGCTGGGCGGCACGCCGACGAGTTCGGTGAAGCGGGTGCTGAAGGTGCCCAGCGAGGACGATCCGACCGCGAAACACACCTCGGTGACACTCAGGTCGCCGCGACGCAGCAGCGCCATGGCGCGTTCGATGCGGCGGGTCATCAGGTAGGAATACGGCGATTCGCCATAGGCGAGACGGAACTGGCGGCTGAGGTGTCCGGCCGACATGTGTACGCCGAGGGCGAGCGCTTCGACGTCGAGCGGCTGGGCGTATTCGCGGTCGATGCGGTCGCGCACGCGACGCAGCAGCGCGAGGTCGCGCAGGTGCTGTGGTTTCGCGGGTGTGCCGGTCATATCCGCGATCGTCCCATGTCGGGCGGTATTCAGGACAGGTGCCCGCGGCGGGTGTCGAGGACCCCGGCGAGTTCGGCGCGGAAGTGAGGGCAGGTGCGGAAGTCCTCGGCATCACACTCGAGGACGTGGGTGACGGCATCGAGTGCGGCGCGGGTGCGGGCGATCTTGTCGGTGAGGCGGTCACGGTGGGCCTCGAGCACCTCGCGGCGGGTGGTGCGGTCGGGGGCGCGGGTGAACAGGATGGCGAGATCGTCGAGGGACAAGCCGGCCTTCTTGCCGAGCACGATCATCGCGATGGCGTCGATATCGGTGCCGCGGTAGTGGCGGCGTCCGGCCGAGTCGCGAGGTGGACAGAGCAGTCCGCGGTCTTCCCAGTGGCGCAGGACGTGGGTCGCCAGCCCGAACCGCGCCGCCACCGCACCGATCGTGGTGTGTTCCTCGGCCATCCGCCGAGCCTATGCGGTGACGCGGTAGCAGGTGATTACGGCGATGGGATGCCATGGGAGACGGACTGTTTCGGTGTCGACCGAGCCGAAGACCGCACTGAGGGCGCGTCGGATCTCGCGGGTTCGGGCGAAGCGGAAATCGTAGATCCCGGCGGTGCCGCCCGGCCGGAGCACTCGCCGCAGTTCGGTGACGGCGGTGGGCAGGTCCGGCCATTCGTGCATGCTCACGCTCGAGACGGCGAGGTCGATGCTCGCATCGGGGTGGGGCAGGTCGCTGACGTCGGCGACGGTCAGTTCCACTGTGTGCTCGGCGAGCGTGCGGCGGGCGATCTCGATCATGTGCGGGGACAGGTCGATGCCGTGCAGGTGCAGGTCGGGTCGGCGAGCTGCCAAGTGTGACAGCAGCTTTCCCGGACCCGTACCGAGGTCGACGACGGTGGCCGAGTCGGTGGTGCGGGCGTCGATGTCGGTGGCGATCCGGCGGTACAGGCCGGTGAGGAGTCGGGTGGCGCGGCGGTCGTAGCCGAGGCTCTGTTCGTATCCGAAGGTGGTCATGGGACCACTGTGGGTGTTCAGGTCGACTTGAAGTCAAGCTCTCCGGTCGGGCGGACCGCCGCGGTGCGGCCAGGCGCTCGCTGGAACTGCCAGTACAGGTTCGTATGGGCGATGACATCCTCGGGTTTCGGTGCGCCCCAACGGGTTTTGTCGCCGGCGGTGTGGGCGTCGGCGACGAGCAGTGCGGTGTTCGCGCGGTCGGGCAGCGTGGTCATGGCGATTCCTCGGCGGTGGTCAGAGCGGGCGCAGGACGACGATGCCGGGAACGGTCCGGAGGTAGTCGGTCAAAGGAGTATCGACGACCTGGTTGTTCACGGCGAGTGAGGAAGCGTTGCGGAAGACGGGGCCGGTGGGGGTCTGGACGATGAAGCCGACGTGGGTGACGTCGAGGCCGGCCTCCGGGGTGTAGGCGCCGAGGTAGTCGCCCGTGCGAAGCGCACCCGAGACTCCCCCGTCGACCGCGGCCGAGGGGATATGGGTGACGGCGCGCTCGACCACGGGGACGCCGGGCAGGTAGGTGCTGCCGTCGGCTTTCGCGTTGAGATGCTTGGTCGTGGTGACGGCGGCGGGGCTCAGGCTCGCGGTGATGTCGGTGGCCGCCAGGCGCTCGCGGGTGGCCCAGTCGGTGAAGAAGTGCTTGCGCTGGGCGAATTCGACACGGCCGTCGACATAACGGGTGGCGATCAGGTTGGTGAGGAACTGGTCGCGGTCGGCGGAGCGGGAGGCGGCGTCGATGTAGTCGAGGTAGGTGAAGCAGTCGACGCGGCGCAGGTCGACGACGAGTTGTTCGGGCTCGGTGGCCGAGCCGATCAGCATATTCGCGCCATAGGGGGTGCCGAGCAGGCGTGCGGAGAGGCGTTCGATGAGTTCGCCTCGGCCGAGATCGCCCGATTCGGCGCGCACCGTGAGCAGTTCGTCGATCTTGCGTGCGGTGGCGTCGTCGATGGATGGGGCGGCCGAGGCCGGTGCGAGCGCGCACACGAGCGCGGCGAGCACGAGCAGGATCCGGACGATGATGCGCAAGACGCCTCCAGCTGGCCACGGGTCGATCGGTGCGAGCGCTGTCCACCGTAGCCGAGCCGGCCGACACGATCGCAGTGTCGGACATACCTGGTGCCGCGATGGTCGTTTCGCCTCTCGATGCCCCTTGTTCGCGAATGGTCTCGTATCGACCGATCGATGGGTTGTTCGCGTACCGTTGCCGCAGGTGGTCCGTATTCGCGGCGAGTTCGCGATGGGGTGCTCCCCGGGTGTCGTGGATGTGGTTCGTGCAGACGTCGACCGTTGGCCCGTGCGGGCGGAAGGGATGCCGAAATGCGTGCGTTGACCGTGGTTCCCATGCAGAAGCAATCATTGCTGGTGGAGGACGTACCCGATCCGAACGTCGGCCCCGGCGAGTTGCTCGTCGACGGGATCTCGCTGGGCATCTGCGGCACCGACCGCGATATCGCGCAGGGCAACTACGGCTGGCTGCCCCCGGGCAAGTCGCGGATGGTGCTCGGCCACGAATCTCTGGGCCGAGTGAAGACGGTGCCAGCGGGCAGCAAGTTCGCTCCGGGCGATCTCGTCGTCGGGATCGTGCGCAGGCCGGATCCGGTGCCGTGTGGGGCGTGCGCGCGCGGGCAGTGGGACATGTGCCGCAACGGGCTGTATGTGGAGCGCGGGATCAAGGAGATCGACGGGTACGGGTCGACGGCCTGGGTGGTGCGCGAGGACTTCGCGGTCACGCTCGATCCGGCGTTGGAGAAGGTCGGTGTGCTGTTGGAGCCGATGACAGTGGTCGCCAAAGCGTGGGATCAGATCGAGAAGATCAACAACCGCGCGTGGTTCGATCCGCGCACGGTACTGGTCACCGGCGCCGGGCCGATCGGCTTGTTGGCGGCCTTGCTCGGGCAGCAACGCGGACTCGACGTGCACGTCCTCGACCGCGTCCGCGGCGGGATCAAAGACGAGCTGGTCACCGCGTTGGGCGGCACGTTCCACACGGGGACGACAGCGGCGGCCGCGGCGGCGATCCGGCCCGATATCGTGATCGAGGCGACCGGTGCGCCCGCGGTGGCGTTGCAAGCGATGGAGATCGACAATCCCGGGGTGATCACCTGCCTGACCGGGGTGACGACGCCCGGTATCGACACCGAAGTCGATGTGGGCGGGTTGAACCGCAATATCGTGCTCGGCAACACGCTGGTGTTCGGTTCGGTGAACGCGAACCGACACCACTACGAGCAAGGCGCGCAGGCGCTGGCCGAAGCGGACGTGTCCTGGCTGGAACGGTTGATCACGCGGCGGCTGCCGCTGGAGAAGGCGATCGAGGCGTTCGATCCGGGTGGGTCCGATATCAAGGTCGTCATCGACCTGGCCTGACTCCGTCAGTCCGCGGTGCTCAGTCGGCCGTCGCGGATTCGGTGGTGGGCACCGCGCAGCCGTCGGGGCCACAGGCGTCGCCGTCGGCGATGAGCTGGGGGGTGGGTCGATCGTTCCACGCGGTATTCAGTGCCCGGGTGAAGGTTTCGGGAGGCTGAGCGCCCGAGACCGCGTACTTGCCGTCGAAGACGAAGAACGGGACACCGGTGGCGCCGAGCGCGGCGGCTTCGGCTTCGTCGCGGCGGACCGCGTCGGCGTAGGCGTCGGGGTCGGCCAGTACAGCGCGTGCCGAGGTCTCATCCAGGCCCGCGCGAACGGCCAGCGCCACGAGACGTTCGGTGTCGCCGAAGACGGGTTCGGGCTCGGCGAAGTTGCCTGCGTAGAGCGCGTCGAGCATGGCTTCCTGTGTGCCCTGGTCGAGGGCGAAGTGCAGGAGCCGGTGCATGTCGAAGCTGTTGCCGGAGTCGCGACCCGAGGTTTGGTAGGGCAGTCCCATCGCCGCGGCTTGGGCGCCGATGCCGCGTTCGTTGGCGGTGGCCTGGTCGACGGTGATGCCGTATTTCGCGGCGATCGCCGGAATGACCGGGCGCGTGGTACCGGCGGGCAGCGTCGGATCGAGTTCGAAGGACCTGTGCACCACGTCGACGTCGTCGCGGTGCGCGAAGTCGGCAAGCGCTTGTTCGAAGCGGGCTTTACCCAGGTAGCAGAACGGGCAATTGATGTCGGTCCAGATCTCTACTGTGGTGGACAAGCGGGCCTCCTGCGGCACTTCTCGGGTGCGGCGGCGGTCCGCCGGACAGTTCTGGACAGGCGTTCGAATTCGGGGAGTGCAACGCCGGCAACGAAGCCGCTATTCCCTGGCGCGTCCGGGCACGACGGGATGAGCACGAAGGACATCGATGGGGTTCGAGCAGCGGAGGGGGTGGGTGCAGGTGCCCGAAGGATTGGTGGTGCCGCGCGCGCTGGGTGGGTTGTGGGCGGTGCGGCACGCGCAGAGTGAGGCCAATGCGTGGTTCGCCGACCCGGCGACCGAGCAGCGGCCGATGCGGGGGACCGACTCCGGGGTGGAATTGACCGCGTACGGGCAGTGGCAGGCGCAATGCCTCGGCGACTGGCTGGCCGGGTTGGCCGGAGTTCAGCGGCCCACGCTGGTGGTCTGCTCGCCCTACCTGCGCACCAGAGTTACCTGGGCGGTGATGGCCGAGGCGGCCGCTACCCGCAATCGGCACCTGCGCCCGATCCGCACCCTGGTCGACGAACGGTTGCGCGATCGGGAGATGGGGGTGTTCGAACTGCATCCGTATCGGGCCATCCGGCGACGCGCGCCCGAGGAGGGTGCGCGTCGTGAACTGGTCGGCAACTGGGTGTATCGCCCGCCGGGCGGGGAATCGCTGGCCGATGTGGCGTTACGGGTGCGCAGTTTTCTCGACGAGCTGGATGTGGTGGCCGCGGGCGAGCAGGTGCTGGTGGTGACCCATGACGCGGTGGTGGTGTCGTTGCGCTACATCCTCGACGGCCTCGGTGCGCCGGTACCGGATTCGCTCGAGCCGGTACCCAACGCGTCGGTGTCGCAGTGGCGGCGCGAGGGGCCGCGACTGGCCTTGCGCGTGTGGGGCGCGGTTGACCACCTGGTCATGGACGAGGAAACCGGGTAGGGCGCACTGGGCGAAGGCTGTTCGAGTCGGCGGCCGCACAACTGGTGCGCAACCCGAGCGGGCGCGGGGTGGGCGGCGCCGACAGGCCGACCGGTCCGGCGATGGGAGAATGCGCGGGTGGATGTCGCGATCGGTCTGGTTGTCCTCATCGGTTCGGCGACCGCGCTGGCGGCGTCGGCGCGGCGATTCGGGGTGTCCGAACCTCTGGTGCTGACGTTGGCCGGGGTGGCCGCGTCGTATCTGCCGATGGTGCCGCAAGTGCATCTCGAGCCGGAAGTGGTGCTGTTGGGGTTGCTGCCGCCGCTGCTCTACACCGCCGCGCTGCGCACATCGCTGGTCGATTTCAAGGACAACCTGCGCACCATCGCGTCGCTGTCGGTGGGGCTGGTGCTGTTCAGCACGTTCGCGGTGGCATTGGTGGTGTGGTGGTTGCTGCCGGTGCCGTTCGCGGCGGCGGTCGCGCTGGGGGCGGTGGTCGCTCCCCCGGACGCTGTGGCCGCGACCGCGGTGGCGCGACGCACCGGAATGCCGCGCAGCATCGTGACGGTGCTCGAGGACGAGTCGCTGTTCAACGACGCGACCGCGCTGGTGGCGTTGCGTTCGGCGATCGCGGCGATGGCCGGTGCGGTGACCGCGTGGCAGATCGGGGGCGATTTCCTGCTCGCGGCCGTCGGTGGCGGGGTCATCGGGGCCGTGGTGGCGGCGGCATTGGTGATGTTGCGCAGGCGGATCACCGATCCAGTGCTCGATACCTCGGTGTCGCTGCTCGCCCCGTTCGTGGCGTATCTGCCCGCCGAACATTTTCACGCATCGGGAGTGATCGCGGTCGTGACGTGCGGGATGATCCTCGGACACGGCGCGCAACGGTGGCAGGGGGCGGCCTCGCGCGTCGCCGAGACCACCAATTGGCGCACCATCCAGTTCATTCTGGAGAGCGCGGTGTTCTTGATCATCGGGTTGCAAGTGCGCTGGATCGTCGAGGGTGCCTGGCACAGCGGTTTGGATCACGGCACCCTCGTCGTCGCGGCGGCGGGCGTGCTGGCCGCGGTGATGCTGGCGCGCCCGGTGTGGGTGTTCACGCCGGTGTTGGTGGCCAGGCTGTTCGGGCGCGCGACCGAGCCGTTGAGCCACGCGGCGGTGGTGTCGTGGGCGGGGATGCGCGGGGTGGTGACATTGGCGGCGGTCTTGCTGTTGCCCGACTCGACGCCGCAGTTGCCGGTCCTGGAACTGCTCGCGCTGGTGGTGGTCGGTGGCACGCTGCTCGTCCAGGGCAGTTCGTTGCCGTGGCTGGTGCGGTTGCTGCGGTTGCGTGGGCCCAGCCGCGAGGAGGATGCGCTCGCGAAAGCCGATCTGCTGCAACAGGCTTCGGCCGCGGGTCTGGCCGAACTGGACCGCCGGATCGGACCGCACACCCCGGAGCCGGTGATCGAGTCGCTGCGCCAGCGACTGATCTGGCGTTCCAACGCCGCGTGGGAACGGTTGGGTCGCCCGGAGGCGGAACTGGTGACCCCGACCGCGGAGTACCGGCGGCTACGGCTGGCGATGCTGGGTGCCGAACGCGATGCGGTGCTGCGGGTCCGCGACGCGGGAGCCGTGGATTACGAAGTGCTGCAACATGTGCTGGCCCGGCTCGATCTCGAGGAATCGATGATCGACCGTTTCGACGAACGCGATGACGAGCGCCGCGTCGAAACGCTGGCGACCGCGGCCGGTGGGCTGGGGTGCGCACACCTTGACCAGGCCCCGATACTGGCGGAGCCACCTACCGGTGAGCTGGTCTGCCAGACCTGTCTGGACGAGGGTCTGCGCTGGGTGCACCTGCGAATGTGTACCGGCTGCGGGAACATCGGCTGCTGTGAGTCCTCGATCGGCGATCACGCGAGCGCCCACTTCCGCACCGCGGCACATCCGGTGATGCGCAGTGTGGAGCCGGGCGAAGCGTGGCGATGGTGCTACGTGGACCAGCTACTCGGATAATCCGCGAACTGCCCGCGCCGCACCAGCGGCGGAGCGCCGTGCTCGGTCAGCCGCGGTGGGAGTAGATCAGGCGGGCGTACTCGGCGAGCAGGTGGTCGAGTTCGGTGGATTCACCTGCGGCAGCGAGCTGTTGGTAGCCGATGATCATCGCCATGCCGAATTCGGTGACGACGGTGGCGGTGGCCGTGTCATCGACCACGCCGTCGATCACCCGGTGCACGGTGCGCCGCCGTGACTCGTCGACGCGCTTGACGGTGACGTGGACCGATTCGTCATTGGCCGCCCAAGCACGCAGCGCGGCTTCGGCGCCGTGTTCGAGGCCGCTGGCGAGCACCGACATGGCGCGCACGTCGGCGTCGGCGTCACCGTGGCCGACGTCGAGCGCGCGTAGCTCGACCATCTGACGGTTCTCCCAGTGTTCGAGCAGGGTGTCGACGAAGCCTTGCCAGGAGCCGAAGTGGTGGTAGAACGAGCCGCTGGTTACGCCGAGGCGACGGCACAGCACCCCGATGTTGAGACCTTTGAAACCGAACTCGGCGAGCACCGCCACCGCGGTGTCGAAGTACTGCTCCTTGGTGACCACTCGGGACATCGCGATGCCGTTCTGTTCGTGCGGGCAGGGGCCGAAGAATGCGAACAGTACCCCATCGTATCGAGCCCCCGCGCGTACGTAACGTTGTCTACGCTGTGCCAGAATCGGCTAATCGAACAGCGAAATACCAAGTGGCGGAATGAAATACGTGCACAACGGCCTAAAACCGCATCCGAATGGAATAGCAGAGCGGACGCTCTGTAAACTTTTGTTCATGCCGAGACCGCGCACACACGACCCGCAGACGGTGCTGGACGCCGCCGAAAGGCTCGCGGCCCGTTCCGGTCCCGCCGCTGTCACGGTGCGCGCAGTCGCCGCCGCCACCGGAGTATCCAATGGCGCGCTCTATCACACATTTCAGTCGCGACAGATTGTGCTGGCGCGCACCTGGTTACGCGCCGCGCACCGATTCCTCGCCCTCCAGTCGGCCGACATCGGCCGCGCCGTCAGGGCGGCCGACCCCGAGACCCGCATCGCCGCGGTCCTCGACGCCGCCGAGGCGCCGGCCCGGTTGGCCGAGGACCACCCCGACTCCGCGCGCCTGCTCCTGCTCGTCGACCGCGCCGAACTGCTCGCCGGCGACATCCCGCCCGCGCTGGCGCAGGAGGTGGCCGACACCGAGAAGGCGCTCGTCGCCGCACTCAACCGGCTCGCGCGCGCCCTGTGGGGTCGCGCCGACCGGCGCGGCGTCGCCACCGTCACCACCTGCCTGGTAGACCTGCCCACCGCGCTGCTGCTGCGCCGCGACCGGCTCACCGATCCCCTGGCCCGCGCTCAGCTCCGCGCTGCCGTGCGTGCCGTCCTCGACCTCGGTCCCCACTGAAAAGGAAACCCCGTGCCCACACTGCGCCACCATGATTCGATCGCCGTGCTCGACCTCGGCGACGGCGAGAACCGCTTCTCCCCCGACTTCCTCACCGAAGTGCAGACTCATCTCGACACCGCCGTCGCCGAGGGTGCATCCGCGCTGGTGACCACCGCTACCGGCAAGATCTACTCCAACGGCCTCGACCTGGACTGGCTCTCGGCCAACGGTGACCGGGCCGCCGAATACGTCGAAGCGGTGCACGCCCTGTTCGCCCGGGTCCTCACGTTGCCGATGCCGACGGTCGCCGCGATCGGCGGACATGCCTTCGGGGCGGGTGCGATGGTGGCCATGGCGCACGACTACCGGGTGATGCGCGCCGACCGCGGCTACTTCTGCTTCCCCGAGGCCGACATCCGGATCCCCTTCACCAACGGCATGGCCGCACTCATCCAAGCCAAGGTGACCCCCAAGACCGCCGTCGCCAGCATGACCACCGCCCGCCGCTTCGGTGGCGCCGACGCACTGGCCCTGGATCTGGTCGACGCCACCGCCGCCGAAGGCGAAGTCCTCGATGCCGCACTGGCTCTGGTCGCCCCATTGGGCGGCAAGGATCAGACCACGATGACGGCGATCAAATCGGTGATGTTCGCCGGTGTCCTCGACGCGCTGCGCGGCCGGGACTGAGCTGGGCGCCGGAACTGATCAGGGCAGCCGGGGGCCCTTGCCCAGGTAGATGTCGCCACGGTCATCGCCTGCCCAGCCGCCCCCGGTGTAGTCGCCGAGCACGAAACACGCGTCGCAGAACTGCTTTCCGAACACCGTCAGGTAGATGCTGCGGTAGGAGCTGATGGCCCGCATCTTCACCGACTTGTACGCCGCCTGCGCCGGCGGTTGCGCTTCGAGGAACGCGTAGCGGCGGAAGTCGGCGACCGGTTCGGTGGAGAAGCGGACCAGCCCGAGGCGGCTCAGGTTTCCCAGGTAGTGGTGGTCGCGATCGGGCAGCGCGCACCCGGCCATCGCGGCGATCATGTTGATGCCGTCGGCCAGCCGTTGCGAGCCGATTCCGAACGGCGCCTTGGTGCGGATGTCGATGGCGGGCTGCGGCCCGGCGACAGCGAGGAAACGCAGGATCCGCGCTTCGTCGGGCGTCAGGTCGTGCAGGATCGGCACGAACGAGGGGTGCAGGTCGCGCGGTTGCTGGGCGCAATCCCAGCCCTCGGTGATCATCGCGTCGCCCATCGCTTTGAGATCGGCGGCATCGACTGTGGTTTCGACCGGGCCGTAGACGCCGGTGGCGGTGCTGGTCAGGCCGAGCACGCTCAGCGCGGTGCGGCGCAACAGGTCCACGCGTTCGTCGAAGATCTGCGACATCGGCTCGCCCGAGCGGAGGTCGTCGACGAGATCGGTCGCGGTGTGCACGGCGCCCTTGGTCACCGCTGCGGCGATGTGGCGCAACGACAGTCCCGCGATCCGGGCCAATCCGAGCAGATCGGTGGGGATCCCGGGTTCGCGATCAGGCTGGGGCTCCATGCTCACGCTCCGAAGATCAGCAGGTGCAGTGCACCGATGAAGGCGCCCAGCACGCCACCGTGCAGATACAGCAGCCAGGCATCCTGTTCGATGGCGGTGTAGAGCATTTCGACGAACTCCTCCGGCGGCAGTTCGCGTAGTTTCTCGGTGGCGAGCCGGTCGACGCTGGCCGCGGTGGTCTGGGAGAACTCGACGTCTTCGACCAGCCATGGCTTCATCTCGGTGGCCAGGTTCGCGCCCGCGGTGGCCTGGATGGCGTCGAAGTGGCGTGGCCCGATCGCCAGCCGGGTCACCGAGCGCAACGGGCCGAGGATCCGGTCGATCTCGGCCTCGAGGAAGTGCGCGATGACCGCGCGGGTCTTGTCGCCGCTCGGACCGTCGAGCAGTTGCTCGGTGACGACGTCGAGGGTGACGATCTGATACCCGATCGCATGTCCCAGATCGGCCGCGGCCTGGTACTGCCGTTTCGCGAATTTCGCGACCCGCCACGGATATCGGTAGGGCGGTTGCGGCGCGGCGGGTTCGAACACCACCTTGATCGCGATGATGTTGACCAGCACGCCCACCAGCGCGCCACCGGCGATCACCCACGCCCACGCGGGCAGGAAATGCAGGAGGTCGTAGAGCCAGCCGGGCAGCGAGATCACCGCGGGAGTGTCGCCATGGGGGGTGCTGTAGTGCAGCAACGACAACCACAGCGCCACGATCACCCCGAACGGGAACCCCAACACCCCGCTGCGGACCATGAACCGCAATTCCGGCGCACCGAGCCCGTAGATCACGTCCTTCAACAGTTCGGGCCTGCGCCGCAGATAACCGACGACCATCAGCTTCACATCGAGGAGCTGGTCGATGTTCTCGCCGATGAAGTCGAACGCGCGATCGGTGATCGCGGGCAGCTCGGCCTCCACCCGCGCGTAGACGGCTTCGCGTGCGCGCGGCGGCATGTCGGCCCACAGCCGCGGGTGCTCGGCCACCATGATCGAGTCGACCATCGAGCGCACGTTCGGCAGCGCGACCTGCGCGACCTGCGCGGAGATCTTGCGCGGATCCATCTGATCGAAGAAGTCCTTGGCGGTGCCGATCTTGGCGACCGCGTTGTCGACCATCAGGCTCGCCATCTTCTCCGAGCGGGCCGGAATGAACCCTTGGAAGCCGAGGATGCCGCCGGGGGCGAAGGTCGGCAGGATCTGCACTTTGCGCGGCAGCAGCGGGAAGATCGTTTTCAGACCCGGCACGTAGAAGCCGGTGAAGCGCACCGGCGCGAACAGCATGATCACTCCGGTCCAGTTGGTGATCAGACCGGCCATGGCGCTGAAGATCGGGATGGTGATCATGTCGACCCAGAACCTGCTCAGACCGGTCGTCTTCTCCCAGTCGAGCAGGCCGAAGAACCCCGCCGCCTCGATCCCAGCATTCATCCGGCGTCCACTCCGTTGTGTGGCGAACATCGCGCGTACGGTCATCATAGGCGACCGAACTCCCCGTTCCAGGCAAGTTACGCCGTTACCCGCTAAACCGGAGCAAACATCGAATCAGGGCAGCAGCGGCGTTCTCGCCGTGCCGTTCGATGCCCTCGGCGGTGCTCGTCGGGCGAAGAATCAGTGCGTGGTGTTGACCAGCAGGAGGTTGGTGTCGATGTCGTGGGTGACCTTGTTGGCCACCGAGCCCAAAAGGCGTGCGGGGCCGCTCATTCCGCGGTTGCCGATCACGACGAGGTCGTATTTCCAGGCCGAGTTGCAGATCGCCTCGGCCGCGGGGACCCCGGTGAGGATGTCGCGGCCGAACAGTTCCGGGTCATCGACCTCGAGCTGACCCTCCACCTCGATCAGGGTGTCGGCACCGTCGTCGTCGGTTTTGGCGGAGGTCACCAGGAACGGGCGCGCGCCGAGGGCGAGGGCGAGGTCGTAGCCGCGCCGGACCGCGCTCAGCGAACTCGGCGATCCGTCGGTGGTGAGGCCGATGGTGGTCCAGCGTTTGGGGACCTTGCTGGTGAACACGACATCGGTCTGACTGTGGTGTGACACGTGATTGGCTGTCGAGCCGAGCAGGCGCGCCTTGGAACTGCCCAGGCTGCCCCCACCGATGACGAGCAGCGTGTCGGGTTGCTGTTCGGCGATCTCGAGCAACAACGCGCCCGCGGTGCCGTCGAGTTCGGTGCGCACAACCTCGGGCACACCGGCGGCGGTGAGGATTTCCGCGGCCGCGGCGGTGGCCTGTTCGGCCCACTCGGCATCAGTGCCCGATTTGCGCCCCGCGTCCTTCCACACACTCACCGCGGTGACCGCGATATCGAGGCGCACCGCGAACTCCCCCGCCACCGCGACCGCTGTCTGCGCGGACTCCGAGCCGTTGGTTCCCACGATGATGTGCTGGTAGCACCCCATGTGACGCTCTCCGATCGACGGCCGGTCAGCTGCACTGCGGCCAACAGTATCAGCGCCGCACACTCCGGGCTATCGGTGCTGTGGTTCAGTCGTCGGCGCGCAGATGCCGGTCGAAGAACGCGAAGATCCGCTGCCACGCGTCGTCGGCGGCGTCGGCGTCATAGCCGAATCCGATGCGTTGCAGGACCGGATTGCCTGGCAGGACATTGGCGAAACCGTGGGTGGCTCTCGGATAGGTCTTGATGTCGTGCTCGACATCGTTCGCCGTGAGCGCCGATTCCAGTTTGTCCGCCGCGCCCAGCAGCGCGGGGTCGCGCCGACCGTAGCTGGCAACCACCGGGCACGCGCCGTCGAGGATGGTTTTGTAGTCGCCGTAGAGGCTGGGGTAGAACGGGGCCGAGGCCTGGAAACCCTGGGGTGCGGTCAGCAGTGCGAAGCCGCCGCCCAGGCAGAAGCCGAGCACCGCGATGCGGCCGGTGCAGTCGGCGTCGCCGGCGAGTCGGTCACGGGCAGCGAGGATTTCACCCACTGCGGGACCGGTGCCGGTGAACACGACCGCCCGCAACGCCTGCTGCACGCAGCGCGCGGTGCCGCGGGTGAACAGGTTCGGTGCGATCGCCAGATAGCCGGCGGCGGCAAGGATGTCGAGCTGATGGCGCAGATCGTCGTTCACGCCGAGGATGTCGTGCACGACGACGACCCCCGGCCATGGACCCTCACCGGCCGGGCGCGCGATCAGTCCGTCAATTTTCCCGGTGGGAGCATCGATCTCGATCGATTCCATCTCCCGAATCTAAACCCTCCGGCAGCCACGGGCGATCATGTCGGGTTGACGAGTTCCGGGTAGTCGGGGAGCTGCCCGGAGCGCACCGCGTCAGAGGGTGAGACCGAGCAGTGCGTCGACGGCGGTGCGGACCAGGGTCGGAGCTTCGGTGTCGGTGCCGCCGTAGGCGATGGCCTGTTCGGCCCAGTTGTCGATCGCGTCGAGGGCCTTGGGGGTGTCGAGGTCGTCGGCCAGGTGCTGACGCAACCGGGCGACCGTGTCGGTGGCCGAGGGGCCCGCGGTCAGCGACACGGCTTCCCGCCAGCGGTCGAGGCGGTTCTGTGCGGCGGTGAGCACCTCGTCGGTCCACATGCGGTCGGACCGGTAGTGACCGGCGAGCAGGCCGAGGCGGATCGCGGCGGGGTCGACACCGGAGCGGCGCAGCTTCGACACGAGCACGAGATTGCCTCTGGACTTCGACATCTTCTCGCCGTCGAGGCCGATCAGCCCGGCATGCACGTAGTGGCGAGCGAAGCGGCGGGTGCCGGTGATCGCCTCGGCGTGTGCGGCGGAGTACTCGTGGTGCGGGTACATCAGGTCCGAGCCGCCGCCCTGGATGTCGAACTCGGCGCCGATGCGGTTGAGCGCGATCGCCGCACACTCGATGTGCCAGCCGGGGCGGCCCGGGCCGAAGGGTGCCTCCCACGACGGTTCGCCGGGGCGTTCTGCCCGCCACAGCAGGGCGTCGATGGTGTCGCGTTTGCCTGCCCGGTCGGGGTCGCCGCCGCGTTCGGCGAACAGCGTCTCCATGGTCGCGCGGTCGTACCCGGATTCGTAGCCGAACTGCTCGGTAGCGTCGGTGCGGAAGTAGATGTCGGGGTACTCGGCATCGTCGACGATGTACGCGGCGCCGGCGGCGAGCAGCTTCTGCACCAGCTCCACCACCTCCTCGACCGATTCGATGGCACCGATGTAGTGCCGCGGCGGCAGCACCCGCAGTGCGGTCATGTCCTCACGGAACAGGTCGATCTCGCGGCTGCCGAGGTCGCGCCAGTCGATGCCGTCGCGATCGGCGCGTTCGAACAGCGGGTCGTCGACGTCGGTGACGTTCTGGACGTAGTGCACGTCGTGTCCCGCGTCGCGCAAGATCCGGTTGACCAGGTCGAACGTCAGGTAGGTCGCGGCGTGACCGAGGTGGGTGGCGTCGTAGGGAGTGATGCCGCAGACGTACATTTTCGCGGTCTCGCCGGGGGTGACCGGGCGGATCTGACGATCGGCGGTGTCGTACAAACGCAATGGCGGCCCTGTTCCGGGGACGGTCGGCAGGGCGATATCGGACCAGGACTGCATGTCTTCGAGGGTAGAGCCCCTGCCGATGTGCTCGGCTCGCGGCCCGGCTCATGGGGTTGCTCGCGGTGTCGCGGCACGGCCCGCTACCTGCACACAAACGTGTTGTGGCTCCCGCGTCAAGGTTTGTACTCGAGCAGATCCGCTGGTCACGGGGGTAACGGGTCACATCGGGCGTTTCGTGCCCAGTGTGCGTTCCGACCTGGGCGAACGGTTGCCATCGCGATCATTGTCACAGTCCATAGTTCCCTGAACTTCCCTATTGCTCCCTATAGGTACATTCGTTTACGGTAGTTTCATGACGGATCGTCTCTATTCGGTGGATCAGGTTGCCGAACTGCTCGGATTGCATGTCCGCACCGTGCGCAGTTATGTGCGCGACGGCAAACTCCCCGCCGCCCGCATCGGCAAGCAGTACCGCATCACCCACGAAGATCTCGAGGCGTTCACCGGGCTGCCGATCACCACCCCGCAGACGGCACCGCGCCGGCATGCCGAGTCCTCCTGCATCGTCGAGATCGACGACATCGACCGCGCCACCGTCGACCGGATCACCACGCTGCTCACCGCCACCGCCGGCACCCGAGGCGCGGGCGGTCAGCGCATGCGCGTGGAAACCAGCTACGACCCGGCCCGCCATCGCCTCAAAGTGATCCTGCTCGGCAGCCTCGCCGACAGTTCCCGCCTGCTCGACTACCTGGACGGAATCCTCAGCTCATGATCTACAAGTCCGACGAAGGCCGACAGCTCATCCAGCAGCGCTACCGCGAGCACCTCGACGCCTGGCCGGTCCCGCGCGAGGATCTGCACATCGACACCAGTGCAGGCGAAACGTTCGTCGTGGTCTCCGGACCCACGGACGCACCGCCACTGGTCGTGCTGCACGGCTCAGGAGCCAATGCGAGTACCTGGCGCGCCGACATCGCGGACTGGTCGACCAGTTTCCGCGTGTACGCCGTGGATCTGCCCGGCGAACCAGGGCTCAGTGCCCCGACCCGGCTGGCCCTTGACAGCGATGCGACCGCGAGCTGGCTCGACGAGGTGATCGATGGACTCGGCCTCGACACCGTGGCGCTGGTCGGCATGTCACTCGGCGGGTGGACCGCGCTCGATTACGTGCTGCGCAGGCCGGGACGGGTCACGACACTGGTTCTGCTGTGCCCGGGTGGACTGGGTAAGCATCGCTACGGCTGGCTGGTGAAGGCGATCGGCCTGCGGCTGATCGGCAGGCACAGCGCGCGTGACATGGCGCGCGCCGGCCTCGGCATCGACGGGCCGGAAGCGGACCCGATCATCGATCACATCGAACTGACGTTCACACATTTCTCGGCCCGCCCCGGAAAGCTGCCCATTTTCCGCGACGAACAACTACGCAAGGTGGACATCCCGGTCCTGGTAATCGTCGGCGAACGCGACGCCCTGTTCGATTCGGCGCGCACCGCCGAACGCGCTCGCGGTGCTTTCACGCGAGGCGAGGTGCGTGTGCTCCCCGGTGTCGGCCACGCTCTGGTGAATCAGACTGCGGCGGTACGGGAATTCGTGCGGAAGCACGCCGGATGATACTTCGGTGCCACCGCTCCCCGACGTGCGGCGACACCGAACGAGATCACATCACTGCTGGTAGCACTGCACATTCGCGGTGTCGGCGTCCGGGCCGAACTGCGGCAGCGCGTAGAACGAGGCACCGACCTGGTCGGCGGCCTGCACGGTGACGTCGGGCAGCGGCGCACCGGCGCGGTCGGTCGCGGTGCAGACGAAGGTCTTCTCGCTCCACCAGCCGGACGGAAACGCCTGGGCGGGTGCGGCGATGGCAGCGGCGGCACCGGTGAGCAGCAGCGCGGCGGCGGAGGTGGTGACAATAGAACGGGTCGACATGTGGTTCCTCGGATCTCGCGGGGATAACGAAAGTGCTTGGAGCACACTAGCACCGGCACTGACCAGGCAACAGAGCCTCGGCACCCGCGAGAAACCC
Organism: Nocardia sp. NPDC058480; assembly: GCF_042720495.1. Lineage (NCBI taxonomy): Bacteria > Bacillati > Actinomycetota > Actinomycetes > Mycobacteriales > Nocardiaceae > Nocardia > Nocardia sp. NPDC058480. The sequence continues at coordinate 139,201 of NZ_JBHXMN010000004.1, read as the reverse complement.
GCAGCGGGGCACCGACTCAGTCGACGAGGTAGCGCAGCAGCACCGCTGTGTCGAAGCGCCTCGTCTCGACCAATCGGAGCCTGATGCGCTTGTCCAGTGACGGGAACATCGGCGTGCCGCCGCCGAGCACCACGGGCGAGACGAACACCTGGTACTCGTCGATGAGCCCGTGTGGCATCAGCGAGGCAGCCAGGTTCGCGCCACCGACCTCTATGACGCCATCACCGTCGGCCTTGAGCCTGCGGACCTCCTCGACCGCGTTCTCGCTGACCAGTGTGCTGTTCCACTCGACCTCGGTGAGCGTTCGGGAGAAGACGACCTTGGGCTTGTTCGTCCAGAGCTCGCCGAACTCGCGCGTGATGGGTGGCGCGTCCTCGGGCACATAGGGCCAGTACTCGGCCATCAGTTCGTAGAGCCGACGACCGTTCAGCGCGACCTCGAGCCCGCGGAACCTGTCGTTGTGGAACTGGTGCAGCTCGTCGTCCGGGTCGGTCCAGTCGATGCTGCCGTCGCGGTCGTTGACGTAACCATCCAGGGATACGCCGAACCCGTAGATCAGTTTTCTCATGACTGTGTAGACCTCCTTCGCGCTCGAAACTCATCGCTGGCGTGTCAGGCGACACCGAGCACGAGCGCGGCGCCGACCAGTTCGACCGAGCAGTAGAACCAGATCGGATAGAACCGCACCCCGCTGTCGACCAGCCGCGAGATGATGCGGCCGCCCGCCATCCCGGCCAGGGCGAACCCTACTGTCAGCGCTGCCCCGGTCCGCAGCTCGTCGGTACCGAACGCCGACCACACCAACACCCCTGCGACAGCCAGGCCGAACCCGCCGTACACCGCACGAATCTCCGATCGGCTCACCGCCGTTGACACCGACAACCCGAACGGCCGGGCCAGCGCGGCAGGGGCGGCCAGCGCGTACAGTCCCATCCCCGCGAACAGCACACCGAGAAGGCAGAGCACAACGGTTCTCATCGCCGTCCCCCAACCGAGAGCCCGTGCGCGACAGCGCGCTCATCCCGTAGCAGCGTGACTCCGAGCAAGCCCGGACCAGCATGTCGTCGCATGATTTCTCCTCGGATCGATGTCTGGCGATCCTCACACCCGGGGTCACCCGTGCGCTTCCGAAAACCTGCTACGCAACCGGCTCGAATCAGAAAGCGGGCCAGGGAATCGGGCGTGACGAGTTGGGCACCGGCATCACCGGATGTTCGAGCAATGCCTTCGCGCGTTCGGTGAGCGCGGCGATCTCGGCGTCGGTGATGTGGGTGGCCAGCGAATCAGCTACGGCGCCGGGCAGATTCGCGGCGAAGGTGGCGATGTCGGTGATCAGCGACTCGTGCACCGGTCGCCCCGCCCAGCCCCACAGCACGGTTCGCAGTTTCGGTTCGGTGTGCAGGCAGATGCCGTGGTCGACACCGTAGACCTGACCGTCGACACCTTCGAGCGCGTGCCCGCCTTTGCGATCGGCGTTGTTGAGCAACAGATCCAGCACCGCCATCCGTTGCAGGCGCGGATCGTCGGCGTGGATGAGCGAGACCTCGTTGCCCTGCTCGTCGAGAGCGCGCAGTACTTCACAGAATCCCGCGGGCACCGTGCCCGGCGTACACAGGTCGACGAGGTCGAGGCGCTGACGGGTATCGGTGCGGTTGTCGACCGAGGTGACCCAGCGCTGCACCATGCCCGGTCCGAAAGGCCCGTCGCGCAGCACCGTTTCGGGGATGACACCCCAGCCGAGGTGTTCGGAGATCAGATACGACGCGACCTCGCGGCCCGCGAGGGTGCCGTCGGGGAAGTCCCACAGCGGTCGTTCACCGCGCACCGGCTTGTACACCACCCGCAGCGGAGCACCGTCGGGTTCGGGTGCGGCGATCTCACACACCAGTGTCAGATTGCTGGCGACGCCGATCCGACCGACGATGTCGAGTTCACCTTCGGTGAGTATCGGCACGGAAGATCACTCCTCTTCGAGCTCGGCAGCGCCGAAGATCTCGCCGCGCTTGTACCCGTTGGTGCGCACACACATGTGCCCACGTGAGGACAGCGGTTCCCCGCACAGCGGGCAGGGCGGGCGCCCCGCCGCGATCACCCGCGCCGACCGCAACGCGAACTCGCGCGCCTGGATGGGGGTCAGGAACACCCGCACGGCGTCGGGACCTTCGTCGGTGTCGTCGAGCACCACCGATTCATCGACCTCGGTCTCGGTGATCGCGAGCAACTCGACCACGACGGCTCCGGCGTCGGAATCCCAGCCCAGACCCATGGTGCCGACCCGGAATTCGGTGTCGATCGGGGTGACCAGCGGTGCGACATCGCGCACGTCCTCCCCTTCGGGTGGCACCTCGGCGCCGAAGCGACGCGCTACCTCGTCGAGCAGCAGACCCATCCGATCGGCGAGCACCTTCACCTGCTGCTTCTCCAGCAGCACGCTCACCACCAGCGGCTCCTGCACGGCCTGCAAGTAGAACGAACGATCGCCCGGTTCACCGACAGTCCCGGCGACGAAACGATCGGGGGTGCGAAATACATGGATTGCGCGTGACACATGCACCTCCTGATACGTGACCCTGATCGACACTCACGAACACACTCCTCTAAGGAGAATCGCGGTGCCCCGCATTCCCATTATCCGCGTTCGCGGCCGCAGGCACCTCTCCACCGGGCGTCGGCGTCGCCGGTGCGGCGGCGGCCAGCGCGGAAAGATCGGCGCCGGTGTCGTTGAACTTCCACACCGACGGCCCGTGTGGGCTGTAGCGGACAACGCTGATCGAGGCCGGTTCCACCGCGATCCGCTGAAAGCTGTCCAGATGCAGCCCGAGGGCGTCGGCCAGAATCGATTTGATGACGTCGCCGTGCGCGCACGCCACCCACAGCACATCCCGGCCCGCCTTCTCGGCCAGTGTGCGTTCGATGTCGCGGATCGCGGCGACCGCCCGCTGCTGGACCTGGGCCAGCCCTTCCCCGCCGGGGAACACCGCACCCGAGGCGTGACCCTGCACGACCCGCCACAGCGGTTCGGTGACCAGTTCGGCGATCGGGCGCCCGGTCCAGTCGCCGTAGTCGACCTCGATGAGCCGTTCGTCGTGGTCGGGTTCCAGGCCCAGCTTCTCGGCCAGCGGCGCCACGGTGCGCTGACAGCGCAGCAGCGGTGAGCTGGCGATGTGTTCGATCGGCAGCATCGCGAGCCGGTCGGCCACCGCGGCGGCCTGTTCGGTGCCGCGTTCGGTGAGTTCTACGCCGGGGGCGCGGCCCGCGAGGGTGCGCGCGGTGTTGGAGGTCGACACTCCGTGCCGGAGCAGGATCACCGTCATGGGACCAGCCTAACCATGGGTCGGGGTCGCCGATCAGGTGGCGGAGACGACGCCGGCGGCCAGCAGGCCCATCACAGCGAGGCCGACGATGATCCGATACCCGACGAACCAGTACAGCGAATGATTGCCGACGAACTTCAGCAGCCAGGCCACCGAGGCATAGCCGACGAAGAACGCCAGAACGGTAGCGACCAGCAATTGCGGCCCACTGGCATTGAGGCCCTCACCGGCCGGTTCGAACGCATCAGGCAGGCTGAACAGTCCGGACGCGGTCACGGCGGGGATCGCCAGCAGGAAGGAGAATCGCACAGCCGCCTCACGCTGCAAGCCGAGGAACAGGCCCGCGGTGGAGGTGGCGCCGGAGCGAGAGACGCCCGGGATCAGCGCGAGGCACTGCGCCAGGCCCATGATGATGCCGTCGCGGGTGGTGAGCTGTTCGATGGAGCGTTCCTTCTTGCCGTAGTACTCACCGGCGGCGATCACGAGGGCGAAAGCGATCAGCATGAACGACACCAGCCACAGATTGCGGGCACCGGTGCGGATCTCGTCCTTGAACAGGTACCCCAACACACCGATCGGGATCGTGGCGATGATCACGTACCAGCCGACGCGGTAGTCGAGTTCGCGCTGGGTGTCACGTTCGTGCGCTTCGCGGGCGCTGCGGTCCATCACCGGCAGTTTCGTGGTGACCCGGTCACCGACCGCGACCTCGCGCTGCGACCGTTCCCGCCAGCGCATGCCGAGGGTGGTGAACCAGGCGACGAGGATGCGCCAGATGTCCTTGGCGAAGTACACCAGGACCGCGAGCTCGGTGCCGAGTTGGGTCACAGCGGTGAAGGAGGCACCCGCGTCGTCGCCGAAGAACACGCCCGAGACGATCCGAAGGTGTCCGGAGGAGGAGATCGGCAAGAACTCGGTGAGTCCCTGCACCAATCCGAGTACCAATGCCTGGAACCAGGTCATCGACTCGCCCACCACGTCCTCCTGCTGACTCGCGCCCGAAAGACCGCGTCCTCCTGGGCTTTTGCACTAGCCGCAACCAGCACGGCCACGATCTCGCAGCGACCCTACCCGTCGCCGTGCCCGGTCGCCGCCCGCGGACCTCATCGAGGCGGATCCCGCCGATGCCGGTGCGGGTCGGTGAATGGGGCAGCGGTGGTGTGCCCATTAGGCTGTCGCCGTGACGAATGCGCGGGCGCGGTGATGGAACAGCGAACGGTGGGACGCAGCGGACTTCGGGTGTCGCGAATCGGATTGGCGACCCATACCTGGGGAACACATACCGATGCCGACGAGGCATCGGTGCAGTTGGCGGCGTTCACCGAGGCCGGTGGCACGCTCGTCGACCTCTCCCCCGTCTACGGCGAGGGTGCGGCGCAGCGGATCCTGGCGGATCTGCTCGGCGACCTGGTCTCGCGTGACGAATTGGTGCTCAGCGGCAGTGCGGGTGTGGTGATGCGCGCGCCCGGCAACGGGGTCGGCGACGCGGTGCCCGCACCCGCGGCGGCGGGCCCGGTGGTCGACGCGTCGCGGCGCACGCTGCTCAAGCAACTCGATCGGACCCTGCTCGAACTGGGCACCGACCATCTCGATATCTGGAGCATCGCCGCCTGGGATCCGTACACGCCGCTCGACGAGGTCGCGGCCACCCTGGACACCGCGGTGCGGACCGGCCGCACCCGGTACGCGGGTGTGCGCGGGTTGGCGGCATGGCAGCTGGCCAGTCTGGCCGCGATCGCGCCGATCACCGCCGCGCAGACGCCGTATTCGCTGCTCGCGCGTGGCACCGAGAACGATGCGATTCCCGCCGCCCGTCACCACGGGGTCGGCATCATCGCGTCGGCACCGCTGGCCGGCGGGATCCTGACCGGCAAGTATCGCGACGGTGTTCCGGCGGATTCGCGCGGTGCCGATGAGGCGACCGCGGCCGAGATCCGGCGCAGGCTCGACGACGATCGCGCGACCAGAGTGGTCGATGCGCTGGTCACCGCCGCTGACGGGCTCGGTACCTCGCCGCTGGCGGTGGCGCTGGCCTGGATCCGTGATCGGCCCGGCATCACGAGCATGATCGTCGGTGCCCGCGATATCGGTCAGCTCACCGGCGTGCTGGCCGCCGAAACCCTCGAGTTGCCGCGGGCGATCGCGGCGGCCCTGGACGATGTGAGCGCCCGTTCCGAATGATGGCTAGCCTTACCTATATGAAACTGCGTGGTGTGCTGACGGCGATGCTCGCGGCGACGGTGCTGACCGGCGCCGTCGCTTGCACCGGAAGCAATCCTGCATCGACTGCCAATTCGGGTGGGCCGGTGACGGCACAACTCGCCGACCTGGACCCGGTACCGATCGGGCCCGCACCGACGCCGCGGTTGCCGGTGACGGTGAAGTCCCACGACGGCACCGACGTGACGATCGCCGACACCTCGCGAATCATCGCCGTCGACCGGTACGGCACCCTCGCCCAAACCGTGTGGGCACTGGGTCTCGGCGCGAACCTCGTCGGCCGCAGTACCTCCGCCTCGTTCCCCGCCGTCGCGGCCGTGCCCAATGTGGCGGGCGGCAACGGCAGTCTCAGCGTCGAAGCGGTCCTGAATCTGCGCCCGTCGGTGTTCCTCACCGATACGACCAGCGCCGCCCCCGCCGTGCGTGAGCAGCTGCGAGCAGCCGGGGTGACCGTCGTCTACTTCGACCCCGATCGGAGCATGGACGGTGTCGTCCCGCAGATCGAGGCAGTGGCCACCGCGCTCGGCGTTCCCGAGGCGGGCAAGCAGCTCGGCGCGCGCACCCACGACGAGATCGCCACCGCGACAGCCCGCGTCCCGAAGCAGGATCCGCAGCCCAAGATCGCCTTCTTGTACCTGCGCAGCGCCGCGATCACCATGATCGCGGGCCGCGGTTCGGGTGCCGATTCGCTGATCACCGCGATCGGTGGCGTCGACGCGGGCACCGCCGCCGGAGTGAACGAGCCCTTCGTCGCCATCACCAGCGAGGCGATGATCGCCGCCTCCCCCGATGTACTGCTGGTGATGTCGGACGGACTGAAATCGGTAGGCGGCGTCGACGGACTGGAGAAGGTGCCCGGCATCGCCCAGACCCCGGCGGGCCGCAACCGACGCGTGGTCGACATGTCCGACGCGGTGGTCCTCAGCTTCGGCCCCAACACCGGCCGCGTGGTCTCTGCCCTGTCCGACGCCGTCTACGGCACACCGGCATGAGCGGTCTGCGTTCGGCGCCGGCACGCCGGTCATCTGCGGCGACACTGGGTTCGCGGCCGAGCAGGCGGACCGGACCAGGCGGTCAGAGGTCGGCTTCGGTGAGTCCTGCGCGAGCGTGCCGGACGGTCACCGTATGAACGATGCGCCCGACCTGACGAAGTCCACGAACGCCCCGCGGATAACCGACGCGACCCCTGATCACCTGCCCCCGACACGCCATCGAGGCACCCGCGTGACGGTCGTGTTCGCTGTCGCACTGCTCGCTCTCGTCCTGCTGGCCGTGGTATCGGCGGTGCTCGGACAGGTACCGACGACCGCTGCCGAGGTGCTGGGCAGTGTGGCGCACCGGATCGGCCTCGACATCGGCCCCATGCTCGCGCATCCGGCCGGTGAGGTGACGCTGTGGGAGGTGCGGTTCCCACGAGTGGCCCTCGCCGTCCTGGTCGGGGCTTCACTCGCGACAGCGGGTGCGCTGTTGCAGGGCGTGTTCGCCAATCCGCTCGCCGAACCCGGCGTTATCGGGGTGTCCGCGGGTGCCGCGGTCGGAGCGGGCACCGTCATCGTGGTCGGTGGCGCGTTCGTCGCCGCCTGGTCGGTGGCGGCCGCGGCGTTCGTCGCGGGATTGATCACCACCGCGCTGGTCTATGTGCTGTCGAGGTCGGGTGGGCGCACCGAAGTGGTGACGCTGATCCTCACCGGTGTCGCGATCAACGCCTTCGCCGGCGGCTTGATCGCGTTGCTGTTGTTCGTCGCCAGCCCCGCCGCCCGGGATCAGATCGTGTTCTGGCAGCTCGGCAGCCTCAACGGCGCCACCTGGCCATCGGTGGCGATCGTGGCGGCGCTGGCCGCGGTCGGCATCCTGGCCGCGATTGTGATCGCGCCGCGCCTGGACCTGCTCGCACTCGGCGACTCCGCGGCCCGCCACCTCGGGGTGGATGTGGAACGGCTGCGCAGGCAGGTGATCGTGGTGGTCGCCGTGCTCACGGCGGCGGGTGTGGCATTCAGCGGCATCATTCTGTTCGTCGGCCTGATCGTGCCGCACCTGGTGCGCATGATGGTCGGGCCCGGCCATCGCGTGCTCGTTCCGCTCAGTGCGATCGTGGGCGCGGTGGTGCTGCTCGGCGCCGATGTCGTGGCCCGCACGCTGGTCCACAATGCCGACCTGCCACTGGGCATGCTCACCTCCCTGATCGGCGGCCCGTTCTTCTTCTGGCTGCTGCGCCGAACCCGTGCCCGCGCAGGAGGATGGGGATGACCGACACCACCCGCCGATGCGGCGCCGGGACCGGAGGCTCGCGATGACCGACACCCACGCCGCCGACGCCGACCTCGGACGCCGGGCCTCCTGGCGTTCGCTGTTCGCCCGAACCCCCGATGTGCCCGCACGCCCCGAACTCGGCACCGTCACCCTGCGCGCCACCGGGCTCACCGTGCGGCGCGGCACCCGTACCGTCCTCGAAGACGTCGACTTTCAGGTCGCGGCAGGCGAAATCGTCGCGCTCGTCGGTCCGAACGGTGCGGGCAAGTCCAGCCTGCTCGCCGCCCTCGCCGGCGAACTGGAGCCGAGCACCGGCACTGTCAAGCTCGAAGGCCACGCACTCTCGCACTGGACCCCCGCCGACATGGCCCGCCGCCGCGCGGTCCTGCCCCAATCCCACGCCGTCGGCTTCCCGTTCACCGCCCGCGAGGTCGTCGCCATGGGCCGGGCCCCGTGGCTGCACACGGCGGCCGCCGCCAACGACGACGCGCTCGTCACCGCGGCACTGGCCGCCACCGACGTCACCCACCTCGCCACCCGCATCTTCCCGTCGTTGTCCGGCGGCGAGCGCGCCCGCGTCGCTCTGGCTCGCGTCCTGGCCCAAGACACCGCCACCCTGCTGCTCGACGAACCGACCGCCGCACTCGACCTCGGCCACCAGGAAGCCGTCCTGCGCTTGGCCGCGACCAGCGCCGCCGAGGGTGCCGCCGTGGTCGTCGTCGTCCATGATCTCGGGGTGGCCGCCGCCTACGCCGACCGCGTCACCGTCCTGGACGCGGGCCGCGTCGCCGCCGACGGTCTTCCCCGTGAGATCCTCACCCGCGAACTGCTCACCACCGTCTACCACCACCCCGTCGATGTCTTCGATCACCCGACCACCGGCGCCCAACTCGTCTTGCCCGAACGCGGCCGCAACTGACGCACCACCGGTTTATGAAGAACTCAGGGCGTCCTGGTCGAACGCGGCCGCCGCTGAGAAATCGCTCCTCGACACGCGGATTCGACGGCGGCGGAGGGCCGAGCGAGTCTGAGTAGGCTGGGCGCTGAGGTCATTCGTCCATCGCGGTCATCAGCGCCGGCGACGATCGGTCTAGTCGTCGCCCGCGAACGTGGCTCGCTCCCATCGCAGAGGAGATCCGATGAGCCCCACCATCGCCAGCGTCGTCATCCCTGTATCCGATCTTGCGGCGACAAAAGCTGTCTACACCACCCTGTACGGGACTCCGCACACCGACGAGCCCTACTACGTCGGCTGGGCGGTGGGCGATGTCCAGATCGGACTCGACCCCAGTGGCGACGTCGCGGCAGGACCTGTCGCCTACGCCGGAGTAGACGATGTCGACAAAGCCCGAGACGCGGCCATATCCGCGGGCGCCACCGAACGCACCGCCCCTCGCGAAGTCAGCCCCGGCACCCGCATCTGCGTCCTGGAAGACACCGACGGCAACCCGTTCGGCATCATCGGCACATGACATCCTCCCCGGTGAAAGCCGGCCTACTTCCGCAGTTCTGAGGCGGCTATTTCCAGATGATCTTCAGCAGCGCCGGGGTGAGCACCATCCGGATGATCGTGGCATCGATGACCAGCGCCACGATCATCCCGTAGGCGATGTATTTCATCAGCACCAGATCCGAGAACCCGAACGCCCCGGTTACCACGATCAGAATCGCGGCCGCCGAGGTGATCACCCCGCCGGTGTGGGCCACGCCGTAGCGGATGGACTCGGCGGCATCGGCACCCGCGGCGCGTTTCTCGGCGATCCGGGACAGCAGGAACACCTCGTAGTCGGTGGACAACCCGAAGATCACCGTCACGATCAACGCCACCACCGCGAACATCAATGGCCCGGGCGTGAACTGGAATGCCTGCGACCCGTGTCCTTCCACGAAGATCCAGGTCAGCACGCCCAGGGTCGAGACCAAACTGAGCGCACTCATCGCGACGGCCTTCAGCGCCAGGATCACCGACCGGAACGCCACGATCATCAAGGCCAGCGCCGCCGCGATCAGGATCGCTAACAGCAGCGGCAGCCCGTCGATCAAGCCGTTGATGCTGTCGCGTTCGAGCGCGGGGATACCGGCGACCATCACCTGCACGCCCGGTGGCGCGGGCAGCGCACGCAGCGCATCGATCACCCGGTCGGCGTCGCGTTTGTCACCGAGCCCGGCGGAGAGCACATTGACGTTGTCCTTGGTCGGCGCCGCCGGTTCGAACCGCCCGGTCAGCCCGGGAATCTGATTGGCCTCGAACCGGATATCGCCCAACTGCTCCGGCGAGGCACCGACCACGATCAGCTTCAACGGTTCGGTGCGGAATCCGGGAAACAGGCGATCGAAGTCTTCCTGGGCCACCCGCGCCGGATTGTCGGCGGCCAGGTATTTCTCACTGATGCCGCCGAACTCGATGTGGCGCAACGGAATACTCAACGCCAGCAGACCGAGCACGATCGGGATGACCACCGCCCATGGCCGTCGCATCGCCCACTGCGCCAGCCGGGAGAAGAACCCGGCATCGATCTGAGCTTCGGTCTTGCTGCGCGAGAAGCGTTTCCAGCCCAGCCAGTCGATCCGGTGTCCGGCGATACTCAACGCGGCGGGCAGTGCGGTGACCGACAGCAGCGCCGCCAGCATCACCGCGGAAATGCCGCCGTAGGGCACCGAGCGCAGCACCCCGTTCGGGAAGATGAACAGCGCACCCAGACTCATGGCGATGATCCCCGCCGAGAACAGCACGGTGCGCCCCGCCGTGGCGACGGTGCGTGCGGTCGCGTCCTCGACGGAGCGTCCGGCGGCCAGTTCCTCCCGGAACCGGGTCACCGTGAACAGTCCGTAGTCGATCGCCAACCCGAGCGCGACCAGCGTCATCACCGCGCTGGCGAACACGTTGACCTCGATCTGGGCGGTGAGCACCCGCAAGATCCCGGAGGTGCCGAGGATGGTGAGTCCACCGATCAGCACCGGCAGCAGTGCGCCGATCACCCCGCCGAACACGAAGTAGAGCAGGATCGCCACGATCGGCAAGGCGATGATCTCGGCGCGCTTGATGTCGTGCTGCATCCCGATATTGATGCCCTCGACCACCGGCTGCAGCCCCGCCAGCTGCACCGTGGTCCCACCGGGTCCACCGCCGGGCACACCGGCGTCCAGGTGCGGTTTCAACGCGAGATAATTGTTGACCGTCGCGGTCCCGCCGCCCCCTGCCAGCCCGATACTGGCGAACGCGTGCTGTTTGGTCGGGTCGGAGGCGTTCGCCGAGAACGGGCTGTCCCAGTAGCTGTCGATCTTGTGGATCCGCTCCCCGTACTGCTCGCGCAGGTCGGCCAGTGCCGCCGTCACCGGTCCGCGCACGGCGGGATCGTCGACGGTGGTGCCGGGTGGGGCGGTGTAGATGACGATCAGATCGCCGTCGGTGTCGCGGCCGAAGGTCTCGTCGGCCAGTTTGGACGCCGCCACCGACTGGCTCGACTCGTCGAACCAGCCCTCCTGGGTGTAGCGGTCGGCCAAGTCGCGACCGAACCACCCCGAGACCAGCACGGTCAGCACGAAGAAGCCGAGCACGAGGAATCGGTGGCGGTGGACGAACCTGCCCCACCGCATGGATCGAGATTCGCGCATCTCAGCCGCAGGCGGCGGTGCGATAGTCGGCCGAGCGCAGGATGCCGCACAGGTCGGTGCGCGAGATCTTCCACTTCCCGTCGAGCAGCACGAAATGCACGATGGTGGTACGCACATTGGCGCCCGAACCGTCCTTGTCCAGGCGCATGGTCGCGGTGAGCGTGCCGTCACGGTTGTCGAACACCGGGTCGACGACGCCGTACACCGCGTGGGGGTTGTCGCGCAGCGCCTTGTACATGTCGGGGATGGCGTCGGAGAACGCCGCGCCGTCTTCGATCAGCTCGGTGCGTTCGACATCGGGCAGGCTCGGGTCGAGCGCGCGTTTGATCTGCGCGTCGAGTTGTTGGGCGGTCGGCAGCGGCACATTGGCCTTGCTGGCCGAGATCGCGACGGAGGAAGCGAGGGAGGCGTTGGCCGAAGACCGTGCGGCGTCGACCGAGGCCTCGTCGGCGGTTCCCGCGCACGCGGCGAGGGCGACGAGGGCCGTGAGGCAGGCGGTGGCCGCAGCGGCCCTGGCGAAAAGTGTGGAAGACATCACCATCTACATACCATCAATGACGGCACTGATCCGTCCCAGGATGGCGCGAACTGTGGAGATGTCACCGGTCGCGACCGCGGCGACGGGGTTGGCGTCGGGAAGCAGATCGCGCACGAACGCGCTGACGCTGCGTTCGTCACCGAGGTCGATGTCGGTGACCTGCGCCTGCGCCTGGGCCACCACGTCGTCGGATCCCGGTACCGCATCGCCCAGGTCGGCGCGGTAGATCTGCACGGTCAGGGTGGCGCGGTGGGTGCGGAAGGCGAAGGGGTGGCCGTCGTCGGTGGTGCCGAAACCGTGCGCGAACGGTCCGACGGAAATGTCATCGATGCCGAAACCCGCTGGTGTCCGGTCGGTCATCGTGGGGATCTCCTGCCGGTGTGTGGCAATCAATGTGTCGACGTGTCAACAGTAACGCGGGTCACCGACACCTCCGACGCGAGCACCCGGTCGAAGCTACTGGTGAGTCATCATGGTCAGATGGTGATCAAGGGAGTCACCTCGTGCGGATTGAAGGAGTTCGGTGCATGCGCCCTCGTGGCTCGGTCGCCTCTGCGTTGGTCAGCGCGGCGGTTTTGGTGGTGTTGACCGGGTGCAGCGGTGAAGACGGCGGTCCCGATGTCCCGACCAGGCCCCCGGCCACCGCGGCCGTCTCGCCCGCTGCCGCGAACCCGGCCGGTCAGGTTTTCCCGGCGGCCGCGGCGAAAGCCCTGCTCGCCGAGAGCTCGACCGGCCGCCTCGCCGCCCTGGACACCGCCGGTACCGCACTCGCGCTGATCGACCCCGCCGCGCCGACCACCCCGCGCACGGTCAGCCTGCCTGCCGCCGGCGTGTCGCTGGCCCAAGGCAAGCCGGGCGAAGTCCTCGTCGCCGCCGCCAACCGGGTATTGCGGGTCGACGCGACCACCGGCGCGCTCACCGAGATCCCCGTCGACGGTGACGTGCACAGCGTGCAAACCCGCACCGACGGCACGCTCGTCGTCGGTACGGCCGACGGCACCCTGCGCGAACTGGACACCGACGGCGCGGTCACCCGCACGATCACCGGCCTCGTCTCGGCCGACGCGATCGCGCTGACCGGCGAGAACATCACCGTCCTCGATCGCAAGCAAACCGCCGTTGTCGCCGTGGGCAAGGACGCGCTCGGCCTGATGCTGCGCGCGGGTGACGGCGCCACCAACGCCATCACCGACCCGCACGGCCGCATCATCGTGGCCGACACCGCGGGTAGCGAACTGCTGGTCTACTCGGCCGGTCCGCTCGTGCTGCGCCAGCGTTTCCCGGTATCATCGTCGCCTTACGCGCTCGCTTACGACCCGCGTTCGGAGCTGGTGTGGGTGAGTAGCACGCAGAGCAACGAGGTCGTCGGCTACGACCTGTCGACCGGCATCGGTGTCGAGGTGGCCAGGCTCGCGACGCTGCGCCAGCCCGACTCGATGGCTGTCGACGAACGCACCGGCGACCTGTTCGTGGCTTCGGCCGTGGGCGATGGCCTGCAGCGGATCGGCGCGGACGAGCGGAAGAGAGGGCAGTGATGACCAGGCCTCGCAGTTCGCGCTCGGCGATACCGCCGAGCTGGGAAACCAGCAACGACGACTACGAATACGTACCTCTGCGGCTGCCACCGGAGGTCAACCGGGTCACCGCCTCGATGCGGCTGGCCATCCAGGCCGAATTCGGTGGCTGGGAGTTGTCCCGGGTGCGCGCCTACACCGACGGCAGCCGCCGGGTGCTGTTGCGCCGCCGCAAAAATGCCGTCCTGCCTGTGCCCGAACCCGGATTGTGAGCCGACCATGTACGCCCTCCTGTTACGCCTGATGTTCTTGATCCCGCCGGAGCGGGTGCATCACCTGGTATTCGCCGCACTGCGTTTCGCCACCTGGTTCCCGCCGACCCGCTGGCTGGCCCGCAAGCTCACCGTGGTCGAAGACCCGATCCTGGCCACCACTGCCTTCGGCGTCGATTTCCCGGCACCGCTCGGCCTGGCCGCCGGTTTCGACAAGAACGCCGACGGCGCGAACGCCTGGGGCACACTCGGTTTCGGTTTCGCCGAGATCGGCACCGTCACCGCCCACGCCCAGCCCGGCAATCCCGCACCGCGGCTGTTCCGGCTGCCCGCCGACCATGCCCTGATCAACCGGATGGGGTTCAACAATCATGGCGCCGCCGCCGCGGCCGCCCAACTACACCGCGCGCACCCCACCGTCCCGATCGGCGCGAACATCGGCAAGACCAAGGTCACCGAACCCGATGCCGCCGCAGGTGATTACGCGACCAGCGCCCGATTACTCGGCCCGCTCGCGGACTTCGTCGTGGTCAACGTGTCCTCCCCCAACACCCCCGGCCTGCGTGATCTGCAAGCCGTCGAATCCCTGCGCCCGATCCTGCAGGCCGTGCTCGACAGTGTCTCGGTGCCGGTCCTGGTGAAGATCGCCCCCGACCTGTCCGACGATGACATCGACGCCGTCGCCGACCTCGCTGTCGAGCTGGGTCTGGCGGGCATCGTGGCCACCAACACCACCATCCGCCGCGACGGGCTCGACACCCCGGCCTCCGAGGTCGAAGCCATGGGCGCGGGCGGCCTGTCCGGCGCCCCCGTGGCCGAACGGTCCCTGGAAGTGCTGCGCCGCCTCTACGCCCGCGTCGGCGACCAGGTGGTCCTGATCTCGGTCGGCGGCATCGAAACCCCCGACCAGGCCTGGGCCCGCATCCTCGCCGGCGCCACCCTGCTGCAGGGCTACACCGGCTTCATCTACGGCGGCCCCTTCTGGACCACCCGCATCCACCGTGCCATCGCCGCCAATCTGCGTGCGGGTGGCTACGCCTGCCTGTCCGACGCGGTCGGCGCCGAACACCGCGCCCCCTCGGTCTGAACTACCCGAAGTAGACGCGCCGCTGCGCGTTGCCGTGCCCGAACAACTGCGGCGCGGTACGCGGACCGCCCGACGGCACCGCCCGATAGGCCGCCTCCTCGGGGTCGCCGTTGTCGAACCGCGCGATCATCCGCTTGTACAGGCGGATGATCGCCTGCTCCCACACGATCCCGAGGGTATCGGCGTAGGCGCTGATCTGGGCGTGCGCCATGCGGTCGTGGGTGGCAGCGGCATCGCTGATCAGCTCGTCGAGAAGCATTCCCGCGTAAGCCTGTTCGCGGGTGAGTTCGCGTTCGGGCAGCCAGCTCAGCTGCCAGGTCTCCGAGTCCGCGACCACGCGCACGGCGTATTCAGGGCTCCGGGTGCTGCGCATGTCGTCCGGGGTCAGGTGAATGGTCATCGGATTCTCCGATTCCAGAAGGGGAGCTCACGCTCCCAGTTCCTCCAGATGCGGAACGCGCCCGTCATCTCGCGTTCGGCACGTGCATCAGCGGTGGGCGCTGACTGCACCTCGAGCTCGCCATGTCCTGGTGAACTCGCTGTTTCGCCAATTCCAGTGTGGCATTTGCCCTTCGCTTCAGTCAATTGCCCCTGTAGTTTGGTAATTGCCCGACGCGCCGGTGGGTAAACCAACATTTGTCTCGACTTCTGGAGGTCGATCCCGTTGCCGACGGTTCCGCAGGATCCACGCACGGACGTGTTGCGAGGCACCCTCGCGCGGTTGGCCAAGTTCTCCGGGCTCAGCGCGGATCGCCTGCGGCACACCGAAATCGGTGCCGCTCCCGTTCTCGAGCTGCCCGTGGTGGCGCGACGCGCACAGCGAACGGGTGTTTCCCGCGAGGATGCGGTGCTGCCGGTCCTGCGAAACGCAGCCCGGCAATTGCCCCCGAGCGAACGGCTCATCGCCGACGCGACACTCGCGCTCGGTCTGCTGCGCGATCCGTCGATCACCGGAATCGACCCCGACCAGCTCTATACGGTCAACCTCGGCGCCCGGCGCGTCTACCTGGCACAACACTGGACCGAACTACACACGGCGATCGGCGTGGACATGGTCTCGGACGCGCCGACCGTCAAGCGCCTACGTACCAGCGCCGAGCACGCAGCGCTGGCCGCACTCGCACGGCTGCTGATCGCCGAACCGACGGCGGCCACGTACCGCCCCCTCGAACCTCAACCCGCACCGCTGCCACCCGGCGAAGTCGTCACGGTCATCGGCGCTGCCGTGATCGACCACCTCTATCGGGTCACAACCTTCCCGGCCAGGAATTCTCCGGTCGAGGGCACGTTCGCCGGACCTCCCGGAGGAAAGGGCCTGAACAGGGCCGTTGCCGCCGCACGACTCGGGCTCGATGTCCGCTTGCTCGCCGCCATCGGCTCCGACGACAACGGGCAACGCATCCTTGAGCTGCTCACCGAGCACGGCGTCGACAAGAGTCTGGTCAAAGAGGTGCCATCCGCCGCGACATTGGTGACGGCGGTGATCATGACCCAGAGCGGCGAAGTTCGATTGATCGGGTGTCGCGACCCCCACATGCAGCTGGTGACCGAGGACCTCGATCAGCAGACCGTGCGCGCAGCGCTTGCGGATTCAGCCGTCGTCGTACTCACCTTCGAACAACCCGCGGCGATCATCGAAGGGATCCTCGCGTTCATCCGGGGCCTCACCGATCGCCCGCAGGTGATCCTGTGCGCCGCCCCGAGTCTCGCCACGCCGCAGGGGCTCTATACGTTCCTCGATGTCGTCGACTATCTCGTGGGCAGCACCACCGAACTCGACGCGCTGCTGCCCGAGGTCGACACCGATTCCCTCGCCGATACAGCAAGGCGCCTACGCGGCCTCGGTGTCTCGACGGTGTGCGCCGTCGACGGCTTCGCGTGCACTGTGTACTCCGATGACGACGACATCGTTGTCGACCATTTCCCGCCGATCCTCAAGGCCGCCATGGGCGCGGCCGCCGCGTTCGCCGCAGCGCTCGCCTATCGAGTGGTGAAATCCGAAGACGCTCTCACCGCCGCCGATTTCGAGTGGTGCACAGGGGCGATGCAACCCACCCAGAAGCTCGCCGCGGTCTCGACCGTCTTCCCCGACGTGAGCGAAGTGGACCGACAGGTGAACCTGCACCGACGGCACACGTAACCCCGATGTGACCCCCAGTTGACGTGTCGTACGACACACCGCGAGTAGAGTCGCGCCGTTGCTATGCACACGCCGTCCACGCAGCGGGTTTCCCGATGCCGGAACAGCCCTCGGAGGAGCGCTTGACGATCACCGATCCCGTCCGTGCAACGCCGGAAACGGCACCCGGACGCGGCGCTGACGATCTGCGACCGGTGCATCAATTCAGCCGCAACGGCACCCAGATGCAGGTGCAGGTACACACCATCGACAGTCCGACCGATGGCGGCTACGTCCTGGCCTTCGGCGACCTCGGCGACAAACCCCTCGTGCGCGTGCATTCGCGCTGCCTCTACGGCGACGCTCTCGGATCCGACGACTGCGATTGCGGCCCCGAGTTGGCGATGTCTATGAACCTGATCCAGGACGAAGGCGCCGGCGTGCTGGTCTACCTCGAGCAGGAGGGTCGCGGCGCGGGTTTGATCTGGAAGGCCATCGGCTACCGGACCAGCGAGCAGCTCGATATCGACACCTTCGACAGCTATGAGTGGCTTGGCTTGGACCCTGACACCCGTCGCTACGAGCTGGTCGCGAAAACATTGCGCGACCTCGGCATGACGCAGGTGCGTCTGCTCACCAACAACCCGGAGAAGGTGCGCGCGCTGACCGACGCGGGAATCGCGGTCGAGGTCATCCCGCTGGCAATCCAGCTGCGCACCGAGCGCGGCCGCCGCTACCTCGACGCCAAGGTGCGCCGGCGCAAGCACATGATCCCGCGCGATTACGCGCCCTGGGCACCACTGCCCACCGCAACGGCCGAGGTCGCGAACCCGCAGGCGGACGGCGACCTGCCACGGTGGTGGCACCGAATGCGCATCCGACGTCGCTGGTAACCCCCCTCACAATCCCGTATGTCCGGTTACGATAAGTGAGCCACGCCACTGCCGACGCCTCTGCCTCGAGATAACGAGACAGCTTCACTCGCATTGGCTCGGTATCCAGCTCGGCCTATGGGAACAGGGATATGACAGACATCGGTTTCGCGCACGCTTCCGGGGTCACGGTGCACACCGTGCCCGCCGCCTTCCAGCAAACCGCCGCGTTGCGGCCCGACCAGATCGCCTTGCGCACGGTCGGTGGCACCCAGGAGATCACCTGGGCCGAGTATGCGAAGCGGGTGCGTGCGCTGGCCGCTGGGCTGGCGAAACTAGGGGTGCGCCACGGCGACGCGGTCGGCATCATGCTCACCAACCGGCCCGAGTTCAACCTGATCGACACCGCCGCCCTGCACCTGGGCGCCATCCCGTTCTCGGTCTACAACACCAGCTCCACCGAACAGATCGCGCACGTGTTCGCCAACGCGGGCAACAAGGTGGTCATCACCGAACAGGCGTTCCTCGACACGATCCGTGCCTCGGGTGCCGTTGTGGAGCACACGATCATCGTCGACGGCACCGCCGAAGGCACCGTTACCTTGGCCCAGCTCGAATCCGACCCCGAACCGGACTTCGATTTCGATGCGGCCTGGCAGGCGGTCCAGCCCGGCGACCTGGCCACCTTGATCTACACCTCCGGCACCACCGGCCCGTCCAAGGGCGTCGAACTCACCCAGAGCAATGTGATCGCCCAGGTCGTCGGCCTGGTCTCGGGTCCGCTGCCGGTCGGTTTCGACGACCGCGCCGTGTCGTATCTGCCCGCCGCGCACGTCGCCGACCGCATCTCCGCGCACGCGATGAGCCTGCTCACCGGCATCCAGATCACCACCGTCACCGACCCGCGCGAGATCGCCGCCGCCCTGCCCGATGCCCGCCCGACGGTGTTCTTCGGTGTGCCGCGGGTGTGGCAGAAGATCAAGACCGGTATCGAGAACAAGCTCGCGGTCGAGCCGAGCCCGGTCAAGAAGGTCCTGGCCAACTGGGCGATCGGTGTCGGCGTCGCGCAGGCCAAGGCGAACCTGACCGGTGAGAGCTCGCTGCTGCTCGGCGTGCAGCACAAGATCGCGGATACCCTCGTGCTGTCCAAGCTGCGTGAGGCGCTCGGGTTCGCGGAGTTGAAGTGCGCTGCCTCCGGTGCCGCGCCGGTACCGCCGGAGACCCTCGAGTACTTCCTCGGCCTCGGCTTCGCCGTCACAGAGGTGTGGGGGATGTCGGAGACCGCGGGCGTCGGCACCTACACCGAGCTCGACAAGCCACGCCCCGGCTCGGTCGGTCGGGTGATGGACGGGTGCGAACTGCGCCTCGACGCCGATGGTGAAGTGCTACTGCGCGGCCCGATCATCACCCCCGGCTACCGCAATATGCCCGACAAGACCGCCGAGGCGATCGACGACGACGGCTGGCTGCACACCGGCGATATCGGGACCCTCGATGCCGACGGCTATCTGCGCATCGTGGACCGCAAGAAGGAACTGATCATCAGCGAAGCGGGCAAGAACATCGCCCCCTCCAATATCGAGAACGCCATGAAGGCCGCCTCGTCGATGATCGGCCAGGCCGTCGCGATCGGCGAGGCCCGCGCCTACATCACCGCCCTGATCATGCTCGATCCCGACGTGGCGGCGCTGCGCGCCAAGGACTTCGGCGCCACCGATGCCACCCACGCGGAGCTGGCCCGGCGTCAGGAGATCGTCGACGAGGTCAAGGAAGCGATCCTCGCGGGCAACCGCAAGCTCTCCCGGGTGGAACAGATCAAGCGTTTCGTGATCGTGGACAACCTGTGGGAGCCCGGCGGTGACGAGCTGACCCCGAAGATGTCGCTCAAGCGGACCCCGATCTCGAAGAAGTACGCCGAGACCATCACCGAGCTCTATGCCGCGACACCACCGGGGCATGTCATCAACGTGAAGTGATTGCGAGAACAGCGGTGGCCCTGGAAGTCTCAGGGCCACCGCTGTTGTGCGTCTCAGTGCTGTTCGTAGGTGCCGATCAGGGTGGCCCTGGCCAGGGTGTGGAAGAACAGATTGAACCCGAGGTAGGCGGGCGTCGCGTCCGGTCCGATCTCGAGTTCACCGATGTCGACCGCGTGCACGACCACGAAATACCGGTGTGGGCCATGGCCTTTCGGCGGGGACGCACCGACGAAGCCGGGGAATCCACCGTCGTTGCGCAGGGTCACCGCACCGGCGCGCAAGCTGCCACCCTCGCTGCCCGCGCCGACGTCGAGCGAGGTCACCGAGGCGGGAATGTTGGCGACGGCCCAGTGCCAGAACCCGGAGGCGGTCGGCGCGTCCGGATCGAACACCGTCACCGCGAAACTCTGTGTCTCTTCCGGGAATCCGGACCAGCTCAGCTGCGGTGAGATGTCCTTGCCGCCCGACCCGAACACCCCCGATACCTGATCGTTGGCCAACGGCTGACCGTCGGTGATATCGGCGGAGGTGACGGTGAACGACGGCACCTGTGGCAGCGCGCCATACGGGTTGTAACTCATGAGGACCTTTCGGTGTTGTTGGCGGCTGGCGCCGCGGGTTCTCGGCCTGTTCCCTCGATCTTCCCTCCCGCCGGGCACTCCTTCGTCGCACCCTCTGGTCAGTCCAGATCGAGGCGGCCGAGAACCGGTCAGCTGTGCAGAAGGAAGTGTTCCAGCACCCGGGTTCCGAATTCCAGTGACTGCACCGGTACCCGTTCGTCCACCCCGTGGAACAGGGCGGTGAAGTCCAGCTCCGGCGGCAGCTGCAACGGCGCGAAACCGAAGCAGCGAATCCCCAAGCGCGCGAACGCTTTCGCATCGGTGCCGCCGGAGAGCATGTAGGGCACGGTGCGCCCCTGTGCGTCATTGGCCAGGACCGCGTCGTTCATGGCGTCGACGAGGTGTCCGTCGAAAGTGGTCTCATAGGAGTCGAGTTTGGTGATCCATTCCCGCTCCACATCGGGTCCGATCAGCTCGTCGACCTCGCGTTCGAACGCCGCCTGCCGCCCCGGCACGACCCGGCAGTCGACCACGGCTTCCGCGGTCTGCGGGATGACGTTGGCTTTGTATCCGGCGTGCAGCATGGTCGGATTCGCGGTATCGCGCAGGGTGGCGCCGATGATGCGCGAGATGGTGCCCAGCTTGGCCAGCTGTCCTTCGATATCGGGTCCGTGCGGGTCGAAGGCCAACCCGCTCTCCTCGCTGACCGCGGCGAGGAATTCGGCCACCGAATCCGAGAGCACCACCGGGAAGGTGTGGCGGCCCAGACGCGCGACGGCTTCGGCGAGAATGGTGACCGCGTTGTCCTCGTGCAGGAACGACCCGTGCCCGGCGCGGGCCTTGGCACGCAACCGCATCCAGCCCAGGCCCTTCTCGGCGGTCTCCACCAGGTAGAGCCTGCGCTCGGTGCCGTCGGGCCGCGGCACGGTCAGCGAGAACCCGCCGACCTCACCGACCGCCTCGGTGACACCGTCGAACAGGTCGGGCCGGTTGTCCACCAGCCACTGCGAGCCCCATTTGCCGCCGTTCTCCTCGTCAGCGAGGAACGCGAACACCAGATCCCGCGGCGGCACTGTGCCTTCGGCTTTGAACTGGCGGGCCAGGGCCAGGGTCATCCCGACCATGTCCTTCATGTCGATCGCGCCGCGCCCCCACACGTAGCCGTCGCGCACCGCACCCGAGAACGGGTGCACGCTCCAGTCGGCGGCCTCGGCGGGCACTACGTCGAGGTGCCCGTGGATCATCAGCGCGCCGCGACTCGAATCGGCGCCCGGCAACCGCGCGAACACATTCCCGCGCCCCGGCGCACCCGACTCGACGTATTCGGTCTCGTAGCCGACCTCGTGCAGTTGCTGTGCCACCCACTCGGCGCACTGCCGCTCGCCCTTGGTGGTGGCCAGCTCGCCGGTATTGGAGGTGTCGAACTGGATCAGCTTGCTGACCAGCTCCACCACCTCGTCCTCCGCACGGGACCGCCCGTTCGAACCAGAATTCTCGCCAGATGCCGACACGCCCCCTTTCCTACCACCATTCGCGCACCCGACGCGCCACCTCCGATGCTCTGGACCCTTGCGCCGCTGCTCGGTGCCACAGACTCGGTGTGAGCAGAACTCCCCGGATCCGAACACGGGCACGCATTCGCATCCATTCCCGACGCGTGCTTTGCTGACGAAGTGAGAGCGCAGGTAGTTCGGGGCGGTGTCCGTCTGTTGTCAGTGGCGGCGACGCTGGTCGCGGCCGCGGGGATCGGACTGCATGTCAACCGGTGGCCGCTGGAACCGCTGGTCCTGGCGGCTTCGGGAGCGCCGTATCTGATGGGCGGTGCGGTGATCGGCGTCGTCGGTTTCGCGGTGACCAGGCAGTGGATCGCGACCGGGGTTGCCGTGGTCGTGGCAGGCGCGGGTATCGCGACCCAGGCGCCGCTGTATGTCGCGCAGACCGGCGGTGACGGACATCCGATCATGGCGATGCAGGCCAATCTGCTCTTCGACGGTGCCGATCCGGGCGCGCTCGTCGACCAGGTGCGTACCCGTGACATCGCGATTCTCACCGTCAACGAGCTCACCCGCCCGGCCGTCGAGACTCTGTCTCGCGCAGGCCTCGACCAGCTCCTGCCCCACCGCTACCTCGCTCCCGGCCAGACGGCCAGCGGCACCGGTATCTGGAGCCGGTTCCCGTTGTCCGACACCGTCGAATACGACGGGTACGTCCTCAACCAGATCTCGGCCACCGCGACCATCCCCGATCTCGGCCCGGTCGCGATCTACGCCTTCCACCCTGTCCCGCCCGTCTACGACACCGGCGTCTGGGCAGACGAGCTCTCCCGCCTGCACGAGATCCTGCGCCGGGCCCCCACCGACCGCCCGGCGATCGTCGGCGGCGACTTCAACGCCACCTACGATCACGCACGCTTCCGCACCATGGCATCGGGCCGTTTCGCCGATGCCGCCGCACAAGCAGGCGCAGGCCATCTGGTCACCTACCCCACCGACAAACGCGTACCCCCGTTAGTCGGTATCGACCACTTCCTTCTCGCCGACGCGCACGCCACAACCGTCGAAACCGTGGCACTGCCCGGCGCCGATCACCGAGCACTGGTCGCCCGCGTGGTCCTCCACCGTGATCGTTAGACGGCGTATTCACCTGTCGTAGAGGTCGTTTCGTGCGGACGGACGCACCGCGGCATCGCACGTGGGTGGCGGCGCGATTCGCTACTCGCGTGCGGCGCTGCGCTCGGCCAATCGCTCTCGCCACTGTTCCATCGCCTGCCGCAGCGCCGCGCCCACGATGACGACGAATTCGGCCGATTGTTCGAAACGCGCGCCCGCGGGAGTGCCGGGGCCGAGGATCTCGACTCCGCGCCGGGTGATCGCGGCCAGGGCGTTCTGCATCTGCACGGAGGCCACGAGGTTGCGTAGCCAGATGTCGTCGTCGATGACGTAGCGCTCGCGCCGGGCGCCGGGGACCAGTTCGCGGCGCAGCATTCCCTGCTGTTCGAGGAAGGCCACCGCGTTCGAGATGGAGGCGGGGCTCACGCGCAGCCGTTCGACCAGTTCGGCGGCGGTGAGTGCCCCCGAGTCGGTGATCTGCAGGCAGGCGAGCACTCTGGCTTCCATCCTCGGCAGACCCTGCTCGATGAGCAGGGCAGTGAACGACTCGGTGAACTCCGCTACCGCTTCGGGGTCACGCCCGTGCGCGCTGTCCGGGATCGGCGGCGCCGGGGACTTGGCCTGTTTGTGCCGGCGCGCGCGCTGCTCGGTGGCTTCTTGTGCGCGTTCGGGTCGGTAGTCGTCGGGTCCGCCGTTGCGGGTGACCTCGCGCATGACGGTCGAGGCGGGCCGACCCAGCTGCCGCCCGATTTCGGCGTATCCGAGTCCGTCGGCCAGGCCCGCGGCAATGTGCCTGCGGTCCACGTCGGTGAGTCTGCCTCCTGGCATCGCTACTGGTCACCTCTCTGTCGGCAGGTACTCGGCTCGTCACCCGTACCGCACCAAGTATGCATTCACCCTCATCTCATTGCAAAGTGCAACGTGATCATTCGTTGCATTCACTGTCATGTTCATTGCAATAGTTCTGAATCTATGCGCTTTCACATGGCTTTTCGGTGATGTTTGATGTTGACAGACTAGTGAACGCAATTTATGGTCTTAATCATTCAGTAAAGCCCGAACATCGCAACGCAAGGACATGACAATGACTTCCCCGAACCCCACCAGCCCGACCGCCACCGCCTGGACCGGCATGGTGTCGATCGATGACACCGAACTGGCCGTCACCGATACCGGCGGCACCGGCACCCCGGTGGTCTACCTCAACGGCCAGTTCGCCACCCAGGGCTACTGGCGCAAGGTCATCGCCGAGCTCGGCCCCGGCTACCGCCACATCACCTTCGACGAGCGGGCCCGCGGCAAGTCGAAGAAGTCGGCCGACTACTCCTTCGACACCTGCGTGCGCGACATCGACGCCATCCTCGCGGCCAGGGGGATCACCGAAAAGCCGATCCTGGTCGGCTGGTCCTACGGCGCCTACCTCGGTGCGCACTGGACCAGCCGCAACCCCGACGGCGCCCTCGGCGCCGTCCTCGTCGACGGCGCGTTCCCCTACGACTGGCTCGACGAGGCCATGGAGCTGCGAATTCGCAAGCTGTTCAAGCGTTTGAGCTGGGTGCTGCCGCTGGCTCGCCCGACTGGCCTGGCACCCCGTTTGACCGCGCAGCAGCAGGCCGACAGCAATATCGAACTCGGCAAGCTCTCCAGCGTCAGCGCACTCGGACCGGTGCTCGATGCCATCACCGCCCCGGTGCGGTACGTGGTCGCGTCGGGCACCTCGTTCGGCAGCCGCGGCGACGAGCAGGAGAAGATCCGCGCCGGCCTCGACGACGTACTGGTCCGCAACCCGAACATCCGCGTCAGCGCCAAGGTCGCCAGCAACCACGGTGCGATCCTGCGCAAGGACTTCCGTGCCATCGCCGACGCCGTCCGCGAGATCGAGACCATCGCCGGCACCGCGACGACCCACTGACCCAGCACTGATCCCCTTCCCTCCCAACAGAACCCCAGGAGCACACCACCATGTCTGCCACCCTCACCACCCAGGAAAAAGCCACCCTGCGGACCGCCGCGTACGGTGCGGTCTCCCTCCTCGCCGCTGCGGGCGGTGCGACCAGCAAGCCGCACAAGATCGCCACGACCGGCAGTATCGCGCTGTCGTCAGCGACCGGTCTGGTCGGACATATCCTGGCCGCGAAGTCCGGACGTATCGCACTGAGCGGCTCGTCGGTCGCCGAACTCGCCGATCAGGTGCTGCCCGCCCTCACCGCGGCGATGACCCTGCTCGGCAAGCACGACCCGGTCGAGGCCGAGAACTTCCGCAACACCATCGTGGTCGCCATCGACACCGCCCAGCTCTATCAGACTCAGCCGAACCCGACGATGGTCGAGATGACCCGCAAGATCACCGGAGCGCTCGCCGCTGCGTGATGAAATATCTACTCGCGCAACCACAGCCGTGTCACAGGGCCCGTGACACGGCCACTGTGGCGTCTGGCGGTGCTCAACGATCGATGGCAGAGCCCTCGCGCTCGGTGAGCACGAGATCCACCCGCGCCGCTATCGCTCGACCGGCCGCACGCAACGGTTCGGCCGAGCGCAGGGTGCGGCCCAGAATGAACGCTCCTTCCAGGGCGGCCAGCATGGCCACGATCAGCTCGCGCGCTGCGGATTCCGCGACTCCGCGGTCGGCGAAATATGTTGTGCCCTGGTCGATCCAGTCCCGCATCACCTCGGCGGCGACCTCGCGCAAGGCCGGTTCGCTGTCGGCGATCTCCCCCGCGACCGTGCCGACCGGACACATGTTCATCCACCCGGACTCCTCGAGCGTGCGCGCGGCGTCGTCGAACGCGGCGGGCACGGCCACCCGCAGGTCCTTGTGTGGGTCCATCAGCAGTGGCAGCAGCTGGATGTAGACCGCGCCGGTGCTGCGCAGCGCCTCGGCCGCGATCTGCACTTTGCCCTGCGGAAAGTGGTGGTAGAGCGACCCCATCGGCGCATCGGCGGCGGCGGTGATCTGTTTGACGGTGATCGCGCTGTACCCGTGCACGCGCATCAGTTCCGCGACCGCGCTCACCAGGCGCTCGCGGGTACTCGTTGACATCTGCTCGCTCACCCCACCAGACTAGAGCAAACGCACTAGAGTGAATGCTCTAGCCGTGGAGCGCAAGGGAGGATGTCATGCCGACCGTCGAACTCGATGCGGGCCGGATCCACTACCGCGAACACGGTGACGGACCCCCGGTGGTCCTGCTCCATGGGCTGCTGATGAACCACACCGTCTGGGATTCGGTCATCGACCACCTACCCACCGGCTTCCGCTATGTCCTACCCGACCTGCCCCTGGGCGCCCATCCCGAACCGCTGCGGCCGGGCACCGACCTGAGTGTGCGCGGCCTCAACCAACTGGTCGCCGACTTCCTCACCGCGCTGGACCTGCACGAGGTCACCCTCGTGCACTCCGACTGGGGTGGTGCCCTGTTCCTCACCGCCTACGGCCTCGACGACCGCGTCGGCCGACTGATCATCTTCCCCAGCGAAGCCTTCGACAACTTCCCGCCCGGCCTTCCGGGCAAAACCGCCACCCTCGCTTCAGCCCTGCCCGGCGGCGTCGCCCTGGCCCTGCGCCAGATGCGCATCGGCTGGCTACGCCGCAGCCCGCTGATGTTCGGCTGGATGGCCAAATACCCCCTCCCCGACACCCTCGTCCACGCCTGGACCGAACCCGGCCTGCGCGACCCCCGCATCCGCGCCGACCTGCTCGCCTACACCCGCTCCGGCTTCGACAAACGCGAACTCATCACCAACACCGAAGCCCTCCAACACTTCCCCGGCGAAACCCTCATCCTCTGGTCTTCCGCGGGCAAAGTCATGCCCCGCTCCCACGGCGCCCGCCTGGCCGCCCTGATCCCCCACTCCCGTCTCGTCGAAATAGACGACGCCTACGTCCTGTCCATGCTCGACCAACCCACGGCCGTCGCCACCGCCATCACCGAATTCCTCACCACCACCACCGCGGACCGCTGACAACGTCGCACCGACCGAACGCGGGCCTTCCCCGTACGCGCCGCACAAGGGTCACCCATTGACAGTGACCCAGGTCACTGATCGATCCTGTCAGGAAATCGCGTGCTGTCGCGTTCAGGGTGCACGCGAAGCAGACAGGAGCGAATCATGAAGCACCGCATCGTCGTCCTCGGGGCCGGATACGCCGGAGCCTTTTCCGCCGGAGCACTGGCCCGCCGACTCCATTCCGGCGATTTCGAGATCACCGTCGTCAACGCCGAACCCGATTTCGCCCAGCGGCTGCGCAATCACCAACTCGCGGCCGGACAAGACCTGCGCCGGCTGCCGCTGGCGCAGGTCTTCGCCGGCACCGGCATCCGGCTTCGCGTAGCGCGGGTGACCGGCGTCGACGTCGAGCACCGGACTGTCACCGTTGCCGACGGCACGGACATCGACCGGCTCGAATACGACACGCTGCTCTACACGCTCGGCAGTACCGCCGACGACCATGACGTCGCCGGTGTCGGCGAGCACGCTTTCCACGTGGCATCCCGCCCGGCCGCGCTGCGGCTGCGCGCACGCCTGGACGATCTGGGCGCGCACGCGAAGGTCCTGGTAGTCGGCGGCAACCTGACCGCGATCGAGGCCGCCACCGAGATCGCCGAATCCCATCCAGAGCTTCAGGTCGGCCTCGCCACCCGCGGCGAGCTCGGCGGTTGGCTGGGCAGCAAGGCCCGCCGCCATCTGCTCGATGCGTTCGACCGGCTCGGCATCACGGTCCACGAGAACACCACCGTCGAGCGTGTCGAGGCGGCGGGCGCCGTTGCCGCCGACGGCACTGTTTTCGCCGTCGATGCGACGGTGTGGGCCGCCGGGTTCGCCGTGCATCCGATCGCCGCGGCCAGCGGTCTCGTGGTGGAACCCAACGGCCAGATCACGGTCGACCGTCAGATGCGGTCGGTCTCGCACCCTGACGTCTACGCCGCCGGTGACAGTGCCTTCGTCATCGGCGACAACGGTCAACCGTTGCCGATGTCGTGCGCCTCCGCGGGATTCACCGGTATGCAGGCGACGGCCTCGATCGTCGGGGACCGGACCGGGCGCACGATCTCGACGACCTCGCTGTCGTATGTGGGCAACCACATCAGCCTCGGCCGCAAGGACGGGCTCTTCCAGATGGTCGACGGTGACGCGCGGTCGAAGTCGTTGGCCCTGCGTGGCCGGACGGCCGCACTCCTCAAAGCGGCCATCCTCGGGGTCAACCCCTGGAGCCTGAGGCACCCGACGTTCGGTATGCCGAGCCGCCGATACCGCGCGGCCACCGACCGACCGCATGCGTTGGTAGCGACCTAGAGTCGTGCCCATGGACACTGCCACCGTGGCGCGTTTCGAGGCCAGCCGCAACCGGCTGGCCTCGATCGCCTACCGCCTGCTCGGTTCGGCCGCCGACGCCGAGGACACGGTGCAGGACGCGTTCCTGCGATGGCAGGCCGCCGACCGCGAGTACGTCGAGGTGCCGGAGGCATGGCTGACCAAGATCGTCACCAATCTGGCCCTCGATCGGCTCCGGTCGGCGAAGGCGCGCCACGAACGTGCGGTCGGCACCTGGATGCCCGAACCACTCCTCGACGGCGACGCGATGCTCGGCCCCGCCGACACCGTCGAGCAGCGCGAATCGGTGACCCTGGCGGTGCTGACCCTCATGGAACGGCTCTCGCCCGTCGAACGCGCCGTGTACGTGCTGCACGAGGCCTTCGCGTACCGCCATGCAGAGATCGCCGAGATCCTCGACATCACCGTCTCCGCGAGTCAGCAACACCTCCACCGTGCCCGTGGGCGAATCACCGTCGCCCGCAACGCCACCCGCATCGACCATGGTGCCGCGCGGCGCATCGTCGCGGCGTTCGTCGATGCCGCCACCTCGGGCCGCACCGATCGGCTGATCGCGCTGCTGACCGACGACGCGACCGGGATCTCCGACGGCGTCGGGGGGCTGGCCGCCAAGTTGATCCACTACGCGACCCCGCAGCGGCTCGCCAACGTGGTGCGCGCGGGCTTCACACCGACGCCGGCCAAGCGCCGACTCGCCGGAGGTTCACCCTCGATCCACGCCGTCGTGGTCAACGGCTGCCCGGCTGCGCTCGTCACGCTCGACGATCGAGTCCTCGGCGTCGCGATCCTGGAGCTGCGTGACGACAAGATCGCAGGCATGCGCAGTATCGCCGCACCGCACCGGCTGGGCCGTGTCACCGACGAATGGCAGCGGCGCGAACATCAGGCACCGCTGGTCGAATTGTGGTAGTCGGCAGGCGATCTCAGGGACGGCCGGCGACACCGAGGGATAACGCCGCGAAGGCTTTCGGGGCGCCCGGCTGGTAGAACCGGTCGAGTTCGGCGATCTCGAAGCCCGCGTCGGTGATCAGGCCCGCGATGTCGCGGTTGAGGTGACAGCCGCCCGCGATCTTCTGCTGGATCGGGTCGAGTCGGTGCTGCCAGGTCCGCACCGACTCCTCCGGCGCGAGTCCGTGTTCGACGAAGTGCAGGGTGCCACCGGGTCGCAGTACCCGGCGGATCTCGGCGAGTGCCGCTGTCACATCGGGGATGGTGCACAGAGTGAAGGTGGAAAGGGCGGTGTCGAAGGTGGCGTCGGAAAACGGTAGCGACTGTCCGTCCAGACCGGCACGTTCGATCGGAATCGCGCTCGCCGCAACACGTTTGGCACCGATTCTCCATGCGGTGTCCGCGGGTTCGACCCCGCTGACCCGCTCGACCTCGGCCGGATAGAACCCGATGTTGTTGCCCGACCCGAAGCCGACCTCGACGACAGTGCCGTGCAACGCGGCGCATGCCCGTTCACGTAATGGCCCGTTCTGGGCGACCCCGCACACTTTGTCGACGATGTGCGGGAGGATCCGATCGGTATAGAAACCCATCCTTCGATCATCCTCCTGCCACCGCCGGCGGTCGAGTTCAGCCGAGCCGGCGGTCGAAGACCTGGGTGCTCGCGCCCGAGGCCGGGTCGACGGTGAGCACGCGCAAATTCACCGAATCCGGCGCGAGGTCCATGACCATGAATCCCAGCTCGTGCTGGGTTTCGAACAGCGCGGCGTGAGCGCCGGTCGTGAGGCGCGGCTGCCCACCGGAGGTCTTACCCGCCGCACCCGACACGATCTGGCGGGTGCCCTTGGTCGCCGGCGTCGGATCGAGCACCTGCAAGGTGTGGTCGTGGCCCGAGAGCAGGAACGAGACCTTGCCGAGCACGTGGTCTTCGAAGAAGCGCTTGGCGTGCACGCCGTTGAGCGGCTCGATCGGCAGGCCCTCGTAGTTGCCCGCGTCGCCGTGCGGCCCGTTGCTCAGATACGGGTGGTGGGTGCACACGATCTTCCACTGCGCCGTCGATTCGGCCAGCGCGCCGTCCAGCCAGGCGCGCTGGGCGTTCATGTACGGTCCGTCCACTGCCCAGTAGGGGTCGAGCAGTGGCGGAATGTAGGCCGCGAGCGGGTTGAGATCGAGCACGAAGAACTCGACGACCGGGTTCTGTTCGGGCACCCGAACCGAGTAGTAGCGGCTCGGCATCCACCAGCGCGAAGACTTCGCGTGGTATTCGACCTCGTGATTGCCGCGTGCGAGCCAGCCGCCGTCACCGGGGAATACGCCGGAGGTGTCGTGGTTACCGAGCACCATGGCCCACGGAAAGTCCAGTCCCGCATTGGGATCCTCGAATTTCGTGGCGAACTGGGCGTCGTCGGGGCCGCTGGGACCCGAGTCGTAGATGTTGTCACCGAGTCCCACCGCCATCGCGAACGGTTCACGCGCGTGGAACGCACGGGCCGCGTCGGCGACCGCCCACTGGGTGCGGGTACCGGTGCCTGCGTCGCCGGTGATCAGCACCCGCACACTGCGCCCGGCCTTCGGGGCGAACTTGGGCACCTCGGCAGGCACCGCGGCGGCGGGTGTGAGCCCCACCAACGACACGCCCGCGACGACACCGGCCGCCCCGGCCAGAACTTCACGACGGCCGATTCCGGACGAGAACTGATCGTGCATGCTCACCTTCTGGGTAGTAGCTCTGTTGGACAACTGACCTGATCGAAGCACAGTGTCATGATCGAGACGCCGCCGCAGCTTAGACGGCGCACATCGGTGGGATGACACCAGCACGATCGACGACCTACGTCACCGGATCTGATGCTCGACCAGTTCCGCCAAGTCGCTGACGACGATGTCGGCGCCGGCCGCGCGCAACGCCGAAGGTCCGCTCCCCCGGTCGACCCCGATGACCCAGAATCCGCCCCGGTGCCCGGCCTCGACCCCGGACACCGCGTCCTCGATCACCACCGTCCGTGCCGGATCCACCCCCAGAACCCGTGCGGCCGTGAGGAACATGTCGGGTGCCGGTTTACCCGCGAGGCCTTCGTCCTGGGCGAGCACACCGTCGACAACCACCGCGAACCGGTCCAGCAGACCCGCGGTCCCGAGCACCAGCACCGCATTGCGTGAGCTCGACACCACCGCCATCGGGATACCGGCGGCCGCGAGCTCCTCGACCAGACGCAACGACCCTTCGAACACCTCGACACCGTCACCGCGGATGATCTCGGTGAAGCAGATGTTCTTGCGGTTGCCCAGGCCATTCACGGTCTGCGCGTCGGGCGGGTCCTCGGACTCCCCGTCCGGCACTCGCACGCCGCGGGAGTCCAGCACCGACCGCACGCCCGCCGCACGCGGCTTACCGTCCACCAATTCGAAGTAGTCGGCGTCGGTGTAGGGGGCCGCCTCGGGCGCGACCCGCGGCAGGTACTCGGTGAACAGCGCCGACCACGCCCGCCGGTGCACCGCCGCGGTGTCGGTGAGCACGCCGTCGAGATCGAACAGCACTGCCTGCGCATCGAAGACGCGCGTCATGACGCCTCGACCACGACCACGACACCGGGTTCGAGGGTCACCGGCCGCTCCCACACGGTGATCTCCACCTCGGGCCCCTCGCCGACCAACTCGAATCGCGCCTCCCGACGCCCGAGATCGGCCCGCACCGTGCGCCCCCGCCAGTGCACCGAGAACCGCAACCGATGCCAGGACGGCGGCAGCGCGGGCGAGAAACGCACCCCGTCGGCGGCGGCCCGGAAGCCACCGAAACCGTGCGTCGCGACCTGCCACGTGCCCGCCGCCGACGCGATGTGCATTCCCTCTTCGGTATTGCCCTGGTTGTCGTCGAGATCGACGAACGCCGACCGCCCGAAATACCGTTCCGCCGTGCGGGAATCGCCGACCTGCAAACCCACGATCGCGTGGATCGACGGGCTCAGCGAGGACTTGTGCATCGTGCGCCGCTCATAGAACTCGTAGTTCAGCAGCCGCGTGGACAGCGAGTATTCGTCGGGCAGCATATGCAGCAGCATCACCACATCGGGCTGTTTGAGCAGCGACGTGGTCTCGCAGTTGAACGGGTCGCAGCCGACCGGGTATCGCGGCATATCGTTGTCGTCCCATTCGACGATGGATACGTCCGTGCGATCGAAATAACCGTCGAATTGTTCGATGACACCGCAGTCGGGATCGGTCGGGGCCCGCAGCCGGTCCGCGGTGGCCAGCCACTGCGCCGGTTCACCCGGGTCGAGCCCGATCGATGCCATGAGGTCGTGCAGTTGCTCGCCACATTCCCGCGACATCCGTTCATAGACCGCCGCCGCCTGCCGCAGATGCCAGTGCACCAGCTTGTTGGTGAACGCGTTGTTGTCGACGTGGGAATGAAACTCGTCCGGTCCCATCACCGTGCGGATCACGAGCGCATCGCCCTCTTCGACGCACCGTTGCACCCAGAAGCGGGCGGTCTCGAACAGGATCACGGCGCCTTCGCCGAACAGGTAGTCGTCATCACCGGTCACGGTGGCGTACCGCATGATCGCGTAGGCCACATCGGCGGTGATGTGGAGTTCTTCTTCGCGCGTGTAGAAACGGTCTTTGCCGTCCGCGGTGTACTGCGGACATTCCTCCCGTCCGGTATCGGCCGATTCCCACGGAAAGCGAGCGCCCCCGGTTCCGTTCTCGGCGGCCACTTCCCGTGCACCGGGCAGGGTGTGGTGGCGGTAGCCGAGCAGCGCGCGGGCCGCGCGCGGCTGGGTGAACAGGAAGAACGGCAGCAACATCACCTCGGTGTCCCAGAAGACATGCCCCCGATAGCCTTCGCCGGACAGCGATTTCGCGCCGATGCTCACGGTCGGGTCATCGGGGTCAGCGGCGATGAGCAGGTGATAGATCGCGAACCGCAGCGCCTGGGTCACCCGGTCGTTGCCGACCACTTCGCAATCGGCGTCGGCCCACAGCCGATCCCACGCCGCCCGGTTCGCCGCCGCGGCGGTATCGAAGGAACCTGCCCGGGCGACGGTGTCGACCGCGCGCTCCCGTGGCGGGTTCACCGACCGATAGTCGCGACTGGTGGCGATCCCGACCATTTTGTCGACCCGCACGGATTCGCCTGCGCCCGTGTCGAATCGAAACTCCACTTCGATGGCGTCGTGCCGCGAACGGTGCTGACGCCGCCCGCCGTCGGCCGAGCAGGTGAAGGCGTAAGCGAGATCGACCCCGCTGTCGATGGTGCGGCTCTCGATCACACCGACCTCACCGTCGAATCCCGCAGCGACCGATACCAGGTGCGTGGACTTGGCCCACTTGTCCCACTTGCGTTCATAGCCGAACGCGGTCTGCTCGCGATAGGTCGGCAATCGTTCGAGATTGCGCCGGTTGGCATCGATACCGGTCCGCAGCGTCACCTCTCCGGCCCGATCCAGGCAGCTCACTTCGATCCGCAGACAGCACAGGTCCCGATCGGCGGTACTGGCGAACCGCTGAGTCCGCAGCCGGACCCGCGCGCCGTCGGGCAGCCCGAACACGGTATCGCGGTGCAGAACTCCACTGCGCAGGTCCAGTTCACGACGATGCTCGAGTACCTGCGCGGACTCGGTGTCCAGGCGCGCACCGTCGACGAAGACCTCGCTGTCGAGCCAATCCGGCGCGTTCACCAGATCGATGACCGGCGAGTCGTACGCGTCGTAGACACCGGCGATGAACGTGCCGGTCAACGCCCCCGTGTGCCGTTCCTCGAGCGACCCACGGGTACCGAGGCGCCCGTTGCCGACGGTGAAGATCGTCTCGAAGTAGTTGGCGCGCTGCGGGTTCCAGCCGTCCTCGACCACCGACCAGGTCTCGATGCCGCTCGTCCGGGTTGGTGCGTTCACGGCCCCACCACCTCGGCGCCGTATGCCTTCACCAGCCGGCTCGTCTCCGCCGGCGACCGGTACACCGCAAGGTACATCGCGCAGCCTTCCTCGTCGTCGATGGTGACCCGCCACGGTCACTGGTCGAGCGGGTGATGATCAGGCGCTGGCGGTAGGGCGTTCGAAACCGGCGGCCTCGTCCATGTCCTCGAGCGACATCCCCTTGGTCTCGGGCACGAACTTGGCCACGAAACCCAGCGACAGCAGCGCGAACACCGCGTACATCCCGTAGGCGAAACCGAGCGAGAAGGTCTTCAGACTGGGGAACGAGACGGTGATCGCCCAGTTCGCCGCCCACTGCCCCGCCGCGGCCAGCGACAACGCCGCACCACGGATCCGGTTCGGGAACATCTCACCGAGCAGCACCCACACGACCGGGCCCCAGCTCATGCCGAAGAAGACGACGAACAGGTTGGCCGCGACCAGCGCGATCGGGCCGAGCGCACCGGTCAGGTGCGGCTCCATGACCCCCTCGGCGTCGGGCACCTGGTCGGCGGCGCCGAAGCAGATCGCCATCGTGGCCAGCGTGACGGTCATGCCGATCGAGCCGGTCAGCAGCAGCGGTTTGCGTCCGACCTTGTCGATGAGCATGATCGCGACGATGGTGGTGGCGATGTTGACCACCGAGGTGAACACGCTGATCTGGAACGACTGGGATTCCTCGAAGCCGACGGCCTCCCACAGCACGTTCGAGTAGTAGAAGATCACGTTGATGCCCACCGCCTGCTGGAACACCGACAGCATCAGGCCCACCCACACGACCGGGTAGAGCCCGCCCCCCGAACGGCGCAGGTCCTGCCACGATGGCTTGGTATCGCTGCGCAGGCTCTCCTCGATGCGGCCGATGGTGATCTCGAGGTTCTTCGCACCGAACAGCATCGACAACACGCGCCGCGCCTCGCCGATCTTGTGCGTGGCCACCAGGTAGCGCGGCGACTCGGGAATCGTCGAGGCCAGCATGCCGTAGACCACGGCGGGCACCACCATGGACAAGAACATCCAGCGCCACGCGTCCAGCCCGAACCACAGCGTCTCGCTCGCACCGCCCGCGAGGTGGGCGAGCACATAGTCCACCAGCAGCGCCAGGAAGATGCCGAGCACGATCGCGAGCTGCTGCAATGATCCGAGCCTGCCGCGGATGCGCGCGGGCGAGGTCTCGGCGATGTAGGCCGGGGCGATGACCGAGGCCACGCCGACACCGACACCGCCGATCACCCGGCCGACGACCAGAACCCAGACGTCGGGAGCGAAGGCGGTGACCACGGCGCTGATGAAGAACAGGACCGCGGCGATCTTCATCACCTTGAGCCTGCCGATGCGATCGGCGATCCGGCCCGCGGTCATCGCACCCGCGGCCGCACCGAGCAGGGCCGAGGCCACCGCGAAGCCGAGAACCGCGTCGGCGACATCGAATTCGGATTGGATCGCCGAGACCGCGCCGTTGATCACGGCACTGTCGAAGCCGAACAACAATCCGCCGAGCGCCGCGACCGATGCGATCCGGATCACCCGACTACCCGACGATCCTTCGCCGTCGGGAAGGGCGGACTGGTCGGTGAAGGAGCCTCCATCATGCATCGGCATCGTCCTCTCCACGGCGAGGCAGCATGGCCTCACGAGTAGCGGCGTGAATCAGATCACAGTGTGCCCCGAATGAGGTGTCATCTGCAGGAATTCACGGTATCGAGCCCAGATCGCCGTGTTGGGTGTTCAGGAAATGAACACCGAATGGTCCGCGTCGGCGATCGCCCGCGCGATCGCGCCGAGCAGATGGGCTCGGGAGCCGAGCGCCGCGGGGCGGATACGCAGCGCGGCCGCCGCTGAGGGCACCCCGCAGCGATCGACCACCTGCTGGATCGAGGGGATCAGGATCTGGGCGGCCTGGGCGAGTTCGCCACCGAGGACGAGCAGTTCGGGATTGAGGACGCCGCACATCCCGGCGACGGCGGTGCCGACCTGCCTGCCGACGTCGTCGAGTACGCGCACGAACGCGCGATCACCGGCGACCGCCCGGCCCACGACCTCCTCGATCGAGAGATCACCCTCGGTCGGGGCCAGCAACGAGAGCACATGACGTGCCGACACCAGCGTTTCCAGACACCCGCGATTGCCGCACCGGCACACCGCACCGAATTCGTCGACCGTGGTGTGGCCGACCTCGCCCGCGGTGCCGCCGAACCCGCAGTACAGGCGCCCGCCCACGATCAGCCCGGCGCCGATGCCCGCCGACAGCTTCAGATAGACCATGTCGGTCGTGCCCGACCCGGCCCCCCACTGATGTTCGGCGAGCGCACCGAGATTCGCGTCGTTGTCGACGACGACGCGCACCGGCAACGCCAAAGCCGTTGCGGCCAGCGCGCTCGCATCGACCCCCACCCAGCCGGGCAGGATCGACGGTGCGCCGACGCGACCCGTCGTGGGGTCGACCGGTGCGGGCAGTCCCATCGCGGCACCGACCACGGCGTCACGCTCGATGCCCGCGTCGTCGAGCGCGGTGTCGAGTAGTCCACGGGCCTGGTCCATCGCGTGGTCCGCCGACAGACCGACAGGCAGTTCGGTGCGTGCCTGCGCCACCACGTGATGGGTCAGATCGCTGATGCCGACGGTGAGGTGGCGGTACCCGAGATCCAGGCCGACAACGAACCCCGATCCCCCGGTCAACCGCACGGAATTGCGTTTGCCACTGCGCTTTTCGATGCGCAGACTGCCCGCGCCCGCGAGATCACGCACGATGTTGGAGATCGTCGCGGGGGCGAGGCCGGTCGCCCTGGCGAGGTCGGCCTGGGTGGCCTGCCCCTGTCTGCGCAGCTCCTCGACCACGCGCACCCGGTTCTGGTCTCGCAGCGCCGTCGGTGAACCGGGGCGTCGACCATTGCGCCCGGTCATGGTGCCGCCGAACGAGTTGCTGAGTCGAACATCTTTCGATTGTGCACCTTGCCCATTCGTGGTGCGGCCGGGTTCGCATGAGGGCTTCGCCCGGCCTGGCACCACGCGTTCATCTGGGCGACACGCACATCACTTAGCGTCGCAGGGATGACCGATGTCGAGATTCGTCCGATCCCCCGTGATGTCAGCGAGATCGCCGATCTCGCGACCGTCGTGAACCTGGCCGACACCACCGGATTCACCGTCGACGACAGCGACGACGACGATCCGATTCTGCTCACCGAACCCGGCGGCCTCGTCGTCGACACCTGGCGCGAGGGCTACCCGTACGGCGAGCGCCTCTCCCGCCTGCAGTACGACCTCGACAAGCGACTACTGCAGATCGAACTGCTGAAATTGCAGAACTGGGTGAAGGCGACCGGGCGCCGCGTCGTCATCGTGTTCGAGGGTCGCGACGCCGCGGGCAAGGGCGGCACCATCAAACGGTTCATGGAGCATCTCAATCCGCGCGGGGCCCGGGTGGTGGCACTGGAAAAGCCTTCCGCGCGCGAGTCCACCCAGTGGTATTTCCAGCGCTACGTCGAGCACCTGCCCGCCGCGGGCGAGATCGTGCTGTTCGACCGCTCCTGGTACAACCGCGCGGGTGTCGAACGGGTGATGGATTTCTGCACACCCGAACAGCATCGCCGTTTCCTGTCGCAGGTGCCGCTGTTCGAACGGATGCTCGTCGACGACGGCATCGACCTGGTCAAGTTCTGGTTCTCGGTCTCGCCACTGGAGCAGCGCACCCGCTTCGCCATCCGCCAGGTCGACCCGGTGCGGCACTGGAAGCTCTCGCCGATGGATCTGGCCTCGCTCGACAAGTGGGACTCCTACACCGAGGCCAAGGAAGAGAACTTCGAACACACCGACACCGACCACGCGCCGTGGATCGTGGTCAAGAGCAACGACAAGAAGCGCGCCAGGCTCAACGCGATGCGGCACGTGTTGAGCGGGTTCGACTACGACAACAAGGATCTCGAGATCGTCGGCACCGCCGACCCACTGATCGTGGGCCGCGGGCGCGACGTCATCGGTTCTTGAATGTCCTAGCGGCTCAAGGCGACTCGGTGCGCTTCGAGCATGAGCGCGGCGAGGTCCTCGCGCTCGGTCTCGTCGAGGATGTCGAAGCAGGGGGCGATCAGTTCGTCGGTCAGTGTCTCCGCCGCCTCCCAGCGCATCCGCATATCGTCGGTGACCGTCTCGAACGGTTCGGCCCAGCCGAGAAATTTCGCGTGGCCGGGACCGTCGAGGATCGGCGACCCCGCGACCAGGATCGCCTGCAGCGGGGTGAGCCCGTTGGCCATCACCGCGACCAGGTGCAGCCCGCCGCGGAGTTCGCGCAGCACGTGCGTCAGCTGCAGCACCGCGGCCCGCCCGTCCTCGGGCACCGGCATCGCCCGCCACCCGGCGAACAACGGCAACCCGGTCGAGGGTGCGGCATCGACCACGCGTCGCAGCAACTCGGCGAGCCGGTCGGACTGTTCGAACGCGACGAGCTTGCGCTGCCCGAAGTCGCGACACGCGCCCAGGTAGTCCACCGCTGCCTCGGCGGCGGGCATCTGCACCGATTCCCAAGCGGCACGGACACATCCGGGTTCGAAGAAGCCGAACGCCGCGCTCACCACATCGGCGTCGACATCACCGAGCACCCCGCCACGGCCCCGCGTGTAGGCGCCGTGGAATCCGGCCACCCCGGTCGTCTCCCCGAACGCCCTGGCCTCGCGCGAGATCATGAACGCCCCACCGAGTTCGAGTACCTGCTGTTTGACCGTTGCCGACGTCATTCGTCCGCCACCTTTCGCTGTAGTCCACTCCAGGCAGACTTTAGCGTCCAATAGTCAGATAGGACAGTCCAACGACCTGAA
Organism: Nocardia sp. NPDC058480; assembly: GCF_042720495.1. Classification (NCBI taxonomy): domain Bacteria; kingdom Bacillati; phylum Actinomycetota; class Actinomycetes; order Mycobacteriales; family Nocardiaceae; genus Nocardia; species Nocardia sp. NPDC058480. The sequence goes on along the minus strand of NZ_JBHXMN010000004.1, from coordinate 100,243 downwards.
TCCCGTCGACCGCGGTGTTCGACCGGCCCTACGCTGGATCCCATGACCAAGCAGCTCGTCGCGATCCTGTCCGGCGCCGGTGTCTCCACCGACAGCGGAATCCCGGACTACCGTGGCCCGGCGGGCCTGTGGCAGCGCGACCCCGACGCCCAGAAACTGGTCACCTACGACTACTACATGACCGATCCCGACATCCGCCGCCGTTCCTGGCTCATGCGCGGCGAACACCCCGCCTGGCGCGCACAGCCCAACCCCGCGCACCAGGCCGTCACCACGCTGGCCGCGACCGGAACGGCGGTGCGCGTGATCACCCAGAACGTCGACGGGCTGCACCAGCTCGCCGGCCTGCCCGACCGCAAAGTCCTCGAACTGCACGGCAACGCCCGCACCGTGCTGTGCACGTCCTGCGATGACCGCACCACCACCGAACAGGCCCTCGACCGCATCGCCGCGGGCGAACCCGACCCCGCCTGCCTGCGCTGCGGCGGCATCCTCAAAACCGCGACGGTCATGTTCGGCCAGGCACTCGACCCCGAGGTGCTCGGGCACGCCATGGCGATCGCGCAGGCCTGCACCGTTTTCATCGCCGTCGGCACCAGCCTGCAGGTCCAACCCGCCGCGTCGCTGGCAGGTGTCGCCGCCGAACACGGCGCCCGCCTGATCATCATCAACGCCGAACCCACCCCCTACGACAACCTCGCCGACGAGGTCATCCGCCAACCCATCGGCACCGCCCTGCCCGCCCTGCTGGCAACGCTGGCCGACACCCGTTGATCTACGGCGCTTGCACCAGCGTCAGCTTCGACTTCTTTCGCACGGTGAACCCCAATGTCGCGTACAAACTGATCGCCGACGTGTTGTGCGCGACCGCATGCAGAAACGGCGTCTCACCCCGCACCCGAATTCCCGCCCCGACCGCCCGAATCAACCGCGACGCGATCCCCCGACCCCGGAATTCGGCATCGGTGCACACCGCACTGATCTCGGTCCACCCCGGCGGATGCAGCCGCTCCCCCGCCATCGCCACCAACCGCCCCTCGACCCGCAACCCCAGATAGGTCCCCATCTCGATGGTGCGCGGCGCGTACGGCCCCGGTTCGGTGCGCGCGATCAACTCCAGGATCTCGGGAACTTCAGCGGCAGTGAGTATCTCGAGCTCGGAATCCACAGCGACCCGCAACCCCGCACCCTCCATCTGCACCGTGTCGAACTCGGCAAGCACCGCCCATCCCGCCGGCAGAACATGCCCAGCCCCACGTATCCCAGCACTTCCGCCCGACCCGAGCACGGCCCCCAGATCCGCCCAATCCTGCCCGTCCAAAACCACCGGATGCCCGACGAACCGCGCCACCTCCGGCTCATAACGCCCGATCCGCCCCGCCCACTGCGCGAACCGACTGTGCTCCCCCCGCAACGAAGCCCGCACCGGATCATCCAGCGGATGCACCGCGATATCGACGTCGACCGTCAACACACCCTCCTAACCACCGAACCCGACCGCCGAACGCTAACCGAACCCACGATCACCGGTCACCGGTTGCACTCACCACGATTCCGACGCCTCGGCCTCGAGCACATCCCGCAACCGTCCCATCGCCGTCCGCCGCCACCCCCGCTCCAACGCGTTGCGCGCCATCTTCTGCCGTTTGTTCCCGATATCGAACCCCGTCTGCGTCAACAACAACCGAGTCCCCCGCCCCTGCGCCTGAATCGTCCAATCCAGCACCCATCGCGCCGGCCGCTCCGCCCGAAGATCGACCCAGCTGAACGCCAACTGCTCCCCGTCGCGCACCACCAACACCTCACACGCGATCTCCGCCGACGGCGTGGAGGGAACCACAAAAATGAAATGCGTTCCGGCAGTGGGCGAAAACCCGACCGACCGCATCAACCACAACTCGAGCAACCCCGGCTCCGTCAACGCCCGCCACACCACCCCAGGCGGCTGCGCGAAGAAACTCCCGATCTCGATAGCCGCAGGATCCAACTCCGACGTCATGGGCCCACCCCTCTCACCAGACCGATACCTGCGCCAATCCTTCCGCCTACGAACTGCACATGCAACGAGTCGTCGCTACATTCGGATATCTGGTGGCCACGGCGGGACCCCGACTAGCCAGCGATCATGAGTGAACTCTCGATGTCTTGTTCGAGCAGATAGTGATTCACGGCCACCGCAGCTTTGGATCCCGCGGCCGCAGCGTGGATCAGTTGCGCGGGCGAATCAACGACATTGCCCGCCGCCCAGACGCCCGGCACACTAGTGCGGCCGGTGGCATCGACAGCCACCCAGTCATCGTCGCCTACCGCGCACCGCAGCCGGGTCAGCAACTCGTCACGGGGGCTGAAACACGGCCCAACAAAGATCACTCTTCGTGGAATGACCTGTCCCGATTCGACTTCCACGCCGCGCAGTTCACCGTCACGCACGACAACCTGCACGACATCTCCCTCGACGACTCGAATGCCACGCGCGGACAGACGGCGACGCTCATCGCCGGACAGGTCGATCTCTCGCGGAAAGAAGGTGACATCGTCGGACCATTGACGCACCAGCGAGGCTTGATGCACGGAGAACATCCTGTTCGCACCACCCAGAACTGCAAGCGGTTCGTCTCGCACCTCATATCCGTGGCAGTACGGGCAGTGCAGGACTCCCTTGCCCCATTGCTCTCGAACTCCGGGGATCGTAGGCAGCTCATCGCGTAAGCCGGTCGCCAGGACAACGGACCGCGCCGTAATGACTTGTCCAGTCGCGGTTTCGACCGCGAAGCCGCCGTCCGCCACGTCTATGTCAACGACTCGACCGGTCAGCAACTGTGCACCGTATCGGAGCGCTTCTGTCGTGCCGAGGGTCAGCATCTCCGCCGGTGTCGCGCCGTCGCGGGTCAAGAACCCATGCGTGGTCTCGGCAGCCATGTTTCGAGGTTCACCGGAGTCGATGATAACTACCTGGCGACGGGATCGGGCCAAGACCAGTGCAGCGCTGAGACCTGCTGCACCCCCGCCGATCACCGCAACGTCATAACCCATGGATCCCCCTCGATCAGCTCCCTCCTCACGGCAGTGTCGCCGTCCGGGTACGCTTCTGAACGTACCGAATTGTTAACTAGTTTACAAAAGGAGCGCCGATGGCCGAGCAATCACTGCGAGACCGGACATGCGATCTCTGGCGTGTCCGAAATCCTGAGCTCGATACCTCCGCCATGGTGGTGGTAGCCCAGATCAAGCGCATCTCCACTCTGCTCGACCGGGCCGTGGAGGACATCTACGCCGAGGCAGGTATCAGCACCGCAGAGGTCGGGCTACTGGTTCCATTGCGATATGCCGACCCGCCGCTCACCGCGATCCGACTCGCGGAGCATCTCGGAATGTCCAGGGCAGGTGTCGGAAAGACGCTCGCCAAGCTCGAGCGGCGGGGACTGATCGCCCGTGCCAAGAATCCGGCCGATCGACGATCGACCTTGATCCACCTCACTACAGCCGGAATCACTTTGATCGATGAGGTCTTCCCTCATGAGATAGAGGCCCATACGCAACTCCTGGCCGACCTGGATCACGACCGCCCAACAGTGCTGCAGAGTTTGGATCGCCTCGCCCGAAGTCTCGAGGCTCGAAGCGGCCGTTGAGACCGCGCCCGAACGCGAACCGGGCTGACGTCATTGTGTATTCGATCACTCGGCCACGCGAAACGGCTTAGTTCCGACGTCAGCCCAGATCACTCGAATTAGCGTCTGATCATGACCGGACTACCGCCGACCTCATCGCCACGGAATCCGCATTACACCCTCCCCAACAAATGGGGTTTCGCAAACGAACGCCTCACTCTGCTGGGCGCCGCCTACGACCCAGAAAGCATCGCGCTTGCGCAGCGACTGGGTGTGGAGGCGGGATGGCGGTGTCTGGAAGCTGGGGCCGGCGGCGGGTCGTTCGCGCGCTGGTTATGCAGTGTCACATTGCCAGGTGGTCGCGTGCTCGCAGTGGACGCTGACCCACGCCACCTGACGGATCTGCCCCACCGAGGCGGCGAAGTCGCCCGGATGGACCTCGTCACCGACGAACTCCCCGAAGGCGCATTCGATTTCGTCCACACACGATTCGTGCTGCTCCACATTGCCCAACGAGACATTGTTCTGCAGCGCCTGGTCCGGGCGCTGGCACCAGGCGGCGTTATCTTGCTCGAGGAAGGCGATGGCCTCGGCGTTCTCGATGAACTGCCCGGCGCGTTCGGGGAGGTCTGGCGAGCCTTTGCACGTTCGACCGAGACCGCAGGTGCGAACCAAGCCTGGGCTCGGGATTTGCCCGCATACCTGGGAGCAGTGGGGCTCGTCGACGTTCAAGTAGAGGCGGAGATTCCGATGTTTCGCGGTGGTTCGCCGATGGCGCGCATGTGGAACCTCACCTGGGCGCAGGTCCACGAAACCCTGATAGCGCTCGACGTCTCACCCAAGGTCATTGCCGCCGCGCAGGCCGAGTTGGCGGACGAGCAGCGATGGTTCTATGCCCCGCCCACGGTCCGCGCATGGGGCCGAGCTCGCTAACGGCGCGCCCGGACAGCCTCACCGATCAACTCACGGGCACCGGCACCGAACACAGCCCGGTCGTTCAACACCGCGAATATCCGCTCGTACAGGGCGATCTCACGCGGCTGCGTCACCGACAGCTCCGCGGTGACCGTCTCGACCTGAACGAGCCGCTGATCGAAGATCGCGAACCCGTTCGTCGCTGGACCCTCGTACGGTGAGTTCATCGGCACGACACCCAGCACGACACGTGGCAGGGACATCAACGTCAGCAACCGATCCAACTGCCCCAGCATCACCTGATCGTCGACAACTGTCGTATGAAGCACCTGCTCGGCGATGATGAACGAAAACCGGCGGTCACCTCGGTACAGCACCCGCTGACGTTCAACCCGCGCTGTAACACCCTCAGCGAGGTCATCGGGGATGCCGTAGAAGCTGATGATCTTCGACAGGATCCCTTCGGCGTACTCGGCGGTCTGCAACAGGCCGGGCACGATCGTCGGCTCGTACCAGCGCATCGACCGGGTGCCGCCTTCGAGTTTCACCGACATCTTCTGGCGGCGTCGCGTCCCAGCGCCGAGCAGGCGTTTCCACTCCATGTAGGCCGCTTCGATGTTGCGCACGGTCGCGATGAGGTCAGGGAGTTGGTCAGGACGACCGGTGTGTTCGCACCAGGCGTGCAGGTCAGCCTCGGACGGAGTTTGTTTGCCGTACTCGGTGCGCGAAACTTTGGATTCGTGCCATCCAGCAAGCTGCGCGAGCAGGCGTGCTGTGATGCCGGCGTCGCGACGAAGCTCCCGGAGCCGAAGTCCGAGAGCTTCGCGCGCTTCATCGGCCGAGTTGGTCACCGCGCACCGAGGGTGAGGTATTCGGAGTGCGGAACTGCCGCTTCCCAGACGAGGTCCCGCACCCGCACGCAGTCCGCCACGATTCGCGGGTCGGCGGTCAACGCACCGCCACGCCATCGCCCGTCGGGTTCGAACACGGTGAACGCCACCGAGTTCCGGTCGAACAGCCACCAGTCGTCGACGGTCAGTTGCTCGGTGTCTACCTCGTGGCGGGACAGGTACCGAATTTGTTCCCCCGCGGCGGCGTTCTGGTGGGAGACCTCGAGAAGCCAGCGGGTGTAGTCGGTGTGCGGAACCGTGACCACGCGCGCCCGTCGAACGGCCACCCCACGCACCGTGGTCTCCTCGACCAAGTCCAGCCATCCCCGCAGCCACGAATAGTCATCAGCGGGACCGCCGTTAAGGAAGTCGCGGAACGGTTGCGTCTCGTCGGGAGTGCTGTAGGTGTCTTGCACCTCCAGATGAAATGCCTCCTGGTGGGCGGACCGGAGGAGGCTGTCGAACGCTTCACCTTCCAGCAGGAGCACCGTAGAACTTCCTCTCGCACTTCGGGACCTCGATCGCGGTCTCTCCGGGAGCGAGATCCAATTGGTCCAGCGTGGCACGGTCGATCACCGGTCGGCCGGTCAGGGTGAAGGTTCCCCGTCCGGTGTCGGTCATCGTCGCACCGACGAAGGTGTCGGGCTCAGCGAATCCGAGGAGCAGGTGCGGGATCTCGATGACAGCTGAGTCGCTGGTCTCCCACCCTTGCACGATGTAGGCACCTGTGTCGGTCGCGAGCAGAGCAGGGCACCCGCCGCCGCCGCTTCCACCATTGCCGAGGAACTTCAACTGCATGACGTACCGTCCTGTCGAGTCGAGTCATGTGCGCAAACTTGCGCACCCTCTCTTCAGCATCCATGAACTGGCAATTAGATACCAGCCATTGACAAAGTTGGCGCAAGTTCACGCAAGTTCGTGGTGTCATCGTCGCGTCGCTTCGTAGTTTGGAGCCTCTACGCTCCGACACATCCGAGGTGGCCCTTGAGTATCACGCTCGAAACTGAGATTTTGGCCGCGCTGAAATCAGGCGGCATGCTCACGATTTCCACGATCGCCCTCAATGTGAAGGTCACCGAATGGCAAGTGCGACGCGCCGCAATCAAGCTGCAGCGCAAGGACTTCGCGTTCAAGAACCGGCACGACGAATGGCAGATCACGCCCGCTGGCCGGACGGCGGCGACCCGGTGAACGCTCTCCTGTTGTGTGGTCGTGACCCCGGCCCACTCACGGCTGCGCAGGCCCATTGGGCGATGCAAGTCCATTTGGAATGTGAGGTCGACACGTGTCGGTGTCGGCGGCGTGCCCGAACCACCCTGGTGGAACAGAACCGCATGGTCCTCGACGAACGCGCACAACAGGTCAGGGGCTCGTGATGAGCGAGGACCACCTGACCCATTGCCAGGACTGGATTTTGACCAGCTTGTGCTATTTCTCCCCGACAGCGCCGATCACGACTCCTGACCTTGCCTCCAAGTTGAGCCACTCGGTAGGCCGCACCGAGATGTACCTCGAACAGTTGGTCGCGATGGGATTAGTTCGTGTGCATGAGGTTTCAGGCGAACCAGCATGGCGCCCATCATCTGACGGTCTTTCGATCGGCACCGTCGAGTAGATCGCCGGTGACCGCAAGTGCGGTCCCGGGGGGCTGATTCGCACTTGGGCCGATCGCTGGCCTAGTTGCCCATCCGGCGGGTCTGCCGAACGGACAACCAGGCCACGAAAGGCTCAGCGCTTCAGCGTGAATCCGAAGTCGCCGGAAACCTTGCCGCTCAGGCGGACTGCTGAAACGAGACTTCCCTCGACGATCAATCTCTCGGTCTCACCTCGGGAAAACCCGAAACCGTCAGCGATCAGCCGGGTCGGCCGGATAGGGATCCGCGCCGCGAAGCGAACCGACACCTCGACCAGGTCACTGTCGAGGTGGTCCGACCCGCCGGTGTCGAGACGCCAAGCATTGTCCCAATCCAGAGCGATGCGATTGCGGCGTTGCACAAACGGATCCTCGAGTAACTCAGCTGTCAGGCTGGGGTCGTTGTCATGCATCCGGTCCAGCAGTTCAGAACGCACCGAACGCACATTCACCCGCTCCATGATCGTGAGTTTTGTAGTGTCCCCGCAGGTGATACAGCGCGCGAGGAGCCACGCATCGAGGAGCTTGTGGTTTGCGTTGACGCGAAATTTCTTGCTGGCCCGGAAACGCGCAGACGCGCATGCATGGCAACGGCGGCGGATGAGGGGCAGACAGGTGGGCACGACCACCCAGATTTTGAGCATAGAGGTACACCCTTTTCGGTGAGAAGTCCGCAGCGAAGAGCAGCGCGGCGCAGATGCGCGGCGCGCGAAATTCACTGCTCGGGAGGTCTCACCGGATGTACAACGGCACGTCCTTGGCTAAATGGCTGGGTTCGGCTGCATCGTAATGACACACAGCGGTGTCGTTCCACCGGTTTTCGAGGTTATTCCTCACCAGCCTGCCCGAATCACTACCTCCCCCAGCGATTTCCGACCGTCGACCGCTGTTTGACCGTCGCGAGGCGGGCATGCGCACTGAACAAGGACAGACCTCTACCGGAGGGACAGCGTCGTGTTCAGACATCTCCGAGGGTCCGTGTTGATCGGGCTGCTGGTTGTCGCCAGCTGCGCTACCAGCACAGAGGCACCCGATCCCGGTTTGCCACCGTCGGTCGAGGGCGCACCTGAAATCTCCGATGAGGCTGCCATGCACCTGTGCGAGATGATGGCCCCGGATCTCGATAACTGGCGTGCGCAGGGGGTGACTGTCGCGCGGGTGTCGTTCAATGCCACGGTGCAGAACTGGGCGGTGCGTAACGGCGGCATCAATGTCGCGGTGGCCGCAATCGTGAGGTGATCGATGCCGTCACTCAGCAGCGTTGCCCTGATGTGCGCGAGCAGGCCGTGCAGGCCCTGGATGTGCCGGATCTGGCCTCAGCGCTCGCCGGAGTCTGAGGCGCCTGCGTCGGCCGAGGTCTCATCGATGTCCTCGGCCCCACGGCGCCGGTCGCGCAAGACCAGCACACCCGCCGCGACCGCCCAGATCACCGCGAAAGCGATCGCGCGCATCAGGCTCCAGTTGACCATCAGCATCACGAGGGCCACGCCGCCGAACAGTGTCAACAGCCGGCCGGTACTCGTCTGACCTTTCATCGCCAGATCATCCCACGTCCGACCGTCTGCCGCGATGAGCCATCGCGGGCGGCCGCACTCGCCGTGATCCGCGCTGACGGTCGGCAGCGTCGTCGCCGCAGATCCGCGGTCATCGCCACGCCCACAGTCAGCTCTCGATACGCACGATCGGACTCTCGTCGCGGATGCGTGGGCGGCGAGTGGCCCAGGCAAGCGCGGGCACGATCAACAGCGCGATCCCCGCACCGAGGAACGCCAACCCTGGGTAGTCGGCGAATGCCACGATGACGCCGGATCCCAGCCCACCGCCTGCACCCGCGATAGCAATGCCCACATCGACCGTGCCCTGCGTGCGGGCACGGGTGGCGACCGGCGTCGCATCCGCGATCATCGTCGTCCCCGCGACCAACCCCAGATTCCAGCCGACCCCGAGCAGCCCGAGCGCCACCGCCAGCGCTACCACCGAGGTCGGCGGGGCGAGCGCCGCGGCCGAACCGGCCGCGACCAGGGTGCCCGCGGCCGCCACGGCGACCAACCCCGGCCCGAACCGATCAACGAACATCCCCGACAGCAACGACGGCAGATACATCCCCGCGACATGCACCGCGATCACGAACCCCGCCGCGCCGACACCGTGCCCGTGATGCTGCATATGGATCGGCGTCATCGTCATGACCGCGGCCATCACCAACTGCGTCACGACCATCACCGTCGTCCCCGCCACGATCGGCGCCGACCACCGGGTCGGAGCGTTCGTCACGACAACCTCGCCAGGGGGCTCCGCGATCGCGCGGGCGAGCACGAGCGGATCCGGACGCAACATCGCCCACAGCACCAGCGCCGCCAGCACATACGCCACCCCGGACAGCACGAACGGACCGGAAAGCGCCGGAATACCCCAGCCCACAGCCATATTCGACATCGGTGTCGTCAGGTTCGGCCCGACGACCGCACCGACCGTCGTCGCCACCAGCACCGTGCTGATCGCACGCGCCCGATGTGCGGGCTGCGCCAGATCGGCACCGGCGTATCGCGCTTGCAGGCTCGTCGCGGTGCCTGCCCCGTACACGATCAGCGACACGAACAGCAGCGGCAAGCTCCCGGTCACCGCGGCCGCCACCACCCCGAAACTGCCGAGCGCACCGGTCAGATAGCCCAGGGTGAGCCCCGCTCGTCGACCCGCCCGCTGCGAAATCCGACCCACCCCGACCGCCGCCGCGGCCGACCCGACCGTGAACATCGCCGCGGGCAACCCCGCCAATCCGGTCGATCCGAGCATGTCCTGCGCCAGCAGAGCACCGACGGTGATACCCGCGGCAAGCCCCGCGCCACTGAAAATCTGCGCCGCGACCAACACGGCCAGAGTGCGCCGTTGCGCGGGATGCTCGCTCATGAACGTCATCATCGCGGCAAAGATGGACGCCGGTCCAGTCGTTGGGCACAGAAAGGTCCAGCGACGACGAACCGGCCTCTTCCCACTAGCGCAAGTACGGCCCCAGCTTGATATTCACCTCGGAGCCTGCCTCCTCGATCGACGTGATCGGCCACACCCGCCCGGGCTGCATCGTGCCCGCAGCCGTGGCATAACCGACGACGTCGAGTGCCGCGACCCCCTCGTCGTCCTGGAGGATGCCGGCCTCGGTGTGCACCCCATCGGAGAACACCACATCGAACTCGTCAGCCATGCGATCGGCGCGCACCACCACACCGGGGAACAGATGCGAATGGTCGACGATGATCCGTCCAGGCTCGGCGCGTTCCGTCATCGACGTCCTTTCCGAGCTCTTACCTCAGTGACCACACGGATCGGTGAGGTGCAGCCCCTCGCCGACCTTGATCCGGCGATGCTCGGCGAGCACGATCCCCAACCCGACCAGCAAACAGACACCGCTGAGGATTCCGGCGATCACCGCCCACCCGACAAATCCGGAACCGGCGGCCGTCAGGGTGGCCGCGAGCATCACGATGCCGATTCCGACGAGCAACAGGCCCGGCCAATTGAGCGAGTCCTGAACCAACTCACCCGCGTGCGAGCGCGTCGTGCGCTCGGTGTCGGGAAACTTGTGTTGATGGGGATCAACGTAGTCAGTCATGGCACGGCCTCCTTCCGACGAGAGTTCTCCGTATTCGGCGCGTACCCCCGATTCAATCGGGCAAACGGGCACCGTCGTGCGGGTTATCGCGAACCAGAACGAAGAAATACGGCTCGGGGAAATTGCGGTAGTCCATCAGACCCAACACCGTGTTTTCGTCGACCCGGCGGAACACATCGATGATCGGCAGATGGTCGTACGCCATCGCCGTGGTGACAACCCCACGATGCTCCACCGCCCGCAACCGCGCCCGGTACCCGCGGGCGCGCAACGCCGGTTTCAACACTCCGAGCAGGCCTCGACCCTGGTCGACAACCTTGCTCGGCACCTTGCCGACCAGGCCCAACGGCACTCGTCGCGGATCAACAGCGAAAATATCGCCCGCGGGACCGCGGAACAGCAGCGGATGCACGCTGTCGAGCCCGTCGAACTGCTTGCCATACCACCCTGACGCGACGAGCAGGCCGTCCAGTTGGTGTCCGGTCGCCAGCTCGCGACCGTGCCACCGGCCACCGAGCTGAGTCGCGGGCACCGGCGCGAGACTGTCGAACAGCGCCAGCGCCGCCTCCCGGGAACAGGCGGGTTCGAGCGCGGTGAGTTGGTCGATCGTCATGAAGTTCCTCTCGTCTCAGACAGGCAGTCGCAGCGCACCGGGCGCGGAAGCGGGCACAGCGGGCCGCTCCGGGGCGACCGGACGGATCCGCTGGTAGGCGCCACCGAGATCAGGACGCGGATCCGGCTCACCCTTGTTGGGCCAGAACGCCATCGCCCGCTCGGCCTGCGCGGTAATGGTGAGCGACGGGTTGACGCCAAGGTTCGCGGTGATCGCGCTGCCATCGGCGATGTGCAAGCCGGGATGGCCGTAGACGCGCTGGTAGGGGTCGATCACGCCGGTATCGCGCGAATCGCCGATCGTGCAGCCGCCGATGTAGTGCGCGGTCGCGGGGATATTGAAGATATCGGTGGCGATATTGCCGGTGATGCCATCGGTTTCAGCCGCGTATCGACGGGCGATATCGTGCGCCATCGGAATCCACTCCGGATTCGGCTCCCCGCTGCCCTGTTTGGTCACCAACCGCTTGCCCTTCAAATATGAGGTCAGCGAGTTGTCCAGCGACTGCATGACCAGCAAGATCACCGACCGCTCCGACGCGCCGTGCGCGTTCTGCGAACGCAGAAATTGCACCGGATGCAAAACCATCGTCAGCAACAGCCGCAGGAACCGGAACGCCCCACCGTCGATCATCGGCACCGTCTGCAAGAACAGCGCGTTCTGCCCCTTGCCGTAGGTGCACACCTCCACGTGCGTCTGCGGCTCCGGGTGGATCGAAGACGTGATCGCCACGCCCTGGGCGAAGTCACGCCGGGACTTACTGGTTACCCCGATGATCGCCTCGGAGTTACTGCGAGTCAGCTCACCGACCCGCGAAGACAACTCGGGCAGCGTGCCGTCGCCACGCAACTTGTGCAGCAACTTCTGGGTGCCCAGCGCCGCCGCCGCGAACACCACCTGCTGGGCGGTGAAGGTGCGTCGTTCCTTGCGCAGCCAGCCGTTCGACGCGACCGTCTCGACGCGGTAGCCACCCCGACCGTCGGGCGCCACCGAGGTCACCGTGGTCAACGGATGCACCTGCGCGCCATTGCTTTCAGCCAGGTGCAGATAATTCAGCGTTGTGGTGTTCTTGGCATTGTGCTTGCAACCAGTGAAGCACTCCGAGCAGTGGATACAGCCCGCCCGGCGCGGACCCGCGCCACCGAAGTACGGGTCATCGACCTCGACGCCTTCGGAACCCTCGTTGAAGAAGACACCGACATGGGTCCGATGGAAGGTATCGGCCACCTTCAGATCACGCGCGACCTGCAACAGCACGTCGTCCTTCGGCCCGACCCGCGGATTCTCGACCACACCCAGCATCCGCGCGGCCTGGTCGTAATACGGTGCGAGCTCGGACTTCCAGTCGGTGATATGCGCCCACGCGCGATCGCCATAGAACTCCGGCAACGGTTCGTAGAGCGTATTGCCATAGATCAGCGACCCGCCACCCACACCCGAACCGCTGAAAACCAGGCACTTACCGAGCGCGCTGATCCGCTGCGGTCCGGTCAGGCCAAGGCGCGGCGCCCAGATGGCCTTGGGGATGTTCCAGTTGGTCTTCGGGTAGTCCTCGGCATTCCAGCGCCTACCGGATTCGAGAACACCCACCCGGTAACCCTTTTCGGTCAGCCGCAGCGCGGTCACACTGCCACCGAAACCGGAACCGACGACGATCACGTCGTAGTCGTAGTCACTCATCGCGACACCACCTCGTAGTCGGCGGGGTCGAACCGCGCCTGATTCTTGTATTGGATTCCGAGCAGTGGCCAGTTGGTCGTGATCCGGCCATCGGCCTGGCGATACCAGGACGAGCACCGGCTCCACACGCTCCCGGTGAGCTGGGCCTGGATCCGCTCGTCGTAGACCTGCTCCACGTCCGGACGGACCGTCAGCGCGCGACCCGACGCCGCCAGATGGGCGACATAGTCGCCGAGGTACTTCGCCTGCGCCTCGAGGAAGTAGATGATCGAGCCGCCACCGGTATTGGTGTTGGGGCCGTACATGATGCACAGGTTCGGAAACCGCGGCACGGTCATGCCGTAGTAGGCATGCGCGCCGCTGTCCCACTCCTGCGTCAGTTCCCTGCCGTGTGCGCCCGTGATGGTCATCGGGGCGAGGAACTCGGTGCTGGTGAAACCGGTCCCCCAGATGATGACGTCGACCTCGTGGTCGCGCCCGTCCGCGGTGCGCACCCCCGAGGAGGTGATCTCGGCGATCCGCTCGGTGGTCACCTCCACATTCGCTTCGGTGAGCGCCGGAAGATAATTGTCGGAGAACAGGATTCGCTTGCAACCGACCGGATAGCCCGGCCACACCTTCTCGAAAAGACCCGGTTTGGCCTTGGTCTGCCTGCGCATATGCCACTTCGAGATGGCCTTGATCGCGGCGGCGAGCGGTTTGGCGTACACCCATGCGACGCTGAGCCCTTCGACCACGCCGTACCAGGTGCCACGTTCGGCGAGCTCGGTCACCGGAAACTTCTCGAACACCCGCTGATGGCGTGCCGAGAACTCGCGGTCGGGGCGCGGGATGATGTAGGGCGCTGTCCGCTGGAACAGCGTCAGCTTCTCGACCTGCTGCTGGATCTCAGGGACGAACTGGATCGCGCTCGCCCCGGTGCCGATGACCGCGACGCGCTTGCCCGTCAGGTCGATGTCGTGATCCCACTCGGCGGAGTGGAAACTGCTGCCGCCGAAACTGTCCCGGCCATCGATCGCGGGCACAGACGGTCGGGAGAGCTGGCCGACCGCCGACACCAGCACATCGACCACCACGGAGTCCCCGCTGCTGAGCCGGACCGTCCACTTCCCGCTCGCGTCGTCGAACGCGGCGCCGAGCACCTCGGTGCCGAAGCGGATGTGGCGGCGCACATCGTATTTCTCGGCGACGTGCCTGATGTAGTCGAGAATCACCGGCTGCCGCGAGAACCGGTGCGGCCAGCGCGGATTCGGTTCGAAGGAATAGGAGTAGAACGGGGACGGCACATCACAGGCGGCACCGGGATAGGTGTTCTCCCGCCAGACGCCGCCGACATCGTCGGCCTTCTCGAACACGACGATGTCGTCGAAGCCGCGCTTCTTCAGTTCGATAACGGCCGCCAGGCCGCCGAACCCGGTGCCGATGACGGCAATGGACGGTGTCATGAGGTCCCTTCGAGAACGATACGAGCGCAGGTATCGGGGTCGTCGCTGAACGGGAGGTGCCCGCAGCCGTGGAGGTCGATGTGACGCGCGAACGGCAGCACCACGCGGGCACGGGCGCTCTGGGGGCGGTGCACGAGCACGATGTCGCGAGTGCCCCACGCGATCGTCACCGGGATCTCCCCCAACGATCCACGGTCGTCGCCGGGTTCGAGGACGTAATCGCCGAAGTCATCGCGCGCGGCCGTGAACGAAGTAGCCCCGGCCAGCCCAGCCAAGTCGGTACGAGCGGCATCGGGGTCGACGCGGACCGGGTGACCGAACATGGCCGAGAGCAGGGCCATGCGGCCCGCGGGATACTCGACCAGCCGGTCCAACGTCGGCCCGGCGACCCGGGCGGCACCACGCATGCTGGTGAGCAAGCACTGGGTCCAGCGCCGTCCGACGGGCCCGTAGAAGCCCACCGGCGCGAACGCGGTGACCCCGGACGCCACCCCGGCGCGACCCAGTTCGAGGGCGATACCGCCGCCCATGGAACTGCCTGCCACGTGCGGGCGTCGAATCCCGTTGTCCGCCAGCCATTGCGCGAGCCAGGTGGCGTACCCGCGCGGACCCGGCCGCACCGAGTCCAGCGCGGGTGAGTCACCGAAGCCGGGTAGATCGATCGCGATGACCTCATGCTGTTCGGCCAGCAGATCGATGATCGGCGCGAAAACCTGCCGGCGACTGCCGAGACCGTGCACAAGCACAATCGGCGAACCACTACCCCGGCGGAGGTGAGAGATCTGCGTCATCGCAGCCCTTCATCCAGATAAACAGTTACTACGTACGGTTTCTTGATTGCATCAGCTCGATACGCCGTCGTCAAGAGGTGACGGCCGACACTTTTCGACCAATCTATCGAATCTTGTCGGCAGCACGTACGATTTCTTAGGTGACCGTGCAACCACTACGCCGCACCCAGGCGCAACGTCGGGCATCCACCCGCGCCAGGATCCTGGCCTGCACCGCCGAATGCCTGCTCGAACGCGGCTACGCGGCGACCACCGTCAGCGCGGTCCAGGAACGCGCCGGCCTCGCCCGCGGCACCGTGCAGCACCACTTCCCCACCAGAGCCGAACTCCTCATCGCCGCCACCACCCAGGTGGTCGACACCCGCCTCGAGAAGTTCCGGCGCGAAGCCGAACTCCTCCGGCCCGGCCGCGACCGACTGCAATCCGTCGTCGACCTGGCCTGGCGCGACCTGAACAGTCCCGCCTTCTTCACCGCACTCGACCTGTGGGTCGCCGCGCGCACCGACGCCGAACTCCGCGACCAGCTCGTCACCGAGGAACGTCGCGTGTTCACCGAAATGCGCAGGCTCTACCTGGAAGTACTCGGCGAACCGTATGCCTCGGATCCGCGCGCCGAGGTCCTGATCGAGTTCACCATCGACCTGCTCACCGGGCTCTCGATGACCGCCATGCTCACCGGCACACTCGGCGAACGCGAGGCCGTGCTGCGCCGCTGGAAGCGTGCCCTCGCCGTGCTCATCGGACAGCTACCCAGCGATGAACTGCTCGACGGAAGTCCACTGCCCGTCGCGCCGCACTGAACACATTCCTCGCCGACGGGGTCGCCCTAGTCGCCCGTGGTCTCCACTCCGGACAATCCGTTCCAGCACAGCGCGACAACCGTGTCGACAGCCTCGCCCTTCGGAATCGGACAACCCGCGTCGAGCCACTGACGGGCCGCGAGGTGGCTGGCGCCGACCACCCCGAACGCACACCCGTAAGCACGGACGTCATCCATACCCGCGGCACGCAGCTCGGCGCTGACCAACACCGCGCATTCGCCCATCGCATTGCGCACCCGCCACCGCACACACGGTTCGCTCGGCACCGGCGACTCGAAGACCAGGGTGTGCCCGCCTGCGTCCTCGTCGACGAAATCGAAATAGGCCAGCACCGCGCGGCGCACCTTGTCCTCTTGGCCGTGCGCGTCGGCCAGCGCGTCCCGGATACCGTCGACCATCCGGTCCAGATAGCCCTGCAGCACAGCGAGATAGAGATCGAGCTTGCTCGCGTAGTGCGTGTACAGCACCGGCTTGCTCATCCCGGCCCTGACACCGATGTCGTCCATGCTCGCCCCGTGGTAACCATGGGCGACGAAGACCGCACGCGCGGCGCTGAGCACCGCGAGTCGCCGCTGGGTGCGGGCAGCCGTCTCGGCGCTCTCGATGGTCGGGATGTCGTTGTAGAGAAGTGTCATGGGACGTCCGGGGATTCGAGGGTGCTCACCATGTGAGCACCGGCTTGATGACAGCACCCGCGCGCTGGTCGGCCAGCGCGGTGCCGACCTCGGTGTGCGGGTACCGGGCGATCAGTCGCTCGACCGGAAAACGACCGGCCGCGTACAGATCGAGCAGGTGGGGAATGAAGGTGGCAGGCACACTGTCGCCTTCGAGGCAGCCGCGAATCGCCTTGCCGTGCAGCACGAGATCGCTGATATCGATCGGCGGCGTGCCACGGCCGAGACCGACGGCTACCACTGTGGCACCGACAGCGAGCGCGGCGACGGCATCGGCGAGGACGGCGGCGATGCCGGTCGTGTCGAGCGCGTGGGTCGCGCCACCATCGGTGAGTTCGCGGATACGCGGTGCGGTGGGCCCGTCGGCGGGGTCAAGCGCGGCGTCAGCGCCCAGCGACACAGCCAGTTCCCGCCGCGCAGCCGATGTTTCGACGACGACCACGCGGACGCCGGGAATCGTCCGGGCAGCGAGCAGACCCGCCATCCCGACCGCGCCCGCACCGTACACGGTGACCCACGCCCCCGACTCCGGCCGCAACACAGTGAGCACAGCGCCAGCGCCGGTCTGGAATCCGCAGCCGAACGGCGCCGCCACCGCCAGGTCGATCGCCGGGTCGATCACGATCGTGTTGTCCTCGGTGGTCAGCGCGTAACCGGCGAAGCTCGACTGGCCGAAGAATCCGTCCAGTATCGGGGAACCGTCGACCAGGACCCGGGGCGTGTCGTGCGCGCGTCGGCCGAACTGATTGAGGGCGGTCGCGCGGACGCAGTAGGCAGGGCGCCCAGCCGAACAGTTGCGGCAGGCACCGCAGTGCCGGAAGGTCAGCACGACATGATCGCCGGGCCGGACCGTACGCACGTCGGACCCGACCGCCGCGACGACGCCGGCGCCCTCGTGTCCGAGCAGGATCGGACGATCCGCGGCACCCGCGCGCCGGGTTACCAGATCGGTGTGGCAGATCCCCGCGGCGACGATCCGCACCAGGATCTCCCCGGCGCGCGGCTCGTCGACCTCGATCGGCTCGATCGAGAACTCCGCGGCCGGATCGCGCGACAGCACCGCCGAGGTGCGCATCAGGAGACCCGTTCCAAGAGGAAATAGAAGTACTCGCCGCGGGCGAGAACCAGTTCGGGGCGTCCGTTCATGATGCCCATCAGGGTGGTGTCGTCGAGCCACTTGAAGTGATCGAACACCGCGCGGCCGTCGTAGACCATGGTCGCGGTGACCTCACCGCGGAACTCGATATTCCACAGGGTCGCTTCACCCTGTCCCAGTTCGACATTCGAGAACAGCGTGCCGTCTTCGGCTCGGCAGATCAGCGGCTTCGCGTCGTCGAGGGCGAGGAAGGTCTTTCCGTACCACCGGCTGGCAGGCAGCGCGCGGCACAGCGGGTGACCGGTCTGGAAAGCGTCGCCGCGCCATTCGCCGAGGATCTCCTCGGCGCGGGCCGGGCGCAGCCGGGTCCACAGCTGGTCCAGATCGGCGGTCGCGACACCGTCGGCCTGCTCCCTGAGCTGCTGCCACCGTGGTTTGTCCGCGCTCATCAAGCCCTCGTCTCACAAAGTTCAGAACCGTCCGGTTCCACATGGGACCATAGTTCCGAACCAGATGGTTCGGCAAGAGGTACGATGCGCCGCATGCGGGCGGCAGGTCAGGCGACACGGGAGCGAATACTCACCGCGGCGAAAGCGGAGTTCGCCGAATTCGGTATCGCCGGTGCCCGGATCAACCGCATCGCGGCCGCCGCACACGCCAGCAAGGATCGGCTCTACGCCTACTTTCCCGGCAAGAACGAGCTCTACGCGGCCGTCACCGAACGCTGGACCAGCGAGACCAGCATCGAAGCCGCGATGTCGGCCGACGACCTTCCCGCCTATGTCGGCCGCCTGTTCGACCACTTCATCGCCCACCCCGACAACGCCCGCCTACAAGCCTGGTCCGAACTCGAACCGTCCGGCGATATTCCCCAGGTTCTGCGCCGCACCATCGACATGAAGATCATCGAACTCCGCCGCGGCCAGGACGAGGGGCTCATCACCACCGATATCCCGGCCCCGATCCTGCTCCGCATGCTCACCGACCTGGCCCGCACGGCGGCCACCCATGCACTGCTCCGCCACGTCGCCGCCGGCCGTGATCGCGTGGCGGAGCAGCGCGCGGCGACGGTGTCGGCCGTCGCGCGCATGGTGGCCCCTCCGTAGCAGTCGGCCCCTCACTGTCCACAACTCGCCCACGATCCCCCACCGCGACAAGCGCTCTCAGTGAGTGCCCTAGCCTCCTTGTGTCTTTTGGATATTGCCTGTTTGCCGAGGTGGCGATGAGGTTTGATGGGAACACATAAATAGATGCATATATCTCAGTATCGCGATTAATTAGGCGTGCATCAGCTGAAGATCGCTGACGCGCTGCCACCCATGGCTCCACCTGCACGATTCAAACCCCAACTGCCCCTTCGTTCGTCCGCTCCCCGCCGTCGGTCAGACCGAGCCGCGACCCCACTCCCCCGCCTCGTACAGTTGCCGGAATGAACGAGGATCTGCGTATCTGCTTCATCGGTGACTCCTTCGTCCAGGGCATCGGTGACCCGGAGTACCGCGGCTGGGTCGGGCGTGTACTCGCCGCGAGCGGCCCCGGCATCACCGCGTTCAATCTCGGCATCCGGCGCAACACCTCAGCCGACGTCCTGCGCCGCTGCTGGCGCGAGGTCGAGCCGCGCATCCTGCCCGACACCGACAATCGCCTGGTGATCTCCTTCGGCAGCAATGACGCGATCGTGGAGGACGGCAGCGTCCGGGTGGGTAAGGCCCAGTGCCTCGACAACCTCGCGACCATCCTGACCGAAAGCCGAGAGCGCGCGATCCAGCCGCTGGTCATCGGCCCGCCACCCGTCATCGACGGTGGTGCGGACCATCTGCGACGCACAGCGGAACTCGCCGACGACATGGCAGACCTGTGCGACTCGCGGGATGTGCCATTCGTCGCCACCACACGGCAATTGGCCGAAGATCCCCTCTGGATTCGCGAAGCTACGGCGGGCGACGGCGCGCACCCTGGTAGTGGCGGCTACCAGAGCTTGGCCGACCTGATCCTCGACAGTCGGTGGCACTCCTGGATCGCGCGACCCAGCCGGTGAGAGCTACTCCAGGAGGCCGAGATGGGTCAGGTCGCGGACATATTTGGCGATGAGATCTGTCGGCAGGTGCGGGATGTCGTTGTCGGGGCCGATCTGTGCGGCGCGGACGGCGGCGCGGAATCCGTCAGCGGGCAGGGCAGAGCCGGGCAGTGGACGACCCGGCTTACGGTAGGCGTCGAGTAGCGGGAGCAGGGTGTGTTTGCGCTGGGGTTCGGGGAGGGCGCGCAGCGCGGTTTCGAAGCGGGCGAACCATGCGTCGTAGTTGTCGATGCGATCGATGTGGTGGCCTGCTTCGATCAACCAGTCGACGAAGACATCGAGCGAGATGCCGTCGTCGTGCGGGTTGAGGACGTCGTAGGTGCGGTAACCGCTCGTCGCGGCGGCGCCGAGTTCGGTGATCGCCGTGGCGACGAAGTCGGCAGGCAGTCCGTCGTAGTGGGCGCGCTGTCGTCCCCCGTGAGAATCGGTGCGGTAGAACGACTTCGGCGCGACCCCGGTGACGAGCACACTCAGCACGAGCCGGGTGAAGACATCGGGCACATTGAGCTGACCGCGGAAGTGACTGTGCGCCAGGATCATGTCCGAGCGGAATACCGCGACGGGCAGTCCGAACCGCTCGGCCGCCTCACGTAACAGCACTTCGCCCGCCCATTTGCTGTTGCCGTAGCCGTTGGCATAGGAGCCATCCAGCCGACGGACCGGACTCATGGTTCGCACATCACCGTCTTCGGTGAAGGACTCCCCCTGTGCCGCGACGGCCACCGTCGACAGATAGCTCACCGGCTTGCGCGTGGTGGTCAGCGCCAGCCGGATGATCTCGGCCGTGCCGACCACATTCGGGCCGAACAATTGCGTATACGGAAGCACATGGTTCACCAGTGCCGCGGAGTGCACGATCAGCTCCACCTCGGCGGCCAACCGGTCCCATGTCGGCTGTGGCAGACCGAGGTTCGGTTCACCGATATCACCGGGCAGTACTTCCAGGGTGTCCTTCGCGAGAGCCTGGAAGTGGGTGGCGAGCACGCTGTCGCCGGTGTCGAACGCCGCGTCGAGGCGCTCGCGGGCGGCGACCGCGTTACCGCCCCGGACCACACAGATCACCTTGCCGCCCTGCGGGGCGAGCCGTTCCAGCCAGGTCAGGAGTAGGAAACGTCCGAGATAACCGTTCGCGCCGGTGATCAATACCGTCTTCGCCGGCGCGGTGGCAGGCACGGCCGCCGTGGCTGTGACATCCAAGAACTTCTCGAGTGTCAGATCCGCGGCGCGAATCTCGGTAGCGCCAAGGCCGTGCACCGCATCGGAATCAGTTCTGTGCGTGCCGGGTTCGCGTTCACGGCGTACGTAGTCGGCGATGTGGGCCAAGTCGCTGTCCGGTCCGAGCAGCACATTCACCGGCACGTCCACCGCGAGCAGTTCCCGCAGCAGGGTCGAATACGACAGTGCCGCCAGCGAATCACCGCCGAGATCACCGAACCGTGCGTCCGGACGCAGATCCGCCAGATCCCCACCGAGCACCGCGCGAGCGGCACGGGCGACGGTGTCGTACACCGGCAGTCCGGGCGCATCGCGACGCAACCGCTGCAGTTCGTCTTCCTGACCCCGCGCGAGGTCGGCGTAGAGCTGCTCGAGACGCTCCCCGTAGCGTTGTTTCAGCTTGGGCCGCAACAGTTTCCCTACTCCGGACAGCATCCCGTCGGCCACCGAGAACGGTTCGGCCTCGACAATGAAGTCACGCGGAATCTCGTACGGCTCGAGCTCGGCCGCGACGGCGGCGCGGTGCAGTGACGAAGTCATCGCGGCGCGCAACTGCGCGGCAGGCCCCGCGAGCGCAGCCTCGGTAGGCACCACGACCGCCAGCAGATAGGACCGTTCGCTGCTGCCGTACACGTAGATCTGGCGCACCAGATCCGCGCCGGCGAATACCGCTTCCAGCCGCGACACCGTCACGAACTCGCCCTGGGAGAGTTTGAGGACATTGTTGCGGCGGTCGACATAGGCCAACCGGTCGGGCGCCAGCTCGGCCACCACGTCACCGGTGCGGCAGAACCCGTCGGCATCGAAGACCTCGGCCGTCACCTCGGGGCGACGGTAGTACCCCGCGATCATGGTGGTGGTCTTGAGCAGCAACTCACCGCGCGGATAGGGCTTGTCGGTGCCGAAGTAGCCGAGCTCGGGCACGTCGACGAGTTTGTAATCCAGCACCGGCGGGCGCATCACCTTCGTATCGAAGATCACCCCGCCGCCGGTCTCGGTGGAGCCGTAACCGTCGTGCAGGCACAGCTGCAGCACCGATTCGACGAAGGCACGCAACTCGGGTGCGATCGGCGCGCTGCCGCACATCGCCGACATCAGCCTGCCACCGAGGAACTGTTCGCGCAGTTCGGTTTTCACCGCGTCGCTCGCGGCGTCGCCGCGCTCGGCGACCGCACGGCGGAAGCGCTGCAGGATCATGTCGCACACTCTCGGCACCAGGAAGACCTCGGTGGGCCGCACCAGCGTGATGTCGGTGAACAAGGTAGACAGGTCCGGCGACGCCGTGAAATACGCCGTGCCGCCACGGGCGAGCACGCTGTTGAGAGTGAGCCGCGCGGCGATATGGCTCATCGGCAGGAAATTGACATTGATCGCGGTCACCGGCCGTGCGGGCTGCCAGCCCACCGCGACCAGGCGCTGGGTGTACATCGCGCCTTTCGGTGTGCCGGTGCTGCCCGAGGTGTAGATCAGCAGGGCGAGGGGATCCTCGCCGTCGGCGGGCACGTGCAGTGGCGCCGAGTCGGCGAGTCGGCCCTGTTCGATGGTGTCGTCGAGAGTGCTGAGCACGAGTGCCGATCCCCCGGCCCGCAGACGGGCGCGGGCCGCGTCGAGGGCATCCCGGTGATCGTCGTCGTCGGCGTGATGGTCGAACACGATCAGCGAACGTGGCGTGGCGCCGGCCAGCACCGCGTCGACGGCGATGTCGAGGTGCGCGGTATCGACCGCGAACACCGTCGGCTCGGTCTCGTCGAGAATCGATCGCAACTGTTCGAGACCCGCGCCCGCCTGCAACGGCACCGCGACCCCGCCGAGGTGGATCGTCGCGAGATCGAGCACGGTGTAGTCGGCGCTGGTGAACCCGAGCACCGCGACGAAATCCCCCGCGACGACGGCCTCACGATGCCAGGCCGCGGCGAGCGCGCGAGTGCGCTCCCACACCTGCCCGTAGGTCAGTAACTCGAACTCCGGCAACAGCTTCCGTGTCGACCGACCGCCCGTCTCGACCAGCTCGGTGCGCCGGGTGCCGAGCGCCGGACGGTCGGCATAGGCGGTCATGACGGTTTCGATGATGCGTGCCGTCGGAAGTCCGGGAGTCGTCACGACGGCGTGAACGTCCTCGGCGGGCCGCGCGGCACGGACCTGCTCGTCTTCGGTGTAGAGCGCCTTGATCCGGTCAGCCAGCAAGCCCGCTGCGAGCTCTACCGTCATGCTTCACACTTCCGGATACCTTGCCACGCTTCACGTTGCGCGGACTCGGGGTCGACCAGTACGCGCGGTGGATTGTCGATGATGCAAGTGGTCCGGCGTTCGGCGGTGTAGGGCGTCCACGGCGGCAGCGGTCGGCCGGTGCGGGCGAAGCTGAGCCAGTTGTCCTGGATGTAGTCCTGGACCGCGAGGAACGCCCGCCTGCCGCCGGCTGCTGTCATCGCGCGGCCGACCGGTCCGTCGACCCACCCGAAGACGGGGACGAGGTCGAGTGCGTGGGTGGCACCGAAGCCGGCCAGGTGCAGTGCGCGCGGGGCGTAGTCGTACCGGTACGCGTAGGTGGGGGCGTATCGGCTGTGGCCTTCGAGGACGGCCAGTGTCGGGCGCAGGAACAGGTGGTCGCCGCCGATGCGCACTGCGGTCCGCGCGGCCGGGTAGCCGGGGTAGCGGCTGGTCACCCGCTGTTCGGTGCCCGGTTCGTAGCGTTCGAAGATGGTCCTGAGCTGTTCGGGGGTGTGCGGCACCGACTTGGCGAAGCGCTGGAACAGCGTCGCCTCGTCGCGGTTGGTGCCGATGATCAGCGGCACCGGATGCGCGCGGCCCGCCGCCATCGCGTCCAAGGGTGTTTCCGGCAGGAAGTCGCCGTCGGCGACAGGGGCGTAGGGAAAGCTGCCGGGCTCCTCGTGCAGCGACCGGCCGAGCCCACGGTCGCCCGCCCGGCACAGCTCCTTCGCGGACACGGTGCTCAGAACGGTCGCGGCGTCGGCCGGGGTGGCGCCGAGCCGGTCAAGGCAGCGGCGGGCGAAGCGGCGCGCCTGCTCCGGTGTCGAGGTCCAGTCAGCGGGGGCGCTCTGCGCGATCGCCCGATGGAACAGGCCGCGCGCGGCGGGGGTGGCCAGCAGGCTGACCACCGCGTGCGCACCGGCCGATTCACCGAAGATCGTGACGTTGTCCGGGTCACCGCCGAACGCGGCGATATTGCGGCGCACCCATTCGAGCGCCGCGACCTGATCGCGAAGGCCGAGGTTCGACTCGAAAGGTCTTTCCGGGGTGGAGAATTCACTGAAGTCGACGTACCCGAGCGCGCCGAGGCGGTAGTTCACCGACACCACAATCACGTCACCCCGCGCGGCCAACCGCGCGCCGGAATACATACTCGATGTGCCGATGAGATAGCCACCACCGTGGAAGAACACCATCACCGGGCGCGGTGTCGCCGAGGGCGTCACCGGTGCGGTGACATTGAGCGTCAGACAGTCTTCCCCGGTGGGTTGCCAGGTTCGTGGGCCGACGCGGGCACCGTTCGGGTTCTGCACGGCGGCGAAGCCGAACTCGGTCGCCGACCGCACCCCCGTCCACGGTCGAACGGGCTGGGGAGCACGCAACCGCAGCGCTCCGATGGGTGGGGCCGCGTAGGGCAGGGCACGCCAACGGGCGATTCGACGACCCGCGCGACCGCGCACGACTCCGTCGGCGCTCACGATCTCGGTGGACAACATCCCTCGAATGTACGTGGTACCGACGGTACCGCGCAGCTGGTTCGATTGGCGAACTGTCTCGAAGTCGCATCCATGCCGCAGACTAGACTGTGGCGATGACCGGCGAGGATCCGGAAACAGCCCCGCAGGCGGCGCAGGACTCCCCCGATATCGCCGCAGTGGATCGCTTGGTATGTACCTGCCGCGCCTGCCCCCGACTCGTCGCCTGGCGCGAAGACGTCGCCGTCGTCAAACGGGCCGCGTTCCGCGACGAAGCGTATTGGGGTCGGCCGGTACCCGGCTTCGGGCCCGCCGACGCCCGAATTCTCGTGGTCGGCCTCGCCCCCGCCGCCCATGGCGGCAACCGGACCGGCCGGATGTTCACCGGCGACCCGAGCGGCAACGTGTTGTTCGGCGCATTGCACGCGGTCGGGCTGGCGACCGGCGCGCATCCGGTCAGCCGTGACGACGGCATCGAACTGGTTGGCACCCGGCTCACCGCACCCGTGCACTGCGCCCCGCCGCAGAACAAGCCGACACCCGAGGAGCGGCGACGCTGCTCGCCTTTCCTCAGCCGGGAATTGGAACTACTCAGCCCGACGCTTCGGGTGATCGTCGTCCTCGGCGCCTTCGGCTGGCAGGCGCTGTTCGCCGTCCTGCTGGCAGGCGGCTGGCAGGTGCCACGCCCACGTCCCCGATTCACCCACGGCGCCCAAGTCGTGATCACCCATCCCGACGGCCGATCGGTCACCGTGCTCGGGAGTTACCACGTGAGCCAGCGCAATACCGCCACCGGCCGGGTGAACCCCGCGATGATCGAAGACATCCTGCTGCGCGCGAAGACGATCGCCGAGTCCTGACCGGAATTCGCGACTTCGTCACCTAAAATCCAGACGAATTCTTTCGGCAAAAGTTCACTGCGATGGCAGGAGATCCGAAGATGAGTTCGCTGGCAATGAGCACACTGGATGTCTCGAGATGGCAATTCGGCATCACCACGGTCTACCACTTCATCTTCGTGCCGCTCACCATCGGCCTGGCACCGCTCATCGCGATCATGCAGACGGCGTGGGTGATCACTGGAAAAGAACACTGGTATCGGCTCACCAAGTTCTTCGGAAAACTGTTCCTGATCAACTTCGCCATCGGTGTGGCCACCGGCATCGTGCAAGAGTTCCAGTTCGGGATGAACTGGAGTGAGTACTCCCGATTCGTCGGCGACATCTTCGGCGCCCCACTGGCTTTGGAAGCGTTGATCGCCTTCTTCCTGGAGTCCACCTTCATCGGTCTGTGGATTTTCGGCTGGACTCGATTGCCCAAACTCGTTCACCTCGCGACGATCTGGATCGTCGCGATCGGTGTCAACCTGTCCGCCTATTTCATTATCGCGGCCAACTCGTTCATGCAGCACCCGGTCGGTGCGAAATTCAACCCCGAGACCAACCGCGCGGAGCTGGACAGCATCTGGACGCTGCTCACCAACAACACCACGGTGGCGGCGTTTCCCCACGTGGTCGCCGGCGCATTCCTGACCGCGGGCACCTTCGTCGCGGGCATCGCGGGCTGGTTCATGGTGCGCAACGCGCGCAGCGGCGACGCGGCGAAACTCGACGAGGCCAAGGTGATGTGGCGGCCGGTGGCCCGGCTCGGCCTCTGGGTCGTCGCCGCGTCGATCGTCGTGGTCGCGATCACCGGCGATATCCAGGGCAAGCTGATGTTCGAGCAGCAGCCGATGAAGATGGCGTCGGCGGAATCACTGTGCCACACCGAGACCGACCCGGAATTCTCGATTCTGACTGTCGGCACGCACAACAATTGCGACAGCGTCGAACACGTGCTCGAGGTCCCCTACGTGCTGCCGTTCCTGGCCGAAGGCCAGTTCAGCGGGGTGACCCTGCAGGGCGTGGAGGATCTGCAACGGTCCTATGTGGAGGACTACGGGCCGGGCAACTATCGACCCAACCTCTTCGTCACCTACTGGAGCTTTCGCGCCATGATCGGCCTGCTGGCCGGCTCGGTGCTGTTGCTGCTGGCCGGTTTCTGGCTGACCCGCGGCGGTCGCGTGCCCGACAAACGCTGGTTCTCCTGGCTGAGCCTGATCGCCATCCCGACTCCGTTCCTGGCCAACAGCGCGGGCTGGGTCTTCACCGAAATGGGTCGCCAGCCGTGGGTGGTGGTTCCGAACCCCACCGGCGACAAGACCATTCGGATGACGGTGGCCCAGGGCGTCTCGGAGCACGCGACCGCCACCGTCGTGTTCTCCCTGGTGGTCTTCACGCTGCTCTACGGCGCGCTGGCCGTGGTCTGGTTCTATCTGATGCACCGCTACACCGTGGCCGGCCCCGAATCGACGGCTTCCGATGACAAGTCCGGTCCCGATGACGACGGTGGCGGCGGCAGACACCGTGCCGAACCCGTCGAGCCGCTGTCCTTCGCGTACTAGGAGACGACGATGAGCCTGCAGCAATTCTGGTTCGTGCTGGTCGGCGTGCTGTTCACCGGCTACTTCATTCTCGAGGGATTCGACTTCGGTGTCGGCATGCTGATGCCGATCCTCGGCAAGGGTTCCGATGTACGCAGACGCGTGGTGCTCAACACCATCGGCCCGGTCTGGGACGGCAACGAGGTCTGGCTGATCACCGCGGGTGGTGCGATGTTCGCGGCGTTCCCCGAGTGGTACGCGAGCCTGTTCTCCGGGTTCTATCTGGCACTGCTGCTGTTGCTGGTGGCGTTGATCCTGCGGATCTGTGCGATCGAATGGCGGTCCAAGATCAACTCGCCGAAGTGGCGGGCCTGGTGTGACATCGGGATCGGCATCGGCTCCTGGATTCCGGCGCTGGCGTGGGGCTGGGTGTTCGCCAACCTGGTGCGCGGCGTGCCGTTGAACGAGAAGCGGCAGATCGTCGGCTCGGCGTGGGAACTTCTCAGCCCCTACGCACTGCTCGGCGCGGCGACCACGGCCATCCTGTTCGCACTACACGGCGCGATCTTCCTGGCGCTCAAGACCGGTGGTGAAGTCCGCGACGATGCCCGCACATGCGTCCGGATCCTGTTCGTTCCCACGGTGGTGATCGTCGGCGGTTTCGGTCTGTGGACCCAGCTCGCCTACGGCTCCGGCTGGACCTGGGTCGCCCTCGGTGCCGCGGTACTCGGCTTGGTCGTCGCCGGTGGCGCCACCGCCGCGGGCCGCGACGGCTGGGCCTTCATCGGCACCACGCTCACGATCGCCTCGGCCACCATCCTGCTGGTCGGCTCCCTGTACCCGAACGTGATGCCCTCCACCATCAGCCCCGCCTTCGACCTGAACATCCACAATGCCTCGTCCAGCCACTACACCCTCCAGGTGATGAGCTGGGCGGCCGTACTCGCCACCCCGGTGGTCCTGATCTACCAGGGCTGGACCTACTGGGTCTTCCGCAAACGGCTCACCGTCGACCACATTCCCGCACCGACCGGCCTGCCACTCGCGAAATAGACTGTCCGGCCCCAGTACTCGCCGCGGGTGACCTACTAGTCGATCAGATTCGCGCTTTTCAACCAGTCGTAGGCGACGTCGGCGGGATCTTCGCCGTCGATGTCGACGCGGCCGTTGAGTTCTCGCATCAGGTCGTCGGTCAGCCGTTCGGAGATCGTGTCGAGCAGGTCGCGCAGTGCGGGGTGGGCTTCGAGGACGGCGGCGCGGACGACCGCGGTGCCGCTGTAGGGGAGGAAGAATTTCTTGTCGTCGTCCAGGACGAGCAGTTTGAGGTTCTTGACGCGGCCGTCGGTGGTGTAGACCATGCCGAAATGGCACGGGCTGCCTTTGGCGGTCGCGGTGTAGACGACGCCTGCGTCCATGCGCGTGACGTTGCCCGCGGGGACACCGTTGGGATCGTTGTAGGGAATACCGTATTTCTGCAGCATCGGAATGAAACCATCTGAGCGGCTGAAGAAT
The DNA here is from genome assembly GCF_042720495.1 of Nocardia sp. NPDC058480. Lineage (NCBI taxonomy): Bacteria > Bacillati > Actinomycetota > Actinomycetes > Mycobacteriales > Nocardiaceae > Nocardia > Nocardia sp. NPDC058480. The sequence goes on along the minus strand of NZ_JBHXMN010000004.1, from coordinate 71,561 downwards.
TCGTCGTCGACGCAGAAGGTTCGTTCGGCGACCGGGAGTGCGGCCACGTCCGAGAGCGTCTTCACACCGAGTCGCTGCGCGGTCGGTGTCGACGCACCGAACGCGTAGGTGTCGTTGAAGTTGGCCGGGGCGAGCCATTCCAGGTCGTAATCACGTTTTTCGACATCGTGGACACGCTGCCAGAGCTCCTGCGGGTCCACGATCGTCTCGGTCTCGTTGTGGTAATTGACCCAGCCGGTGCCGGTGTATTCCCACAACACGTCGGCGTCGCCGTTGAGCTGGGCCTGCCGCGACGAGGCCGACCCCGGCGCGCCGGTCAGGTCGGTGATCGAAGCACCCGCCGCGGCCAGGTAGGTCGCGGTGATCTTGCCGAGCAGCACACCCTCGGTGAAGCTCTTCGAGGTGACGGTCAGCTCCGCGCCGTCGAGAGGACGCTCACCACCGGGCAGCGTCGCGTCGTGGAAGGTGCCCGACGAACTCACCAGCCCACACCCGGCGAGCAACGAGATCGTCGCGACCAGCACGGAAATCAACGGGACTCGCCTCATGAGACACCTCGTGGGGTCGCGGCCAGTTCGACGAGTCGGCCGAGCCAATCGATGATCAACGCCAGCAGCCCGACGAGCACGGCGCCGGAGATGAGCAGCTTGGGCAGGAACAGGGTGACACCGGTCGTGATCAGCGTGCCGAGGCTGGTCGCGCCGATGAAGGTACTCAGCGTCGCGGTGCCGACCAGGATGACCAGCGCGGTGCGTACGCCGTTGAGGATCACCGGCACCGCGAGCGGCAATTCGACCTGAACCAGGGTCCGGGCGGCCGAGAAGCCGATACCGCGGGCGGCCTCGATGGTGCGATGATCCACCTGCCGCAGCCCGACGATCGTGTTCTGCAGGATCGGCAGGATCGCGTAGACGACGAGACCTACGACCGCCGTGCGGAATCCGGTGCCGAGCCAGAAGGTGAACAGCACCAGCAAACCCACGGCGGGCGCGGCCTGACCGATATTGGCGACGTTCACGGCGATCGGCTCGAACCGCTGCAACGCGGGCCTGGTCAACGCGATTCCGAGGGGAATCGCGACGACCACCACGATCAGCGTGGCGACCACTGTGAGCCGGATGTGCTCGAGGATCGTGGTCTGCAGATTGGCCCAGCCGAGCGAGGCCTGTTCGGTCGCGGTGAACGTCGACGACCGATACCAGAGCAAGTACCCGATGCCGATCACCACGATGATGAGCGGTTCGAACCAGACGTCGATCGGGACCCGGCGCAGCCGGTTCATGCCGGTCCGGCCGATCCGGGTTCGTCGGCGGCGGCGACGACCGGAGTGGGCGTGGGATCGGAACCGTCGACATAGGTTTCGTAGGACGGGTCCTCGACGGCGGCATGGCCCTCGGCGAGCTTGGTCTGGATCACATCGGTCACCGAGCCGATGTTCAGCGAACCGACGACAGCGCCGCGACCGTCGGTGACCAGGGTGGCGCCCTGACTCGCCGCGAGCATGGCGTCGAGCGCGTCGTTGAGCGTCGAGGACTTTGCCACCACGGGCAGACGGCGATCCAGATAGTCCGAGACCTCCGGCTTGCTCGCCACTTCCGTCAGCGAGGGCCACGACCGCGGCCGCCCGGCCTCGTCGACGACCACCACCCAGGTGTGCCCCGCGGCCTTCGCCCGCCCGATCACGACCTGCGACGATTCCCCGATCCGGGCGGTCGTCACCGGGTCGACCGCCACGTCGCGCACCCGCGACACCGTGAGATAGGCCAGTTTCGCGCCGGATCCGACGAATTCCTCCACGAACGGCGTCGCCGGATCGGTGAGGATCTCCTCCGGTGTCGCGTACTGCTCGACGTGTCCGCCCTCGGACAGAATGAGCACGTTGTCGCCGAGTTTGGTGGCTTCCTCGAAGTCGTGGGTGACGATCACGATGGTCTTGCCGAGTTCGTGCTGGATCGCGATCAGACTGTCCTGCAGGCGAACCCGGGTGATGGGATCGACCGCGCCGAACGGTTCGTCCATCAGCAGCACCGGCGGGTCGGCCGCGAGCGCGCGGGCGACGCCGACGCGCTGCTGCTGGCCACCGGACATGTCCTTGGGCAGCCGATCGGCGAACGTCGCCGGGTCGAGACCGACCAGGTCGAGCAGATATTCGGTGCGCTCGGCGATCCGCTTGTTGTCCCAGCCGAGCACCCGCGGGATCGCGCCGATGTTCTTGGCGACCGACCAGTGCGGGAACAGGCCACCGGACTGGATGACATAGCCGATCGACTGGCGCAGCTTGTCGGGATCCTCCCGGGTCACGTCGCGGCCACCGATGAAGATCCGCCCCTCGGTCGGCTCGATCAGCCGGTTGATCATCTTGAGCGTGGTCGTCTTTCCGCACCCCGACGGTCCGACGAACGCGACGATGTTCCCTGCGTCGATCTCGAGGTCGAGGCGCTCGACGGCGGGGGTGTCCTGGCCCTTGTATCGCTTGACGACCCCGTCCAAGGTGATGGAATCACCGGTCACATTGCGTTGCGGCGTCATCGGCGCCGCCTGGCTGGTCACATCGGTCATCACAGTCCCTTGGCAATCGTGAGGCGTCCGAGCAGGACGAGGAGCGCGTCGAAGACCAACGCGATGGCAACGATGAGAATGGTTCCGGTGAGTGCCATTTCGAGGGCATTGGCGCCGCCGAGGCGGGACAGGCCATTGAAGATCAGCGAGCCGAGGCCGGGTCCGAGGACGTAGGCCACGATCGCGGCGACACCGACGATCATCTGGGTCGAGACCCTTATCCCGGTGAGAATCACCGGCCAGGCGATCGGCAGTTCGACGGTCAGCAGGATCCGCCACCGCGAGAGCCCGATGCCGCGCGCGGATTCGACGACCGTGGCGGGCACCGATCGCAGGCCGACGATCGCGTTACCGATCACCGGCAGGGCCGCGAAGAACGCCAGCATGATGAACGACGGCACGACACCGAGGCCGAATGGGACGAGCAGCAACGCCAGCAGCGCCAGCGAGGGAATCGTCAGCGCCACCCGGCTCGAGGTGACCGTCAGCGCCGACGCCAGCGGTAACCGGTACACCGCCACGGCGATCAGGATCGCGACCACGGTTCCGACCAGCACCGTCTGAAACGCCAGCGATGCGTGCTGATAGGTGAGGAAGGTCAAGACCTCGCCCCGCCCCCGGACATAGCTCCACAAATTCACGGCATTCCGATCGTCGGACTGGGCCAGCGGGTACCTGTTCGCGCGTGATCAACGGTCGAATGTGCCGTCGAAGAATAGTCGATACCGGGTGTTCGTCCGGGGACGCGCGTTATGTCGTGGCGGTCGATGATGGCCTGGGACAGCTGCGTCATCGACGGACATACGGAGGCCTTTCGCTCGAACCCGGACGATCTGGTCACACGAAACCACCAGGAACTGGCCGCCACCAGCATTGAATTCAGGCTGAGCGGAAGAAAAGGCGAGATGCGAAATTACGGTATGCGCAATTCCGCCGCGTTGTGTCCGGGCGAGGACCAATTACCGAATCGCTTTTCGGCGGCTTCAGCCGACGGTGCGCTGATCACCCGGGCGACCGCTTCCCATGACGCTCCCGACGCCCGCACGAACCGGACGGCTTCGACGAGCCGCTGCTGCGCCGACGCCGTGTCCTCGAATGCCAGCCGCACCGGGATCAGCGCCTGCATCTCGAGCTGGTGGTAGTCCCATTCCCCGAGCACCAATCGGGCGAGGTCCGTGTCGAGTCGGCCGGTCGAGCAATGCAGTACCCGCGCGGAGGGGGCGTGGTCGGCGAATCGGTCGGCGCGTAGCCAGGTTCGCCCGCGCCAGCCTGCGCAAGAACACAGTGCGCGCCACCCGATCACCTCCTCCGGTCGGCGCGCGTGCTGATCTTCGAAGGACAGCGGCAGGGCATCGATCGCGACCGTCGCGCGCGGGTCGGGAGCGTCGCTGCGTCCGTGCAACCCATCCGCGAAGATATCGGCAACCCATCCGCGATGGTTTTCGAGCAAGCTGTTCATCTGACTCCGATGTCGAATACGAAAAGCTCGATCCCGAACCGGCCGGTCATGAGGCGATCGCCAGCGGTTCGGTGTGTGGGACGACTACTCCCACATACCTACGATCGACCGCGCCGACGCCGACGGCAATCACTTCGCCGCATTCTTGTTCCTAGTCACATATTGCCTGGTCGTGACCTGTGCCCCGGGAGCGGCCGGACCGCGTCGCGAGATAGATCGTCGCGCTGGATTGCCCGCGGGTGAGCGGGTTGTCGAACACGATCCGCTGTGCCTCGACATCGACGAACGCGGATTCGAGAGCTGCGCAGAACTCGTCATCCGGCGCGTCGTCGGACCACATGGCGAAGGTGCCGCCGGCGACCAGGAAATCCGCGACCGCGCGCATGCCCTCGCCGGTGTAGAGCGCGGCATTCGGGCCGTGCAGGACATGGCGTGGCGAGTGATCGATATCGAGCAGCAGCGCGTCGTACCTCCGGCCGGGGCATGCCGGATCGAATCCCACCGGCCCCGCCGCCGCGGCGAAGAAGTCCGCGCAGACGAGCTCGACTCTGCGATCGGCGGCCAACCCGGCGGTGTCGGGGAGCAGATCACGTCGATGCCAGTCGATGACCGCGTCGGAATACTCGACAACGGTGAGCCCACGAATTCGTGGGTCCATCAACGCTTCTCGCGCGGTGTACCCCAACCCGAGCCCGCCGACGAGCACATCCAGCCGGTCGCCCGGTGTCCGTGCCAGCCCCAGCCGCGACAGCTCACGTTCGGCGACGGTGAACAAGCTCGACATCAGAAACTCGTCGCCGAGCTTGACCTCGTAGACATCGGATCGAACCGTCGGATCGAACCGCCGACGCAAACTGATCTCTCCGATCGGGGTCTGCCGCCAGCCGAGTTCTTCGAAGCGTGCGCTCATCGCCGTCACGGTAGTCCTGCGATAACCAGAATCCGGGCGGCAACGGGCCCGGCGGCGCCCTCAGATTTGTGGTGGGCGTGGTCTTTACGGCATGTTTACGGGTAGGCGAGCGGGGAAGCCTGGTCGGCGACCCTGCTGGAGCTCCGTCGAGTGGGGTTCGATCAGGAGTACCGCATGACGCACCCCATCACCCACCTCAGCATGGGCCTCGGTTGGGACCCCGCCCACGCCAACGGAACCCACCCCCGCCGCAAGGACATCGATCTCAACGCCGCGGCGCTCTCGTTCGCGGGTGCCGATTTCGTCGATGTCGCCTTCCACGATCAACTGACCTCGCGCGACGGCGCGCTGCGCCACCTCGGCGACAGCGTCACCGGCGATGGAGACGGCGACAACGAAGTCATCGTGGCCGACCTGACCGGTCTCGATCCCGCCGTCACCACGATCGTGTTCCTCGTAACCTGCTACACCGGCCAACGATTCGACCAGATCGCCAACGGCTTCTGCCGCGTCGTCGACAACGTCACCGGCATCGAATTGGTCCGCATCGATCTCGACAGTGTGGGCGCCCACACCGGTATCGTCGTCGGCACACTGCACCGCCCCCACCAGGATTGGGCCTTCACGGTTGTCGGCCAACCGATCAATGCCCAGCATGTTGTCGACGCGGTCCCCCAACTCACGGGCTACCTCCACTGAGGTCCGACGATCTGTCTGTCGTTACTCCGACAGGCGGTCGCGTGCTCGTAGTCGGGTCTCGAGCGCGTCGAGGACGTGCGTCACGTCCGCGTCGAACTCCTCGGCCAGCATTTCGAGTAGTGCCGCGCCGATCAGCAAGAGGGTGGTGAAGACCACGGGTGCGATGGGCTCGGTTGCCTCGAGTAGGGGTCGGGTCCGGGGCGCTCCGCCGCGATGCCACGCCTCGAGCAGGGCCATGGCACCCTGGAGGTAGACCGGTGGTTCCGGTCGGGCGCTCAGCGCGGGGATCGCGCGGTCGGCCGCGCGGCGCAGGATATCGGAGGTATCCGTGGCACCCGGGGCCATGGACTCCACCGCGCAACAGGCCAAACGCAGGGCGCCGTCCAGATGTCGCGGGGTGTAGCGGGCAGATTCCGGGATCTGATCCCAGGGCAGGCGCAGCACGTGCAGCAGGTCGGCGGTGATCGCGCTCGCTGTCGGTGCCTGCACCGCCGCCGGAGACGAACCCGACGTGTGATCGACACCGAGCATGATTTCCAGCCCGATCGCCGATGCCATGAGATCGCTTCGGCTGCCGCGGGATTCGCGTTGCAGCCGGCGATCCTCGACCAGCAGCCAGCCGACCGTCTGCGCGTCGGCGGTTCGCAGCAGTTTCGCGTCGGCCTGCCAGCCGTTCGCGGTATCGCACCGCGACAGCGCGCAGACGAGATCGGCCATGACGTGATTGCCGGTGACCAGCGTCGGCTGATGACGTGGACGGCGCGACACCACCGGCAGATCACCCAGCCGGGCCGACGAGGAGACGAACGACATCGCGGTGAGCGCCGCGGCCGCCATCCGCGCGGCCGACACGGCGTCGGCGGCATTGGTGCGCAGCAGCGCGCGATGGATCGAGTCCGCCAGCGGAGCGACGCCGAACTCCGCGTAGTGCAGCAGAAGCCAGGCCAGCGGCATCTCGCCGAGAACCGGCGCGAGCCGTTCGTTCAGCTCGTACAGCAACGCGGCCGACTGCTCCGGCCGACGAGATCGCGGCGCCTCCCCGGTGAGGTCACGCCATTCCAGCAATGCCAGATAGTTCGGCAGCAACAAGCTATCCACCAGCTCACTCACCTGAGCGATGACGAATTCGAAATCCAGCTCGGTCATCGTGCCCGGCCCGACAGAATTCAGGACGGGATTACCGTCGAACGGGTCGAAACCTGATTCACCCAGGGCGAGATCGAACAACAACTCCGCGTGCCCGAGCCTGCCGACGACCCGGCCGACAAAGGGCACCACCCCGCCGTCTTCCACGGCGGTCGCCGCACCGAGGAGGCAATTCACCATGGCCCCTTCAGCTTTCGCGTGCGCGCAGAATCTCCGCAGCCGCTGATGCACGGTATCTTCGGCATCGAACCCCGTCCGCACAATCTCTTCGGCAATCGTCACTATTGCCGCGTCGACGACATATTCGGGTCTACCGCCCGCGTCGTCGGAGGCCGACGCGGGGCCCGCGAAATAAAGCCGATCACTGAATGCGTCGCCCATTCGTCGCCTCACCACAACCTCCACTCGGATGCGCAGTATGCCGTTCCCTTGACAGCCTTCCAGCAAATTGTTCGCAAGTCGCGGCTCACACCTCACAAGGCGATAACGGCATGCACTCCGCGCGCATCGACCGGGGCGCCGGCGCGCACAGCGCACCCCATCGAGACCCTGCCGAGACACTATTTGCCCGAATTCGGGCAGGGATGTTGGCGAACCGGGTGGAGCGAGGCAAGATCGTGCGAGTGAATGACGGGGTACCCACCGAGCTGGTCCGCTACGTAGTGGCGTCCACCGGCCTACCCGAACGCGTGGCCGCCCGGGTTGTCGCCGACATCGTCGGCTACTTCGACGAGACGGCCGAGCAGTTCGTCCGGCGCAGGCACGCCGAGATGCAGTCGCGGGAGATGCGCAACGCCGAGATCTGGCGACAGCTCGAAGCCGAACTCGCCGAGCGTCCGGTCGCGGCCCCGACATTCACCGAACGGCAACTACGTCGCATCGTCTACGGGTAAGGGGTTCATCACGCCATGTGTGGAATCGTCGGATATATCGGTCACCGGCAGGCTGTTCCCGTGCTGCTGGAGGGTCTGCATCGGCTCGAGTACCGCGGCTACGACTCAGCCGGCCTGGCGCTGCCCCATCGCGGGAAGTCGCGCGTGTGCAAGACCCGGGGCCGGGTGCAGGATCTGCGCGACAAGGCCGACACCACTCCCCTGCGCGGAACCGTCGGCATCGCGCATACCCGCTGGGCCACCCACGGCGAGCCCAGCGATGCCAACGCGCACCCGCACACCGATGTCAGCGGGCGAATCGCCGTAGTGCACAACGGAATCGTCGAGAACGCCGAACAGCTGCGGGCCGAGCTCACCGCACTAGGCATCGAGCTGGTCTCCGATACCGACACCGAGGTGATCGCCCACCTCGTCGCCCGGGAGCTGGACGAATCCGAATCCCTCGAGGACGCCGTTCGGGTCGCGCTGCACCGGGTCCGCGGCACCTACGGACTGCTGGTACTCGACGCGCGCCGTCCGACCGAACTGGTGGTTGCCCGCAACGGCAGCCCCATCGTGCTCGGCGTCGGCGACGGCGAGATGTTCGTTGCCTCCGACGTCGCCGCCCTGGTGCACCACACCCAGCGCGTGGTGTTCCTCGACGACGGCGAGCTCGCGACGATCCGCGACGGCGAATTCCGCACCAGCACACTGGGCGTCGAGTCCGAGCAGACCGACAAGACCCCGACCACCATCGATATGGTGGCCGAGGACTACGCGCTCGGCGGATTCCCCGACTTCATGCGCAAGGAAATCGCCGAACAGGGCGAGGCGGTACGCCGAGCGCTGCGTGGCCGCCTCGACGACCGCTTCGCCACCGCCCACCTCGGCGGGTTGAACATGGACGCCCGCGAACTGCGCAGCATCAGCAAAGTCGTTTTCCTCGGTTGCGGCTCGGCCTACTACGCCGGCCAGCTGGGCGCCCAGCTGATCGAGGAACTGGCCCGAATCCCGGCCACCGCGGAGCCCGCGTCGGAGTTCCGCTACCGCAATCCGGTCGTCGACCCCGACGCGCTGTATGTCGCCATCAGCCAGTCCGGCGAAACCCTCGATACCCTCGCCGCGGTGCAGGAGCTGCAGCGCAAGGGCGGCCGGGTCATCGGTGCCGTCAATGCGGTGGGCAGCGCGATCGCACGCCAGTGCGGGGCAGGGGTGTTCCTGCACGCGGGCCCGGAGATCTCCGTCGCCTCGACCAAAGCATTGACCAACATGACCGTGTCGTTCACGATGCTCGCCCTGCTGCTCGGCCGGGTACGCGACCTCTCGGCGGCCGACGGCCACCGGATCGTCGACGGGCTACGCGCCCTGCCCGACGCCATCGACCAGGTCCTCACCGACGAAGACGCCATCGCCGAGATCGCGCACCGATATGCCAAGGCCCGCAGCATGTTCTTCATCGGCCGGGTACGGGCGTGGCCGGTCGCTCGCGAAGGCGCGCAGAAGCTGAAGGAGGTCTCCTACGTGCATGCCGAGGCCTACCAGGCCTCCGAACTCAAACATGGTCCGCTCGCCCTGATCGACCAGGAGATGCCGAGCGTGGTGATAGTCCCCGACGACGAACTGCTGGCCAAGAACCTCAGCACCATCGAACAGATCAAGGCGCGCGGTGGACCGGTCATCGCCGTCACGAACGCCGACCTGCCGCCGAATACGGCCGACGAAGTGATCCGGGTCCCCAGGGTGGCACCGGAATTGGATCCCATGCTGCTGACGATCCCGCTGCAGCTGCTGGCCTATCACAGCGCCATCGCCCTCGGTCGCGACGTCGACAAGCCACGCAACCTCGCCAAGAGCGTCACCGTGGAATAAGAACTCCCGTAGCCGACGGTGCGACTGGCAGGATCTAGGTGTGCATACCGCGAACCTGACCCGCTCCGAGACCGCCGCGCGATCAGCGGCGGTCACCGTCGGCGACTATCGTGTCGAACTCGATCTGTCTGCGGCCACGGACCAGACTCGGGCTGGTTTCGTCACGACGACGACAATCGCGTTCGACGCCACCGTCGAGCAGACATGGCTCGATTTCATCGGACTTTCGGTGGAGTCGGTGACGGTGAACGGTGCGGACGTGGCCGTCGAGTACGACGGGGCCCGGCTCACTGTCGGCGGCTTGACCGAGACGAATATCGTCGTCGTCCGTGGCACCGGCGCGTACAGCCGGTCGGGCGAGGGGCTGCACCGGTTCCTCGATCCGGTCGACGGCGAAACCTACCTCTACACCCAGTACGAGCCCGCGGACGCGCGGCGCGTTTTCGCGTGCTTCGAACAGCCGGATATGAAGGCGCCGTTCACGTTCGCGGTGACGGCCCCGGCCGGTTGGCAGGTGATGTCGAATCGGCCTTTCGCGGCGATCCAGAACAACGGGGTGATTCAGAACGTCGAATTCTCCCCCACGCTGCCGATCTCGACGTATATCACCGCGGTGGCGGCAGGCCCGTATCATCGCGTCGAATCCTCCTGGACGCGAGGCGAACTCACGATTCCACTCGGAATCTACTGCCGAGCCTCGCTGGCCCGCTACCTGGACGCGGACACGATCTTCGAGGTGACGTCGCAGGGTCTGGACTTCTTCGCCGAACACTTCGACTACCCGTACCCCTGGGGCAAGTACGACCAGGTGTTCGTGCCCGAATACAACCTGGGCGCGATGGAGAATCCCGGGCTGGTCACGTTCACCGAGGCCTATGTGTTCCGTGGTGCGGCCACCGCCGCGCAGTACGAGGGCCGGGCGAACACGATCCTGCACGAGATGGCGCACATGTGGTTCGGCGATCTGGTCACGATGGTGTGGTGGGACGACCTGTGGCTCAAGGAATCGTTCGCCGACTATATGGGTGCGCTGGCGAGCTCCGAGGCCACCGCATGGACCGACGCCTGGGTGGCATTCGCGAACCGACGCAAGGCCTGGGCGTACTTGCAGGATCAGCTGCCCACCACGCATCCGATCGTCGCCGACATCACCGACCTCGAGGCCGCCAAACTCAATTTCGACGGCATCACCTACGCCAAGGGCGCCAGCGTGCTCAAACAATTGGTCGCCTATGTCGGCCGGGAGGAATTCTTCTCGGGTGTGCGCCGCTATTTCCGGACGCACGCCTTCGGCAATACCACCCTCGACGATCTGCTGACAGAATTGTCGGCCGATTCCGGCCGCGACTTGGCCGGCTGGGCGCGAGCCTGGTTGCAGACATCCGGGGTGTCCACGCTGACCATCGAAGACGGCGAAATCGTGCAAACCGATCCGCGCCCACACCGGCTCGCTGTCGGGCTCTACGACTTCGATCCCGCAGGCGATTTGGTGATCCGCGAACGCGTGGAACTCGACATCATCGACGAACACACCCAGGTCGCTCTCGCACCGGCTGCGCTGCGTCTGCTCAACGACGGCGATCTCACCTACGCGAAGGTTCGCCTCGACACGGATTCGCTTGCCACCGTGGAGCGTTCGCTGGATCGGGTGACCGACCCGCTGGCGCGCGGACTGATCTGGTCGGCGCTGTGGAATGCCACCCGCGACGGGGAACTCGACGCCGAACGCTACCTGTCCATGGCCCGCGATTTCGCACCCGCCGAAACGAACATGGCGCTGCTCACCGCCGTGCTGGCGAACGCGTCGTTCACCATCGGCCATTATCTGCCCGATCCGGCGCGGGATCGGTGGCGCGGTGAGTGGCTTGAATCATGCTGGGCCACACTGCATTCGTCAGCACCGGGTTCCGGTGCGCAGCTGGCTTGGGCGCGTGCGACGGCGACCGCCGCCACAGTCGAGGGTCGCCATGCCACCGACATCGCGGCGATCCTCCTCGACCGGGCACCGGAAGGGCTGGCCCTTGATCCCGATCTGCGCTGGGCGCTGTGGACGGCGCTGGCTGCCACCGGCGCGGCCGCGGTCGCCGAACTGGACGCCGAACTGGCACGAGACGACACCGCGTCGGGGCGAACCGCTCACCGGTGCGCACTCGCGGCCCGCCCGGAAGCGGAAGTCAAAGCCTCGGCATGGGATTCAGCGCTCGATGACACCACCCTGACCAACGACCACCTCGACGCCACCATCGACGGATTCCGCGCCGGCCGGCACCGCGACCTGATCGCGCGCTATGACAGCGAGTACTTCGCGGCGCTGCGCGCGGTGTGGGATCAGCGCAGCATCGAGATCGCCCGCCGCATCGTGGTCGGGCTCTTTCCTGCCGCCGATTCGCTCGACGGGGTGGACCGGTGGCTCGCGACGAACGCGGACGCACCACACGCGTTGCGCCGCTTGATCATCGAACAGCGTGACCACCTCGCCCGGGACTTGCGCGTGCGTGGGGTGAATTGATATTTCCCATTATCCGGCGGTTTAAACATCCAATTCGAAAACGTCTCTCTGTCAACCCCTGTCAACCAATAACGGTTTAATAACCACCGCGTTGGTGAACCCTTGATCTATGACCACCTCACGTAATCGGACAACGAGTACGCCGAGCATGGATCTGACCAGCACCACCATCATGTTGGCCACCTGCGTGTTCTTCCTCTTCGGCCTGACAGCGCTCACCGGATCGCTGCCCGCCGCGATCTTCGGCGCCGTCAGCCTGGGCGCGGGAATGATCATGACCTTCAGAATGCTCGGCCTGCACCGACTTTAGGTTCACCTGTCGTCGAACCGGAGAGCATTCGAAGGCCAGGAGCTGATCCACATGCCCGAAACCACCGACCACCGGACCTATGAACACGTCGAACCCATGTTCGCGCACTTGACGCTGACCGATCCTCGCAGCCCCGAACACGCCGCCTTGCGGGACCGGATCATCGAGATCTGCCTACCACTCGCCGACCACATCGCTCGCAAATACGCCGGCCGCGGCGAGGCCTTCGACGACCTGCTCCAGACCGCGCGACTCGGCATGGTCATGGCGGTCGACCGCTACGACGTAACCACCGGTTCACCGTTTCTCGGGTTCGCGGTGCCCACCATCATGGGTGAGGTGCGCCGCCATTTCCGCGACCACATCTGGCCATTGCACGTGCCGCGCCGCGAGAAGGAACTCCAGGGCAAAGTGCGGGTGGCGACCGAAGAGTTGAGCCGTCGACTCCAGCGCTCCCCCACCGCCGACGAACTCGCCGCCGAGCTCGATGTGCCGGTCACCGACGTCGCCCGAACCCTGGTGGCGGCCAACGCATTCCAGACGCGAAGCCTCGACACCCCCGCCCGCGACAACGACGGCGACCCTGGCATGACCGTCGCCGAGTCCTTCGGCGCCGAAGACCCGAGCTACCGGCTCACCGAAGACACGATCACCGTCGCGCCGCTGCTGGCGCAACTGCCACCGGAAGAGCGGCAATTGCTGATCTGGCGGTTCTACGACACGCTCTCGCAGGGTGAGATCGCCGAACGCCTCGGTGTCTCCCAGATGAGCGTCTCCCGCAAGCTCACCCGGTTGTTGGGCGATCTGCGGGCCAAGGCCGCCGACGACCAATCGGTGCCCGCCGCCTGAACTCCGGCCCGCCGCAGCCGTGACGGGGCGGCAAGGGTGCATGCTTCCACGGACACCGCGCATTGACTCTGCGTCTACTGGGCTGCACAGTTGATGAAGCAGAATCTCGCGCGTGTCGTGGCGGCGCCCACCAGGTCGGCGCTGTTCACATGGTGTATCAGTGTGGTGCTCGCCGGCGGGAAGGGTGCGATGACGATGCGCAGTCGACGGAATCGACGTGACCGAGAAATTCGCGAAGTACGGGAAATCCGGGCCAGCCCGGCCCACCAGACCGCGAAATTCCTACTATCGGTACTGATGCTGGTCTGGTTCGGGTCCGGGCTGGCGGCCGCGATGCAACGAGACTATTTCACGAACACCCCGGTCAACTGCGGCGATCTGGGCACGATCGGCCTCACCGTGCTCGCGGGCCCGCTCAACTACCTGGGGATGAACCCGAGGGTCGCCGAATGTCAGTTGCCGGAGCCGAGCCCGTGAGCTGACGCGAGATCGGATGCCGACGCCACCGCGCTTTTAGATGAGTTCGGCGAGTTGGTCGCGGTCGGTGGCGTCGAGTTTGATGCAGGCTCGGTAGATGTGGCCTTCGACGGTGCGCACCGAGACGCAGAGGCGTTCGGCGATCGCGCGGTTGGACAGGCCGCGGCCGATGAGCGCGGCGATCTCACGTTCGCGTTCGGTGATCGGCAGTGGGCGGGCGGCCGCGGTGATGGCGGGGGTGCCCGCGCCGTCGCAGCGGGCCGCCAGGGCCAGCGTGCGGGCGGCCGCCTGGGCGCTGGGCCTGCGCTGCCCGGCGTGGTCGTAGATCGGCACCGTCTGCGCCTCGGCGTCGGCGGCGGACAGCAGCAGGCCCGCGGACTCGAACTCGCGGCTGACCGCCGCGAGCGCACAGGGGTCCGCAGCGGCGAGCGCCGCGGCGTGGCGGGCGTAGATCGCCGCCACCGGTCCCTGTACGCGGTCGGCGAGGGCAGTGAGCCGGGCGGCGAGAGTGCGGTCGCCGAATCGGGTGGCATGATGCAGCGCTTCGGCTTCCATGGCGTATTGACCGGCGCTGTGGGCCAGGTCGGCGGCCTTGCGGGCCTGGTCAACCGCCGAGTGAGCGCTGTGTTCGGCGGCGGCCACCCAGGCGCGCGCGATCATCCGCTGCGGTTCGTGCAGTGCCATGTGTGGGCCGCTGTGTTCGTCGGCGTCGCCGAGGACCCGTTCGGCTTGTTCGACCTCGCCCAGCGCCGCGTAAGCGCGGGCCAGCAGCAAACGCGCCGGCAGTTTCCACGGCAGCGAGGATTCGGCGTTGAGCGCGGCCAGCGCCTGCTCGAAGGCGGCGATCGCTTCGCGGAACCGACCGCGATAGGTGGCGACCACCCCGTCGGCGATCCGCGCGATCGCCCAGCCGACGAACTGGCCCGCCGAGGAGAACTCGCGGTATTCGGTGGCGCGACGCTCGGCGAGATCGAGGTCGCCGATGGTGGTCAGCGCGAGGACGTCGCCGTAACGGACCATCACCCGGATGAGCCCGTCGGTGGACTTCTGCTGTGCTCGGCTCCGGGCCGCGATCGGCGCGAAGTCGGCGCCGCGCCCGGCCACCGGCATCGCCAAGCCAAGGGCGAATGCGGCGAAATCGATGGCCTGGCGGGGCGAGTTCGGGTCGGCGATCACCTGCTCGGCCGCCTCGATGCCCGCGGCAAGGTGGTTTTCGTGCACCGCCATCGCCGCTGCCGCCGCCTCGACCGTGAGGCGCAGTGCCGGATGCTCGACGCGGGCGCGCAGCATCTCGACCAAGTCACGGGCATGTTCGACATCGCCCAACGACCAGAACCGCAAGCTGGCCCGCACCACACCCCACTGGACCAGTTGCAGCGGATCGAGGCGGTCGGGATCGAACCGGGCCAGGATCTCGTCGGCGTGCTGCGGCCTGCCCTGCCACAGCAGCGCACGGGAGAGCAGTTCGGCCGCGCGTAGCCCGCCGCCCCGCTCCCACGCGGCGCGCGCGAGCCGTTCACCCAGTGGCAGATTGGTCAGCGCCACCGCGTCCTTGGCCGCGTCGATCAGCAAGACGATGTCGATCGGCCGATCACTGTCGACACACAGCTGTGCCAGCCGGATCCGGTGGGCCGGCGTGCTCAGGTCCCGATCCTGGAGCGTCTCGACGAGGCGTCCGCGCCGGGTGCGCGCGGCGGCGGTGCCGACCCGGCAGCGCACCACCTCACCGAGCAGGGGATGACTGAACCGGACATCGACGACACCGTTGTGGCTCGTGACCCGGATCAAGCCGGTGGCTTCGGCGGCGTCGACGGCATCGGCACCGACGAGCTCGCTGAGGATGTCGATATCGAGCGGCTCGTGCACGGCCAGCGTCTCCAGCACGTCGAGCACGGGCGCACCCGCCCTGCTCAACCGCTCGCCGAGCAGCTCGACCAGCCCCGAGGGCACCGCGGTGGGCCCGCGCAACTGCCAGACGCCGTTGACGTCGGTCAGGGTGCTCGCCTCCACACCGCCCTCGACCATATTGCGAAGGAACAGCGGGTTGCCACCCGAGGATTCCCACATCACGTCGGCGCTGAGCCCCTCCAAGGTCCCGCCGAGCACGGTCTCGACGATTTCGGTGCACTGGGTTTTGGTGAACGGCGCCAGCTCGATCCGCTCGAGGTAGCCGTCCTTCCACAGTGAGGTGACCGCGTCGGGCAGCGATTCCCCGGTGCGGACGGTGGCGATGATGCGGGCCCGGCGGTCGACGGCGATCTGGTGCACCAGCGTCGCGGAGAGGGTGTCGAGCAGGTGCGCGTCGTCGACGCCGATGACCGTGCCGGGCTGGGCGAGCACGTTCTCTCTGGCTGAATGCAGCAACGCGAGCGGGTCACGCGACGCCGATGCGGCGATCCAGGGCGCGAACGCACCGAGCGGAATGGCTTGTGACGACGCGGTACAGGCCACCCAGCGCACCGGCTCGGACTGCACCGCGGTGACCAGCCGGGCCAGCGTGGTCTTGCCGACGCCTGCGGCGCCGACCAAGATCACGCCGCCGGTGCCGGGGTTCGTCAAAGCCCTACGGACGGCGTCGTATTCGGTGGGGCGATCGAGCAGTTGCCAGATTCCGTTTATGCATGAAAAGTGTAGTTCTCGTCCGGCGCCGTCACAACGAATCGGCCCCGCGACACGGACAGCGCGCGGGTGGACCGGCGCGGCGAGCGCGCGCGGCGGACGTGCCAGTGGCGTGGTGGTCATGGTGGGAGCTCGGTGGCGTCGCGCGGCTCGACGCGTGGCGCGTTGTTGACGTCGTGACGGTAGTTGCTCGATGCCTCGTAGACCCGCTTCTTGAGCCGGTTGATCGATCCGAGCGGACGGTGCGCGTCAAGACCACGCCAGGAGTTGAACGAGAGCACATCGTCGCCGTAGGCACGTCGCTGTGGGGTGTAGGGATCCTGCACGTCGAAGCGGATGGTCGCCACGGTGCGGTGCGGCGACTCGGCCTCGGGCCACGCAACGGTCGCGTCCTCGATCGGCATGGTGGTGGCATTCGTGCACAGTTGCGCGCGCAGTTCGTAGGTGGCGCTGTGCCCGGCGAAGAAGTCGACGATCAGCTCCTGGTGCACGTTGACACCCGCGTCGGTGTCGACCGGTTGCCCTTGCAGCGCAACGACTTCCGGTGACACCGGCGCGTAGAGCAGCTTGGCCACGTAGTCCCCGTACCGAAGCGGTGCCGAAGTGAAGAAGGTCTCGCCGAGGATGTGGGTGTTGGGGGCGACGAAGACACCGAGATTCGGTGGCACGCTGCGCCCGATCCGGCGCAGGACGTGGGTGTTCAGCGCGGCGACGAGGTCGCTGCCCGCACGCAGGGCGGCGTCGGGCAGCCGGGCCAGCACCCAGGCGGTCGGCATGCCTTTGGTGAGGTAGGCGTGCGCGTCGGCGAAGAGGAATTCGCGATGGGTCACCATGACGAAATCCTGCGTGGTCGCCTCGTCCTCGGGCATCGCGCGCGGCCCGTGCACACCGAGCACCTTGATTCCGAGTCCGCGTACGCCGCGCAGTTGATCGCTGCGGATCACCCCGGACGTGCTCGACAGCCTCGCGATCACCGGGTAGGTGGCCGGGGTGGCGAACATGCCCTGCGCCAGTTCGGCAGGCAGGCCGGGCGGCACGGTCAGTTCGCCGCGCAGGATGCCGTGGCTCTTGGCGTGCGCGTCGCGCATTCCGCGCTTGTACTTGCGGTAGGCGCGTTCGTTGTTGTCGCGCAGCACCGCGATGATCTTGTCGATGATCTGCTCTTCGTCGATCCGCGGTTGTTCCAGGTCGTCGCGGTAGCGCAGGTAGCTCATCGCGTACTCCTCCACGGGGCGAACGGGTTCCCGATGCCGTCGAGCGCGGGGGCCAGGGTGGGGAAATGGCGTAGCAGCACGCTGCGCATGGTGTTGTCGCGCACCCAGGCCAGGCCCGCCTCGGTGTAGACCTCGGCCCGGAAGTCGGTGGTGAAGAACCGGTCGGCCGACAGCCGCCGCGACGCCATCAGCACGAACACGCGAAAGGCGGTGTCGCTGAAGCCGAAACCGGGCGGCTTGGGTTCGGCGTAGAGGCCGATCATGAGGTCGACGTCGTCTACGTCGCCGTAGACCTGTTCGAGTTCGCGCGCCCACCGCGGGTCATCGGTGAGCTCGTCGAACGAGGTGACCGGTGGCAGCCGAAGTTGGCGCCGGAATTCGTTGTAGCGCGGCACACCTCGCTCGCGGACCCGCAGGATGTCCACGGTCGCGAGATCGAGCAGCGGCTGGCCGGGGCGTTCGAGCTTTTGCAGGTGTGCGGGGTAGTTGTGCAGCGTCAACGCGCCGGGATTGGCTCGGCCGAAGGAGTAGAGCAGGGTGTCCATCGATATCTCGGCGAGGCGCTCGCGGATGTGGGCGACACCGAGTTCGGGGAGGGGATGCTCGGCCAGCACGGTGTCGTCGGCGATGCTGCGGATGACGAGTTCGTCGGGGATCAGTGGATGCATGCGATATACCGCGACGAACTCCTCAGTGAGCGAGTACGGCACTCCGCTGTCCGCACGCTCGGAACCCGGTATGCCACACAGCACTTCGTTGCCGATGAGATCGCCCAACCGACGCGATGCTCGCTCCCCCAGCACGCCGAACCAGTTGGCGCGCATGGCGGCGACAGTGGTGGGATGGGCGATCACCGCCGGTGTCCAGTCGACGGTGTGGATCTTGGCGATCAGCGCCGAATTGACCAGTCGCGCGGTGTCGTAGAGCTGCTGATCGTTCATGTCGGGGTAGCGCCGGGCCAGCCGGGCACAGATCGCGTTGTGTTCACGCAGGAACAACGAGTGCAGCAGCGCGAGGCCGACCCAGGCGTTGGCTGCCGCGGGGTCGAGCGCGACCAGCCGTTCGGCGTCCAGCGGCGGGAGTCCGAGTTCGTCGATCACCAGCTGGCCATGCTTGCCCGAGCGCAGGGACGCGGCGAATTCGGCGGTGCTGCCGTAAATCTGGGAGGCGTCCCACCAGTGGGTCTCGCCGGTGAGGTAGGTCGGCGGGGCGGCCGGATCGGGGGCGGCCGCCGTCGCCGTTCGTGGGATCGTCATCGAGGGGTACGGCCACGGATCGCCGTCCGCCAGGGTGACGGTGAAGGGGTCGTGCTCGGCCGGGTCGTGCACCAACCAGTCGTGCACCTCGAACTGGATCCAGGCCGCCGCCAGCAGATTCAGGGTGGTGGCCGGCTGGAATCGGTCGCGGGTGAGCAGTTGCCTGCTGACCATGCGCGGGTTGGGTTCCATGATCCGCGCCGGATCCTCGGGGTAGGTGCGATCCAGCGGGAAATTGCGGCCGAACCGGCAGCCGATCGACCCCGCGCGCGGGTCGTCGGGGCTGTTGTAGGTGCCATCGACAGTGCGCGCGTTCCGGTGTTCGCCGGAGACGTCCGGTGGCAGTGGTCCGGCAGGGTGCGGGCCGGTGTCGAAGAGGTTGCGCGAGCGCAGTCTGCTGCGCAGGCCGACCAGCACGGCCAATCCCAGCGGGGTCGGCAACCGGAACCACCCGACGCGCCGGTCGAGCGCCTCGGCCGCGGCGACAAGTGCGCGGGTGACCAGTGTCTGTTGCTGTGCGTCGACCATCGAGAACCTCCACGGGACGGCGCCGACTCGGCGCCCACCGGACCGATCGAATCCAGTCTGGTGACACCGGTCAGGTCTGTCACGAGTAGTCGACTACGCGCGAACCGGGACGGGCCGCCCAGCATCGCCGAACCGGGGCTGCCGTCGGCGATGGTCCTCCCGCGAACCGGACACCCGACCTGATCGGGTAGCGCACTACGCGCGCGCTGCGGCCCGTCGATGGGCGAATCTGACATCCAGGGCGCCCGCGCACCGCGGGCAGTACCCGTAACAGCGACAGAAAGGGGGCCCGGGTGATCACGCCGATCGAGATCAAAGTGAACCTCGACGGAGATGTCGCGGGCGCACTGCACCGGCTCCGATGTACCGATACCGCCGCGGCCTACCGCGACATCTGGTTCGCCGAGCCTGTGCACCCCGGTCCCACGGGCGCGCCCACCCTGCTGTCGAGCCGCATCGTCATCCGGTTGCGCAGCGGTGAAGAAGACGACCTCACCGTCAAACTGCGACCGTGCCTGAGCTCCCAGCTGACGGGCCGCTGGGCGGCGCCCTTCACCGAGCCCGGGATCGGGTACCGCATCGAAAGCGATTGGTCGGGCGAACGGCGAATGCTGTCGGCGTCGGCGATCAGCTCGCGGTCCCCCGGTTCCCTGCGCGCTGCCGTGGCCCGGGGTGTCGATGTCACCGACACATTGAACTCGGCCCAGCGGCAGTTCTTGGTGAGCTGCACACCCCCCGGCGTCGCGGTCGACCACTTGTGCGCGATGGGCCCGGTCACTTCGGCGCGGTGGTCGGGGGTCGCGGTGGGGAATCTGCGCGCCGACATCGAACGATGGACCGCCGCCGGTCTCGATCTGGTCGAGCTGTCGCTCAAAGTCGCACCCCGACAAGGTGATTCGCCCGTCGATCTGCATCTGCGCGCGCTCGAAGCCCAGCGTGCGCTCGAAGCCGCCTTGCGCAGGCTCGGCCTGATGATCGCGACGGGCGATACCAAGACCGAGCAGGTGCTCACCGCCCTGACGGCAGCCCGCAGGCCCGGGTAACTCTCGGCAGAGGGTCGATGGCCGGTCCTGATCGACTTCGTCGGCGACGCGGACCTGCCCTGCGACTGTCACGGGCCTTGGATCCCGAATCGACCACGCTGTCGACCCGAGCTCGCCAACCGAGTACACCCGTGGCACTGCCACCGCGGCGGCTCAATTGGCGATGATGAAGTTGAACAGCACCCTGATATTGCTGCTCCAGCCGACGTGATACCGCACCGTCATGGTCCCGTCGGCGTGCGGAACCACGTTCAGGACCTGAGTGGTGGCCGGCCCGAGGAACGGGGTGTTGTCGGTGTCGATCTCGGTCATGCTCACCGAGACCTGACTGTCGGCCCGCACGTCGACACTCGGGAAGCCGAATACCCAGGCACCCGTTCCGTGTGTGCGCAGAATCTTGCGTGCCCAGAAGATCGACGTGATATTCGTCCGGCCGATCGCCCGCACTCCTGCCTCTTCGGCACCGTTGCCGATTTTCGCCGACTCGAACGCGTCTTCTTCTTCGGTATCCGCGCTCGCTGCCACGACCGCGTCCTCCGTATCCGTCGCCAACATTTCGCTGCCCTTTCTCGGCGAAACAATGTGTGGAGCTATCGTCGCGCGCGGATAGGCCGGCCCGAATGCGTAATCGACTACCCCACTACGCGGGTGCGGTGCCGATCATCTCCGCACGGGCAGCGATCCTCGACAAGGCCGAACAGGCAGACGACGACCCGGCCGTCGTCGCGGGTGGACGATCGCGACGACGGCGTGAATTGTTGTCGTTCAGGCGGACAGTGTGTGCCCGATGATGGCGGCCACTGCGGCATGGGCGAGGTATTCGGCGATGTCGTGCGCCCGTTCCTTGGGGTTCTCGACCGGAAGCTCGCGCAGCTGGGGCCCCCAGGCCTGACGCAGCGGGCAGCCGATAGCGATCGGGTCACCGGCGTACCAGGTGTTGAGCCATTCGCCGACCCGCTCCGGTCGATTCGCGCCGCCGCTTTGCAGCTTGCGGTATACCCCGTCCATTCCGAGCGGGCTGCCCGCCGTCACCAGCAGGCTCACGTTCACTTCGCGGGGCAACTGGGTGAGCAGGTCCATCGCCACCACCGTGCCGAGGCTGTGGCTGACCAGGATCAGTTCGCCTGCGGCGGGCGCATCGGTGAGCACCGTGTCCAGCACACCTTTGCGGACTCGCTCGTCGTCGAGATAGGAGGCGACATCTTTGAAGATGGCGCCGATGAGCGCGGAGTCGAGGCCGCTGCGAGCGGCGATCCAGCTGAGCTGATCGTGCAGTCGCCCCAGCACCACCGCGCCGATTCCGCCGAAGAGCTCGCGCGCTTGCGGATCGACCGGCAGTTCGTCGGCAGTCGGCATCCCCGCCCGGCGTGCCGCCTCGGCGATCAGGTCTTCGTACAGTGCCGGACCGGTGTCGACGGCCTCGCGGGTGTCCATACTCTCGACGAGGCGGTCACCATAGAAGGGGAAATACACATCGGCTGGGTCGATGGGGCTCAGACCGGCGAGGGTGAGTCCCTTGTTCAAGCCGGCTGTCCAGTTACGGCGCAGCTCGACCGGGTCGCGACCCTGTTGTCCGCGCCCGTGCAGGAACAGCACGCTGCGACGACCACCGAACGCGGTCGTCCTGCCGCGCAAGCCGCGCACCAGACTTTCGGCGGCCGAGACCCGATGCGGCACCGGCATTGTCGCCGCGGCTTCCTGTGGCGAGATCGCCGCGAACCCGAGTTCGTCGAGCAGGGCGCGCTGAGCCGGATCGAACTGTCGCGCTCCCAGATCGTGCAGCAGCACGCTCACCCGCGCGCCCTCGTTGGCGATCCAGTCGATCGCGTCGTCGCCGTCCCCGGACTGCCACAATTTGCCGTCCTTGCGCAGCACCCGGCCTTTGTCATCCTTGTTCGGGACTCCGGCATGGTGCAGCGCGACGATCTCCCACTGGTCGTTGAAGACCGGCGAGCCCGAATTACCCGGCTCGGTGTCGGAGGCGTAGTGCAGGAAATCGTCGAGTTGCAGGTCCAGGCGGTTGTGCCGGATCGAGATCTCCTTGAGCCGTCCCGAGGGGTGCCCGACGACGTTCATCGCCTCGCCGATCACGATCTTGCCCGGCTTGGCGATCAACGGATTCCAGCCGAACGTGGTACCGGGCGCCACGCCGTCGGGTCCCGGCGCCACGCGGACCACGGTGTAGTCGAGGTGCTTGTCGGTGACGAAGAAGTCGGCCGGCGCGAGCCGGAAGCGCGCCGTCGGACACGGGTCGTTGTCGATGCCGACCTCCGCGCGGAACTCGATCACGACCGATTCGGCCGCCCCTGGCGTCGGCAGCACATGATTGTTGGTGAGCAGCAGTTGCGGTGACACCATCGAACCGGTACCCATCGGCACTTCACGTCCGTTGTCGGCCAACGAGATTCGTGCCACCGCGGCGGCGGCCCTGGCACCGCGGGTCAGGAAGTTGGCGGCCTGCAACTCGTTGGCGAAGCCGATCACCCGCTCGAGCGAACGGATGCTGTCGACCGGGTCCTGCCTGCCCAGTTCGATCACCGCCTGCGCGGGAACTTCGCCGGTGACGAGCAGGCGGTCGGCCCGGGCGAGGATCTGTTCCTCGGTGTCGACGACATCGGAATCGCTCACCTCACGGCGGCGGGCCACCTCGTCGCGTTGCGCCTCGGTGTCGTCGAATCGCCGCGATGCGGCGTCCATCTGCTCGTGCCATGCGGCGGTGCGTGCTTCACTTTCGGTACCCATGGGTCACCTCGCCCGGAGAATTTGTACTGGGGTATTCAGCGTGGGCGCGGGTGCGGTGCCGATCACGAGTAGTGGACCACTCGACTTTCACCGCGCTACCCGGTCACGCGCCGGCGCGACCGGGTAGCCGAGGGTCTCTCCTACCGATATCGAGACTGCGAGGTGCACGGATTCGCCAATGCCGACATCGTGGCGAGGTCGCAGATGCCGCTGGTCAGCATCTGAATGGGGGCGACGCCCATCAGCACGATGAAGCCGATGATGTCGCCGCGTTGGAGGAATCCCGCGGCCGAGTCCGCGGCCGCCGATCCGTAGTCCAGCGCCGACGAGCCGGTTGCGGCGACCGGCACGGGTTCGGCGGTTACCGTCGCGGCGGTGGCGACAAGGCTTGCCGCCAGGACCGAGCCCGCGGCGAGGCGAAGGGTGGTACGCATTGCGCGCTCCATTTCTCAGGTGATGTCAGCTGATTCAGCGTGGTGGCTGGTTCATGTCGCGGTTCGTCGTCGGAAGTTCGATGCTGATCGGCATCCGCAGTTCGGCCAGGTAGACCAGGGCGGCCTTGCGCAGGAATTCGTCGAGCAGCCAGTAGGGATCCGCCAGCGGAGGCGCGGCCGTGAGCAGGCCTTCGCGCACAGCGATGAAAGGGCCCCAGCTGATTCGCAGCAGCGGGTCCCAGACCGGTTCCCTCGGGATCGCCAGGCCGTCGGCGATGGTGTCACCGAGCAAGAAGCGGGTGAACGCACCGAGGATCGGCTTGCTGAGCAGTGCGAAGTCGATGTTGGCGCCCAATCCGAGGAGCCGATCGGCGAGCGCGGCGCCTTCGGGGGTTGCCTCGATGATGGGGTCGAGGACCTGTGCCGCTTGGGAATTCGCGTCGGGCCACGTTGTGGGGATGTACTCGTCGCGAACGCCGAGCAGGTGCGCGGCCACCTGCCAGGAGTGCAGGAATGCTGTCGATTCGTGCGCTGGGATCGGCACATTCCAGGCGGTCAAGTGCTTCATGACGGTCGTGGGCAGGCTGTGCCAGGTGACCATGATGTCGTTCTGGCTGATCGGGATGTCTTCGGTGGCCGAGTGCACCCAGTGCGGCGACTGCGGCAGCAAGTGCCGCACCGCGGCATGAACGAGGCGGGTCTTGACGCAGGTGACGATCATTTCCCCGTCGGCGGCATAGGCATTCGCGCTGCCGATGTCGTAGCCGAGCTTGGCGGTCTTGGAGATGCGGTCCTTGAGGTCGTGACCACCCTTGGAGTAGTAGACCGCCCGCGCTTCCTTGGGAATGACGGTGCTCATCATGCCGCTGGCGAATCCGTAGAGCACGCCCAGATATAGCCCGCGCTTCTTGTTGAACTCGATCGCGGTACCCAGCGCGCCCCGATCGGCCCATGGCGGCAGCTGACGGGCGTACTCCATGAAATCCCGTAGCTGCGCGGGCAGGCCGTCCGGCAACGGTTGACCATTTCTGGTCCAGGTACGCAACAACTCGTTGACCCTGGGCACTTCCCCGCGATCGATCAGTCCGGCGACGAGCTCATCGGCTTCGGCGTCCCACACCGTCATCGGGTCGACGCCGGACCCGGTTCCGGCCACCGACCCCTGCGGCGACCAGGTCCACGGCTGCGCCCGAGCGGGCGTCACCATCGACAACGCACCGAGCGCCCCCACGATCCCACCGGCTTTCAGCACACTACGTCTGTCGAATCCATCCATGACCTCACTCCTCGTCGAGCGCTAGCTGACCCCGACCGCTCGGAACGCAGGTGGCGCATCTAGCAGCATCAGGACCGGAATGAGCAGTAACTTAACCGCCTCGAGAGCGCGCTGTATTCGCTTCGAACAATCGATCAACTGCCGTTTACAACAAAGTTCGTACAGAAATAGCCAGTAACTTATGACACCTGCGCAGCACACGCGTCGCCACTGACTACGCTGACACCAGCCTGCATACGAGGTATGCGCGGCACGTGCGCCGACCCGCGAGGAGAACTACCCATGTGGCCTGCCGATTGGCCCTCGTCCGCCCGCGCGATCGCGACCGCCATCGAGGCCGCCGTCACCGCGGCGAAGGCGGCCGACGAATCCGGGTTCAGCGCGACCACCGCCGACCTGTCCGAACTGCCCGCCGATCAGGTCACCTCGGTGCTGGCGGCCATCGTTCGAGAGCTGCTCGAGACCGCGCATCCGGACGGTCTCACCGGTGACGATGTCCGTGCCGTGCTGGAATCAGTGGTGCGGCGATCGGCGGCGTGGCTGCCTCGATTCGATGCCGCCGCGGTCGTCAGCGCGCTCACCGGGGCGCTCGGGGTCGACGAGTCGGCAGCACCGGACCGCGCATGGACGAACCCCCAACCTGCGGCGGTACTGCTGATCGAGTACCTCGCCGAGCCTGCCCGGACACCGCCGCACGAATCCATTCAACGCGCCATCAACGAGATCGCCAGGGCTGAAACGATCGAAATGCCCTGACGTGCTCTGCGCGGTGCCGCTTCCCCGCAGCGCGCGGTTCGAACGAGGCGCCCCACCGTCGAGATGTCTTGCGCCACTGATGAACTGCTGGCTGGGCTCAGCGGCCTGCGGCGGTGAGCCGGTAGTCGGCTTCGAGCAGCATCCATGCGCTCAGCTGCACCGACAGATCGCGGCTCAGGTTCGCCGCCGAAGCAGCGGACGCGTCCGCGAGCTGGAGGAAGATTCCCGGATGTTCCGGGACCGCGACCGCACGGTTCCAGTCCGCACCGAACAGTGGCAGGCCGTCGACCTCGGCGCGGTGTGCCCAGGCCGCCTCGGCGGAAGCGTGCACGATATTCGCGGCGGCCGCATTACCCAGCGACAGTGCGGTTTCGGCGAGATATCGCGCGAGGATTCCCATGAAGAGCCCGGAGTCGTTTCCGGCTGCCCCAGCGATCACCCCGGTGTCGGTGAGCCGGTGCTCGACTGCGGTCACAAGTGCTGCCGCACGGTGGCGATGACCCGATTCGCCTGTGCGCAGCGCCAGTTCGGTTTCCAGCCCGACGGCCACGCCTTGGCAGTAGGTGTGGACGGTGCGATCCACCCGGCCGCCGGGCTCGTGGACACCATCGTGGATCAGGCCGCTGTCGGTGTCACGCAATCGAGTGTTGAGGAAATCGGCGAGTTCACCGGCGCGGGAAAGTTCGCCGAGTCGAGCCATCGCGATTCCGGTCGGACCGATCGCCGCGGTGTTGTAGAAATCGTCGCCGGACCGCCATGGCACCGCGCCCACATCTGGGTTCCAGCCATCGATCAAAGCGGTCCGCAAACCCGCTATCGCGTCGTCGAACCGGATATCGAGCAGCCGGTCGGCACGTTCGAGCGCCAGCACCAGCCACGCCATATCGTCGTAATACCGATTGGTCCAACCGGTGACATTGCGGGTTCGGATACCCTGCGCGAGTGCGACGACCCGATCGATGCGTTCGGGGGTGCGTGCGCGGTGCGCGGCATCCACGGCACAGTCGAGCAAGTGCGCTTGCCACCAATAGCACCATCGCCCGAACGCCCGCTCCGCCAGATCCGCGGGCCACACGAGCACGCCCAACCGACGCTGTGGCAGCCCCCAGAGCGAGCGCACATGTCGCTCCACGATCGCCTGTTCCGCCAGCTCGGCCCGCTCCCCCGCATCGGGGTCGCGCGAGCAGCCCCGGGTGATCGTCCCCGCCGGTGTCGGCGGCGCCACAGTCGCCAGCGCGATCGCCGCCCCCGCCGCAAACAGCACCCTGCGCCGACTGAACTCGTGGTTGCGGCGATTCATCCGCTCGGGCTCCTCCTCTTCGACATCGGCGCCGGCGCCGAATCTCCAGGATTCCGTGTCGGGATTGCCAGAGCTTGAACTGCTCCGGTGAGCCGCGGAAACGATTGCGCAACCGCCGGCGGAACCCACCTGGGCTATCACCCACCGGGCGGTACCCGGGCTACGATTCGTCGGCCTCGGTTCCCGGGGAGTACGGCGAGCTGAAGCCGGCGACCCATTCGAATGGCGTGACACCCGAATCGGCGGTCTGCTCGGCGGCCGCGGCGAATGGAGCGTTGTTCTGGGTCAATCGGAGGATGGCGCGTTCGAGTGCGGGCAGGATCTCGGTGATCGCGAGATCGCCGTGCGCGAAACGTCCCAGCAGGGCATAGACCATGTTGGTCAGGACGAGTGCGAGATCGGCGGCGTAGTCCTCGTCGAGACTGGCGAACATCGTGCCGACGGCGGGCAACACCGCGGCGAAGCCTTGGGCGTCGAGTCGCTGCCCGCCGGGACCGGAACGAGCATGCGAGTAGGCGGCCAGCATCCGGGGGTGACGCTCCCACGGTTCGAACACGTAGCGGGTCACCCGATTCAGCAGGTCGGCGAGTGATTCGCCGACGCGCGGCGGGTCGAGTTCGGTATAGGTGTTGGTGGCCATCCACTGGGCCACCGCGGCGAGGACGAGTTCGTCCCGGGTGGGGTACAGCTTGTAGACCGTGGTCAGCGACACCTGGGCGACGCGCGCCACCCGGCGCAACTGCACCGCGTCGTAACCTTCCGATTCGAGCAGCGACAAGGTGGTCTCGGTGATCTTGCGCGCGGGATCACCTTCGCCCTTTCTAGCCACCACGCCACAGTAGTCCATCGGCTCGGCCTGTCACCGAAGCGATTCGACTCAGATCCGGGTTCCCACGTCCACGGCGACGAGATTGTCCATGGCCCGCTCCGCGACCGCCGCGATGGTCATCGACGGATTGCACGCAGCGGCGTTGCCCGGCAACAGCGCACCGTCGAGAACGTAGAGCCCCGGCTGGTCGTGGACGCGGCCGTCCAGGTCGCACACCGAGCCCATGCTCGCCCCACCGAGCGGATGCCAGGTCGAGGGAAACAGCGCGTTGGTGTCGAGCAGCATGCCGGTGGGGCCCGCGATGCGATGGACCGCGGGGCCGATGTGGTTGTCCTGGATGACCCGGTCGCCGTCGTGGGGCCAGTGCAGGATCGCGTCGTCGCGAGCAGCGTCGTAGGCGAACGCACCGCGACTGTCGCTGACGCCGTAGCCGACGAGCATCGTGCTGGCCGGATCCACCGCCATCGGCGGGATGGATGCCTGGATCACGGTGTGCGCGGCCCGTGGATCGTCCCAGTTCTTGCTGCCGTAGATCACCGGACCACCTTGCGGCGCACCGAATTCCGCGGTCGGATCGCTCCAGACGTAGATGCGGTCGGCGTTCGTTCCCCACTCCTGACCGAGGCCATCGGGCAGGTCGGGAATCAGGCCCTTGGCACCGGCGCGCATGAGCAGTCGGGTGGTGTTCATGCTGCCCGCCCCCATGATCACGGCTCCCGCGGTGAGCACCTTGTTCTCGACCACGACGCCCGAACTGTCGAGGCGCTGCACGTGCACGGTCCAGCGGCCATCGCGGGCGCGTTCGAGATCGGTCACCTCGTGCAGCGTGTGCACCTGGCACCGGCCGGTCGCCTCGGCGGCGGCGATATAGGTGACATCGACGGAGTGTTTGCCGCCGTTGTTGACACCCATCGCACCGTCACCGTTGGTGTAGGAGGCCTTCATCTCCCCGCGTAGCTCGGCCATCGCGAAATTCCAGTCGATGGGCATCGGGATCTTCGACAGCGGCATCCCGGCCCCGCGCACGCGTTCCGCGAAAATCCGTGCGGCCCGGTAGTTTTCGCTGGCGATCAGTTCGTCCGGCGCTTCGGCCAGGCCCAGCATGCGCGCCACTCGCGGATAGTGCACCCGGTCCATCGTCGCCCAGTCCAGCTCCTGCGGAAAGTGCGCGTTGAACACCGATTCGGCGGGCTGCAGCGTCATGCCCTGGTAGACCAGCGAACCGCCACCGACACCGGCCGCGCACAGCGCGGTCATATTCACCCCGGGGATGGCCTCGATCAACCCGGCGTACGGGTCGAACACGAGCGGCTTCCCGAAGAGGTTCGGACTCGACCGATACCACAGCAATCGCTTGTCCGGGGCGGACGCACGCGGAAAGGTCTCAGCGTTCGGCCCGGTGGGCCAGCGCAGACCTCGCTCCAGAACTGTCACCGTGACACCGGCCTGCGCAAGGCGCAGCGCGCTGACGCCGCCGCCGAAACCCGACCCGATCACCACCACACGATGGTCTTCAAAGGTCAGCGGAACAGCGTTGGCCCGCAGCGCGATCGGAGTCGGCGTGCCCGTCGAACGGGCACCGAGAAGCATGCCGCCCGCTGTTGCCGCGGCAACCAGCATGGAGCGGCGTGAAATGTTCTTCACAC
Organism: Nocardia sp. NPDC058480; assembly: GCF_042720495.1. Lineage (NCBI taxonomy): Bacteria > Bacillati > Actinomycetota > Actinomycetes > Mycobacteriales > Nocardiaceae > Nocardia > Nocardia sp. NPDC058480. The sequence goes on along the minus strand of NZ_JBHXMN010000004.1, from coordinate 42,259 downwards.
CCAGATCCTTGGTCAGTCGATGCTGCAGCCGGCGACCGGCTTGTCCGCGAGGCGATCGAGAAGATAGGTGAACGCGTTGTCGGGACCGAAACCGTCGATGATCTCCGGACCGAAATGATTCGGAATGGTGGTTCCGGGCAGGATCGGCGGAAGGTCATTCGTGCGGAAGGTGACCGTCGCGCCCTTACCGCACCAGTCTTCGGCGAGTCGACGGGCCTGCCCGTACGGGACGGTGTCGTCGTTGAGGCCGCTGGTGATCAGGACCGGCGCGGCCGGAGTGGAGTTGCCGATGCGCAGTTCCGCCAGCACCGGTGCCGCTTCGGGCAATTCGGCGAGATGGGCCGACAGCGGCCTGCCGTCTTTGGTCAGCGTCTCGGTTTTCAGGAAGGGGTGGTGGGTGATCACGTCAGCGATGCAGGAGTCGCTCAATGTCTCGAGCATGGCGCGCCCGGACGGGCTGGTGACCTGGTCGACCGCACGCTGCAGTTCGGGGTAGCGCGCGAGCATGCCGTTGACGGCGAACCCGATCGCACCCCCGATCAGCGCACCATCGATCTTTTCCAGGATCGCGCTCAGGTCGGCGACCGGCCCCCCGGCCCAGGTGCCTTTGAGATTCAGCTCCGGCGCGTAGGTCGGCGCCATCTCCGCGGCGGCCGCGGTGGCGCCACCTCCCTGGGAGTAACCCCAGAGCACCACCGGCGTCTCCGGGCCGACACCGCCCAGATTGTTGGCTGCGCGCACACCATCGAGAATCGCGTGCCCGCTGTCGAACCGGTTGGCGTAAGTGTGGATGCCGGGTGTGCCGAGACCGATGTAATCGGTCACCAGCACTCGCGCACCCAGACCGCTCCACACCGTCGACGACGGCAGCTCCTGGTTCGCCGACAACCCGAGCGGCGCCGTGGACACCGCGACCCCCGTCGAGAACGCCATCGACATCGCGCAACGGTCGGCCTGACCCGACGTACCGGGGCCGATGACCACCGTCGGACGCGGTCCCGCTCCCCGCCACGGACCGGTCGGCTCGATGAACGTCCCGCTCACCGCGACCGCGGACCCGTCCTGCTGTCGAGACGTGTACATCACGTGCTGCGCACGGCCCGGCCACCCCTGCTCGGTGGGCGGCGTCACGAACAAGGTCATGGGCGCAGTCTTGATGATCGCGCCCGGCTCCTGCGGAATCCGGTCCGGCGGTGTGTAGAACGAGCTGATCGGCTCGGCCGAGACCTCCCGCGTCTGGGTCACCACACCGGCCACCGCCGTCGCACCAGCCAAGACCAACACCGCGGCGATGCGCCCGGCCCGCGGCCGCACCCGTCGCAGATCCTGTCGCTTCATCGAGAACCTCTCAGTCGTACACCACTGACCGGCGTCGTCGCCGCAGTGACTCGGATCGCCGGATCAGCAGATCATGATGCCTGTCACACCAGCGCCGACAGAGAGTAACACGGTTACTGCGAGGCTCGATTCCCGCTCCCCCGCTCACCCATCGCACCGCGGGATCGCGTGGGGAAATGTCATGGCGATCTTTGCATTCACCGACTACAGCGGAAAGATTTCATCTTCCAGCTGAACAACGAATAGCGAATCGCGGAGGCGCGACGGATTCTGTCCGGCGACGAAACGATGTCCATCCACGTCATGGGCAGGATCCGTAAGACCGCGCAGAGCTACGACCCCGAGTCGGGTTTCACCTGGATCCGAACTAGGTGATGTTCTCGCGGTGGCGTGCCGCATCGAGCGTGGTGAATGCCGCCGCAGCGAGGATCATCAGCGCCGAAACCAGCAAAGCCACGTCGAGTCCGTGATGGAAGGCCGCCTTGCCTGCGTTGAGCACTTCGGAAACCTTCGACAGATACTTCAGATACGGACCGATATCGACGCCCTCGGGGATTTTCCCGAGTTCCACGGCTTGAATGGCGTCGGGCTGTAGCGACGTCGGCAAACCCAGTTCGTTCATGCGCGCCTTCAGGTCCGAAGACAGGAATCCGCTCACCAGCGCTCCGAGGACCGCGACACCGAACGCCGAGCCGACCTGGCGCATCGTATTGGTCACCGCGGCGGCCATTCCCGAGTGTTCCGGCGGGACACCCGACATCACCGCCGACGTCAACGGCACGACCGCGATCCCGAATCCGAAGCCCGCCACCGCCATCGCTGCCGACAGCGAAGGATCATGGATTTCCCCCGACAGCATGTGCCGGGTCAACAGAATCCCGCCTGCGCCGATGACACAGCCGAGAATCATCGGGGTGCGCGCACCCCGCCTCGCCACCCAGAATCCCGCGACCAGCGACCCGACCACGATCGCGGCGGCCATCGGCGCGAAGACCGTGGCCGTGCGCGCTCCCGAATACGACTGCATCACTTGCAGATACAGCGCGGTGAAGAAGAAGATCGAGAAGATACCGAAGTAGACGGCGAAGGCGACCAACAGCGCGCTGCGCACGGCCGGGAAGCGCAAGTAGTGCAGGTTGAGCATGGGTGCGCGCGCTCGTGTTTCGACGGCGATGAACCCGAGGAACGCGAGCCCACCTATCGCGAAGAACGCGAGCACCGACGGCGCGGTGTAGCCCCGATCCTGACCGGAGATCGCGGCATAGATCACCGACCCGAACGCTGTCGCGCCGAGCAGAGCGCCGGCCCAGTCGATGGGCTCGGGGCTCGGGTCAGCGCTTTCCGGAACCGACCACAGCGCGACGACGAGCGCCACCGCCGCGATCACCAGGTTGAACCAGAAGATCGAGCGCCACCCGTACGCGTGGACCAGCACGCCGCCCAGCACCGGTCCCGCCGCCAACGCCAGCCCCGACACCGCCGCCCACACACCGATCGCCTTGGCGCGAGTCCGATCGTCCGGAAAGACGTGGCGCAGTACCGACAGCGTTCCCGGCTCCGACGCCGCAGCACCCAGGCCCATGATCGCGCGGCCTGCGATGAGCACCGCGACACTGCTGGCGAGTGCGGAGACCACCGACCCGGCGCAGAAGATGACCAAACCGACGATCATCACCCGCTTGCGCCCCCACCGGTCCCCGAGCGACCCACCCGCCAACATCAACCCGGCGAACACCACGGTGTAGGAGTTGACCACCCACTGCAACATCGTCACGTCGGCACTCAGATCGCGCCGGATGTCCCCCAGCGCGACACTCACGACCGTGGTGTCGAGGAACGTCACGAACACCACTACAGCGACTGCTGTCAGCGCGATGCGCGGTCGCGCCGCCCCGCCCGGCGCTTTGCCCATCTGTATCACGGGCCACAGGTTACTGGCGGGTTCGTCCGTGTGCGAGCCGACGGTCGGCCACGTCGCCGGTAGGCCCCGTCGCGGTGACGGACCGAGTGTGCCGAGAAGCCAGCGGAATTCCCGATGCCACCTGCTGATTCTTCGGCTCTGCTCCACGCACGTTCGGCGAGCATGCCGGGAACAGTTCGACGAGGTACGCCCCGCGATTTCATCGAAGATTCGCGCACCGCACACGTCGCTTCCTTATCCGTCGAGCGTGAGCTACCACCGGCCCTCACATCGGCGACCAGCGTTGCGTAATCGGCCGCCTCACCCACCCGTGTAGGTGTGCGAGACTGGGGCGGTGAGCGATGCCGGTGCGGGCACCTACGTCGAGGCGGGCGAGTTCCGTCGCGACACCAACTACATCACCACGCGGATCACCGCCGACGGAGGTGATGGTTACCCCGTCGAACCAGGCCGGTACCGGCTCGTCGCGGCCAGGGCCTGTCCGTGGGCCAATCGCACGCTGATCGTGCGCAGGCTGCTCGGGCTCGAGCCGGTGCTGTCGCTCGGCCTGTGCGGACCCACGCACGACAAGCTCAGCTGGACCTTCGACCTGGATCCGGGCGAGGTCGATCCGGTCCTCGGCATCCACCGCCTGCGCGACGCCTATCTGGCCCGGTTCCCGGACTATCCCCGGGGGATCACCGTGCCCGCCGTGGTCGACATCGCGACCGGGCAGGTCGTCACCAACGACTACGCACAGATGACCCTCGATTTCTCGACCGAATGGATCGCCTACCACCGGCCGGGCGCACCGCAGCTCTATCCCGAACCGCTGCGCGCGCAGATCGACGAGATCAACCGAGAAGTGTTCCGCGACATCAACAATGGTGTCTACCGCTGCGGTTTCGCCGGTGATCAGGAGGCCTACGACGCCGCCTATGACCGGCTCTTCGCCGCGCTCGACCGGCTCACGCAGCGGCTGAGCACCCAGCGCTACCTGGTCGGCGACACGATCACCGAGGCCGACGTGCGGCTGTTCACCACGCTGGCCCGTTTCGACCCCGTCTATCACGGCCATTTCAAGTGCAACCGCACCAAGCTCAGTGAGATGCCGGTGCTGTGGGCCTATGCCCGTGACCTGCTCCAGACCCCCGGTTTCGGCGACACCATCGACTTCGGGCAGATCAAGGAGCACTACTACGTCGTGCACCGCGACATCAACCCCACCGGAATCGTCCCCGCGGGGCCGGATCTGTCGAATTGGCTGACCCCGCACCACCGCGAGGAACTGGGTGGACGCCCCTTCGGCGACGGCACCCCGCCGGCGCCACCGGTGCCCGCTGAGCAGGTACCCGCGATCAGCTGAGGCGCTCACCGAATGCGTACCGGATAGTCAAGCGCGACAGCAGCTTCCGATGACCGGTCCGCCAAAACCGGTACGGATTCGTGTCAGTGGTCATCGCTAGCGTGCTCAGGTATGGACACGATGCCCGATGGACGTTTCGCCGACTTGCTGACGCAGTTGCGTGCGAGCGACTTCCGCACGTTCGTCCGAGCCGACGTCGAACAGGTGTGCCGCACCGCGGGCTGGACGCTGACATACGACGGTGCGGTCGACATCCCGCACACACCCACCGGTGGCCGCATCCGCGACGACCGCGATCCGTATGCCGACGGCGAGCAACGGACGCAGCTGACCATCGCCGTCGCCACGATCGAGCCCGAACAGTTCCGCCGCTACCTGGACCTCGCGGTGGCGACGTGGGGTCCGCCCACCTGGTATTGCGGTCTGTCGGATCTCGGTGTCGGCTGGGTCGACGGCAAAACACTGCGCACACTCGGGCTTTCCGACTGGGGAGGCCTGTTCGTGCGGGTCGAGTCCACCGATTCGGATGTCAACAGCCGGTGGTGGAACTGGAAAACCCAGTACCACTATCCCGATTTCGTCGACGCGGACGACCGCATTCCGGCCGATGAACACGACATCGAGCACAACAGCGCCGACGATTACGAGGTCAGCTTCACCTGGTCCGCCGGTTCGGGTGGCCGCGGCGCCGAGATCTGGAGCGTCTACACCCTCGGCCACCTGCGAGGCCTACTGACCGACCTGCTGCACAGCGTGCACTTGGCCATGCGCGCGCTCGGTCCCGGCCCCGAGCCCCTCGTCCTGCACTTCTTCGACCGCGACAAGACGCCGGATCGCTACGCCCAACTCGAGTTGTCCCCCACCGAGATCCGCCTGCGCGCGTTCACCACCGAGTCCACCCGCCCACACCTCGACCAGCTCGGCTTCGTGGACTGCGGTGACGGCAGCTCCACGCGGATGTGGCCGACCGAGCGCGATCAGGCACGGGCAGCCGCCACCGTCACCACGGTGTTCCTGCACCGGGTCGGGCTCGGCTCCGAGAAACTGACGATGACCGAGTCGGGGAACCCGCTACCGATCGACAACTTCTCGGTGGATGTGCAGGTCGACCTGGAGGGCGATGAGCTCAGCGACGCGGATCTCATCGGTCGTCAGCCGCCGACTGGCTGCAGAACGCGCAGGATCGGGTCGTAGGCCCAGTTCAGCATGCGCTCGGCGTCCTGTCTCGCCGCGGCGCTGCTGTGGTCCGAGCTGTGGAGAACCACACCGATCAGCGGTATTCCCGCCCGGACCGTCTCGAACAACAGGCAGTGTCCCGCAGCGTTGGTGTTGCCGGTCTTGAGGCCGATGGTGCCGGGATATTCATCGAGCATGCGGTTCGTCGTTTCCCAGTGGTGCTCGCGGTTGGCGGGTCCGGCGGGAACATGGAAGTGCCGCGAACCGACGATCTCGCGGAACAGCGGCAGGTTCATCGCACGGACACCCAGCGCCACGAGATCCGCCGGTGTGGAATAGGTGGAGTGGTCGGTGGGGTACGGCATGCCGGCCGGGTCGCTGAAAAATGTTCCCGCCAAACCCATCACCCGCGCGGTGTCGTTCATCCTGGCCAGGAAACCGCCCTGGCCGGGACCGAACGACTCGGCGACGGTGTAGGCGGCGTCGCAGCCGGACGGCAGCAGCAGCGCGTACAAGAGCTGGCGCGCGGTGAGCACCTCGCCGGGCACCAACCCCGCGGTGCTTCCGTTTTCCCTGGCACAGTAGGCACCCGCTTCCTGCGGCACCGTCACCGGCCGTTCGAGGTCCCCGCTGAGGATCACGACCACCGCCGTCATCACCTTCGCGATACTGGCGATCGGAACCGGGGTGTTCGCCTCGCGCGACCACACGAGGGTCCCGGTGAGCCCGTCCGCCAGCGCCGCACCTGACGCCTGCACACCGTCCGGCCCGGCCGCCGGCCACGGCAGCAGACCGTCGGCACTCCCGGAGGGTGCAGCGGCCGCAACGCCGTGACCAGCGGCGACGATCAGAACCCCGACAGTGACGGCGTGCAACACCTTGGCGAATGTCCGCATGGCGACATTCTGGCGCACAACTAGACCGACCTGCGGGATTTACCGCCTCGATTCGCAGAACTACACCTCGAACTCCCGCACAAAGGCCGTATCGACGCCGAGTACCCCGACCGATGTCGCGCCACCCGGCTGACCGAGTGGCTCGGCTCGGCCGGGCAGTGGTTCGTGGAAGAAGCGGGCGTTCTCAGTGATGAACTGTTCTTGGCCCGGCGGCAGATCGTCTTCGTAATAGATCGCTTCGACCGGGCAAGCCGGTTCGCACGCCCCGCAGTCGATGCACTCGTCGGGCTGGATGTAGGCCATCCGATTGCCGATGAAGATGCAGTCGATCGGGCACTCCTCGATGCAGGCCCGATCCAGGATGTCCACGCAGGCGGCGCCGATCACGAACGTCACGGTGTTCTCCTCAGCTGTAGTGACCCGCGACTTGCGGTAGTGCTGATCCTGGTGCGAGTGCGCACCGTCCGGTAGACCCCGATCCCCACCACCTCGTAAGGTTTCCTTATGAGCTTGCCGCCGGGAACACCTGATCTGGAGGTGCTCGAGCTCCTGGTGTCGGTGGCGGAGCTGGGCAGCCTCGGTGCCGCCGCGCGCAGACACGGCATCAGCCAACCCGCGGTCGGCATGCGGATCAGCGCGTTGGAACGGCGACTGCGTCTGCGCCTGCTCGATCGCGGACCCACCGGTTCGGCATTGACCGATGCCGGTTCGGCGGTGGTCGAACTGGGTCGCCCGGTGCTGGCCGCGAGCCTTGCCTTGATGGACGGCGTCGCGAACCTGCACCGTGAGCTGGCACCACAACTGCATGTGATCGCCTCGAAAACCATTGCCGACCACCGGATTCCGCAGTGGCTCGCGGCATTGCGGAAGCTTCGACCCGAGCTTGCCGTCGAACTGGATGTGGCGAATTCTCTCCAGGTGACCACGGCGGTCCGCGATCGCGAGGTCGTGCTCGGGTTCGTCGAGGGACCGCAGGCGCCCTCGGGATTGGGTAGCCGGGTACTTGTGGCCGACGAGCTCGTCGTCGTTGTCGCACCGACCCATCCGTGGGCGACCCGCGCTCGCCCGGTGAGCCCGCGTGAACTCGCCGACACGCCCCTGGTGTGGCGCGAGAAGGGCTCCGGAACCAGGGACACGGTCTGGGCGGCGCTCGAAATTCACGGTACCCCCGCGCGACCTGCGGCCGAACTCGGTTCCGCCGCAGCAATTCTCGCGACCACCCGCAGCGGCCTCGCCCCCGCGGTGGTCAGCCGTCTGATCGTCGCCCACGAGCTACGCGCGGGCACCCTGCACGAGGTGGACCTGGCCGACTCGATAGTTCTGACCCGAAAATTCCGCGCCATCTGGCACCGCCGCACGCCACCATCGGGCCCCGCGGCCGACCTCGTCGACCTGGCCGCCCGCATCGAACAAGCCCGTCCGGCGGCGCGACGACCGCCGAGAAACTGATCAGCCACACCTACGCGCATGTCCGCCATCGTTCAAAGCTCCCATAACTACGGCTGCGAGAGGATCTCGACGTAGCCGTCGGTGCCGTTCACCCGGATCCGCTGCCCGTCGCGGATCCGCTCGGTGGCGTGTTCCACGCCGACAACAGCGGGCAGGCCGTATTCGCGGGCGATCACCGCACCGTGGGTCATCAGGCCGCCCACTTCGGTGACCAGTCCCGCGATCGCGACGAACAGCGGGGTCCAGCTCGGATCGGTGTAGGCGGTGACCAGGATGTCACCCGATTCGAGGTCGGCCTGTGCGATATCGGAGATGACGCGGGCGCGGCCCTCGATCGTCCCGGCCGACACGGCCATGCCGGCCAATGCGCCGACGGGTAGGTCTTCACGCCGATACGCCCCGGTGAGCGCTTCGCCGTCGGAGGTGAGCACTCGTGGCGCGGTGAGGGACTCATACGAACGGAACGCGTCTTTTCGTGCGTCGATGAGTTCGAGGTCGGCTCGCTGCGTGCGAACTACCTCGTGCAGCTCATCGAATCCGAGGTAGAAGATGTCGTCGGACTCGCGGAGTACCCCGGACTCCATGAGTCGTTCGGCCTCGCGCAACAGCGTCTGCTTGTAGACGAAGTAGCGGCTGACCATGCCGTACTTCGGGTACTCCCGATATCCGGCGAAGATGCGGACACGCTCGATCATCTGCTCGGTCTCGACGGATTTCTGCTCCCCGTCGGGTAGGGCGCGCAGGCGTCGCAGGATCTGTTGTGCCTTCTGCTCGGCGTCGCGCAGGCCGTCCTCGAAACGCTGTCTACCCGCGCCCGGTCCGAAGTTCTTGATATTGCCGAGGATTGTCGGCACCAACGTGGCGGGGCTCTCGCTCCATCGCGGCCTGGTGATGTCGATTTCGCCTGTGCAGCGCATGCCGTACTTGCCGAGGAAGTCCTCGATCGCGGCTCGCGCCTCGTCGCCGCCCGGGTAGCCGACCAGACCGATCAGGAAATCGTCGCCCCCGATCCGCTCCAGATACGCCACCATTTCCGGGTGCGGTCGGATCACGTCGGCGACCTCCAGCAGTGCCAGACCCATTTCCGATGTCACGTTCCCGGGAACCGACTGGGTGAGGGCGTCGGCGGCGTTCTTCTCACCCAGCCATTCTCGCAACCGATCGTTGAGCCACTCCGTGGCATCCATCGCGGCCATGATCACCTGTAAACCCCTCGGCGCGAACAGGACCCGGCGCAGTTCCTCCTGGATATCGGACCGGATGAAGTCGAGCAGCGCGGGTCCGGACAGGTCCCCGATGTCGCGCTTCATGGCCGCGAGAGACGCCTCACTCTCGGCGATCAGTCCCGTGACGATATCGGGATCGGTCTCGATCGGTGCGGGGGCAATACCGAACGGCGCGGCTGGTGTGCCGGAATCCTCTTCTGGGACTTGACGAACGAAATCGCCGCGTTCGAGCACCGTCCGTAGCGCGTCCCCCATCAACGGGTCGGATTTGCCGAGGCGCGCTGCCAAGGCGGCGCCTTTCGCGGGTGACGACACCATCGCGGTGACGTCGACGAACAACCGGCCGCCCGCGTCGCGCATCGGCGCATTGCTCGTCAGCTGCCACACCGAGATCCCCAGCGGCTTCATCGCGTCGGTCATCATCTGCTGATGGCCGACCGACACGTAGACGTGGTTCTCCCCGTCGGCGGCGGCAGGGATCGGGAACAGCGTCGTGATCGGCCTGCTCTGCACGATGCGGAAATCATCACCGTCCGAACACCATTCGATGTCCTGGGGACTCCCGAAATGCGCTTCGACACGGCGGCCGAGCTGTGCGAGTCGCAGCACCTCGACATCGGAGAGCACCGGCTCGTTTCGGCGCTCCCGCGCGATCTCGCTCACCTGCGTTCCGCCCGTCGGCACCGGCTCCACGGCGACCTTCTCGGTCGCGATCGCCTTGCCGATGATGTGGTCGTCGCGAACCTGATAGACGTCGGCGTTCACGAGCCCTGATACGAGCGCCTCACCGAGACCGAAACCGGCGTCGATGGACACGACGGTCCGGTCGGAGGTGACAGGGTCGGCCGTCATCAGGATGCCCGCGGCGCGCGCGAATACCATCCGCTGCACAACGACGCCCATCTGACTCTTCTTCTGGTCGAAGCCATTTCGCAGTCGATAGGTGACGGCCCGCTCGGTGAACAGCGAACCCCAGCACCGGCGCACATGCTCGAGGATCGCCGCCGATCCCATCACATTCAGAAAGGTGTCCTGCTGACCGGCGAACGACGCGGTGGGCAGGTCCTCGGCCGTGGCACTGGATCGCACGGCGTAGGCGCCGTCGATTCCGAGCCGAGCATGCGCGGCGAGGATCGCCTCCGCTACCTCGGCGGGCACGACCAGTTCCTCGACCGAGCGCCGGAGCTGGGCGCTCAGCGCGGAAATCGCCGCCCGATCCCCCGGCTCGACGCGCGACAACTCGTCGAGCCGATCGTCGAGCCGATCGTCGAGCGACATCGCCCCCGCCACCGTCCGTGCGAAGGCATCGGTCGTGACGCAGAAGCCGTCCGGTACCTCGACACCGTCGATTCGCGACAATTCACCGAGGTTCGCACCCTTACCGCCGACGATCGCGACCTGCGTCCGATCGATCTCGCTGAACCCGAGCACAAAGGCCATCCCCGCTACTCCTCACCTGGTGGTTTCGGTCTTTCGCGAGCGATTATGGACCAGGAATCAGCGCCTCATGAGGGCCCGGAATCGTGTATACAGTAGAAGGGGGAAGCAGCGAGGGGGCTCGCGCGCCTGACACGGGCGGCAAATCCGGGACCAACCCATCTTCCGATCGACCGCAGTTCCGATCGGTGCCGATTCGTCAAGGTTGCCGCCTTGTGAGACAACGGGTCCCATCGAACACTCGGAGCCGGATGCTGCCCGCATGGCACGCCTTCGTGTCCATGTTGCCGATCGATTGCGGATGCCGAGATTTTCACCTCGCCCGCCGATCCAGGCCGTCCGCGACCCCGAATACCTGACAGATCAGCAAGTACGCAGCATCCCGCCATCGGACGCACGATGAGGTGTCGACCACTCCACCCGCAACACCGGCTTGCTTGTGAGGACAACATGGTCACCGAGAACCCCTGTGATGCCACACCCGCCCAGACTTCGACCGAGCGTGACTCGCCGGCCGAACCGGGGCCGCCGTCGTGGGCAGCGCCCGCCCTACTGTTCTCGATGCTGATGCTCGGCCTCGACCTGGTGGCGTTGATTCCGCTCGGCGCCTGGATGCGCGACTACGGCATCGGCCTGGTCGGCTCGGTCTACCTGCTCCACGTACTGGCGTCGACCGCGGTGGCCGCCTGGACCGTGAGCCTGTTCCCGCTCCATCTCGATATCGAACCCGATCAGCAGCCATTCTGAATTGTGGGCGAACACCTGAATCGAACTCGCACCCCGCGCCCCTCCGATGTGCCGCGAACAATCGGCAGCGACCTGGTGAATGTCCGACTTATCCTGCTGGCGTTGGTAATCGGCGCCACCCAGCTTGTCAACGCAGGTCGAGGTCGGTGACGGCCTCGGGGTCGAGAGCGATGCGGGCATGCCAGGTCGGCGGCTCCCACGGATCGGGGGCCATGCCCTGATAGCGGGCCTCGAGGTCGATGTAGCGGGCGCCGTCCACTTCGGCGGCCACGAATCGGTAGTCGTACCAGGTGAGGTCCGATCCGGTCGGCACATGGAGTTCGGTACTGTCACTGGTGCCGTTGGCGTCCTCGATCGCTTCCCTGGTCTCGAGTTCGCGGACCAGAATCGGCACCGCCGCATAGAGTTCCAGGCTGGCCGCGGTCGTGAACCGGTCCGCCGGATACGGGCCGTTCCAGGCTGCCGGATCGGCGAGTACCACATCCTGGAGCGGCTCGACGACAACGCGGTTCGACGCCGTCGGGGCGGATTTCGCCGCGCTGCAACCAGATTGACCGCGCAGAAGCGCATTAAGGGTGACCAAGACCGAGGTGGGTTGTCCGGATCCCGGTGCCGCCCCGGTCGACCAGTGCGGTGGGCTGTCTTGGTCGTTGTCTGCCATGAGCTCGATGACCGTGGCCGCTTCGTCGCCATCGATCGTGGCGCACAGCACCGTCCCATAGCCGCCGACACCCAGCGGGCGCTGCGTCAGCGGGATCGCGAACGGCCAGCTGATCGGTGCGGGCAACTGCTCGTCGTCCTCGGGGACCGCGGGCTGGAACGCCACATCGAGGGCGGTCGGGGTGTACGGCGCACGTCGCTGCACCGTGAGCTGTTCGTCGTCGGGCAGAGCTCGCAAGCGATCGATCACGCCCCCCAACCGGCGCACCTCACCATTGCCCGATCGCGCACCGGGCTCGGTGTCCAAGCCGTAGACCGACACACCGACCGGCCCATCGAAGTTCGCGTACACCGATGTTGTGGGCTGGTCCGTGGACGGTGAGAGTTCGCGGTAGTGGGCATCGTTGAAGGAGAGTTCGTCGAACCACGCCCGAACCTGCTCGATACCTTCCTCGGTGAGCCGGGCCCAGTACACGCCGAACGCGCTCTGCTCGGCGCCGTCGTCCACGTTGGTGAAAACCGTACCGTCGCGCCGCAATTCGAAGAAGGGTACGCGTCGGCTCCCCACTCGTTCGGTGTGCAGGAACCCCGGCGACTCCGCGATCGACACCAACACGTCCGCGTCACGCGCGGCGGGCGGATCGTTCTCTCCCCGCCCGAACACAGTGCACGCACTGAGCAACGACACCGCGATGAGCATCGCACCGAGAACGTCGGATCGGCGGGCCATATCCGAGCCTAACCCCGAGAGTTGTTCCCGCACAGTTCATCCGTGTGATCTTCGGCGGCCGAGTGGCCGCCCACTTCCGGTGGGCGCATCATTGATGTATCGCCGACTCTCAGACCTGGGGCATCTGTCAGTCGCGCGCCATCGATGCCGCGTATCCAGCGAGACTGCCCATGTTCAAGGAGTCCGCCGGTGAGCCACGCATTCTTTCGCGCAATGCCCGACCCGAGTGGTCGCACGGAAATCCTTCATCCCGAACCCGCGGCGAGCAGTGGGTGGATCGGCGGACAGTTGCGCGGCATGGCCGTCGGGGCCGTCCTGGCACGTGCGGTGGAACGGGAATCGACCATCCGCGACCGGACCGACTTGCGACCGGCGCGATGGACGCTCGATCTGTTCCGCCCAGTGTTCATGCGGCCCTGCACAACTCGCTTCGAGGTCGTTCGAGACGGCCGCCGATTGGTGCTGGTCGATGCGATTCTGATCCAAGACGACCGACCTGTCGCCCGTGCCGGGGCGCTGTTCCTGCGGCCGGGGCCGTCACCTGATGGCATCTGTTGGTCGCCGGGTACGACCGCGGACCCTCCGCCTGCCGATCGGGAACCCTCGTCCGGTCAGAATCGGGTGTATTTCAGCGAGGAAGAAGGGTGGAGTCCGGATCCGAGCACCCACCACAATGCCGCGCGTACGGGGATCTGGCAGCATCCGATCGCGGTCGTGGTCGGTGAGCAACCGACTCCTTTCCAGTTCGTCGCAGGGCTGGCCGATGTCACCAATGTGGTCATCAACCTCGGCAGCAGCGGCCTGGAATACATCAACGCCGATACCACGCTCACGTTGACCCGGCTTCCGGAAGGGGACGAAGCAGGCCTGGTCGGCCTCGACCGGATATCCCAGGACGGTATCGCGGTCGGCACCGCGGCGATGTATGACCGCAAAGGCGTATTCGGTACCGCGACAGTCAGTTCCATCGCCAATGCCCGAGGTCCCGCGGACCTGGGCGCTATCGGGACGTCATCGTCCTCGGTTGCCATCGGGTAGACCGCACCGTTCGTCGCTGCGCCATCGTGGCGATTTCGCGATCCGGGATCGTAGGCTTGCGCTATGGCACACGACACCGAACAGCCCGTCGACATCAAGCCACGCTCGCGCGATGTCACGGACGGACTCGAGAAAACTGCCGCCCGCGGCATGCTTCGCGCGGTCGGCATGGGTGACGAGGACTGGGTCAAACCACAGATCGGTGTGGCCTCCAGCTGGAACGAGATCACCCCGTGCAACCTCTCGCTCGACCGGCTGGCCAAGGCGGTCAAGCGCGGCGTGCACGCCGGGGGTGGTTATCCGCTCGAGTTCGGCACGATATCGGTGTCCGACGGCATCTCGATGGGGCACGAGGGGATGCATTTCTCGCTGGTCAGCCGCGAGATCATCGCCGACTCCGTCGAGACCGTGATGATGGCCGAGCGCCTCGACGGTTCGGTTCTGCTCGCGGGCTGCGACAAGAGCCTGCCGGGCATGCTGATGGCCGCCGCGCGTCTGGATCTGGCCAGTGTCTTCCTCTACGCGGGTTCGACGTTGCCCGGCAATATCGATGGCAAGGACGTCACGATCATCGACGCTTTCGAGGCTGTCGGCGCGTGCATCAAAGGGCTGATCACCCGTGCGGAGGTCGATCGCATCGAGCGGGCGATCTGTCCGGGTGAGGGCGCGTGCGGCGGCATGTACACGGCCAACACCATGGCCTCGGCGGCCGAGGCACTCGGGATGAGCCTGCCCGGGTCGGCCGCCCCGCCCGCCCCCGACCGTCGTCGTGACGACTACGCAGAGAAGTCAGGAGAAGCCGTCGTCGGGTTGCTGCGCAAGGGGATCACCGCACGCGACATCATGACGATGGAGGCGTTCGAGAACGCCATCACGGTTGTCATGGCGCTCGGCGGGTCGACCAACGCGGTGCTGCACCTGCTGGCCATCGCCCGTGAGGCCGGTGTCGACCTCACCCTCGCCGACTTCAACCGCGTCGGTGACAAGGTGCCGCATCTGGGCGATCTCAAGCCCTTCGGTCGTTACGTCATGAACGATGTCGACCGGGTCGGCGGCATTCCCGTCGTGATGAAAGCCCTGTTGGACGCGGGTCTCATGCACGGCGACGTCATGACCGTCACCGGCGCGACCATGGCCGAGAACCTCGCCCATATCGAACTCGGCCTCGACGGCGATGTCATTCGGCGCCTCGATCGGCCGATCCACCGGACGGGCGGACTCACCATCCTGCACGGCTCGCTCGCACCCGAAGGCGCCGTCGTGAAGAGCGCCGGATTCGACTCCGATGTCTTCCGCGGCACGGCTCGGGTGTTCGACGGGGAACGTGGGGCGATGAACGCGCTCGAGGACGGCACGATCGTGGCCGGTGATGTGGTGGTCATCCGTAATGAAGGGCCGAAGGGCGGACCCGGCATGCGCGAGATGCTCGCCATCACCGGCGCGATCAAAGGTGCCGGCCTCGGCAAGGACGTCCTGCTGCTCACCGACGGCCGATTCTCCGGCGGCACAACCGGATTGTGCGTGGGCCATGTCGCGCCCGAGGCCGTGGACGGCGGTCCGATCGCCTTTGTCCGCGACGGCGACCCGATCGTCCTCGACGTCGCCAACCGCATCCTCGACGTCGAGATCGACGAGAGCGAACTCGCCGCGCGCAAGGTCGGCTGGGAACCGCTCCCACCCAAGTACACCTCGGGCGTGCTGGCGAAGTACCGCAAGCTCGTCAGCTCGGCCGCGCACGGCGCCGTCACAGGCTGACCCGCGACCCTGATCCCCACGGCCACCGCGCGGGGATCAGGGCGTCGATGGTCGCTCAGCTCAGTGTGTTGAGCGCCGCTCCGTGGTACGCCTTCACCTCGTCGATCCGCCCCGCCAGGACCTTGGACGCCCACTCCGGGTCCTGGAGAAGGGCGCGGCCGACGGCGACCATGTCGAATTCGTCGCGCTCCATGCGGTCGAGGAGGTTGTCCAGACTGCCGAGCTCAGCGCCTTGGCCCGAGAACGCACGGAGGAAGTCACCGTCGAGGCCGACCGAACCGACGGTGATGGTCGGCCTGCCGGTGAGCTTCTTGGTCCAGCCGGCCAGGTTCAGGTCCGAGCCATCGAACTCCGGGAGCCAATAGCGGCGGGTGGAGGCGTGGAAGGCGTCGACACCGGCCGCGGCGAGCGGGGCCAGGATCGCCTCCAGCTCCTGCGGGGACTCGGCGAGCCGCGCGTCGTAGGCCTCCTGCTTCCACTGCGAGTAGCGGAAGATCACCGGGAACTCGGGCGAGACCACCGACCGGACGGCGGCCACGATCTCGGCCGCGAACCTCGTCCGGGCCACCGCGTCACCGCCGTAGACGTCGTCACGGCGGTTCGTCCGCGCCCAGAGGAACTGGTCGAGGAGATAGCCGTGGGCACCGTGCAGTTCGACGCCGTCGAAGCCGATGCGCTCGGCGGCCGCGGCGGCCTCGGCGAACGCGCCGATGACGTCGTCCAGGTCACGCTGGGTCATCGCCTTGCCGGTGCCCTCGGTGCCGTCGACGCGAATGCCGGAGGGGCCGACGGCAGGCGCGTCGACATAGGGCGGTTCGCCCTGGTTGCGGACCATGCCGATGTGCCACAGCTGCGGCACGATCGTGCCACCCGCCGCGTGTACGTCCTCGACGACCTTGGCCCACCCCGCCAACTGCTCCTCGCCGTGGAACCGCGGCACACGATCGCTCTGCCCGGCCGAATCGTGGCCGACATAGGTCCCCTCGGTGACGATCAGGCCAACGCCGGCGGCGGCGCGGCGGGCGTAGTACGACCGCACGTCGTCACCGGGAACGCCGCCCGGCGAGAACATCCGCGTCATCGGCGCCATCACGATGCGGTTCGGGACGGTCAGACCGTTCAGCGTGATGGGCCGTGACAGGATCTCGGCCGTGCGGGAGACCTCGGACGGGGTGACGATCACTGGCTACTCCTCAGAGCTACTTGACAACATCGATGGTTGAGAACTTCAAGCAATACTCACACGCTAGAGGCAAATATTTGAGATAGTCAAGTTTCTGCGGATAAGCTGACCCTCATGGAAGACGCTCCGCGCATCGATTCGGCCCAGCTCATGGAGCTGCTCTCGGTGTCGCTCGGGGTCTATTACGGGGACTTCACCGCCGCGGCCGCGAGCGAGAACCTCACCGCGAGCCAGGGCAAAACGCTGACCGTGCTGCGCCGAGGCCCCGTCGCGATGCGTGCCCTGGCCGACACCTTGGGCTGCGACGCGTCCAATGTCACCGGAATCATCAACCGGCTGGAGAAGCGTGGCCTCGTGCGCCGCGAGGCCAGCGCCTCCGACCGCCGCGTCACCCATCTCGTCATCACGCCCGAGGGCGAGCAGGTCACCGATTCGATCCGGGCGAAGATGCGCGCCACCCAAGAAGGCCTGACGAGACTCACCGACCGAGACCGGGACTGTCTCTACGCCCTGCTGGAACGCGTTTTCGTCACCCGCGGTTCGTGCCGGTCAGCAGAATCAGAGGCTTGATCCGAGAAGGGCCCGCACGAACGTGTCGGTCGAGTTGGTCAGCTCCGCGGTCGTCCCTGCGGCAAGGACTCGGCCCGCGTGCAGAATCACCATTCGGTCGGCGAAGCCGCCCTGAGTCAGCATCCGCACCTCGTTGCTGACCACGAGTACCGCCGCGCCGGAGTCGGCGTAGTCGCGCAAAGATCTCCACACCCCGTACGCCGTTCCCCTATCGAGGGAATTGGTAGGTCCATCCGCGATGAGGATGGACGGAGCGGGTAGCAGCGCGGCGGCCAGTGCGGCTCGTTGGATCTGGCCTCCTGAATGTTGATGCGGGAGAAGGTCCAAGGTGTCGGTGGGATAGTGCGCCGCGGCGCATGCTCGCTCGACAGTCCACGCTCGGTGCCGTCGCTCCAGAATTCGCAACTGGGCGCCCACCGTCTTGTCGGTGTCGAAGGCGGTCACACCCTCTTGAGGCACGTAGCCGACGACACGCTCACGCAGAGCCGGCCATCGCTCACCGGTCACGGTCTCACCATTGATCACGACACGCCCCTGCGATCGCGCCGTGGCGGGCAATCGTCCTGTGAGAGCCGAACCAACCATTGTTTTGCCGGCACCGGGCGCGCCGAGCACGGCGGTGATCTCACCGACAGGCACGACAAGGTCGACCTCCGTGAGCACGGTTTCGCTCCATCGACCGGTGTCTATGCGGACGGTCAGGCAGCACAGTTCAGCGGTCATAAGCCAGCTTTCTGGACGAGGGGCCGGTGCCGATGCGTCACGCGTTTTGCGGGCACAGGCTACTCGGGCCCAAGAATATCCGGCCCTCTACGAACATGGCACGGTCGAATACTGTAGAACCGGATCACACCAAAAGGTGCCGATCTCGAAACGACAGACGTTGACCGACGGACTCTCCCCTATCGGTCGACGTCTGCGGCCGCGACCCGTTCGCCGATCGGCATGCTGCCACGAGGAGACGTCATGGCTACCGACCAGAGTTTGCTGCATCGTTTCGTCATCTCCCAGTTCGACGCTGCCGGGCTGGATCGCGCGCAGCTGATTCGCGACACCGGGGTCCCGGATTGGTCGATGACCGGCCACGACGTGCATCTACCCAGTGCGACGTTCTCCCGGCTGTGGGAGATCGGCGAACATCGTCTCGGCCCGGACGTCGCCCTGCAGGTCGCCCGGCGCTACAAGCTGTCCAGCCTGGGCCTGTACGACTACCTGTTCGCGTCAGCGCCGACGCTGGGCGCCGGGCTGGCCACCTGCGGTCCCTACATCACCGCGGTCACCACCAATCACCGTTTCGACCTGGTGTCCGAGGCCGAGGGCGAGTCCACCCTGTACCTCGAGATGCTCGATGGCGAAGGTCGTGGACGGGACCACACCCAACTGTGGGGATTGTCGGCCGTCCTGAGCCGCGCACGCCGGGTCGTCGACGATCCGTTGAACCCGGTGCGCATCTCGCTGCGCCAGGCCGCTCCCGCGCGCGTCGACGGATTTCGCGCCGTCTTCGGTTCCGCCACGCTGGAATTCGACGCACCAGCCGATTCCATGACCTTCCGCGCGACTGACCTGGATCTGCCACTGACCACCGCGGATCCAGTACTTGCCGCCGTCCTGCAGCCGCTGGCCGCCGCGCTGGCACCCCCACCAACCCTGGCCTCGGCCTGGCCCGAACGGGTGGCCGACGCCTTGGACGAAGCGATCGAGGCCGGGGTGGTCTCCCTCGATACTGTCGCCCGGATCCTCAACGTCAGCCCCCGAACGTTGCAACGACGGCTGACCGAATCGGGCACGACGTGGCGGGCCGAACTGGACCGCGCCCGCAGTGCCCGGTTATCGCAAGCGGTGTCGCTCAGTGGCACCAGGCAAGCCGAGCTCCTCGGCTACTCCGATGCGGGCTCGCTGCGCAGGGCGGCCCGACGCTGGGCGGGTGCCCATCCGGTCCGGGCCATCACGTCCTGAGGTAGGTCGAGGCGATCCGCCAGAACGTATCCCGTTCCAACAGCCGGAAATCCCACCCATCGATGATGTCCCGGAACGCAGTGACTATCCCGGCGACGTCGAAATCGTCACGGGTCGCGGTTCCTTTTGCTTCCAGCGCGGAGATCACATAGGCGGTGGCGCTCTCCCTCGTAACCGACACCGCGCACTCCCATCGTTCGCAGACCGACAATACGAAAGCAAGTGTCGAATTCCATCGGGGCCACGACAAGGACAGAATGCGCCAATCTCGTGCCGAACGCGCCAACCTCGTCGAGCCGTCGTCCACGGACCTGGCGCGGGGATTCACCCGTTCCGGGTGAGGGCGTCGCCGACGTCGGCTGGTTTGCTGAATCTCGCCGCCCGCACGGACGGGCGGTCCGAGGCGAGGAGCGTTCGTGAACACGTACCCGCCGATCGACGAGCACGGCATCGTCGGCGATTTGCAGACCGCGGCGCTGGTGTCGGCCGCCGGGACGATCGACTGGTGGTGCGCTCCCCGATTCGATTCACCGAGCGTGTTCGCGTCGCTGCTCGACAGCGAGAAGGGCGGACATTGTTCGCTCGCCGTCGAACCCACCAGTGCGGTAACCGTCCGGCAGCTATACCTTCCGGATACCGCCATCCTGTTGACGCGGTTCTCCGGACCCGACGGCGTGGGCGAGGTCGCCGATTTCATGGAACCGATTCGCGGCACCGAACCCGCCGCACGGCACAGGCTGGTTCGGGTCGTGCGAGTGGTACGCGGCAGTCTGACGTTCACCCTCGCGTGCCGCCCCCGGTTCGACTACGCACGCGCCACCCACACCCTCGATCTAGTCGACGAACGAACCGCCGTCTTCCGTTCCGCCACCGCCGATCTGCACCTACAGTCCACCGACCCGATCACCCTGCACGCCGACGGCGCGGACATCACCGCGCGATTCACACTGTCCGCTGGTGAGCGAGCGGCGGTGGTGCTGACCACCAGCTCGGCCGGCGCGGGAGTCTCGTCGGCACCGGCGTGGACATCGATCGCCCACGAATTCGACCAGTGCCGTCTGTTCTGGCAGACCTGGTTGCGCTCGTCCACCTACCGCGGGCGCTGGCGCGACATGGTCAACCGTTCCGCGATCACCCTCAAACTGCTCACCTACGCCCCGACCGGCGCGCCGATCGCCGCCGCCACCATGGGATTGCCCGAACAGATTGGGGGCGAACGCAATTGGGACTATCGCTACACCTGGATCCGGGACGCTTCGCTGTCGGTGCGCGCGCTGGTCGATCTCGGTTTCACGGAAGAGGCCTATGCCTTCCGTCGCTGGCTGCGCGCACGGGTCGAAGCAGGCGGCACCGCCTCCGGCGAACCCTTGCAGATCATGTACCGCGTCGACGGCGACCCCCACCTGGACGAGGTGGCCCTGACCCATCTGGAGGGATATCAGCGCTCGACGCCGGTGCGGGTGGGCAATGGGGCAGCTGACCAGATCCAGCTCGATATCTACGGCGAGGCAGCCGACGCGCTGGCGCAGGCATCGGATATGGCCGCCATTGCCGGCTGGCGGACATTCACCGGCCTCATCGACTGGCTCGCGGACAACTGGGACCGCCCCGACGAGGGCATCTGGGAAACCCGTGGCGGTCGCCAAGAATTCACCTACAGCCGACTGATGACCTGGGTGGCCTTCGACCGCAGCATCCGCATGGCGACCGAGCACGCCAGACCCGCCGACGTGACCCGCTGGACAGCCGAACGCGACGCGGTCTTCCGGCAGATCGTCGAACGGGGCTGGAGCGACAAACGCCAGGCATTCGTGCAGCACTACGCCACCGACGTACTGGACGCCTCGCTGCTGCTCATGCCCCGAATGGGGTTCCTCTCCCCCACCGACCCGATGTGGCTGAGCACGCTCGACGCGATGGACAAGGAACTGGTCAGTGACAGCCTGGTCTACCGATACGACCCCGCGGCATCACCCGACGGCCTGCGCGGCGCCGAAGGCACCTTCAACCTGTGCAGCTTCCTCTACGTCGAAGCCCTCGCCCGGACCGGGCGCCTGCAACAGGCCCGCTACGCCTTCGACAAGATGCTCACCTACGCCAACCACGTCGGCCTGTTCGCCGAGGAGATCGGTCCCTCCGGCGAGCAGCTGGGCAACTTCCCTCAGGCCTTCACCCACCTGGCCCTGATCACCGCGGCCATCGCGCTCGACGAAGAACTCGATCGGGTCGAGGACGAGCCGCCGTCGACGACGCACTGATCCGGCGAGCGTGCCAGACTAGCAACGTGAGCGGGCCGGTGCAGAAAACCAGTGGGGCACAACCGAACGGAAAGCCGTCGCGTGACCGCGGCGACGCGATCGGCGGCGGGATCCTGTGGCTGGCCAAATGGTCACTGTGCATCGTGGCGATCGCGGCCGGCGCGTGGGTACTCGGTACCGTCACCGCCCGGCTCTGGGTGGTGATCCTGCCCGTCGCACTCGCGATCGTGGTGACCACCATTCTGTGGCCGCCGACCCGCTGGCTGACCCAGCACAAGCTGCGGCCCGCGCTGGCCGCGTCGATCACCCTGCTGTCGTTCGTAGCACTGCTGGCCGGGGTCATCGCGCTGATCGTGCCCTCGGTGGCCGATCAGGCACCCCAACTCGCCGACAAGGCCACCGCCGGAGTCAACCAAGTACGCAACTGGATCCAGGGACCACCGCTGCGTATTCGCGACGAGCAACTCGATTCCGCGGTCGAAGCGATCGTTGGGCGACTCCAGTCCAGCGGCGCGCAGATCGCCAACGGTGTGTTCACCGGCGTGTCTACGGCCACCTCGGTCCTGATCACCGTGTTTCTGGTCTTGGTGCTGGTGTTCTTCTTCCTGAAGGACGGCACACGTTTTCTGCCCTGGATGCATCGGGTGTTCGGTAACCGCAGCGGCCGCCACGTCGAAGCCGTCCTGGAACGAGTCTGGGCGACCCTGGGCGGATTCATCCGTACGCAGGCGATCGTCAGCATGGTCGACGCCGTACTCATCGGCGCGGCACTGTTCATCCTCGACGTTCCGCTGGCGCTGGTGCTGTCGGTGATCACCTTCATCGGTGGATTCGTCCCGATGGTCGGAGCTTTCGTCGCCGGTGCACTCGCGGTCCTCGTCGCGCTGGTCGGCAACGGGCTCACCACAGCGCTGATCGTGCTCGGCGTCGTCATCGCGGTGCAACAGCTGGAAGGCAATGTGCTGCAACCGGTCCTCCAGAGTCGCAGCATGGAATTGCACGCCGTTATCGTGCTGCTCGCCGTCGCCGCGGGCGGCTCGCTCTACGGCATCACCGGCGCCTTCCTCGCGGTACCGGTGGTCGCGATGGTCGCGGTGGTGATCCGCTACATCGGCGAGCAGATCGACGCTGCCACCGGTTCACGACCAGAAACAGACGAACCCGATATCGGTGAAGCCGTGGGCCCCCCATCACCCGACTCAGCCACATCACCCGACCTCAGCGCATAGCCTGGTCAGCCGTTCGCCGCGGATATGCTCAGAGCCGGGCGATCACCACAGCGACACAACCGATCAGCGGCGGGACCAACTGGATCAGGGCCGGACGCGCCTTGCCTGGTGACGACGCCAGCAGTACCACGCCGGCCGCCACCATCGAACCTGCACCGGCCAGTACCAGCGCGAGCCCGATTCCCTTGTCGCCGAACGCGGTGAACCCCATCCCGAACGCCGCCACAACGGCCAGGAAGAGGTTGTAGAACCCCTGATTGAAGGCCATCTCCTTGGTGGCCTCCGCATCCGCCGCGGATATCCCGAACGTCGCTCGCGTCCGCGCCGCCGTCCACTGCAGCGACTCCATCACGAAGATGTAGCCGTGCAGCAGCACCGCCACGCCGGTGAAGACCAATCCGATCGCGGTCATCGATCCGCCTGGCCTTTGCCCTTGCCCTTCCCCTTACCTTTGCCCTTCTCGTCGGCTTCGCTCCCGGGATCGTCCGCGTTGCCGGCCTTGCCACCATTCTCGTTCCCGGCGACCTCACTGTGTTGCTGGTGTGGGACGGGTGCCGATGGCTGAGCGGAGACAGTGCCCGCGGTCAGGAAAGCGGTGACGATGCCGGTGGCGACCGCGATCTTGTGAGTCGACACGTGTGAGCCCCTTCTCGAAGTGGAAGTAGTACGGCTGTGATCAACCTACGAGTAAAACGGACATATCCCTGGCACCGACCCGCGGACCGGCCAGCGACATCGTGGCGAATCCGCCATTCGGCGAGCACACTGTGGAGAGACAAGCCAACTCGTCCGCAGGAGGACACACGATGGCAAACACCGGGCCATTCGGCATCGATCCGGAAGACTTCGAACGCGCACTACGTGGGACGGGAGCCGAACTCAACGAACTGTTCGGGAAAGCCGCCGGATACCTGGATCGCGTGGATCAGGTCGGCGTCGGTGCGCTGTCGTCGCTCCTCGGCCAGTTCGTCCAGCCGCAACGCCCACGTTCAACGGCACCCGAGGGCGAAACCACCGGTGAGACCGGCAGCGGTGTGTGGGCGATCTACACCGTCGATGATGCCGGTCAGGCCAGGATCGACCAGGTGTTCCCGAACGAGCTCGAAGCCTTACGCGCCCACCGCGACAACACCGACGACCGCCGTCGGGTGCGGTTTCTCCCCTACGGCGTTCCGGTGAGCGTGCTCGACTCGCCCTGATCGGACGCTGATCCAGCGGATGGCGCCGCGTCGTTGCCACACCAGCGACGCGACGCGGACCATAGTGGTCGGATGGGTAATCAGGCCACGATCGCCGCCGCGTTCGAACCTCTGCTGCGAGCCTCCTTGGGCCCACACCCCGCGGTGGGGTTCGAATTCTGGGACGGCAGCACGATCCAACCCGATGGTGACAGCCCCGGCACGATGCGTGTGCGATCCGAGGATGCGCTGCGCCACCTGGTCTGGGCGCCCGGCGAACTCGGCTTGGCGCGTGCATTCGTCTCCGGCACAGTGGATCTCGACGGCGACATCTTCCTGATGCTCCGAGCACTCCAGTCGACCGCGCCGAACGACGCCCGCCTCGGTCTCGGTGCCGCCTGGCAGGCCATCGGCGCAGCCCGGCAGCTCGGGGCGCTCGGTCGCCGCCCGCCACGACCACCGGAGGAAGCGCGACCAGCACGCGGACCCCTGCATACCAAACATCGCGACGCGGCGGCGATCAGTCATCACTACGACGTCGGCAACGACTTCTACCGGCTGGTGCTCGGACCGAGCATGACCTATTCCTGCGCCCGGTTCGTGCCGGACGACAGCTCATTGGCGGACGCCCAGCGCGCCAAGCACGACCTGATCTGCCGCAAATTGGGATTGGCCGACCAGTCGGGTATGCGCCTGCTCGACGTGGGATGCGGCTGGGGGTCCATGGCCATGCACGCGGCGGCGACCTATGGGGCACAGGTTGTCGGCGTCACGATCAGCAGTGCTCAGGTCGAGCTCGCCCGCCGACGAGTCGCCGACGCGGGGCTGTCGGGCAGTGTCGAGATCAGGCTGACCGATTATCGGGACCTGCGCGGCGAAGAGTTCGACGCCATCTCCTCGATCGGCATGTTCGAACACGTCGGCTCCAAGCGCGCCGCGGAGTACTTCGACACCCTGCGCGCATTGCTGCGCCCGCGCGGACGGCTGCTCAACCACGCCATCTCCTCGCCGGGCGGCTCCGTCATGCGCAACAGTTCGTTCGTCGGGCGCTATGTCTTCCCGGACGGTGAACTCGTCGATGTGGGCGAAGTCGTCCTGGCCATGGAACGCGCCGGATTCGAGGTTCGCGATGTCGAGGCCCTGCGCGAGCACTACGCGCGGACCCTTCGCCATTGGGTCGCGAATCTGGAAACCGGTTGGGAACAAGCGGTTTCACTCGTCGGCGAAGGGCGTGCACGAATATGGCGGCTCTATATGGCCGCCTCCGCTTTGGGCTTCGAGGACGGCGGACTCGGAATTCACCAGGTACTCGGCGTCGTCCCGGAAGCAACGGGAAACGCCGATATGCCCGCGACACGGCGCATCTGGGGATAAACCCGCCGCGCGTTCCGGGATCGTCGCTGTCGCTCGAGAGCGCCTACCAGGAATCAGGATTTGCGACCGATACCTGCCCAGTACCAAGCACTGTCGGCCTCGGCGACGGCGACGGGACGGTCGACGAGTTCGGGTCGCCAGGCGGCGACGGGGACCAGCCCCGGCTCGATGAGGGTGGTTCCGGCGAACAGCTCGCTGGTTTCGGAGTTGCTGCGGGGGTGAAAGGAGATGCCCGACGCTTCCGCGGCCGCCTTGACTCCGGCCATCGCCTCGGGCGCGAAATCCCCGGTGGGGTGGGTGATGACGACGTAGCTGCCGGCGGGGACCGCGTCGAGCAGCTCGGCGATGACGTCCTGGGGGCGGTCGCTGTCCGCGAAATACATCATGATCGCGACGAGCATGATGGCAACCGGCTGGTCGAGGTCGAGGGTGCTGGCGAGGTCGGGGTGGTCGAGGATGGACCGCGGGTCGTGCAGGTCCGCGTGAATGAATCGGGTGCTGCCCTGCTCGGTGCTGCTCATCAACGCTCGGGCGTGGGCGAGCACGATCGGATCTTTGTCGACGTAGACGACCCGCGCATTGGGGTCGAGCTGCTGGGCGACCTCGTGCGTGTTTCCGGCCGTGGGTATTCCGGTACCGATATCGAGGAATTGGGTGATCCCCGCTTCACTGACCAGGTGCCGGACCGCTCGGCTCAGGAAAGCGCGGTTGGCGCGCGCCATCGTCTTGATAGCAGGGACATGCTCCGCGATGACATCGCCGAGTGCCCGGTCCGCGGGGTAGTTGTCCTTGCCCCCGAGCCAGTAGTCGTAGACGCGTGCTTCGTGGGCGATGGTGGTATCGACATCGGTGGACAGTGAGGCACCGAAGGCGTTGTCGGACATTGGATCTCTGTTCTGATCGGTGTTTACGAGGAGAGGTCGACAGTAGAGGGGGCCGTCCGGAGGGTGTCCAGGAGCGCAGTGGTCTGCTCGGGCGGAAGGGCGCAGACACACAGCCGATCCCAGACCGCGTTGAATCGGTCCAGTTCGCTGGGCTTCTCGAGGAACTGGGGGCCGGACAGGTGCAGAAAGTGCGCGATATCGCTCAACTCGGGTGCCGCGAACCGCAGCATGGTGAACGGGGTGCCGCTGATAGCGGGGCCGCCGATGTAATCGGGGAGCACCTGCACAGTGATGTTGGGACGCTCCGCCAACTCGGCGAGATGTTCCATTTGTCCCCGCCAGATCTCGGCCCCGCCGATCGGGCGGCGCAGCGCGGCTTCCTCGATGACAAACCACGCCCGGGGTGGATCGGTACGGGTGAGCAGTCGTTGCCGCCGGGCCAGCAATTCGATGCGGCGCTGGATGTCGGTGGCCGGTTGCCGATCGGCGATCGCGAAGACCGTGTGCGCGTACGAGGGCGTCCACACCACATCGGGCAGCAAGTTCGGCGCGTAGCAACGGATCATCGCGGCGGCATCCTCGAGTGCCAGATAGGTATCCGGTCGCGCGACCGTGAGATCCGCACCGGCTTGCCATCGTCCGGTCCGATTGGCCCGCTGCACAAGTCGCCGGTATTCGTCGCGCAGTTCGGCATCACGGACTCCGTACGCCGTCAGCAGATCGTCGACGTCCGCGACACGGAAGCCGACTCGGCCGGCTTCGAGCCGACTGATCTTCGAGTGCGAGGCGCGGATCATCCGACCGGCAGCGTCGCCGCTGATGCCGGCGGCCTCACGCAAGCGCCGCAAGCGCACCCCGAGCACCCGGCGCAGCAGGGCGGGATCTTCATCCGGATCCGGACCCGTGCAGGCGCCAGCGACAGCGCTCAAATCCTCACTCACGACCACTCCTGTCGGCAACAAGCTTCGCGAACCTGAGTGTGCCACAACCTCTTACATGCCGATACTCAACTCCCTGCACGTGCAGATGCACGTGCATACCCGTAGACTCGGAGGGGATCGGTTGGGAGGGGCTTGCAATGAGAATGAGTGATATGACCGCGGGATTCGTCGCCGATCCGTGCGGCAGGGTCGGGATCGCCGAGGTCGTCCGGTCGTACGGGATCGACAAAGTACACATCAGGATCGAGCACCTGCGCGGCACCGGAATGCACTACGCGGCAGCAGCTATCGAACGCGAACTCGAGGCGCTCGGCTGATCGGAATCGAGCACTAAGGCGCGTCCCCATAGATGACGAGCCAGATCGCGCGCCCGAGCGATTCGGCCAATTCCTCCTCGCCGATACCGGTTTCGGCGGCGAAGGCGATGGAGATCGTGCGTTCGACCATCGAGGTGAGCACCAGCGCGGTGGCCCGGGGATCGAGTTGCTGGGCAACGTGGCCCGCTGCCTGTTCGGCCTCCAGCCGCGCGCGCACCAGTTCGGCGAAGGTCGCCACCCTGGAACGCCAGTAGGCACCGACTTCCCGGTCGTAGGAGCCGACTTCGCTGAGCGCGAGCAGCAGATAGCGATGGTCGCGGAATCCGCCGATCATCGCGCGCATTGCCCGCACGACGCCGGCCTGCTGATCGGTGTGCTCGGCACTCCACCATAATTCCGCCGCCGCGAACAGATCGGTGGTCGCCAATTCGGCCATCCGGATCAGCAATCTGCTCTTGTCCGGAAAGTAGCGATAGAAGGTTGACCTGGCCGACCCGGAGGCCGCGGCGATCTTCTGCACGGCGATCTCGGTGAACGGCGTTCCGTCGGCGAGCAGGTCTTCGACCGCGGCCAGTACGCGACGCTCGAATTCGGCCCGCCGGTCGTCGGTGGGTTTGCGCGCTGATCGCGGGACACGGGTCAGCGAAGACATCGGCGAACCGTCGTCGTGGCAGCACCCGGTGCGCTGGCATTGACCATGGCCCTATTGTGCCCGTAGCGCAGCGGGCCGCCGTGGCGGCGGGGTACGCGCCGCGGCAATCCCCCTGTCCTGGTTGGCTATTGACACCTGTGCGCGGCCCGTCTCATCATCAATCGGACACACTGTCCGAGACTTAGTGACCGAGGCGGTTCCCATGGTCGATGCCCTTGCCACCGCGGTCGAACGGGTCGACGTTGTCGTGGTCGGCGCGCGCTGCGCGGGATCGGCGACCGCGGCGACACTGGCGGGGGCGGGCCGCGACGTCGTCGTGCTCGACGCCGCCACCTTGCCGTCGGACACACTGTCCACTCATCTGCTCTGGCCGGCCGGCCTGGCCGAACTCCAGCGCCTCGACGCGTTGGCCGCCGTCGAGGCTCTCGGTGCGCCACGGCTGACGCGGGCATACGCACAGGGCGCCGGATACGGTGTCGGTTCCGGCTTTCCGCCGGTCGACGGCATCGACTACGCGATGTGCGTGCGCCGCACCGGACTCGACGCCGCGCTGCTGCGCACGGCGGAGGCCGCGGGCGCCGAGGTGCGGCCACGCTGTCGGGTGACCTCGGTGGTGTGGGACGGAAACCGTTGCGCCGGTGTGCGTTATCTCGACGCCGCGGGCCAGATCGTGGAGCTTCGCGCCGCGCTCGTCGTCGGCGCGGACGGGCGGCGCAGCACCATCGCCAGGGCGGTGGGCGCCGAGCGGCCGTTCCTGACCGTGCCCAGCGGGCGCGACTGCTACTTCGCGTACTGGCGTGACACCGCCGACGCCCCACGCCACATCGCCGCCCAGTGGCGTGCGGGCGCCGACCTCGGCACGGCCTTCCCGTGCGACGACGGCCTGGTGCTCAGCCTGGTGCAGCCACCCTCCGTCAGCAAACACGGACGCGGTCCCGGCGCGGCGGAACGCCGCTATGCCGAGGCCCTCGCCCGGATTCCGGACCTGACCACCCGACTGAGCGGCTGTGAGCGGGTGAGCCGGGTTCGCTCCGCCACCGGCATCTCCTCGTACTTCCGTCGTTCCGCGGGCCCCGGTTGGGCCCTGCCCGGCGACTCCGGACATTTCAAGGATCCCGTCACCGCGCAGGGCATCCGCGACGCACTGCACTACGGACGCACGCTCGCCGAGTCGGTCGTCGAAGCTCTCGACGACCCGCGTGCACTCGACGCGGCGCTGTCGGAGTGGGAGCGCCGTCGCGTCATCGAGTGCCGCGAGATCTTCCACTGGACCAACCGGCTGGCCCGTGGTGAGAACATGCGGCCCTTGGAGATCGAGCTCTACCGCAGCGCCGTCGGTAATCCGGAGCTGGCGGAGATCACCGTGGGCATCTTCTCTCGCACCCACCGGCCCGCCGAGCTCTACACCCCGGCACGCGCGCTCGGTCTCGCGGTCCGCGCGTTGCGCCATCAGCGGGCGCACCTGCCCGCCGTCCTCACCGACATGGCGCGCGAGATCCGCGACTCGACCCGCGAATGGCGCACCACACGAACGACCTTGCGCGGCAATGCACCGCACTCCGCGGCACCATCCACGCCGCCCGCTACCCTCACCATCGCAGGTCCAGGAGAACACCATGCCTGATCAGCCGACACCGTTGTCAGCACCGATCACCCGCCGCACCGCGTTGCGCGCTGGTCTCGTCGCCGGCGCCGCACTCACCGTCGCTCCCCCGGTCGCCGCCGCGCCGAGCGCCCGGCGCACGCCACTGTTGCGCTCCGTCGGTAAGACGGTGGCGATATTCGGTGGCGGCATGGCCGGTCTGAGCGCGGCTCACGAACTGGCCGAGCGCGGATACGACATCACCGTCTACGAACCCGCGTTCCTCGGTGGCAAAGCGCGCAGCATGGGTGTGCCGGGGACAGCGTCGCCCGGTCGACAGGAACTGCCGGGAGAGCACGGGTTCCGCTTCTTCCCCGGCTGCTATCAGCACGTTCCCGACACGATGCGCCGAATCCCGTTCCCCGGCAACCCGAACGGCGTGCTCGACAACCTGGTGCGGGTCGAGGGGACAGTCGCCGGATTCCAGGATCTCCCGCCGATCTTCGCCCCGGTCGAGATCGGTGGACTGAGTCAACTGACGCCGGAACTGGTGCGCAACAGCATCATCGGCGCGCTCGGCTTCATCCCCGACCTACCGGCACACGAGCTGGCGTTCTTCGCCAAACAGATGCTCGTGTGGTTCACCTCCAGCACCGAACGGCGCTTCGGCCAGTGGGAATACGTGACCTGGGAACAGATCATGCATGCCGAGGGGAAGTCGCCCGCCTACCGGAAGTATCTGGTGAACGCGCTCACCCGGATCACCGTCGCCGCGAAACCACAGACCAGCTCAGCACGCACCATCGGTACTATCGGCGAGGCACTCGTCCTCGCCGCGTCCGGCACGGTCCCGCAGTTCGCCGGTGGTGTCGACCGTATTCTCAACCGCCCGACCAGCATCGCGTGGATCGATCCGTGGGTCGAGTACTTACGATCACTCGGGGTCCGCTTCGTGATGGGTCATGGAGTTGCCGCGCTCCAGATGGCGGGCGGCCGCATCGCATCGGCAACGATCACCGGCACGAGTGGGAGCACTACGGTGACCGCCGATCACTATCTGTGCGCCATGCCCGTCGACCGCACCGTCGATCTCCTCGACGACGCGATCATCGACGCCGATCCACGCCTGGGCGGGATGCGAAACCTCGTCACCGACTGGATGGTCGGCATCCAGTTCTTCCTCCGCCGCACGACCGATATACCCGAAGGACACATCGCCGCACTCGGCTCCCCCTGGGCCCTCACCGCCCTGCGCCAAGCTCCCATGTGGGTGGGTGATTTCCCCGCGACCTACGGCGACGGCTCGGTGCTGGAATGTCTGTCGGTGGACATCTCCGACTGGGACACACCCGGAATCCGCTTCGGCCGCACTGCCAAGGAGTGCACCGCGCACGAGATCGCCACCGAGACCTGGGCTCAGCTCAAAGCCTGGCTCAACACCGGCACCGACTGGCTACGCGACGAGGACATCCATTCCTGGCACCTCGACCCCGGTATCACCTGGTCCGGCGGCAGCATCCACAACGAAACCCCACTGCTGGTCAATACGATCGGCTCCTACGACAATCGCCCCGATGCGCACTGCGCGATTCCCAACCTCTACTTCGGCGGTGATCACGTCCGCAACCACATCGACCTGGCCACCATGGAGGGTGCCAACGAATCCGGACGCGCCGCTGCCAACGCCATCCTCGATGCCGCCGACGACCCGAGTCCCCGCGCGCAGATCTTCCCGCTGGTATCCCTGCCCGCGTTCGCTGCCGCCAAAGCCATCGATGCCGATCGCTTCCGCGCCGGCCTACCGCACCTACTCGACGGCTGAGCCATTACCTTGCGAGCCGAGCCCGCGTTGGTGCCGGGAAATGGGCCGATCCGGGGCGACACTGGGAGCCGTGGACATCGACTCCCCGGACAACGCCCCGCAGGCGCCCGCACGGACCAGAATGCCGAAGTGGCTGCCCCGGGCGATGGTGCTGGCTCTGGTGTTCTTCGGGCTGTTCCTGCTCGCCGACTGGGCCTTCCACCGGCTGACCGGCCTCCTGATCATCCTGTTCGTCGCGTTCTTCGTCTCCCTGGCGATGGAGCCGGCCGTCGCGGTGCTGGTGCGACGGGGTGTCCCGCGCGGACTCGCCACCGGCCTGGTGTTCGTCGGTACCTTCGCCTGTGTCCTGGCCTTTCTGGCCGCGCTGGTGACGCTGCTGGTGGAGACGGCGACCAACCTGGCCCATGAGACGCCGCGCCTGCTCAACGAGGGCGTCGCCTGGGTCAATCACACCTTCGGTCAGCACTTCACGGTGCACGACCTGAGCCAGCGGCTGCTCCACGAGTCCGACCTGATCGAGGGCTACGCTCACGCCGCCGCCGACAACGCCTGGGGCGTGTCGACAACGGTCTTGGGCGGCCTGGCCCAGATCCTGACCATCGCACTGTTCAGCGTCTACCTCACCGCGGCCGGCCCGCGGGTGCGGCGCACCGTGTGTTCGCTCCTACCGCCTGCCCGTCAACAGACCTTCCTGCACGCCTGGGACCTCGCCATCGACAAAACCGGCGGCTACCTATTCTCGCGGCTGATCCTGGCAATCATCTCCGCCGTCGCGCACGGGGTGTTCCTGTCGATCCTCCACATCCCCAACCCCATCGCCCTTGGTGTGTGGTTCGGCGTGATCTCCGCGTTCATCCCGACCATCGGTACCTACATCGCCGCGATCGTCCCGGTGTTCGTGGCGCTGACGGTCGACCCGCTCGACGCGGTGTGGATCCTGTTGTTCGCGGTCGTCTACCAGTGGTTCCAGGACTACTTGCTGCAGCCTCGGATCACCGCGCGCACCGTCGACGTCAACGCCGCGATCGCCCTGCTGTCCGTGCTGGCCGGTGGC
Source organism: Nocardia sp. NPDC058480 (assembly GCF_042720495.1). Taxonomy (NCBI): domain Bacteria; kingdom Bacillati; phylum Actinomycetota; class Actinomycetes; order Mycobacteriales; family Nocardiaceae; genus Nocardia; species Nocardia sp. NPDC058480. Next base: position 9,541 of record NZ_JBHXMN010000004.1, on the reverse strand, counting down.
GCGCTACTCGGAGCGGTCGGTGCGCTCCTGGCCATCCCGGCCACCGCGACATTGCAGGCGTTCCTGTCCGAGTACGTGAAACACTTTGCGGTAACCGAGGATCCGCGCATCGAACAGACGACACCGCGCCGGAAACGAACCCCCACCCACGACTGAACCGCGCCACCGGCGGCGACACCGACCAACCCGCACACTGTTGGCCGGCCCCACCCGAAGTCGTCGATCAGGTCGACGTTGCCAGTCGCCCGTCGCTACGCCACAATCCGCAACGGGTTTTCGACCAGTTCTTTCAGATTTGCCAGGAATTGGGCTGCGACCGCGCCGTCGATAGCGCGGTGGTCCGCTGACAGAGTCACGCGAAGGATCTTGCGGGCGACCACATTGTCGCCATCCAGGCGTAGCTCGTCGGCCGCCGCTCCGACCGCGAGGATCGCGGACTCGGGCGAGTTGATGACCGCGGTGAATTGCTCGATGCCGAACATGCCGAGGTTGGAGATCGTGAACGTGCCGCCCGACATCTCGTCTGCGCGGAGCTTGCGATCGCGGGCGCGGGTCGCTTTGTCACGGCTCTCGGTCGCGATCTCGGACACACTCTTGCGGTCCGCGTCACGGATCACCGGAACGAGCAGCCCGGCCGGGGTCGCCACCGCGACGCCGAGATGGATTCCCTTGTGCCGCAACAGCTTATCACCCGCGAAGCTGACGTTGATCGAGGGATTCTTTCGCAGAGCGACGGCTACGGCCTTGACGAGCAGATCGTTCACACTGACCTTGCCTTCGCCCGCCGCGTCCAGCGTCGCGTTGATCCGGCCCCGGAAGGCGAACAACTCGGTCACGTCGATCGCGCTGGTCACGTAGAAGTGCGGTGCCTGCTGCTTACTCTCGGTGAGCCGAATGGCCGAGACGCGCTGAATGTTCGTCAGCGCGACCTCCTCGAACTCCCCTGACACCGGAACAGGGTGCACAGCAACCGCACTCGTTTCGCGTGACGGCGTCGCGATGGCACTGGGAGTGGCGGCGCCGGCGCTGTGAGCGGCCTCCACGTCTCGTTTCGTGACCCGCCCGCCGGGACCGGTGCCCACGACAGTGCCCATATCGACCTGCAACTCGCGTGCGATCTTGCGGGCGAGGGGCGAGGACTTGATCACGGTCCGGGGCGAGCCAGAGCCGGTCTCACTGTGCGAATCACGGTGCGGCCCAGTGTCTTGGGCGGTCGAGCCGACGCCGGAGGGTGCGACGCTCGTTTGCGTGGCCGCTGTAGCGGTGCCTCGTACCACGGAATCCGCAGTCGATGTGGTGCCATCTCCGACGATCGCGATAGGTTCGCCGATCGGGACACGAACGCCGGGCTCGGCGAGGATCTTTTCGAGGACTCCGTCGTCGTAGGCCTCGAGCTCCATCAGGGCTTTGTCGGTCTCGATCTCGGCGACGATCTCGCCGCGGGTGATCTGGTCGCCGACCTGCTTGAGCCAGGCGGAGACGACGCCGTCCTCCATGGTGTCGGAGAGCCGGGGCATGACGATTTCAGGCATGACTTGTGTCCGTCCTATTCCTGGTTCTCAGCGCCGCCGGCCGACGGCCGCCAGGGTTTCCGTCACCGCGGTATAGAGCGATTCCGCAGACGGCAGGGCGAGCTTCTCCAACGGCTTGGCATAGGGCAGCGGGACCTCAGCCATCGCGACGCGACGAACAGGGGCGTCGAGATAGTCGAACGCGCCATCGGAAATCGATGCCGCGATTTCCGCGCCGATACCGTAGGTGAGCCAGTCGTCCTCGCCGATGACCGCGCAACCGGTCTTGCGGACCGAGGCCACGATGGTGTCGCGGTCCAGCGGACGCAGGCTGCGCAGATCGATCACCTCCACCGAAATACCCTCGGCCGCAAGGCGTTGTGCGACCTCGGTGGCGACGGTGGCCATGCGGGAATAGCCGATCAGCGTGATGTCGGTGCCTTCCCGGGTGACCGCGGCTTTGCCGATCTGAACAGGTGGAAGATCCTCGGGAACTTCGCCTTTGGTGTTGTAGAGCGACAGGTTCTCCAGGAACAGCACCGGATCGTCGTCCTCGATCGCGGCCTTGAGCAATGCCCGCGCATCCGCGGGAGTGCTGGGTGCCACGACCTTGAGACCGGGCACGAAGGCGTAGTACAGCTCGATATTCTGCGAATGGGTCGCCCCGAGTTGCTGGCCGCCGCCACCGGGAGTCCGGATCACCATGGGCACGTTGGTCTGCCCGCCGAACATGCCGTAGATCTTCGCGGCGTGGTTGACGATCTGATCCAGCGCCAGCAGCGAGAAGTTGATCGTCATGATCTCCACGACCGGACGCAACCCCAGCATCGCGGCGCCGATCGCCGCACCGACGAAACCTTCCTCGGCAATGGGGGTGTCGCGCACCCGCTTCTCGCCGAACTCCTCGAGCAGACCGGCGGTGATCTTGTAGGAGCCTTCGAAGACGCCGATCTCCTCACCGATCAGAAAAACGTCGTCATCGCGTCGCATCTCTTCGCGCAGGGTTTCGCGCAGCGCTTCGCGATAGGTCATGACAGGCACAGTGGAGTCCTCAGTGGGTGAAGAGCGGATCGGCGGGCAGACGGCGGGAATCGCCCGGCACCGGGGTGGCGTAGGTGTAGTCGAACAAGCTCGACGGCTCCGGATGTGGGCTCGAGTCGGCGAATTCGACGGCGGCGGCGACCCCGTCGGCCACCTCGCGGTCGAGATCGGCCAGCGACTGTTCGGTGAGCACCCCGGCGGCGAGCAGACGCTGCTCCCACAGCACGATCGGATCGTGCTCGCGGGCCGTGGCGACCGTGTCGGTGCTGCGGTACTTGGCCGGGTCGACGACCGAGTGGCCTTTGAGGCGATAGCTCACCGCTTCGAGCAGTGCGGGTTTGCCTTCGCGGCGGGCGTCTTCGATGAGTTCGCTCGCCAGGTCGCGCACGGCCAGCACATCGGTGCCGTCGACCCGCTCACCACGCATGCGATAGGCGGCGGCGCGCTTCCACAGATCCGGTTCGGCCGAGGACTTCTCGACCGTGGTGCCCATGCCGGTCTGGTTGTTGATCACCAGGAACACCACCGGCAGCCGCCACAGCGCCGCGATATTGAGCGATTCGTGGAAGGCGCCGATGTTGGTGGTGCCCTCCCCCATCTGGCACACCACTACGTCGTCGCCGTCGTTGTAGTCGATGGCCAGTGCGGCGCCGATGGCCAGGGGAACCTGTCCGCCCACAATGGCGTAGCCGCCGAGCAGACGGGTCGCGGTGTCGTACATGTGCATCGAGCCACCCCAGCCCTTCGAGGTGCCGGTGGTGCGGCCGTAGAGCTCAGCCATCACTCGACCGGCCTCGATGCCTTTAGCCAGTGCGTATCCGTGTTCGCGATAGTTGGTGAACAGGTAGTCGGTGGGGCGCATCGCGGCACCCAGGCCGACCACGGTGGCTTCTTCACCGAGATTGAGATGGCAGTAGCCGCCGATCTTGGCCTGCTGGTAGCTCTGTGCGGTGCGCTCCTCGAAGCGTCGCACGAACAGCATGTCGCGATAGAGACCACGAAGGGTCTCGGGATCTTCCGTCGCGACAGCGGATTCGACGTCTGTCCCGGGATCGGTTTTCGTCGGCTTGCGGGTTGGCTTGATCCGCACGGTGGTCGTGGTCATGGTCGAGCTCCTCAACGCTTGCGTGGCGCGATGTGTACCGGCAGTCCGAGTCCGGCCATGGCCGCCTCCATACCGATCTCGCCGAGAGTGGGGTGGGCGTGAATGGTGTCGGCCAGCTCGTCGAGTGTGGCTTCCAGCGAGATCGCGAGTGCGCCCTCGGCGATCAGATCGCTGGCAGAGGGACCGATGATGTGCACGCCGAGCACTTCCTGATGTGCCTGCCCCGCAACGATTTTGATGAACCCCTCGGTCTCGCCGAAAGTCTTGGCCCGGCCCAGCGCCGCGAACGGGAACTTCGCGGTGATCACCTCGTGGCCGGCGGCGCGGGCGGCTTCTTCGGTGAGACCGACGCTCGCGATCTCCGGGTGGGTGAACGTCGCGGCCGGGATGACCGAGTAGTCGATGTGGGCGTCGTGGCCGGCGATCACCTCGGCTGCGGTGATGCCCTGGTGTGAGGCGACGTGGGCGAGCAGGGCCCGCCCGGTCACATCGCCGATCGCGTACACGTGCTCGACCCCGGTGCGTAGTTGATCGTCGACCTCGATGAAACCGCGTGCGTCCGTGGCGATTCCGGCCACGTCGAGGCCTAGCTCAGAAGTGTTCGGACGTCGCCCGACGCCGACCAGCACGACGTCGGCGTCGAGGTTCTGTGCCGCCGAACCGCCGACCGACACCCGCAGCGCGTCGCCCTCGGCGATGGCGGTGACCGTGGCGCCGGTCAGGACGGTGATGCCGCGCTTGCGGAACGACCGGCCGAGCGCGTCACCGATCTCCTTGTCCTCCAACGGAACCAGGCGGTCCTGCATCTCCACGACCATGACCTGGCTACCGAACGTGGCGAACAGGCTGGCCCATTCCGCCCCGACCGCGCTGCCGCCGATGATCACCAACCGTCGCGGCACCTCGGTCAACCCGAACGCGCCATCGGAGGTGACGACGCCGGGCAATCCCGCGCCCGGGATCGGCAGCTGTGCGGGCACCGAGCCGGTCGCCACGATCACGTCGCGCGCGCTCACCCGGCGCATCGCGTTTCCCGCGGCGGCGGCGTAGCGGGGGCCGCCGTCGAAGATCGGCGAGGCGCCGACCTCGTGTACCTCCACGACGGTCGGTTCGACGAACCGGGCATGACCCTCGATCACCGTGACCCCGTTGGCCTTCAACAGGCCCGCGACACCGTCGGTCAGCTCTTTGACGATGCCGTCTTTGCGTTGCCGCACCGCGGCGAAGTCGTAGCGCACATTATCGGCGTAAACACCGAATTCCGCTGCGGTGGCGAGGGTCTGGAACACCTCGGCCGAGCGCAGCATCGCTTTGGTTGGGATGCAACCCCAGTTCAGGCATACGCCGCCGGGGCGCTCCTTCTCTACAACGCAGACCTTCAGGCCGCGTTGCGCGGCGCGGATCGCGGCCACGTATCCGCCCGGTCCACCACCGATCACCAATAGATCGAATTCCGGCACTCGTGGTGCTCCTCAGCTCGAACGATCAACCCATCCACGGTTGCGGCTCGGGTCATCTGTCGAGTCTTGTGGTCCACAAATGCACAAACAATCTACCGACAGCCCAGAATTCGGGGCTAGAGAATGGGCGCAGCGCCCAATCGGTCGCAGCGGCGTGGCCCTCAGCCGGGTGTGTTCACGCCCATCTCCAGTGCGGCCAAGGCGAGGGAAAGCTCCAGGTAGGACCGTTGTCCTTCCAGTCGCCGACCCAACAGCGAGGAGATCCGCTGTAGCCGGTTGATCACGGTGTTGCGATGGCAGTGCAGCCGGGGCGCGGCATTCGCCGCCGAACAGTTCTCCTCCAGCCAGATCGCCAGCGTGCGCAACAAGATCTCGTGCTCCTTCGCCGGCAGTGCCAGCACCGGGCCGAGGGTGCGAGCGATCATCAGCGCGGTCAGGTCGGGCGAGCGCAGCAACAGCGCTTCCGGGTAGCGCTCCTCCAACGACACCAAACCCCCCGCCGCCGCGGGCAAGGTTTCCAAGCCGAGCATCGCCAGCGCATGCCCCGTCTCGATGTGCGCCAATCCCTGCACCACGGGCGAAGCCGCTGCCCGGCCCCGGATCCGATTCCGCACCTGGTCCAGTACAGCCGAACCATCCCGCTGCTCGAGCGAGACCAGCCCCACCACGGTGTCGACGCGATCGTGCCATACCGACCGAACCCCCAAGGCCGCCAACGCGGTCTCGGTACCGATCTCCACATTCGGCCGGTCGCCGCGCACCGCGACCACCAGGTACCCGCCGTGGGCGGGCAAGTTCAGCTCGCGCGCCGCACGCGCGGCGAACGTCGCGTCGCGCGCACTGCCCGCCAGCAGCTCTTCGATCAACCCATGTCGACGACGCTCGTCGCGACGTACCTGCTCCAGTTCGGTGCTGCGATAGGAAGTGACCAACGCCGACGACATGCCGTCGATGGCGGACCAGGTGGCCACCCCGATCTTGCGGACCTCGCCGGGCGGGAGTTCGCCCGCCCTGTCGAGTAGCGCCTCCCACACGATCTGACCGCCGAGCCGGAACGTCCGCAACATGACCTCCAGCGGCACGCCCTGCGCCGCGCGATTGCGGCCGATGGCCGCGGCGACATCGTCGCGGTCCGGGCCGGTCACGTCGCCGGCGACAAGATCGAGCACCCTGGTCAGATAGCGGCAGCACGCATGGCGCAGGTCGTCCCGGCTGACCGGCGAGTAGTCGGTCCACTCCGGAATGTCGGTGAAGATCGCGGCGATCAGCTGCCGGGTCAGCCCAGGAATCTCGGTTCGGCACGCGGCCACCAACTGCCTGGTGCCCGCCGGGGGCGGGGTGTGTTCGGGTCGCGCGGCCATGTCGCTAGACGCTACGCGCGGGCGCCGCTGATCAGGATCATCACCTCGACCGGCCATCACGCCCTGGGCGTTCGGCAGTGGGTGATTGCATGCGGTGAGCTACCTTCCCCAGACCCTCCGCGATGGCGGTGAGCTGCTCGGGTGTCAGCACATCGATGAAGGCCTCGCGGACGAGGCCGACATGGCCAGGGGCCGCCTGACGCAGGGCATCGCGACCGGCATCGGTGAGACTGGCGTTGACGCCCCGGACATCGGTGGAACACAACTCGCGCCGGACCAGCCCTGCCTTCTCCAGCTGGCCGATCTGATAGGTCAGCCCGCTCTTGGAGTTGAACAGCGCGTCGGCGAGCTCGGTCATCCGCAGTCGCCCGCCCGGCGCCGCGTCGAGACGGACGAGCACCTCGTATTGGACGTGGGAGAGCCCGGCATCGTTCTTGAGCTGAGCCTCGATCTGCCGGTTCAGTAACGACCACCCAGCGATGAGGGCATGCCAGGCGCGGCTCTCGTCCTCGTTCAGCCACCTCGGTTGATCCATTACCCCAGCTTAACGCACATTGTTCAAATTCGAATAATGATGTACCTTCGACTATGTAGTTCAAATTCGAACAACATGACCGGAGGGTGAGAGAAGAACATGAACGCAGACCACACCGCCCCGATGCCGGTGCTCTACCTCTCCCACGGTGCGCCACCGCTGGCCGACGATCCGATCTGGCCGGGCCAGCTCGCCGCCTGGTCCGCCGAGCTACCCGAACCCACCGCAATCCTCATGATCTCGGCCCACTGGGAGGACGCTCCGATCACTCTCGGCGCGACGACCACCGTGCCTCTGGTGTACGACTTCGGCGGCTTCCCGCAGCACTACTACGAGGTCACCTACCCCGCACCCGGAGCGCCGGAACTGGCCGAGAAGGTACGCAAACTCCTCCGCGGACCCGGGCGATCGGTGCAGGATGCCGCGCACCGAGGACTCGATCACGGCGCCTACGTGCCACTGGTGGAGATGTACCCGGACGCACAGGTACCGGTCCTGCAGATGTCGATGCCGACACTGGACCCTGTCGGACTCATGGAAATCGGCCGGAAACTGGCACCACTGCGAGAAGAAGGCGTACTGATCATCGGAAGCGGGTTCTTCACCCACAATCTGCGCGCGCTGACCCATGACGGCTCGGTGCATCCGGTGATGACCGAGTTCGACGACTGGGGCCACCGCGCTCTTGCCGCGGGCGACATCGACACGCTGCTCGACTTCGAAGACAAAGCCCCCGCATCACGATTGGCGCATCCGCGCACCGAACACTTCGCCCCACTCTTCGTCACACTCGGCGCGGGCGCCGACGACATCACCACCCAGCGCACCGTCATCGACGACTTCTGGCTGGGTTTGTCCAAACGCTCCATCCAGCTCGGCTGAGACAACCCCGGTCCGGTACCTCAGCCTGGCCTACCCGAGCCAAGGACATGATCATGCGAAGCGGCGAGAACAGATCAGCCGCGAGTTCAGCACGTCCGCGGAACTCAGAGGGACAGGAGTTGTGTTCCGGGATCGCAGGTTTCGATCAATGCACGGTAGTCGTCGGCAGTGAGCTGATGGGCGGTACCGATGCGGGTGGTATCGAGGGTGGCGGCGCTACGGGCAAGCCAAGTGGGATCGGGGTCGATATCGAGGAATGCGGCCAGCTGCGTCAGTTCTTCGGTCGGTCTGGTGAGCAGGCGCTCGAAGGACAGCGGGAGATGCCGGTCTGGTGGCAGGTCTGCGAGGGCGGTGGTGCCGATGTGGACGAGTTGTGACCACATCCGTCCGAATCGGCTCAGGGGTATGTCGAGGTCGGCGAGGTAATCGGAGTCGATGCGGTCGCCGAGCAGTTCGGCGGCCTCGGCCGGGATAGCCGCTGGGTCGAACTGCCAGTACCGTTCAGTCCCGGCATCACCGAGGGCAAGTAGGTCGAGCCCGTCTTGGATGAGGGCCATCATGCGGTAGCCGGTCTGGCGGCTCATGGACAGCGCGGTATCGGGACCGTTTCGGTAGAGGTGGACAAAGCGCGCGTCGGGGAAGCTGTGGCGCAACCAGGTGGCCCAGCCCAGTGACATGCCGGAGCGTTCGACGACGACCGATCCGCCGAAGCGTGCCGCAAGCCACCCGAACAGTGAGCGGAAGTGTTGTGCGACACGCTGTTCGGGCCACCCGGAGACCTCGACGGACAGTTCGTCGAAGGCCATATCGGGTGTGTCGGACAGGTGGGGCAGTGTCATCAGACTGATCGCGGGGATGCCTGTGGAGTCTGCGTCGAACCGAGTGCCGGACAGATGGGGGTAGAGCAGTTCGGGTATGCCGGAACCGCCGCGAATCATCGGGTCGAACAACGGATGCGGATCGGCCAGGACCTGCCAGAATTGTTCGGCGGTCAGGATGGTGTCGGGAGTTGTCGAGGTCCGTACCGACAGAAAGAACTCATTGAGACTCAACACATCTGGATGCGCGCGCAGAATGCGTGAGACGGCGGTGGATCCGCTGCGGCCTGTGGTGACCACGAATGTCAGCCCCCGGACGGCCGTAACGTCCCGAATCAGTGGCGGTGCCGGGATCGGTTGCGGGGCTGGGATCGTGCGGGCAGCGATGCGGTCCGGCGCTGGCTCGTTTGCGCCTGTCTCCGCGATTTCGCGGTCGAACCCGATACCGGAGAGCAGGTAGTTCAGGTCGACTGTGGTCTCACGAGTCGGTGGGCCGATCAACCGGCGAGACGTGGTGTCGTCGAATGTCCGGCGGTGTGCCAAATAGGGGATGACGACGCGAGCAGGGCTACGAATGACACTGCGCTCGTACAGGTTCGGATTCGTCAGCGGTTCGGAGACCAGAGTCAGCGGGAGCGGTGACATACGCTGCAGCAGCTCCGTCACCACGGGCACTGCTACGTCGTGATGATGCACGATGTTGCAGGTAGTGAGCCCGGATGGCGCGGTGCGACTAAGTGGTCACGCCCGTAAGTCGTTCGGGGGTCAGTGTCCGAGGTAGAGATCGCAGGCGCAGTCAAGGGCTTCCTGGGGGCTGCCTGCGGTGAA
>NZ_JBHXMN010000003.1:524194-626848 GCF_042720495.1 Nocardia sp. NPDC058480 | reverse complement strand
CGTCGGTGTAGTTCTTCTTGGGCATCGGGTAGATCTTCTCGCTTTTCTGGTCTGAGACCAAGATCAAGCGTGTCCATCACCCGGGGTCAAGGCCCGTCGTCGTCGGAGAACGGGGACATGACGAAGTTGCGGAGGTTGCCGAGTAGGTCGACGCCGCCGATGCTCTGCATGCCGGTCATGTCAGCTCACCTGCCCGGTGGCGTAGTCGAGGGCGTTGGCGTTCTCGATGTCTTTGCCTGCGATGCGTTTGAAGGAGATGGAGAAGACCTCACGCAGTTGCTGCACAGCCTCAATGTCCTTCCTCACCACGGCATCGATCGAGTTCTGATCTCCAGTCGCCTGAAGGAGGAACTTCTTCTCGAGATCCTTGCCTATCTGGAAGTCACCGAAGCCGGTGACGCTCTGGACTCGGCGGGTAACAACCAAGATCTCTTGCAAGTCTGCAAGTCGGTCGTCGCACGCCTTGAACATATGGAAGGCCGCAGCCTCGTCGTTCAGATAGACCTCGCCCGCCTTCGCCTGCGCAAGCAAATTGGTGTACGCGGTGTTTTCACTCATGAACCCTCCCCGGTTCAGCTCGGAAAGATCGGAACGAGCACTTCGCCCACACGCTCGAGGTACGTGCAGGGGTCATCCAGCCCCGTCTTCAGCGCCGAGTTGAAAATCTGCAACTGGACGACGCCTTGCTTCGCAGGAAAGACCACGTCACATCCGAGATCCTTCGACGCACCCGTGACCTTGAACTCGCGTCCTGTACGGCCCGCGATGGTCACGTCCCGGAAGTCGACATTGCCAGGCTTCTGCTCAAACTCATCCACAGGCTTGTTCGTCGTGTACACAGTGAGCGAGAAGTCTGGCCCAGCCCATCCGCAGATCTCCCACCCTGATTGCGGAACCCCCGCGACACCCTTCTCCTCCGTCGCCGGATCCACCCCCGCCTCCGTCAACGCAGCATCGGAAATCTCCGTGCACGGATTCCACAGAACCGGCTTAGCCGTAGTCGTCGCCCCCTTCGACGTCGACTCCCCCGAGTCACACCCGACCAGCCCGACAACCGCCAAACCGGCAACCAGCATCGCCGTGCCTGCGCGTTTCATCCCCACCCCTTCCGGCCGAGCACTGCCTTGACCAGGCACATTAGCACGGTCAGCCGCTGCGAGCCGGGGCCGCGTAGGTTGTGTGAGCATGAGCGAACTTCGACTTTCGGCGCCGTTCGACGGGCGTGATCCCCAGGGCAAACCGGTAGTGAACCGATCGGCGGTGGACTCCGACATCCAGGATCAGGTGCTGGCCTACCTCGAGCACGCACCGGTGATTCTGAGCGCCCGCAGCCACGACGCCGACGAGTTCGACCCCACCCAGCGCGACGTGCCGTTGAACTTCCACACCGACGGCGTCTTCGTCTGGCCGGGCGCTGTCGGGTACTACCTGCGCAAGTACGGACTGCCGCCGGAGCCCGCGCTGGTCCAGCACATCGTGGGCAAGGGGTTCGAGATCGGGGACGTCGATGAACAGGCGCGGCAGGCGGCCGTGCAGAAGGTCGTCGGCTGACCCGGTCTCAGCGCAGGCGGTGCGACAGCGCTTCGACGCCCGGTCCACGCAGGTTCGCCACGGCCACTGATCTGCCGGTCATCACGAGCAGTAGGTCGAGGATGGGGCCGTGCACCGGAGTGCCTGCGCCCGTTGACCATTCGATGTCGACGGCGGCCAAGCGCAGGCCGCGCAGGTGGCGCTTGGCCCAGAAGGGCCAGCCCATCGTCCAGACCCGTTGTGCGGCAACGGCGGCCGCGCGCGGGGCGACGTCGACGGTGCGGCCGAGCGGGCGGGCGATGTCCTGGGCGTGGACGATCACGTCGAAGAAGATGTTGCGGTAGCTGGTCACTGCGGGCAATCGGCGCGACGCCGCGTGCGCGCGGATCTCCCCTGCCAGGTCGGGGCGATCCGAATAGCGCACCGCTACATCGTGATTCATTCGATGGAAGCGGCCGCCCGCCTGGATCCCCAGCCGAACCATCGCGGCAGGCCCGGGCGGCTGCGGTGCCATCGCCAGATGTGCGGCGACATCGCGCACCCGCCAGCCCGCGCACAGTGACGGCGATTCCCATTCGGCCGGGGTGAGGTCGTCGAGTAGGTCGGCGACGGCGCGGCGCCGCTGTTCGATGACCTGCCACTGCTGCTCGCGATCCATGATCGGCCTCCGCACAATAGTCAGTGTATCTGACCAATATAGTCAGATACACTGACCGAAACAAGGAGGAGAGCATGGGCGACGAGCTCAACCTGGGCGTGCTCCTGTTCGTCCCGTACCGGGAAATGGAGCGCCGGGTATTCGCCGCGCTCACCGCGGGCGGTCACGCCGAACTCACCCCCGCCAAGGCCCGCCTGGTCGCCCGGATCGCCCCCGACGGCACCCGCCTCACCGACCTCGCCGCCCAGGCCCAAGTCACCAAACAAACCGCGAGCACCCTCGCCGACCAGCTGGTCCGCGCCGACTACCTCGAACGCGTCCCCGACCCCACCGACGGCCGCGCCCGCCTCCTGCGCCTCACCCCCACCGGCCGCGCCGCCGCCGACCTCGCCAACCGCACCGCCGACGAGGTTCAGTCCGAATGGCTCGCCCACCTGGGAAAACGAGCCTCCACCGAACTTCGCAAGACGCTCACCACCCTCCGCGAAATCACCGACCCGTACGCGTGAGCGCGGGTACTGGCGCCTAAGACACGGAGGGCGATCCGGCGGACTCGGCGTTCGATCGCCCCGCTCCGTGCTGCGCTCAGAAGGAGGTGGCCGATGCCGCGTCCTTGGTGGCTTCCGAGGGCGGCGTTGTTGCCGTGTGCGAGCAGAACGTTCCCCGGTGATGTCCGATCAGCGACGCAAGAACTCGATACTCACTCGTTCGAAGGCATCCTTGGCCTCGGTGTTCACCCAGTGGCCGCAGTTGGGGAACACATGCAGTTCGGCATCGGGGATCAACCGCAGTGGGATCGTCGCCATGTCCAGGGGGCACTGCCGGTCGTCGAAGCCCCAGGTGAGCAAGGTGGGGCACTGCACCTTGTGCAGCATCGACCAGTAAGGCGGCACATCCGAATCGGCCAGGAATTGTTGTTGCCGCGCAATCGCTTCCGAGCCGTACATCGCCCGTATTGTCCGCAGCGCACCCGGATCATTCGCCGCCTGCCAGCGCTCCTCGATCAGCTCGTCGGTGACCAATTTCGGGTCGAACAACATACAGTTCAGCCACCGAATCAGTCCGTCCCTGGTGGGATTATCGGCAAATTCCTGCAGCAGCCGCGACCCCTCGCTCGGCCCAGGACTGAAGATGTTGGTGCCCACGCCGCCGATAGCAACGAGCTTGTCGATCCGCGTCGCATGGTTGATGGAGACGTTCGCCCCGACGACACCGCCCATGGAATTGCCCACCACAGAAGCGGATTCGATGCCCAGCGCATCCATGAAGCGCACGACCGAGTCGACGGCAGTGAGGACCGGATGGCCCCGCACCGGGTCACTGACGCCGAATCCAGGGAACTCGAGCGCGTAGCAGTGAAAGTGTTCAGCGAACGCCGCCAGATTGCCGCGATAGTTTCGCCAGCCGTTGACGCCGATTCCAGAACCGTGCAACAGCAGCAACGGCGGCCCGTCACCGACCTCGTGATAGCGCAGCACCCCCTTCTCGGTGCCGACCTCCCTCAACGTGTTCTCGTATGTCACATCCACACATCCAGACTAGAACACGTTTCAGTTTCCGCACCAGGGCCTTACCCACTCGACCAGTTGCCGATCGCACCCACCTCCGATATACCATCAAATGCATGGCCTTGTTCGAGATCCGCGCCGAGCCGGAGGTAGTCGAGTGGTTGCGAGAGCTTGCTCCAGCTCAGCTGGCTCGAGTTGACGAGGTCGAATGATGAAGGGCCACAATCGAATGGCCGACGATCCAGTCTTGGCGGCGAAGCGAGACACCGACGAATATCGCGCAGCGCGAGACATCGCCAGAGTTGAAATCGCGCTCGGCCGGGCCGTTTTCACGCGACGCACCGCCTTGGGCATGTCGCAGACCGAACTAGCTCGACGAGCACAGATGACGCAGCCTGCGGTGTCGCGATTGGAGGGCGGAGGAGGCGGAGTACCGACGCTCTCGGTCCTGGATCGGCTCGGCCGCGCGCTCGGCGTCCGGTTCTCGGTCAGTGTCGGCGCGGACCCCGACACCGCAGAGGAAACACTCGGCCTCATCGCATAGTCAGGGCAGGACCGCGAAATCACCGACCCGTACGCGTGAGGTCGGCGCATTCCGTCGTAGCCGACGGTTCAAGCTGACCGACCGGACACCGCGCTACCAGCTTCGCTGCACAGCCGCCTTGGAGCCAGTCACCAAGCTATTAGCCGGAACGTCGTCGGCGACGATCGCGCCCGCGGCGATCACCGAGTCGCGGCCGATGCTGACGCCCGGCAGGATCATCGCGCCCGCCCCGATCCACACGTTGTCCGCGACGTCGATCGGTGCGCCGGTGAGGAATCGGCGCCGTTCCTCCGGGTCGACGGGGTGGCCCATGGTGATGAAGGTGGCCTTCGGGCCGACCATCACGCCCTTCCCCAACCGGATTCCGGCGTAGTCGAGAAACGTGCAGCCCTGATTGATGAACACCCGCTCGGCCAGGTCCAGGTTCAGCCCGTGATCGGTGTAGAAGGGCGGGTAGATGGTGAGCCCCGACGGGAGCGGGCGGCCCAGGATCTCTTCGAGCAGCGCCGCCTTCCCGGTCTCGTCGTCGAAGGGCAGCAAGTTGAGCCGGGAGGTCAACGCGCTGACCCGCAGAACCCGCTCGTGCATCGCCCTGAACTCGGCCCCGAGAACCCGCTCACCCCGGGCCAGAAGTTCAGGATCGTGAATGTCCATGAAGTTGTCGCTCGCCATCCCCCGATTCTCACACCCTGATCACCGGCGCACGACGTCGAAGACGAACCCCTCGATCGTGACTCCTGGCGCGAACGAGAACGCGATGCCCGTAGGCGCATGAGTCGAGGATCTAGCGGGTCGACCGCGAATCGCCGGGTGTTGATACCCCACCCGGTGCTTGTTCCGTGGCCCGTGCCGGTCGTTTCGAAAGCGATACCCTTGAGCAGGGAGGACTGGCACTGAGGAGATAATGTGGGGCAACCACGATCCTGGGCCGCGCGCGCAGCAGCCACGTTATCGCCCGAGCCGATCGACCTGGTCGATTCGGCTGAACAAACCCGCACCGCGCTTGCCACCGCCGTGGCACGGTTTTCCGAGGCTTGGGCCGCCGGATCCCCACCCGAGGTGTCGGCATACCTGCCCCGTGAACCGGCCAAGCGGCGAACGGTACTGATCGAACTGATCAAGATCGACCTCGAGTACCGCTGGCTTCGGTATCACTTTCCCAAACGACTGGTCGACTATCGTGCGGAGTTCGCCGAGCTGCAAGATGGTCCGCTGCCAGCCGAGCTGGTCTACGAGGAATTCCACGCAGTGCGCCGTGGTTCACCCGCCCCCGATCCGGCTATCGCCGAGGTCACCGACGCGGCGGCCGGCTCCGAGCTCGTCGGAGTCACCGACGATTACCGCAGCACATTGATCGCGCGGCCGAATGCCCAAGTAGTGCTCGACGCCATCGCTGTCGGACACCATGTCGAGGACTTCGACCTCTTGATGCGGATCGGGGCGGGCGCCTTCGCCCAGGTGTATCTCGCTCGGCAGCAATCGATGCAACGATTGGTCGCGGTCAAGATTTCCCACAATCACGGCACCGAGCCGCAGACCCTCGCGCAATTGGACCACGAATACATCGTGCGCGTCTTCGACCAGCGACTCATTGCCGATGGCGAGCTGAAACTGCTCTACATGCAGTACCTACCCGGGGGCACACTGCTCGATGTGCTGCGCTTGGTGCGCTCGACGCCACCGGAACACCGCAGCGGGCAATTGCTGCTCGATGCCATCGACAAGGTACTGGAGAAGAAGGGCGAGGTTCGACCGACAGAATCAGCTGTTCGGATACGGACCGCCGCATTGACGTGGCCGGAGACCATCGCCTGGTTGGGCCGCCGACTCGCGGACGCGCTCGAGCACGCGGCTGAACGGGGGGTATTGCATCGAGACATCAAACCCGCGAACGTGCTGTTGAGCGCCGAGGGGATCCCGAAGCTGGCCGACTTCAACGTCAGCTCCAGCACAGGCGTCAAAGGCACAAATCCCCTGGCCTACTTCGGCGGATCGCTGGCGTACATGTCGCCCGAACAGCTCGAAGCCTGCCATCCGGACCTGCCGACGACCGCCGCCGACCTCGACACTCGAAGCGACATCTTCGCGCTGGCCGTGATGCTGTGGGAGTTGCTCACGGGACACCGCCCCTTCGCGGACGAAACGGCCGCGGGCGAGACGGAGACGTCGCTGTCGCGCATGCTCGAACTGCGGCGCAGACCCGTCGACTCCGAGATTCTGTCGGAGCTTCCGCCCGATTGCCCCATGGCGCTGCGTCTAGTGCTGCTGAGGTGTTTGTCGCCGCACCGCGAAGACCGCTACTCCAGTGGCACGGAATTGGCCCAGCAGCTCGACTTGTGTCTGGAGGAGCGGGCGCGCGACCTGGTCTATCCGCCGCCGAACAGCTGGCGGGCACGACTTGCACGATGGCCGACCCCCATCCTGTGGTCATCGTCGCTGGTCGGCGTCGGCCTGGCTACGATCTACCTGGCGGTGCACCTCCAGGAACTGATCGCCGAGCGCCTGCCCGCTGCCACCGCCGAGCGGCTGTACAACGGCACCACCATTTTCATCCTCTGTGTCTTACCGCCGTCGGTCCTCATCTACCGATACATATCGCGCAATTTGCTCGCTGTCCCTCGCGGTTTGCGCGATGGCAGGCGCTACGACGAGGGAACGCTCGCGCGGGTGCGGTCGCGAACATTGTTGTGGGGCGACCTGTGTGCGATGAACACCCTGTTGTTCGCGGTGCTCGCAACCGTGATGGGGGTGATTCTGCTCGTCTGGTTCACCGAGCTCCCGACGCGGCTGCTGGTCCATGCGGCAACGACGGTTCTGGTGACGGGCACCATCTCGGTCGCCTACACGTTCTTCCTTTCGACGTTCTACATCGTCCGCTGTGTCTATCCCATCTACCTGCGCCACGGCCCCACGACGGTGAACGACTCGGATGAAGTTCGGGCGCTGCGCCGCAGAGCCACGGTCTATCTCGCGGTGACGGCGTCGGTGCCGGTGGTCGGGGTTCTGGCCGGATTCAGCGCCCTCGAACCCGAGGAGCTGCCACTCGTGCGCGATTCGGTTCTCGGTTTGTGCGCGGCCTCCGGGCTCGCGTTCGTCGCCGTCTACTGGTTGTTCAGGAAGCTGGATGCAGACCTGCGCGCGCTCGAGCGGGTGGTCGTGTAAATCAGCCGTGGCTGCTCCGAACAAGATCACTGACACGTATCGATGGCGGGGAGATCGTGCTGATCGGGAGTGGGCGGTTTAGGATCCGTGCGGTTGGGCAAGGCGTGACGAGCATCCCTGCACCAAGACGGCAGTTTCGGGGGATACTGGGAAGGGCGCCACCCACGGGTGAGCCACATTGCGGCAATTGCAGAGAATGGAGCTTGACGACGTGGATGCGCGTTCGCTTGCGCTGGTCCGCGCCGATTTCCGCGGGGTGTCGGAGACACCTGGCGGGTCCGAGCGGCTGATCAGCGCCTTTTACGGTCACCTGTTCGCGCAGGACCCGAGATTGCGTGAGCTGTTTCCGCCTGCCATGGACATGCAGGCCAAGCGGATCACGACGGCGGTGCAGTTCGTCCTCGACCATCTCGAGGACTTCGAACGAGCGCAACGCTTCCTCGAGCAACTGGCCCGCGACCATCGCAAGTACGGGGTCGAAGCCGACCACTACGACCTGGCCGGACGCGCGCTGCTCGCGGCGCTGCGCACCTTCCACGGCAACCGCTGGACCAGGGAGCTCGACGAGGGCTGGCGCGACATCACCCTGTTGATCTCGGCGTCGATGGCGATCGGCGCCAATGAGGACACGTCGCAGCCGTACTGGGACGCCACCGTGGTGGGTCACCGGCGGGTGCTCGACGATCTGGCGATCGTGCGGTTGCAGGCCGACGGGCCCATTCCGTTCAAGGCCGGTCAGTATGTGCCGGTCGCGGTGCCGCAGCGGCCGAATATGTGGCGCTACTTCTCCCCCGCCATCCCCGCGAACCCCTATGGCGAAATCGAATTCCATGTGCGGCGGATCAGTGGTGGCTGGGTGAGCCCGGCGATCGTCAACGACACCAAGGTCGGCGATCGGTGGAAGATCGCCGGACCGCTCGGTGGTTTGCACGTGGACCGGGAGTCGGGGCGCGATGTGCTGATGATCGGCTCCGGCACGGGGATCGCGCCGTTGCGGGCGCAGCTGATCGAGATGAGTCAGCGTGGGATCAATCCGCGCGTGCACTTCTTCATCGGCGGGCGCTATCCCGGCGACCTCTACGACGTGGACAACATGTGGCAGCTCTCGCAATCCAATCCGTGGCTGACCGTGGTGCCGGTGTGCGAGGAACACACCAATCCCTGGTGGTATCCCCAGGATTCGGGCGAGGCGCCGATGGGCATGCCGCGTCGGCTGGTCGGTAATCTAGGAGCGGTGGTGACCAGCTTCGGCGCGTGGTCGGACCGTCAGATCCAGATCGCGGGATCGCCGACGATGATCGCCAACACCCGTTACGCGCTCCAGCGAGCCGGTACACCGAGTGAGATCATCGCCGCCGACCCTGTCTGAACCCGCCCTTCTCTTCGCGAAAGAGGCTGATGAGCAACGCTTTTCCAGACCCCGCATGGACGGCGACCGTCGTCGGTCACCACCGCTTGCGCCACGACCTCGCCGTGATCCGGCTGATCGGCGATTTCGTGCCGTTCGAAGCCGGGGGTTCGGTAGAGGTGGAGGTGCCACAGCATCCCGGAGTGCGGCGGCGGTTCTCCCCCGCGCTGCCGCCCTCGCTGGACGGCAAGCTCGAGTTCCATGTGCGGACGGTGCCCGGTGGGTGGTGTTCGAGTTCTATCGTCGCCGACACCAAACCCGGTGATCAGTGGCGAATCAATGCTCCCCATGGGGTTTTCGCGGTTGATCCCGATGCTGTCGAGGTGGTGATGATCGCCGGCGGTACCGGACTGGCGCCGATGCGCGCCCAGATCCTTGACCTGGCCCGCCGCGATACTCCGCCGCGCACCTATTTGTTCTTCGGCGGACGCTCGCCGCGCGACCTCTACGCCAACGACATGCTGTTCCTGCTGGCGGGCGAATTGCCTTGGCTTTCCGTCATTCCGGTTGTCGAGAACCCGGATGATCCTGCGGTGCGCGATGAATGGCATGAGCAGACCCGCTCCGACGTGGGCTTCGGTCCCGAGGAAATGCTCTACGGCACCCTCGCCGATGTCGCCGCCGCGCACGGTCCGTTCACCAAACACCAAGTCCTGGTGTGCGGCTCACCCGCGATGGTTCGCACCACCGTCGACCGCCTGATCGAATCAGGCACTCCCCCAGCGAACATCATCTCCGAAGGCGCCTGACATCCGCCGTAGGGATCAGCGATGGGTCGACGACAAACGGTGCCGACCTCAACGAGCGGGCCCGCAAGTGGGCAGGAACGATCGGGTTGGACGCCGAGTTCGAGGCTGCCGTCGATGCGATCGATCAGTATGCGATCGCCGACAAAGACAGCGACCCGCGGCAAACCTGATCCTCGATATGGGCGGCTGGTTGGCTTACCCTCAGCAGGGATTATGCGATACGCATGTCGCTCAGAGAGGTGGCGGTCGCGGATCTGGTCGTCCATCGACGCAACTGCTCCTGGTCGGCCCTGGATACCGCGTCGGTGATCTTGGTGGGTAGGTTACCGAACTTGATGGTCAACAGTTCGGTCAGCATCTCTCGCAGAGCGGCAATCCGCCCTTCGACCCGGCCTTCAGCCCGGCCTTCGGTACGTCCTTCGGTTCGGAGTCGGTCGGCGGTTGTCACGAAGGCCTCCTTCGCTTCGGGTCCGATGCTGTCAACGATGGGCTGCAGGCGCTCGTCAGGAGTGTCGCCCACACTCACAATGTACGTCAGGATCGCGATCAAGTCATCGCCAACCAACGCCATCAGGGCTGGTAGCAGCCGTTTGAGATCACTATCAAGGCGCTGATTGTCCGGAGCGGTCTTCAACAGCACTTGCAAGGCAAGGGTCTCGGGGATGTTGGGACGGGCGTAGAGCTCATCGATGGTCGCGGCGGTGAGGTCATCGAGGAGAAATCGTAGGTGGGGAACATGCTGGTCGAAAGCGGCCCGCAGGTCGGGACCGAGGTCGATCAGGTCGGCAACATCGGTCGGGGCGGTCCACCGCTTCCCATCGGGGCTGGCGTGGACGACGATCGGGATAACCAGCGGAAGGGTCTTGCTCTTCGGGTGATCACGCAGGTACCTGTTCCAGATCGACACCATGTAGTCGAGCATGCGTAGCGACATGAAATGGTCGCTGCTGGACTGGTGTTCCAGCAATAGGTAGAGGTATGCGTCACGGCCATCGAAACGGGCGCTGAACAACAGATCACTGTAGGTTCCGCGCAAGTGCCGGGAGACGAAGCTGATCGACTCGAGGGCGAGGCTGGACCAGTCGATGCGCGCGGCTAGAGCGGATGTGATGACCGGGCGAGCTTGGGCGGCTGCGTTGCTCGGCTGGCCGATGAAGTGCCGGAAGAGAGCATCGTGCGGTTTCGCTGCTGAATCCCCCATAGCGACAAGCTATCTCACGAGCTGGCGGCCGCCAAATGCGTGAAGCCGCACCAACCACCAGATGGCAATCCGCTCACCGCTCAGAACAAGGGATCGTGGCGGATCGATTGGGCTTGGGTGCCTGCTGGAATGACAAGTCAGAACAAGGGATCGTGTCTGATCGACTGGGCTTGGGTGCCTGCTGCCATCAAGCGGAACTTGGTGGTTTGGACCATCGAGGGGGAGCCGACTATTTGGACGTCGCGGTCTGCCCAGGGGCCGTAGCTGGCTACTACCTTGCCGATTTGGCCGGTCATGCGGGGTTCGAGGCCGGGGAGTTCGGGGTGGGGTTCGCCGGAGTCGTAGTACCACCAGGGGTTTTCGTCACTTTCGGTGACGGGGGTGACGGTGAGCCATTTGTTGGTGATGGCGAGTTGGCTCAGGACCTGGAGGTCGTAGAGGTCGCAGGGGTGGTGGCCGCCGACGAACAGGTGGACCTTCGGGTTCACCCGGCGCTGGGCCATCGCCATGATCTGGGCGCGCAGGGGGGCGATGCCGGAGCCACAGCCGACCATCAGCATCTTGCGTTTGGTGTTGCGTGGCACGCCGAGGCCGCCGAGGGGCGAGCCGAGTCGCCACTGGTCGCCGACGGCGGTGTGCGCGACCATCGCGGGGCTGACCCAGCCGCCGAGCACTCCGCGAATGTGGAACTCGATCTCGCCGTTGGCATTAGCCGGGTTCGCGGGCGAGAGATAACGCCACATGCGCGGCCGCGAGGGGATCTGCACGCTGAGGTACTGGCCTGCGGCATACTGCATCGGCTCGTCGAGCTGTACCCGGACGATCGAGAGATTGCGCAGCACCTCGCGATGTTCGACGACGGTGCCCGTCCAGGTGGCCGGTGTCGTTTCCTTGTCGGCTGCGCTGATCATCGCGCCGCTGATGGTGGCCAGGCCCTCATCCCACGCGCTGGCGACCTCGTCGGTCCACATCTCCGCACCGGCGAACAACCGCAGCGCCGACTTCAGCGAGTTGGCCACGGCCACATAGTGCGCCGGTTGCACGCCGTACTTGCGATGGTCGCGCCCGAGCTGGGCCAGGAACGGCAGCAGCTTGTCGGGCTCCTCCAGTCGTTCGAGGGCGTAGGCGATCGCGGTGACGAGTCGGTCGCGCTGGGCATCCATGGCAGCCGGGAAGTAGTCGCGGACACCGGGGTAGTCCGTGAAGAGGATCGAGTAGAACGAACTCGACAGCTTCTCGGACCCACCTTCTTCCGCAGCAACCGCCTTGAACGTAGTACGGATCAAAGCGATAGTCCGCGAATCCATATGTGTCACAACCTCGTTTCGCCATCGAACGCTAGCCGCGCCGGCGAGTGACGGGCTGGGAGGACACTCGTCAGCAGCCGATGCGAGAAGTCTAGGCGAGGTTTGCCAGCTTAGGAATCGTACTCTTAAACATCACGCATGTAATTCTTGAAATACCAGGCGGTTCCTAGTAGTTTCCCATGAAAACATACCCGAAGACCGTTAATTGCGGGTGAACACCTGCCCATGATTCCTCAAACCGCCCCGCATGCCAGACACCTGGAAACCAAAATGCCTGGTAGAGCGACTCTTCCGCTACACCTGCCGCCTGCCACAATCCGACGCGCCGGGCCATGACACGCCAGGTAGGTGCACCGGAGTGGCTGGGCGGGCACGGTGAATTGCGTTCCGTTTGATCCGAATTCAGCATCCCGGCAGCAAATTTTTGGACGTCCAGGGTGATAAATCCGCACCTCAGCGCGCCGCGGCACTACTTCCGATCAGCAAGATCATGAATAAGTGAGTTGCTGAATAGTCGCTGTACGGTCGCCGGGGGTTGACCGGAGACGGGCGAGCCCCCGGCTCGCATCCACCGCAGCGGATGTCGAACCGGAGGCTCGTCGCATCGAATACTGCTCAGCGCCGATGCCGTGGCTGCCACACCACGAGCGCGGTACTGCGCGCCGGCGGCGACAGATCGGGCCGGTAGCCCGCCCGCAACCGCTCCAGCTCCGCACTCATCTCCTCGACGCGCTGCTGCAACGCCTCCACCTGATTGGTGAGCTCGATGATGCGCTTGATGCCGGCGAGATTGACGCCCTCGTCCTGTGACAGGCGCTGCACTTCGCGCAGCACCTCCACATCGCGGGCCGAGTAACGGCGTCCGCCACCCGAGGTCCGTTGTGGGGTGACCAAACCCAGCCGGTCGTAGGTACGCAACGTCTGCGCGTGCATCCCCGCCAGCTGAGCCGCCACCGAGATCATGAAGAACTCGGCACGCGAGGTAGCACCCGAAACGGACTTCGGATCATCGGACATCAAGCACCCGCCCATCCTCCACGCGGTTCGAAGCCACTGGCCTTCTCCGCTTCCTGATAGCGCTTGAGCGCATCGGTGGCGTCGGAGTCGAGCGATTGCGGGACCGCGACCTTCACCGTGACCAGCAGGTCACCGGCGCCGCCTGCCGCACCGCGCTTGGGCACACCACGACCGCGAACCCGCAGGATACGCCCGTCGGCGGTGCCCGCGGGCACCTTCACGCCGACCCGGCCGTCCAGCGTCGGCACGGAAACTGTTGTCCCCAGTACCAATTCGCTGTAGCTCACCGGGAGCACCAGGGTGAGGTCGTCGCCCTGACGGCCGAAGACCTTGTCCTGGCTGACGTGCACGGTGACATACAGATCGCCCGAAGGCGCACCGCGCAGACCCGCCTCGCCCTGACCGGCGAGCCGGATCTTCTGCCCATCGCTGACGCCCGGTGGGATCCGGACGGTGATGGTGCGGGTGCGGTTCTGGATACCGGTACCCGAGCAGTCGGTGCACGGGTCGTCGATGATCGACCCGGTGCCGCGGCAGTCGTCGCAGGGCTCGCTGAAACCGAACGCGCCCTGATTACGGCTGACCACGCCAGCACCGTTGCAGTGCGGGCACACGCGCGGGCTGGTGCCCGGCTTGGCACCACTGCCGTGACAGGTGGTGCACGGCGACGGACTTGTCATCCGCAGCGGAACGGTGACGCCCTGGGCGGCCTCGCGGAAACCCAGGGTCGTCTCGGTCTCCACATCGGCACCGCGGCGCGGACGAGCCGCCGCCCGGCCGCCGCCACCCCGGTTGAACAGCCCACCCAGCAGATCGCCGAGCCCGCCGTCGCCCGCGGCGGCACCGGTGCCACCGGCCTGACCGAAGATGTCACCGATGTTGAAGTCCTGCGAAAAGCCGCCGCCGGCACCGGGGTTGAACCCGCCGCCGCCGTAGGCCCGGCCGCCACCGCCGCCGCCCGCGAACAGGCGGCGCGTGTCGTCGTACTCCTTGCGCTTGGCCGGATCCGACAGCACCGCGTTGGCCTCGCTGACGGTCTTGAACCGCTCCTCGGCCTTGGTATCACCCGGGTTGGAATCCGGGTGCAGGTCGCGGGCGAGCTTGCGGTAGGCCTTCTTGATCTCGTCCTGCGAGGCGCCAGAGGAGACACCCAGCTCCTTGTAGAAGTCCTTTTCGATCCACTCCCGTTGACTCACCGGGCATCTCCTCCTTTCTTATTCCTCGTTCGCGGCGGCATCCGCGTCCGATGCCTCCGCGTCGGTTACCCCGACCAACGCGTGCCGAAGCACCCGGTCGCCGAACCGATAGCCCTTGCGCATGACGATGCCGATCACCGGGTCGGCGCCCGAACCCTCGTGCTGCACTGCCTCGTGCAGCGTGGGGTCGAACGGGTCACCGGTGGCACCGAATTCGACGAGACCCTGCTTGGTGAGCGCGGTCTCGAGCTTGTCGGCGACGGACTTCAGCGGGCCGGAATCGAGGTCGCCGTGCGCCCTCGCCCGATCCAGATCGTCGAGCACCGCGAGCAATTCGGTGACCACCGACGCCTTGGCGGCGTCGATGTTGGCCTGCCTGTCACGCTCGACCCGGCGACGGTAGTTCGCGTATTCCGCGGTCAACCGCTGCAGGTCGGCCGTGCGCTCGGCCAGCTCGTCGTGCTCCGGTTCGACGACTTCGGCGTCGAGCGCGGAGTCCGCCGGGGCGGCCTCCGCGTTCTCGTCGGCAGTGTCGTCCAGGATTTCGGTGACCAACTCCTGCTCCGAGGAGTTCGCCTCGGTCACTTCTTGTCCGTGTCGACCGGCTCGTCCACGACCTCCGCGTCGACGACCTGGTCGTCGTCGGCCTGGCTCGGGCCCGCGCCGTTGCCGGACTGCGCGTCGGCGGCGGCACTGGCCTCGTAGATCGCCTGGCCAAGGGCCTGCGACTCGGTGGCCAGCTTCTCCACGGCCGACTTCACCGCGGAGATATCGGTGCCCTCGAGCGCCTGCTTGGCCTCGGTGACCGCGTTCTCCACCTTCGCCAGCTGATCGGCGGAGACCTGTGCGCCACCCTCGCTCAGCTTCTGCTCGTTGATGAACTTCTCGGTCTGGTGCACCAGCGACTCGGCCTGGTTGCGGGTCTCGGCCTCTTCACGGCGCGCCTTGTCGTCGGCGGCGTGCGCCTCGGCGTCGGCGACCATGCGCTCGATCTCTTCCTTGGACAGACCGGAGCCGTCCTGGATCTTGATCTTGTTTTCCTTGCCGGTGCCCTTGTCCTTCGCGGTGACGTGCACGATGCCGTTGGCGTCGATGTCGAAGGTGACCTCGATCTGCGGCACGCCGCGCGGGGCCGGGGGCAGGCCGGTGAGCTCGAAGGAGCCGAGCAGCTTGTTGTGCGAGGCGATCTCGCGCTCACCCTGGAACACCTGGATCTGCACCGAAGGCTGGTTGTCGTCAGCGGTGGTGAAGGTTTCCGAGCGCTTGGTGGGGATGGTGGTGTTGCGCTCGATGAGCTTGGTCATCACGCCACCCTTGGTCTCGATACCCAGCGACAGCGGGGTGACATCGAGCAGCAGGACGTCCTTGACCTCGCCCTTGAGCACGCCGGCCTGCAGCGCGGCGCCGACGGCGACGACCTCGTCCGGGTTCACGCCCTTGTTGGGCTCACGGCCGCCGGTCAGTTCCTTGACCAGGTCGGACACGGCGGGCATACGGGTGGAGCCACCGACGAGCACGACGTGGTCGATATCGGCCACGTTCAGGCCCGAGTCCTTGATCACGGACTGGAACGGCGCGCGGGTGCGATCCAGCAGATCGGAGGTGATCTTCTGGAACTCCGAGCGGGTGAGCTGCTCGTCGAGGAACAGCGGGTTCTTGTCCGCGTCGACGGTGATGTAGGGCAGGTTGATCGAGGTGGACTGGCCCGAGGACAGCTCGATCTTGGCCTTCTCCGAGGCCTCACGCAGACGCTGCATGGCCATCTTGTCCTTGGTCAGGTCGATGCCCGAGGACGCCTTGAACTTGTCGACCAGCCAGGACACGACGCGCTCGTCCCAGTCGTCGCCACCGAGGTGGTTGTCACCGGAGGTCGCGCGGACCTCGACGACGCCCTCACCGATTTCCAGCAGCGAGACGTCGAAGGTGCCGCCACCGAGGTCGAAGACCAGGATGGTCTGCTCTTTGTCGCCCTTGTCCAGGCCGTACGCGAGCGCGGCCGCGGTGGGCTCGTTGACGATGCGCAGCACGTTCAGACCGGCGATCTGGCCGGCTTCCTTGGTGGCCTGACGCTGGGCGTCTTCGAAGTAGGCCGGGACGGTGATCACGGCGTCGGTGATCTCCTCGCCCAGGTAGGCCTCGGCGTCGCGCTTCAGCTTCATCAGCGTGCGCGCGGAGATCTCCTGCGGCGTGTACTTCTTGTCGTCGATCTCCACGTTCCAGTCGGTGCCGATGTGGCGCTTGACCGAGCGGATGGTGCGATCGACGTTGGTGACCGCCTGGTTCTTCGCGGGCTGACCGACGAGAACCTCGCCGTTCTTCGCGAAGGCGACGATCGAGGGGGTGGTGCGCGAGCCTTCCGAGTTCGCGACGACGACCGGCTCGCCGCCTTCGAGCACGGCGACGACGGAGTTCGTGGTCCCGAGGTCGATTCCGACCGCACGAGCCATAGTGGTTTCCTCCTGTTTGACGTTTCGGTTGATGCAACGCTGAGCGTAGTGGGCTCAATCCTGCCTGCGAGATCCACCGCGAGTCAACCCGAAGTTGAGTCAGGGTCGCTCATGTTGTTGATCAGCACAACCAGTAGCTGCGGCGATTCATTCCCGCCACCCGAAAAAATTTCCCGACCCCCGAGCCATTCTTGCCACGAGTGCGCTCAACTGCAGCCCCTGATGCGCGATCGTGACGGTCCGGAGACCAACGACGGGCTATCGGGTGAGGCCGGGATGGATGCCGGGGCGAAGGCCGTTGCCCTCGGCGGTTCGGCGCAGTAGGTCGAGGAAGACGGCACGGTCCCCGGGAGACAGCGGAGACAGGACCTCGGCGTCCAGCTCGACCACTCGCTGCTCGGCTTCGGCCAAGAGGGCATGCGCGGCGGGCAGGAGATAGAGGGCGTGGGCTCGGCGGTCGCTGGGATGGCGGCGGCGTTCTACCAGGTCACGTTTCTCCAGTTCATCGACCAGTCCGACCATGACATTGCGGTGGATACCCAGCGCCTCGCCGAGCTCCTGCTGAGGGGTTCCCCTACTCGAAGAGAGACGATCGTGACTACCTCCCCCACTCCCCCCGCCGCGGATCCGCGGCGCTGGATCGCGTTCGCGGTGGTGCTGGCCGCCGGCTTCATGGATCTACTCGACGTGACCATCGTCAATGTGGCCGTGCCGAGCATTCGCAACGACCTGCGGGCCGAGTACTCACAGCTCGAATGGATCATCGCCGCCTACGTGCTCGCCTTCGCCGCGGTGTTGATCACCGGCGGGCGACTCGGCGACATCTACGGTCGCAAACGCGTCTTCCTGACCGGCATGGCCGGTTTCACGATCGCGTCGGCCGCCTGCGGACTGGCCACCGATCCGACCGTGCTCATCGGCTCCCGCTTCGCGCAGGGCGCGATGGGGGCGCTGATGGTGCCGCAGATTCTGGCCATCATCCAGACCACGTTCCCGAAAGAGGAGCGGGCCAAGGCGATTGCCGTGTACAGCGGTGTCGGCGGGTCCGCCTCAGCGGTCGGGCTCGCGCTCGGCGGCGTGCTGGTGCAGGCCGATCTGTTCGGGTTGGCTTGGCGGCCGATCTTCTTGGTGAACATCCCGGTCGGGATCGCGGGGTTCATCGCGGCGTGGTTCGTGATGAGCGATTCGAAGTCGGCGAAGCCGCCTCGACTGGATCCGGTCGGGATGGTGCTGGCGGTTTCCGCCGTACTGCTGCTGGTCTATCCACTGACCGAGGGGCGTCGACTCGATTGGCCTGCTTGGACTTTCGTGATGATGGGTGCGGCTCTCGTGGTGTTCGCCGCCTTCCTGTTCTATGAGCGCGGGCTCGCGCGGGCGGGGCGATCGCCACTGGTCGACCTCGGGCTGTTCCGGTCTCGGCCGTTCGCGATCGGGCTCGGCGCCTGGTTGCTGTTCTGGATCGCGATGGGTGGATTCTTCCTGGTGTGGACGTTGTTCATGCAGGGTGGTCTCGGGTGGTCGCCGTTGCGGGCCGGGCTCACTTCGGCGCTGTTCGCGGTGGGTGCCGGTGTGGGAGCGGGGCTTTCGGTCGGGGTGCTCGCCGCTCGCTACGGGCGCAAGGTGTTGATGATCGGGGCCCTGGTGAACGCGGCGGGATTCGCGCTGTACGGGGCGATGGGAGTGCGGTACGGGAGTGAGTTCACCTCGTGGCAGATGGCGTTGCCGTTGCTGATCACCGGGGCCGGGTTCGGGATGGTGGTCGCGCCGACGCTCGAGCTGCTACTCGGGCAGGTGCCGATTCGAGAGGCCGGGTCGGCGTCCGGCTTGCTCAACACGGGGCAGCAGTTGGGGACCGCGCTGGGTGTCGCGCTGGTCGGCGTGCTGTTCTTCACCGCACTGGACCGGGATTCGGATCGCGGGGTGGAATCGGTGACGCCGCAGATCCGGGCGGAGTTGGCGGTCGAAGGAGTGCCGGTGGGGGTGCGGGATCAGATCGTGGCCGGGTTCGCGGCGTGTGTGCACGATCGGTCGGCCGAGGACGACCCGGCTGTGGTGCCTGCCAGCTGTCAGCCGAATTCTGTTGGTGACGCGGCAGTTTCGCGAGTTCTCGCGGAAGCGGGCACCGAGGCGAACGCGGTGAACTTCGCCGAGTCGTTCCGGCACACGCTGTTCTACGGCATCGGGATGCTGCTGTTGGTGTGCCTCGGATTCCTCGCCCTGCCGAAGGCCGCGAAGCTGGAACAACGGGTGCTCGATGATGAGCGGGAAAACGTCACAGTATGAAACGGCCAGGGGCGTACGGATTGCCGTGCGCCCCGGCACTCTGGAAGGAATCGCATGTACACAGTTGATTTGCTTGCCGTCGGGCGTGGTCGCGAAGTTGTCGATGCCGCACTCGGCTATGTCGGCGGGCTCGGATTCCGCGTTCTCGGGTCGACCGCCGACGAGGAGGCTCTTGCGGTTCTCGGGCGAGAGCGGGTTCGTCTGCTGGTGATCGGCGGTGGGGTCGAAGCCGAGTCTCGGAAGGTGTTGACGGCTGCGGCCGAGGCGCACGGCGCCACCGTTGTCCAAGCGGAGCGTGCCGGGCGTGGGATCGAGCAGTATCTCGCGGAAGAGGTCGTGCCGGTGCTGGGTGGGTGACCGCACGCTCGAGTCCAAACCTCGCTTTGCCCTTAATATTCGGGGCATCGATACGGGTGCGAACCAGTTGTGGCGGCACTAGTTTCGGGGGTATGCGTGCATTGAGCAAGGTTCAGTGGAAGCGGGCGTTCGGCGGGGTCGCTGTGATTGCCGCGTTGGCCGGGGGCGGGATGGTCGCGTCCGCGGGAAGTGCCGTGGCTGACAGCGGGGTCGCCATTGCCGATGACGGGTGCACGTTTTCTTCGCTCGGCGGGTCTTGCAGCGATCCGGGACCGGTGGGGCATGCGCTGATCGCGGTTCG
Organism: Nocardia sp. NPDC058480; assembly: GCF_042720495.1. Lineage (NCBI taxonomy): Bacteria > Bacillati > Actinomycetota > Actinomycetes > Mycobacteriales > Nocardiaceae > Nocardia > Nocardia sp. NPDC058480. Next base: position 607,180 of record NZ_JBHXMN010000003.1, on the reverse strand, counting down.
GGAGTTCGCGAAGAGTCTGGGGTACGGGACCGGAAGTTCTTCGGGCACTGCCTATTTCATCTGACGGCTGTCGGCGACACGACATCGGCGGGCCTGCCAGTGGCAGGCCCGCCGATGCTGACCGACTCACCTGGTGGGGTGGGGCGTCCTGGTGAGGTGGTCAGTGTTGCGGCCTTTCATGGTCAGGCCGATGACCGTCGTCAGGACGGCTCCGACGGCGCCGCCGCCGCCGACCTGACCGATGATCTGACCGAAGTCGAGTCCACTACTGGTGGCCGCCTGGATGATTCCGCCCGTGATGCCGCCGCCGACCGCGCCCGCGGCGCTGCTGGTGGCGACATTGAGGCCGGGTTTACCGAAGCCTGCCAGATTGCCTCCGACGAGTCCGCCGAGTAGGCCGAGTAGCCATTCCATGGTGCTCTCCTCGCGTGGGAACGGGTGAAGCGTTGGGGACCTATCGACGGTGCGGATCGCTCTTGTCGTCGGCGCTGCGCTGATTGCTGCCGACCGCGTTGTTCTCATAGGTAACCGGGATCTCGCCACTGGGTAGGTCGTCGATGTGGCCCATCGCCGGTGCCGCGGCGCGATCCAACGGCGCTCGGCGAACTTCGTCACCGATCGGGCTGCGCTTCTGCCCGGTATCCACCTTGCCTATTGTGTTGGGCCGCAACCGTTCCGTTGATTCGGTCATGCGAGGAGCGGCCACCTTCGGCGGGGTGGGAACGGCCGGCTTCGGGGTTGCCGGACGGTCGAACCGGGGCGGGGCGGGAGCGGCGGCGGTCTGCGGTGCGGTGAACCCACGCGCGTGGGCAGGCGCGGAAACCTCGGCCGTACGACGACGGCGACCGATCATCGCCATGAGCCCACCCGCGAGCGCCGCGATCGCCAATCCGATCGGCAGGCCCCACCATTTGTTGATCCCTGAGTCGTCGGCGACTACCGGGGCGGCCGCGGGCGCGGGGGCTGGCACGGGTACGTTTCCTTCCACATTGGGTGCACCGGCCCGGAATCCGGGCAGGGTCGCCGCGAGTGCGGCAGGCACGGTGGTCAATCCACCGGCTTCCGACCAGTTGATCTCAGTACCCTCCGGACCGGCGAACTGCGCGGTATCGACTCCCTCGGCGCTCACCATGTCGGCGGTGGGGTAGCCGAACGGGCCGGCGACGTCGCCGCTGGCGCGCCAAGCTCCCAGCACCGGGCCCTTGACCACCCAGGCTTGCGATCCCTCGTTCCAATAGATCGCGGCCCCACCGGGTGCGGCGAAATCATTGAAGCGACCTGCGCCGTCACTGGTGGCGGCTTCGTCATTGGTGGGGAACCCGAGAGCACCCTCCGGACCGCCCAGAGCGCGGTATTTGTCACCGATCGCGCCGTACATCACTTTGGCGCCGTTATCCGGCGAGTAATAGATGTATCCACCGGTATAGGCGCGTTCAGCGCCGCCGGGCAGCTCGGTCGCGGCCTCTAGCGGCTGACCGAGGAGTGAACCGGCGCCACCGAAGGCCTCGTATCGGGCGTCGATAGCACTGACCGCATCCGCGCTCGGCTGGGCCATAACGCTCGGCGCGGGGCCGAGCAGCCCGACAGCGAGCACCGTCATGCCACCGATAGCGAGAATACGGCTACGTCGATGGTTTTCGGGTCGGCGATAATGCGCGAGAATACTCATTTTCATAACTCCTCTTCCAGAGTTGCCGCCGCAGCGGTGAAACGCATCTCGAATTCCGCCCGGCTCAACGGCGATGACGGCGGTCCTTCTTGTCGCTCGGCGGGACGTCCTTCCTCGGCTGGCCCGGATCGGCACGGTGAGCTCCGGCCTTCGGCCCATTGCCGGCGATGTTGTCGGCAGGGTGCTCACCGGTCGACCGTTCCACCCATTCCGTGCGCGGTGCCCGATGGCCGTCACCGACATAGATCGCGTGCACGTCCTTGTCCTGCGCCTCCGACTCGTGGACGAACGTGGACGTGGTGTCACCACGGTGCTCGACCACCCGCTCGACCGGGCGCTCCACGTACTTGTGCACGATCACCGGCTTCTCGACGACGACCTCGACGATCTTCTCCACCGGCTTCTCGACAACCCGCTCGACCTCCTTGTAGACCGGCCGTTCGACGATGCGTTCGACGATCGTTTCGATGGGATGCTCGACCACCCGCTCCTCGACGATCTCGACGTCCTTGTGGACAACCTTCTCGATGAGAATCGGGGTCTGCACGGTCTTCTCGAACACCTTCTCCACCGGCTTGTCGACCACCTTCTCGACGATCTTCGGCTGCTCGACAACCTTCTCCACCACCCGATCCACCGGCTTGTCGATCACCTTCTCGATGATGTTGGGCATCTCGACGACCCGGTTGACCACCCTGTCGACCGGCTTCTCGACGATGTTCTCGACAACATGCGGCTTCTCCACGACGGTATCGACGATGCGGTCGACGATCTTCTCGATCACGTTCTCGACGATGTTGGGCTTCTCCACCGTCTTGGCGACCGGGCGGTCCACCGGCTTCTCGATCACCTTCTCGATGATGTTGGGCTTCTCGACAATCCGGGAAACCGGCCGATCGACCAGCTTCTCGATGATGTTCTCGATCAGGTTGACCTTCTCGACCACCTTCTGCACGATGCGGTCGACCGGCTTCTCCACCACCTTCTCGACCACATGCGGCTTCTCGACCACCCGCTCGACCACGCGATCGACCGGCTTCTCCACCACCTTCTCGACGATGTTGGGCCGCTCCACGACCTTCTCGACCACGCGATCGACCGGCTTCTCCACCACCTTCTCGACGATGTTGGGCCGCTCCACGACCTTCTCGACGACACGATCGACGACCTTCTCGACCGGCTTCTCCACGATTCGCTCCACGAGCACTTCCCGCGGCACCTCGACGATCTTGACTACCGGCTTCTCGACGACCACCTCGACGATCCGCTCGACCGGCTTCTCCACGGTCTTGTAGACGATCTTCTCGACCGGCACCTCGATGATCTTCTCGACGATCTTCTCCACCGGCTTCTCGACGATCGTCTCGATGATCTTGTCCACCGGCTTCTCGACGACCCGTTCGACGATGCGCTGGACAGGTACTTCGACGACCTTGTCGACGACCGAGACCACCGGCTTCTCGACCCGACGCTGGACCTTGACCGGCTTGTCGACCACGTTGTCGCGAATATCGACGATCAGATTCTCGACCAGGCGCTGCACCTCGGTGGGCCGGGTCTGCACGTTGTCGACGATGTTGACGACCAGCTTCTCCACCAGTCGCTGCACGTCGACGGGCTTATCGGTGATCTTGTCGACGATGTTGACCACCGGGTGCTCGACATTGCGCCGCACATCGATCGGCTTATCGGTGACCTTGTCGACGATCTTGACGATGGGGTGCTCGACGAGGCGGTGCACATCGATCGGCTTGTCGACGACGTCGTCGACGACGTTGACCACCGGCCGTTCGATGCGGCGGGACACCCGCACCGGCTTGTCCACAACCTCGTCGACGATGTGCACGGCCGGCCGCTCTACCAGGCGGTTGATGGTCACGGGCTTGTCGACTACGTCGTCGTGCACCGAGACCACCGGATGCTCGACCATGCGGTTGACGGTGACGGGCTTGTCGACCACGTCGTCGTGCACAGACACCACTGGATGTTCCACCATGCGGTTGACGGTCACCGGCCGGTCGACCACGTTGTCGACGGTGTCGACAACTAGCCGTTCGATCAGGCGCTCCATCGTGACCGGCCGGTCCACCACCGTCTCAACTGGCTGCTCGACCAGCCGCTGCACGGTGTAAGGGTGGTCGACGACATTATCCGTCACGTTCAGCGGCTGATTCTTCGGCTGCTGCGGTCGATTATCGAAATTAGCCATGACGCCTCCGAGGTGAATTCGTCGTGAGAAACCTCAACGACGGTCAAGAAGGGTGCTACCTGACGATTCCGGTGAACGATGCATCGGATTACAGCCTCCCACCATGCCAAACGGAATGAAAGGCGAGTCACCGACACGTATAGAATTCCTTTTGATAACTTCTTCGCAAATACGCGTGTCGGTCCCGATAGGGGCATCGCCGGGAGAATACACACATAACCCGGCGTAGCGAATAACGATTCCGCATCTCACATCGAATTGATATTCGATATTCAGGCGCGGAATTCGGCTAGAATTCCTTCCGCACTGCGGGCCGCGGCACGGCACGCGGTGGTGGTGGCTTGGTCGGCGAGCGGGTGGGCGGCTCGCGTTCGCCAGGTACGGACGGCGGCGAAGGCCGTGGCGCGCAGGGAATCCGGGTCGGCCTCGGCGGACAGCCCCAAGCGAAGATGCGCCGCCACGCCCGCGCCGCCGAGAATGCGGTGCAGGTCGGCGAGAACTGTTGGGGGCAGGGGTAATTCGTCGGTGCGCAGGCGTCCGAGCAGCCGGAGCTCGGTGAAACCGTGTACGTCGGCGAGCCGGGCCCGCACGCGCGGCCGCAGGCGATCTGCTTCGGTGCCGGGGTAAGCGGCCAGGATCCGGTCCAGCGTACTCAGCGCCGAATGCGCCTTCAGCTCCTCGGCGCGCTGGCCGAACTGGACCTCGAGGACCGAACGTAGTTCCTCGATGCCACTGCGGGCCGCCAATTCCGCTGCCAGCGAAGAGGAATCGCGGACGCCGAGTCGAATCAGCATGGTGGCCATGCGAATACCGAACAAGCCGAAGCGATCCGCCAGCTGCGCACGCAGTTCGGGGGCGACCGGCAACGCGATATCGGCGCGGGCGAATCGGTCCGCCGAGAGCAACGCGATCCCGAGGTCCTCCGCGGGCACCGCGGACAGCGCCTCGAACGCCGCGAACTCCGGCTGCCGCAGCGTCGAAGCGGCGAACGCGAGCAAACCTGCCACCGGAATCACCGCCTGGCACAGGCCGGTTCGTTCCAGCTCGCCGGCGAACCGGGCGGCGACATCGCGGGCCGAATGCAGCGCGTCGATGCGGCCAGAACCGATCTCGTCGGCGCGCGAGACCACCCCGATCACGCCGAGCGGGCCCGCACCACCGGCGCCCGCACCGATCTGCTCGAGAAAGCGCACGTCGGCGGCATCGAGACGGCGCAGCAGATAGACGACGGCGTCGGCGCCGGACACCGAGATCGGCGCGGCGCCTGTCCGCGAATCGTCCTGGGCGTCAGCGGGAGTGAGCAGCCGCGCGGTGCGCAGCGACACCTCACGCGACAGCGACGAGGTGCCGGGGGTGTCGATGATCGTGGTCTGCGACAAAGCCTGCGACGGCCAGCCGACCTCGAGATGGTCGACCTCGCGGGGGCCGCGCGCATCCCAGCGCAGGCCGTTCAGGTCGAAGGTGAGTCCGTGCGCGCCGCTACCGCGTCGCACGATCACATTCGCGCGCGAGCCATCGGCCGCGTGGGCGGTGACCGTGGGGGTGGCGCCGTCGCGGTACCAGGTGACGACGCGAGTGCACTCGGTGGCATCGGTCGGGGCGACCGCCTGGCCGACCAGCGCGTTCAGCAACGTCGACTTGCCCGCCTTGATCGAACCGGCCAGCGCGACGCGCAGCGGCTCACGCAAGCGGTACTCGCATTCGGCGAGCAGGGTGCGCGCGTACTCGTCGCGGCCGAACATCCGCGCCGCCGCGCCGATCAGCTCGTGCGCTTCGGCCAGGATCGGTAGTGTGGTCCGGTCGCCGGGCGCGGCGGTGTCGAAACGGTGGGTCACCCAGATACCGTACCGTCGGCCCGTCTCAGTTCGACCTGCATCGATTCCGCGTAACGGCGCAGCTCGGCGACCGCGTGCAGTTGGCGTTCCAGCACCACAGTGCGCTCGGCGCGGTGCGCGGCCGCCATCGCCGCCGCGTCCTGTGCGGCGCGCAGGGAAGCGTCGATCGAGCGCAGGCTGCGCTCGGCCACTCCGGCGAAATGGTCGCGCAGCGCACGGTGGATGCGGTGCAGCCGGTCCTTGGTGTCCTTGGCCGCCTGGAATGCCACGTCGTCCAGGAACCGGCGCACCTCGCCGTTGGCTTCGATGCGGCGGCGCGCCAGTCGGGCCGACTTGTCATCGCGATAGGCCTTGCCGCCGACGATCAGGCCCGCGCCGAGCGAGATCGGGTTCAGCATGGCCAGGCCGGCGAAGGTCGTGGCCAGACCGATCATCAGCACGCCGCCGTAGGAGCCGCGCATGCCGACCAGCACCTTGCTCGTGAAGCCGATATCCGGCTCGAGATCGGCCAGCGAACCCGAGCTCACCAGGCCGCTCTCGTCGTCCATCCCGGCGCGCACCTCCGGCAGCTCGACCGCGCCGACCTCATGGAAGTGGCCCGCGATCCGTTCGGCGAGCAGTTCGGCTCTGTGGTGGGTGAGCAGCAGGTTGTCGCCGAGCGCGGTGTCGACGGTGCCGGTGAGCCATTCGGTGATCGCGCCCCAATGCCTGCCCGGGTCGTTCTCGTCGATCCACTCCTGGCCGGTGCGGGCGATGCCGCGCAGGCGGTCGCGCAGGTCGTGGTCGACGTCGCCGACGAGATCGGTGATGCCATCGGTGAGGGTCTGCTGCCAGGTCGCGGTCCGTCGCTGCAAGTCCTCGGCGGCGGCGCGGGCCGACTTCAGCTCGTTGACCGCGGCCGTGCCGCTGGCCGGATCGCGCAGCGCGACCAGCTCGCTGCCCAGCACCAAAGCCAGATGTTCTGCCGCCGAATGTAATTCGCGAGCCACTGCCTGCCGGGTGACCGCCTGATCGCGGGCGACCACCCGATCCCGCAGGAAACCGAACAGCACGCCGAAACCGGACTCCATGCCCAGCTCCGCGTCCTGCAGTCGCAGGGCGTGCGCGCGCAGCAGCGCCGACACCGGGATCAAGGTGACATCGGTTTCCGCGCGCAGCAGATGGGCGCGGTCGGCTTCGAGCACCTGGCGCCAGTGCGGGTACAGGTCGGTCTTGGTGAGCAGGACGGCGACGGCGGGACACATTTCGCGGATCTGCCGGACGAAGGTGAGCTCGGGTTCGGTGAGCTCGGTGGAGGCATCGGAGAGCACGAGCACCGCGTCGGCGGCCGCGGCGAGGCTGAGTACACCTGCGGCGCAAGCACTTCCGTGTCCGCCGACGCCCGGGGTATCGATCAGGACGATGCCGTCGGCCAGCAGTTGGCTGGGGAGCTCGGCCTCGATCCGGACGACCTGTCTGCCCTGCGCCAGTGGGCTGCGGGCATCGATGTCGCCGATCTCGTCGAACGGGATCTCCACCCGCGATTCGTCGGTACCCGGCGCGGCGAGCACCAGGTACGCGCGCTGCTGCGCGCCGTCGGACAGCTGCAGGGGCAGCATGGTGGTCGCGTCGTCGCCGACCCGGCACACATCCAACCCGAGCAGTGCGTTCACGAACCGGCTCTTGCCCTGACCGAGCTGCCCGGTGACGACGATCCGGTGCCGCGGGTCGCGTACCCGCTCGGCCACCTTCTCGAGGCGTCCGACCAGGTCATCGCGGCCCGCGGCGTGTGCCGCCGCGACGGTGTCGGACAACACCGTCGTCAGCGGCACAGCGTTCGGTGCGAGAATCGCCATCGCAGCGCCCGTTTCGCTCAGTGGAACAGTCCGTCGGTGTGCACGTCGGCACCGGTATCGGTGACGGTACTCGATTCACCGAACAGCGACGCCTCGGTACCGCCGAGACTGGAACCGTGCAGGCCGGAACCGAATGCGCTCGATACGTCGACCGCGGACCAGGTGTCGGCCGCGGTGGTGACCGCGCCCTGCGTGGTCGCGCCGGACGCGTCGGCCTGAGTCGTCGACGTCGCGGTGGTCTGGCCGGTGAGGCCGCCGGTCGCGGCGGTGCTGCCCTGCGCGGAACCATCGAAGGCGGACGCGAGGCCGCCCGCCACCTGGGTACCGCCGGTAGCCGCGCCCGACAGTCCTGCGCCGAGTCCGGTCTCGAGACCGGTTCCGGCTTGGGCACCGCCGGTCAGGTCCGCTCCGGTCGCCGCGGCGCCACTCAACCCTGTCTGCGCACCGCCGACAGCGGAACCCGCGAGTCCGGCGCCGACATCCGCAGCACCGTTCAGACCCACCTGTGCACCACCGGCCGCCGATCCAGTCAGGCCGGCACCGGTCTCGGCGAGCCCGCCCAAACCAGCCTGCGCACCACCGCCCAGACCCGCACCTGTCTCGGCGAACCCGCCCAAACCAGCCTGCGCACCACCGCCCAGACCCGCACCTGTCTCGGCGAACCCGCCCAAACCAGCCTGCGCACCACCAGCCAAACCAACACCCGATTCGACAGCACCGGTCAACCCTGCCTGCGCACCCGAAGTGACCGAGCCCGCGACGTCGGTGCCGAGAGTCGCGGCGGTGCCGAGACCGCCTTGCAGGCCGGTGGTCAGGCCGATGCCCGTCGTGGTGGACACCGCTGACTCCAACCCGGTCGTGACCTGGGCGCCACCACCGCCGGTGACCAGTCCGTCGACACCGAAGCCGGCACCCGACTCGCCGCTCGCCCCACCGGTGAAGCCACCGATCAGACCGGTACCCGCCGACGCGGCACCGCCGAACCCGGTCTCCAGGCCGGTGCCGAAGTCCCCACCCGCGCCGACCACACCATCGAGACCGGTGATCGCCGTGGTGGTCGCGGCAGCACCGAGCCCACCCGCGGCCTGCGCCCCCGCGTTCGCCGCCGCCCCGAGCCCACCGCTGACGCCTGCCCCCAGTCCACCCACCGCGCCGGTCGCACCGCTCAGCCCGGCATCGAGGCCACCGCCGAGCCCAGCAGCGACATCGCCACCAACCCCGACCGCGCCATCCAAGCCACCGGCGACATCGCCCCCCGCATCGACAGCCCCGGTCAACGCACCACCAAGACCAGCACCCGCACCGACCGCACCCGACAACGCACCACCGAGACCAGCACCTGCACCAGCGGCGCCAGACAACGCACCACCGAGACCGGCACCCGCACCGACCGCACCCGACAGCGCACCACTGAGGTCGGCACCCGCACCAGCCGCACCGGTGAGCACACCGCCAAGGCCGACCCCGGCACCAGCCGCACCATCGAGGGCCGCGTCCAATCCGGTTTCGAGATTTGTGCCCGCACCCACCGCGCCATTCAACGCACCATCGAGCCCAGCGCCGACCGCACCACTCAACGCACCATCGAGGCCCGCACCGAGCCCGGCACCCACACCCGTCACGCCATTCAGGGCACCACCGAGCCCAGCACCGAGGTCCGCATCAGCGCCGACCGAACCATCGAGGCCCGCACCGAGCCCGGCGCCCACACCCGTCACGCCGTTCAGGGCACCGCCGAGGCCGGCAGACAGGTCTCCACCCACGCCAACTGCACCGTTCAGGGCACCACCGAGATCGCCACCTGCGTCGACTCCACTGTTCAGCGCACCGCCCAGACCAGCAGCGAGATCGCCATCGAGGGCACCACCGAGGGCGGCAGCAAGATCGCCACCCGCGCCAACCGCACCGTTCAAAGCTCCATCGCCACCCACACCGACCGCGCCATTCAAAGCACCCCCGAGGCCAGCAGCGAGATCGCCACCCGCGCCAACCGCACCATTCAATGCACCACCGAGATCGCCACCGATGCCGACTGCACCATTCAGCGCACCGCCCAGGCCAGCGGCGAGATCGCCATTGAGGGCACCACCGAGGCCGGCTGCAAGATCGCCACCCACGCCAACTGCGCCGTTCAGGGCGCCGCTGAGATCGCCATCCACGCCGACCGCGCCATTCAAAGCACCACCCAAGCCGGCAGCAAGATCGCCACCCGCACCGACCGCACCATTCAGAGCACCACCCAAGCCGGCAGCAAGATCGCCACCGACGCCGACCGCACCATTCAGAGCACCACCCAAGCCGGCAGCAAGATCGCCACCGACGCCGACGGCACCATTCAGAGCACCACCGAGGCCGGCAGCAAGATCGCCACCGACGCCGACCGCACCATTCAGAGCGCCGTTGAGGCCTGCGCCGAGGTTCGCGCCGAGGTCTGCCGCGCTGTCGATCGCGCCGGTCAGGCCGAGGCCTGCGCCGAGGGCGCCGGTCAGACCGGCGGACAGGTCGGCGCCGAGATCGGCGTTCACGTTGGCGCCGGTGACGGCGTTCAGTGCGACGTCGAGGCCTGCCCCGACCTGCGCGGCGGCTTCGGCGACGACCGAGGCTACGGCGCCGAGGCCGACATCGAGGCCGAGGTCGACATCGGCGTCGGCTGCTGCGGCCGCTGTGACGGCGGCGGCGGCTGTCGCGGTGGAGGCGAGGGCCGCGCTGGTGCTCGCCGCAGCGCCGGCAGCCACGATCGCCTGCAGCTGGGAGCCGCCGCTGACCAGTGCGGATTCCGCCACCATCGGGGCGACCGCGGAGATATCCTCCGGGGTAACCACCAGGCCTGCCTCAGCGAGCGCAAGGCAGGGGTTGGCGCAGTAACTTGCCGCGGCCTCCGGGTCGCGCAGCAGATTGAGGATGAACTCCAGAATCGCGTTCGGTGTCATCGAGATCAGCTCCTCCAGATCATGGGCGGTGGTGCCCGATCTGTTTGTCGTTGGAATGTCTTTCACGCTAGGTGGGTCCGTCGTTACAGGTAACGGGGCGAATACCTAGTTCACGCCGGGGTGCCCCATTAGGGGCCCACCGCCGATTAGGGGAATTTCCCCGTACTTGTCCCATCGCAGGTAACAGCTGCTCCCCAGCAACCGACAGATCGGATGGGACGCCCGCCATCGGCGATCTCGCTGTACACAAGCGTTACCGGTCCACCGGAAGTCCTGCGAACGGGGTTGTCACATGACAGAGCGTCTGGCGCTCGGCATCACTGTCGGAGCGGCGAATTCGGTCGCCGTGGCCACGACGGCCGACGGGACCGGAGCCACTGTTCGCGCACACCGCAGCGCGCTGTTGCTCGGCGCCGACGGATCGGTGAGCTTCGCCGACACGACGCGCCATCGTCGCGGAGTGGTCGTCGACGACTACTTGTCCAGAGTCGGCGATCCGGTAGATCTGCTGGCAGAGGACGGTTCCACCCACGACGCGGCCGATTTGGTCGCCGCCGCGACCAGCGCGCTGATAGCCGAACTCGCCGGCACCGCCACCGACGCGCCGACCACCGTCGCGTGCTGCCCGGCATGGTGGCCGGAGCAGACCGTCGAGGCGGCCAGGTCCGCGCTCGCGCGCTCGGGTCTGCCCGAGGTGACGCTGGTACCCGAGCCGCTGGCCGCGGTGCGCCGATACGAGATCGAGCACGGACCACTCGACGACGGCGCGCTGGTCGTATACGACCTCGGCGCCGGTGGATTGACGGTGACCGTCCTGCGTACCGGCGAGCAGGCCGGGCTGCTCGGCGCCCCGGCGCACAGTACCGCGATCGCCGGTTCGGAATTCGACCTGCTGACCATGCGCTACGTGCTGGCAAATGTTCTGGACGGAAACGATATCGATCCATTCGATCCCGTTGTCGAAGACGAATTGTCAGCATTGCGGAAACGCTGCGGAATTGCGAAAGAAGAACTTTCCAGAATTACCGCGACGGCGATTCCGGTCGGCATGCTCAGCCCTTCCGTCCACACCGAACAGGTCCGACTGACCCGGGGCGAACTCGAAGATCTGCTGCGTCCGATCCTGCTCGACTCGATGAGCCTGCTCCAGGACGCGGTGCGCCGCGCCGAACTCACCCTCGGCGATATCAGCCAGGTACTGCTCACCGGTGGCGGTGGCGCGATCCCCCTGGTCGCCGAGCTGATCTCCACCGAATTCGGCCTGCCCGTGATCGCCTGCGCCGACCCGGCGACCTGTGCGGCACACGGCGCGGCCGAGATCGCCCTCGACGTCGCCGCGATCAGCGTGCCCACCGTGGCCATCCCGGTAGTGCGGGTGGCACCGGCGGCAGCGGCCGCGGCACCGGTCGTCGAGGAACTCGCGCTGCCACCGTCCGAGCCCGTCCGGACCAAGATGTTCACGGCCAAACGCTCGGCGATCGTCGCGGCGGCGGCCTTGACCATGGCCGCGCTGGCCACCGGCACCCTCGCTCTCGGTGGCGCCACACAGTTCTCACCCACCGGACCCGCCGCGACCACCGGCGCCCCACCGGTCCCCGGTGTACCCGCGACGACCAGCACGGGCGGCGCGGCCGGAACAGCGAATGCCACGAACTCCGTGGTCACCGACCCCGCCAGGCCAGGCGCGACCAGCACCGCGGCGCCGTCGGGTGCGATCCCGGTCGGCACGACCGACGCGGGGACTCCTGGCGGCACGCCCGAGGCGGGAACTCCGGCATCCGCGGGAGCACCCGCCGCGGGAGCACCCGCCGACGGAACACCGGCGCCCGCAGGCCAGCCAGGTCCCGCCGCGCAGCAACCGCCGCCCGCTGGGCAGGACCCCGCACCCGCCCCAGCCCCAGCGCCGGCTCCGGCTCCTGCCCCCGCACCAGCTCCCGCTCCCGCTCCGGCTCCTGCCCCCGCTCCGGCACCTGCTCCCGCACCAACCCGGCCGCAGGTTCCCACCATCAAGGTCGACCCCGGTGGTCTGCTCGACGGCGTGGGCGGCGCGGTCGACGAGACCCTCGAATCAGGCACGCAACTGCCGGGCCGGGTCCTCGGAGGCAACGGTGGCTGAGATCGCCCACGAGACCTTCCCGCACGCCCGAACCGTTTTCCGCGATCTCGACACCGCCGCCAAGCAGACGGTGCTGCTGTTGATCCGCGGCCGGGCCGGAACCGGGAAATCGTTCCTGCTCAACGCCATTCGCGCACACTTGCGTGGCCGCGGCATACCGGTCGTCGAATCCGCCGACCACGGCGAGAACCGGGTTCCCGACCGGGCAGTGCTCGTCGTCGACAATGTCCACCGCTACAGCGATGCTGAGCTTCACGCACTCTGTACGGCAATCGAAACCGGGCAACGCTCCGTCGTGCTGACCACCCAGCCTCGCCCACACGATCCCCGGCTGCGCGCGCTGGCCGACGCGGTGGCGCGCAACGGCCGCACAGTGGATCTGCGGGCACTGGGTAGTGCCCACATCACCTCGTTCGCCAGGGAACTCGGCGTGGCCGTTTCCCAGCCGCTCGCGTCGCACATCCATCAGCTGACGGCGGGAATTCCCGGCGGTGTCGTCGCGGCACTGGCCGGTGCCCGCGGGGCGACGCTCGAGACCTGCGAGACAGCGGTCAACGAAGCCGTCACCGCCTGGACCAGGTCGCTGCTGGAGTCGATCGAACCCGAACTGCTCGAAACACTGGTCATCGCGGCGACCGGAACCGGTTTGGACGCGACCGAACTCACCGAGGTGCTCGGGGTCGACACCGCCACCGCGCACGAGCTGATCGACCGTGCCAGGGCGGGCGCGCTGGTCACCGATGCCGACCTGCTCCTCTCGCCCGCCGTCGGTCCGCTGCGGACGCTGCTCGGCGATCGCCGCTACGTCGATGTGCAGCGCAGGCTGCTCACCGCGCGCCTCGACGCCGGTCTGCTGCGCGATCGCACGGCACTGATCCTGGCCGAGTCCGGCGTCGTCGACGCCCGGCTCGCCGAGTTCCTCTGCCGCACAGCCGAGAAGTCGGATCAGGCGGCCCGCTGCTACGCGGCCGCGGCCGCGGCGGGCGCCCCGGTGGAGTCGATCGCGGTGCGCTGGGCCGAGGCCGCCGCGCACGCGGGTGACACCGACACCGCGCTCCGCCTGGCCGAACCGCTGCTGACCGCGGACAACATCGCACGCACCGAACTCGTCGCCGCGGTACGAATCTGTGCGGGCGTGCTCACCCGACGAGGCCTGGTGAGCCGTGCGGCCGGACTGTACAACTGGCTCGGACCCGAGCGAATCGGCGCCGACTGGGCGCCCGCGGCCATGGTCCTCACCCTGGCCGGTGAACAGGCCGCCGCCGCGCGCATGTCCGAATCCGCACGGCACTGGCCGCCGACCGAGGCCGACGCGGGCGCCCGGCTGATCGCGGGTGCGCTCGACGAATCGCTCGACCCGCACGGAACCGGCACGGTCACGGCGATCTCCGCGCTGATCCAAGCGGGCAACACCGACAACGTCGATGATCGCTATCTGCCCTGCTCCGCTGTCTCGATCGCCACCCTGCTCTGTCTCGGCAGCGGCGAGCCCCGCCGCGCCGGTGACGCGCTGCGCCGGGCGGCGGGCATGGGCGGTGGCCGCCAGCTTCCGGTACTCACCGCGTGGACCGCGCTGCTCGGCGGCGACGAACGCCGCGCCGCGAGCACCCTCGCCGAAATCGACATCCCCGCCCTCGCGCCACGCGATCAACTCCTCGCCCATGCCCTCACCGTGGGTCTGGCCCGCCGCGGCGGCGATCACGCGGTCCTGGCTCGCGCGTGGCAAGCGGCCTGCCCACTGTTCGACGAACTGGAAGCCGACCTGCTGAGTCTGTTGCCGATCGGCGAACTGTGGCTGGCGGGCGTCCGCCTCCGCGATGTGCGCCCGATCGAGCCGCTCGTCGCCGCGGCAAGGGCGCTGGTGCGCAAGCTGGGCCGCGCGCCGGCCTGGACCAATTCCTTCCACTGGTACGGGGTGCAGGCCGCGCTGGCCGACGAGTCGCCGAGCACGCTGCTGCCGCACGCCCACGCGTTGAAGACGTCAGCAGAAGCGGGTGACCGGCAGGCAGGCGTGCTGGCCGACGCCGGGCGCACCTGGGTGCTCGTGCTGCGCGGGCAGGTGGTGGCGGCCGATGTTCAGGCCGCGGTGTCGGCGCTGGCCGAACTCGGTCTCACCTGGGATGCCGCCCGCCTGGCCAGTGAGGCCGCCCTCGCGGCGGGCGATTCGACGACCGCCACCGCGTTGCTCAAGCTCGCGCGCTCGGTGCGCGCCCAAGCCCAGCCGGTCGAAACGCCGCGGCCGACCACTCAACCGCTGCCGCAGGCACCCGCCGCGCCGCTGACCAGCGAGGCGGGCACGCTCAGCGACCGCGAACGCGAGGTGGCCGAGCTGGTCCTGCTCGGTCTGACCTATCGCGAGATCGGCGCGAGGCTGTACATTTCCGCGAAGACCGTGGAGCATCACGTCGCGCGAATCCGACGTCGACTAGGCGCGCGCTCACGATCGGAATTACTGTCAATGCTGCGCGCGATGGGACACGGCCAATTGCTGGTGTGACTCGCGCGGACGATGTCGACGCCGAAATGAGGGGTGTTCCGCCGATGGCCACTGGGGTCGGCCTGCGTATCGCCGATGACGAATGCATCGCCGCGGTGGTCACCGAGGACGGCACGGTCCAGGTCATCGAGCGTGCTTCGGTCCTGCACATGTCCGACGACGGTGACGCCGCCCTCGGCGGACCCGCGCCCACCGGACACGCCCACTCGATCGCCGGTTTCGTGCGCGCGATCGGTGACCCGGCCGGTGTCGATGTCGACGGCGGCGAGGCCTACCGCGCCGAAGACCTGCTCGCGACGGCCATGTTCTGCCTGATCGATCTCACCACCGAGCACCTCAGCGGTCCCGCCGAGTTCTACGCGACCCACCCCGCGGGCTGGTCGCCCGAGGTCGTGCGTGGCGTGCGCGAGGCACTGGACTATCTGGGATTGAAGTCGGTGGCCCTGCTCGGCGAGGACGAACTGCCCCAGCCCACCGACGGCGCCGATCCGGGCAAGACCTTCGCCAATGCCGCCGCCCAGGCCGCGCTGGTCGCGGTGCTGGCGACCCCGGCGGGCGCGACCCCGCCCGATCCGATCGTCACCGAGAACGCCACGGTCGCCACCGATGTGATGCCCGCGCTGCAGCAGCCCGTGGCGATCGCGCAGGCCTATTCGGCGGCGCTGCCGGTCTCACCCCTGCCGACGAAGGCGATGGCGCCGATCGCACCCGAGCCGATCGCTGAGCCCGCGGTGGTGCCCGCCGCGAAACCCGCCCGCAGTAAAACGCCCTTCCTGATCGCCGCCGCCGCGCTCATCGGCCTGCTGCTCGGCGGTGTCGCGGTCTCGGTGCTGATCCGCGATCCCGAAACAGTCACGCCCCCGACGATTTCCGATGCCCGCCCGGAAACCCTGCCCCCTACTTCCGCACCCGCGCCGCCCCCACCGCCGGTCATCGAACCGACCACGCCCGCGCCGGTCACCACGACCACCGACGAGCCGGAACCGACGACCACCACCGAAGCGCCACCGACGACCACCCCGGAACCGACGACCACCCCGCCGTCGACCACCCCGGCCCCCTCCCCCACCCGCCCTCGGCTGCCCTTCGGGACCTACCCGCCGGGCACTCTCCCCGAGCCCATGAGGATCCCGGGTTACCGCTGAATCCAGCAGCGGGACCGTAACCGCGCCAGCTGGGCGAGCGTGCATTTCAGATACGTTCTCAACGCATTCCGAGGGAGCGCACGCACGAAGCGTGTCGGTGGCCTGTGTCACACTCGTCGACGATGAGCCGTCACACGACTTTCCGGTACTGCCTCGATCCCACGGTCGAGCAGTCCGTCGTGCTCGCCCGGCACGCCGGGGCGGCCAGGTTCGCGTTCAATCAAAGCCTGCATTTCGTGAAGACCGCGCTCACCACACGCAAAAGCTGCCCAGAGTCTCCGGTCCCGTGGACCAGGTTCGATCTGATCAACGCGTTCAACACCTGGAAGAAGACCGAAGCCGCAGGACGGATCTTCGCGGTCAACGCGGCCGGGGTCACCGAAGTGCGAGTGACCGGGCTGGCGTGGCGTACCGAAGTGTGCCAACAAGTCTTCGAGGAAGCCGCCGTCGACTGCGGTCGTGCGCTGACCGCGTTCTCCGACTCTCGGACCGGTAAACGCGCGGGTAGACGGGTCGGGTTTCCCCGATTCAAGAAAAAAGACAAAACTGTTCCGGCGTTCCGGATCCGCAACAAACACACCAAGGCGGGGCGGGCGGCGATTCGAGTCGGTGACCAGGGCACAGTCCGCTCTGTGACGTTGCCCGGGATCGGCGCACTCCGGGTGCGCGACGACACCCGCCGGTTGCGGCGAATGCTCACCAAAGGCCGGGCGAAGATCCTCTCCGCCACCGTCTCCTATCGGGCGCGACGCTGGTGGATCAGCCTGACTGCCGAAGCATCCGATCTACACACAGCTCACCATCACCGGCCCCGCGAACATGGCGATGACGGTGGTTGGGTCGGGATCGACCGCGGGTTGAACGCGTTCGTTGTCGCCGCGAACGCCGACGGTACCGAGGTCGTCCACATCGACACCGCTCCCAAACCACTGGCCGCGGGACTGGATCGGCAACGACAGCTCGCGAAGTCGGTGTGCCGGAAACAGCAAGGATCCCTCAACCATCGGCAGGCGGTCGCCCGGCTGGCCCGCCACCATCACAAGGTCGCGAATATTCGTCGTCATTTCGCTCATCAGGTCGCTAACCAGTTGGTCAAGGCTCACGACCGGCTCGTTGTCGAAGACTTGAACGTGGCGGGGATGCTCGGCAACCGTCGTTTGGCGCGTGCGATCAGCGATGTCGGCTGGGCCGACTTCGCCCGGCTGTTGGTTTACAAGCAGCAATGGCGTGCTGGCGAAGTCGCCGTGGCGGATCGTTGGTATCCGTCGAGTAAACGGTGCTCGGCTTGCGGCACACTCAACCCGACGCTGTCGTTGGCGGATCGCGTGTTTGTATGCGTCTGCGGGTTTCGCGCCGACCGTGACCACAACGCGGCGGTCAACCTCGCACTTTGGCCGACGATCAACCAGAACCTTTCACGATCCCCGGACCCCCGAGCAGGAGGCCGGGTTACCAATGTCCGCCGACGGGAAGGCGCTGACCGACACCTCATGGGTGTCGGTGAAACCGGCCCGGATGACGCGGGAACCGAGGTTCACACCACGCTGGTGGCGTGAACCGACGACGCCCGAGAAGGGCGGTGTCCGGAGACCATCCAGGTTTCCAGACACGCTGTTAGAGTGATGCGCTGACCGACATGATCGCCGCCGGCGGTGTTCTCGGTCACTGGTTGTAGACGAAGGGATTTCATGCGCAAGCTGGTGGCGCGTCGCGCCGCGGTCAAGGCAGCCTCCGCCGGGTTCGCCGCGACTGTTCTACTCGCACCCCTGCTCGGATCCGGTATTGCGTCATCGGAACCTCCTGCGCCACTACAACTTTCCGCTGATGCGCTGCCCGGCGAGCTGGTGACCGCGCTCTCGCGTGATCTCGGGATGACCCCCGCCCAGTACCTCGATCGTGCCGCGCGCGCCCAGCAGCTGCGCGACTACGCGAACGATTTCCGCGCCGCGAACCCCGACACGTTCGCCGGTGCCTGGCTCACGCCGGAGGGCAAGGCCGTCGTCGCCACCACCGATGCCGAGGCGGGCAAGCTCGTCACCGCCGACGGCTACCAGGCCCACCTCGCGCCGATCTCGGCCGGCGGACTGGAAGGCGCGCTGGTGCAACTGAGTCAGTGGATCGCGAGCCTGCCGCCCGCGATCTCCGCGCCGATCAGCTCGATCGCGATCGACGCGCTCAACAGCCAGCTGGTGCTCAACGTGGCCAACACCCCCACCGGCCACATGCTCAACCTGCCGACCCTGATCGCCACCATCAAGGTGGTGCTCTCGCCCGGCGGCGGCGGTCCGGTGGAGTACAAGCCGATGGGCGGCGACACCTACATCACCGCGAAGAAGGACCTGCACGACGCCGACCTGCGTGGCGTCGATGTCTGCTCGTTCGGTTTCAACAGCACCGACGCCGCGGGCAACGCGCTCAATATCTCCGCGGGCCACTGCAATCCGAATATCGACGGCGGCGGCTCTGCCGCGGTCTACGTACCGAACGTGCGCGATATCCCCAACAGTCCCGAGGTCGGCTCGTTCACCCATTCCGTGCTGGGCGGCGCCGCCTCGCTCGACTACTCGGTGATCAAGCTCAACGAGCGCGCGGTGAACGCGGGCATGGACCAGCCGCGGGTGCGCGGCGCCGAAGGCACCACCCTGACGCTCACCGGCACCGCCGAACCCGTCACCGGCGCACCGGTCTGCAAGACCGGCCAGTCCTCCACCTTCACCTGTGGTTTCGTCTCGGCCGACCACGTGGAGACCCAGCTGTTCACCGAGGCGGGCGTCAGCAAGACGATCCGCGGTTTCGCCAGCACCGCCTGCACCCTCGGCGGTGACAGCGGCGGTGCCATCGTCTCCGGCACGCTCGCCCTCGGCATCACCAGCGGCTCGAACGCCTCGGCCGCGCCCAATTGCACCGAAGCCAACACCCAGCTCGCCCCCTACGGCGGCACCGCCTCCCTCGGCATCCCGATCCGGCCCATTCTGGCCGATATCGAGGCGACCTCCGGTGGCGGCGTCGGCAGCGGAATCATGGTGCGCACCAAGCCCAACGCGGGCTGAACGGGGACAAATCACCGACCGGACCGGGTGAGCGAAATCTCTTGCCCGGTCCGAGTAGGCATAAGTCGCTCGAGCCCATATAGTTCGGATCATGCTCCTGCCACGTATGGGTCGTACCCCGTCCGCGCGAAGCTCGAGAAGAGCTCGGAAATCCGTACTCGCCGCTTCGGCGGCGTTTCTGCTGTTCGGCCCCACGATGGCGGTTGCCGATGCGCAGCCCGCACCCGCAGATCTGCCCGCCCAGCTCATCGAGGCGGTCACCCGAGATCTGAAGATCTCCCCCGACGAGTACCTGCGCCGCGCCGATGTCGCGCAGCAGGTTGCCGCGTTCTCCACCACCGCGCAGCGTCAGTTCCCGCAGGTCTTCGCCGGTTCCTGGCTGAACGACCAGGGCAACGCCGTCGTCGCGCTGTCGCATGGCCCCGGCACCGACCAGGCCCGCGAAGCCGCGCAGTCGGCCGGTTTCGAGGTCCGCAACGTCGCCAAGAGCGAGTCCACCCTGCGCGGCGAGAAGACCGCCTTCGAGAACTGGCTCGCCGCCGCACCGCCGGAGATCTCCGCGCTGGTGCGTGGCGTCGTCGTCGACACCGTGAACAACTCGATCGCGGTGCGCGTGCAGCAGGCCGGGCTCCCGCTGCCCAGCTTCATCGACCCCTCCCGCGTCATCGTCACCGCTCCGCCGGTGGCAGGCGAGCGGATCGACCTGTCCGCCACCCCCGTCGCCGGTGACGGCAACGGCGCGCTGGCGGGCGGCGACGGCTACGCCTCCGTGATCGGCCGCAGCTCGCTGCGCTGCTCGCTCGGCTTCAACGGCACCGACCGCGCGGGCAACGTCATCAACATCTCGGCGGGCCACTGCAACCCCGACCTCGAGGCTGCGGGCACCGGCAACGCGGCCGCCGTGTACGAGGTCAACGGCGACCGTGCCGGTGCCCAGCTGGGCACCTTCCAGAAGTCGGTGCTCGGCGAGCAGGACTACTCGATCATCCGGGTCAACGACAACGCGCGCGCCCGCTTCGAGAACAACCTGGTCCGTGTCCCCGGCAACGCCCCCATCGCCGTCGACGGCGTGGCCGTCCCCGTGGTCGGTGCCCCCGTCTGCAAGTCCGGTGCTCGCACCGGCTTCAGCTGCGGCGTGATCAACGGCATCGATCAGACCGTCCAGGTCGGCGACCGCCAGCTCACCCAGAGCTTCTCGGCCAATATCTGCGCCCTCCCCGGCGACTCCGGCGGCGCCATCGTCACCGGCCGCCTTGCCCTCGGCATCTCCAGCGCGTCCTCGGTCGCCGACTTCCCCATCTGCGAGATCCCGAACATCATCGGCGCCATCACCGGCGACACCCCCCAGCTGTTCGCCCAGCCCCTGACCGTCGTCCTCTCGGACAACCCCGGTCTGTCGGTCCGCACCAACTGACTGTCCCGCCTCTCCGCGACTTCAGCGTGTCGTCCGGAGCTCGACCGTGAGCTCTCGGCCCTACGTCACCTGCGCCGCGACTGAGAGGTGGTCGGGAAGTTACCCATGTACTCACGCGATCAGTAGTAGGCAGTAGAGCAGCCACAAAAGGCCGGTAGCGTTCGCGCTACCGGCCTTTTGCTTGTCCGCCACCGGTTGTTCCGGCGCGAATCAACCCGTCGGGAGACGGTGGTGGGGCTGGCCGGTGATCTCAGCGATCGTTTCGTAGTCGCTGTCGACATGCATGATGGTTGCGCCGTGCACTTCCGCTGTCGCAGCAGTGATCAAGTCGGGGATCGGGAGGCGGTGAGCACCGCGTTCGGCGAGGAGGCCCTGCACCGCCAGGGCTCGATCCATCGCCTCCTCGGTAACAGGCAGCCACACCAGCGACTTCTGATGCCCGATCTTCGCGGAATAGTCCGCTAACGAGCGGGCCGAATACCCGACCTCCAGCGCGGTGAGGTGACATGCCGCGACGAGGGTGCCCGGCTTCTTGGTGACAGCATGGAAATCCGCTGCGGCAGCGGGGTCGCGGAGAACCCACTCGATGGCAGATTTGTCCGCCAGCATGAATATGGTCCTCAGCGCCAAGCCCCCTTCATTCCTTCGGGTGAGAGGTCGGTGTCACTGTCGCGGAACTGTTGCAACATGTTCGCGACAGCACGCCGATTCGCGACTTCACGCAGAGCCGCGTTGACGGTAGCCACCTTGGTCTTGGTCCCCAGCTCTTCCGCCGCGAGGTTCAGCGCGTCGTCGTCGATGTCAATCAATGTCCGGGACATAGCCCACCTCCAGATATCAAAACTATCGACTTCATGATATCAAAACCGGCCGTATGGAGGTACGGGTGCCCAGACAAGCAGTGAGGCGCGGGTTCCGGGGAATCCGCGCCTCACTGGTTGTCGGTGTTCAGTTTGTTAGTTCTTGCGACCCGGAGACTTCGCACCGGACTTGAAGCCGAGGCCGCCGGGCTTGGCGGTCGGCGGAGCCACCGAGGTGCCGTTGCCGTTGGTCGGCTCGGCCTGGGCGGCCGACTCCGCCGCGGGCGCTTCCGGCTCAGCCGCGGGTTCCGCCGGGGCTTCGGGTTCCGGTGCCGCGGCAGGTGCCGCAGCGGTGCCGGGAGCCTTCGGGCCGGGGCGCTTGAGGCCGGACTTCATGGCCAGACCCTTCGCGGGCACCGACGGCTTGGATTCGGCGGGAGCCGAGACCTCGGAGGCGACTGGAGCTTCAGCGGGAGCCGCCTCGGGGGCCGGAGCTGCCGCGGGGGCCGATGCTGTCGGAGCCTTGGCACCCGGAGCCTTGGCCTTGCCCTTCATACCGAGGCCCTTGACCGGCGCGGCCGGTGCGGGAGCGGCTTCGGCGGCAGGGGTTTCCGCGACGGGAGCGGCCGGAGCCTTCGCGCCGGGAGCCTTCGCACCACCCTTCATACCGAGCCCGCCACCGGGAGCCTTCGCTCCACCCTTCATACCAAGACCCTTGACCGCGGGAGCGGGAGCTTCGGCAGCGGGGGCAGCTTCAGCCGCAGGCGCCTTGGCACCGGGGGCCTTGGCGCCACCCTTCATACCGAGCCCACCGCCGGGAGCCTTCGCTCCACCCTTCATGCCGAGCCCCTTGGCCGGAGCGGCCGCAGCGGTTTCGGCGGGGGCAGCCTCAGCGCCGGCCTTCGCACCCGGTGCCTTGGCAGCACCCTTCATGCCGAGCCCACCACCGGGAGCCTTCACGGCACCCTTCATACCCAGACCACCACCGGGAGCCTTGGCAGCACCCTTCATGCCAAGACCGCCACCAGCAGGAGCGGCCTTCGGCGCGGCCGCAGCGGCGACCTCGGCCACCGGTTCCGGTTCCGGCTCGGGTTCCGGCTCAGCCTTGGGCTCCTGGATAACAACCAGATTCGCCGACAACTCAGCAGCGTCGATACGAGTGATCGAGTCCAACATCAGCTGCGAAACATCGACAACCTCGACGCCCTCGCCCTGGCCCTGCTCCTGACGGGCGGTCACACCATCGTTGAGCATGACCCGGCAGAACGGGCAACCCGTCGCGATCTTGGTTGGGTTGGTCGACAACGCCTCATCGACCCGATCGACGTTGATGCGCTTGCCGAGCTGCTCTTCCATCCACATCCGAGCACCACCGGCACCACAGCACATGGAACGTTCGCCGTGCCGCGGCATCTCGATCAGATTCGACCCGGAGGCTTCCATCAGCTCACGCGGTGCGTCGTAGACCTTGTTGTGCCTGCCCAGGTAGCACGGATCGTGGTAGGTGATGTTCTGCGAGACCGTGGCGACCGGGACCAGCGCCTTCTGGCGCACGAGCCGGTTCAGCAGCTGGGTGTGGTGCACGACCTCGTAGGTCCCACCGACCTGCGGGTACTCGTTGTTGAGCGTGTTGAAGCAGTGCGCGCAGGTGACGACGATCTTCTTCTTGGACTGCTCGACACCCTCGAACACCGAGTTGATGACCTCGATGTTCTGCAGAGCCAGCTGCTGGAACAGGAACTCGTTACCCGCACGACGAGCCGAGTCACCGGTGCAGGTCTCTTCCGCACCCAACACCATGAACTTGGTCCCCGCGGTCGCGAGGAGCTCCGCGACCGCCTTGGTGGTCTTCTTCGCACGGTCCTCGTAGGCACCGGCACAACCGACCCAGAACAGGTACTCGTACCCGTCGAAGCTGTCGGCGTCTTTACCGAAGACCGGGATGTCGAAATCGACTTCGGAGATCCAGTTCAGGCGGTCCTTGGAGTTCTGACCCCACGGGTTGCCCTTGTTCTCCAGGTTCTTGAACAGACCGGCCAGCTCGGAGGGGAACTCCGACTCGATCAGCACCTGGTAGCGGCGCATATCGATGATGTGGTCGACATGCTCGATATCGACCGGGCACTGCTCGACACACGCACCACAGGTCGTGCAGCTCCACAGCACCTCGGGGTCGATGATGCCGTGGACATCCTCGCCACCGACCAACGGACGATCGGCCTCGGCACGGGCGGCCTCGGGAATCTTGGCCAGCGCGGCCTCATCGGGCTTGCCATCTGCGTCGACCAGGCCGATCTCGTCGCCACCGGCGTCCTTGCGGCCACCGGCCAGCAGGTACGGGGCAGCGGCGTAACCGTGGTCGCGCAGCGACATGATCAGCAGCTTCGGCGACAGCGGCTTACCGGTGTTCCAGGCGGGGCACTGCGACTGGCAGCGACCGCACTCGGTGCAGGTGGTGAAGTCGAGCCAGCCCTTCCAGGAGAAGTCCTCCATGCGGCCGGCACCAAGGGTGTCGACCTCGGGGTCGACGTTCTCCATGTCGAGAACCTTGCCGTTGGAGATCATCGGCGCGGCCGCGCCGAGGGCGACGCTGCCGTCGGCCTCGCGCTTGAAGTAGATGTTGAAGAAGGCCGAGAAGCGGTGCCAGGCCACGCCCCAGGTGATGTTGCGGCCGACCAGGTACAGGAAGGCCATGCCCGACATCAGCTTGATGAACGCGAAGATCGACACCATGGTCGGGCTCGCGGGCAGCAGCTTCGCGATCTGCATGGTGAAGAAGTCGGTGGAGGCGTGCCCGTTCCCGTAGGTGGCGATCTTGCCCGCCTTGACGAAGATCATGCCGAGGCCCTCCATCAAGACGATCGTCTCGATGACATAGGCGGGCGCCATCTTGGAGCCGGTGAAACGCGACAGGCGCGCGGGAATCCGCGGGTGGTTCAGCTGACGGATGATGATCAGCGCGCCGATGCCGACCACGGTGCCGATGCCGAGGATCTCGTCGGTCAGGTGGTAGATCGCCCAGTTGCCGATGATCGGCCAGTGGAACGAGCCGTCGAAGGTCTGGCCGTAGGCCTCGAACCACAGGATCGCGCCGAGGATGAAGCCGGTCATGACCAGCCAGTGCGCCCAGCCGACGGTGCGGAACTTGTTCATCCGCGTATGGGCCGCGACCTCGATGAACATGTTCTTGAACCGCGGGAAGAACGGTCGCCAACGATCGGGAGCTGACTGGCCGATGGTGATGGCCTTGCCGATGTTCCATGCGCCGCCGATAAACGACGCCCAACAGAACAGGCTGAGCACAGCTCCAATCGTGCCCAACGTGATTGTCAGGGCATTCATGTCGCGACCTTTCTTTCGAGGCAACACGAGGGTCTGAGCGAGGAGACCTCACCCGATTGCTCGTATCGTAACCGCCACTAAGTTACCGGCCAGTAACTACAGCTGTCCACCGTAGGATCGGCTTTTGCGCTCTGACCTTGTTTACTGGGATTTGACCTGTGGTTTGCCTGTGAGCAATCTCACAAAATTGTTTGCTAGGGGGTTCCCGTAACACCTGCTGAACACCGTAAACCGTGCGTGAACTGCGGTGAAGCTAAGGTCAGGCTTACTAACTCCGCCGAAATTCCTTCTGGTCTCAGGGGATTCGGTCCATTAGGCTCCAGCTGTTCTGCATGCTGTGCCGGTCTACACACTGCTCGGGGAGAAGTGGGAGACATCTCATACGGATGCCCTGCTTGACGAGATCTCGCGTGTCGCTCGATCGCACGCCGCACCACACCTGATGGATTGGAACCTGAATGAACTTCCGTAGGACCACTGCGGCTGCCGCGCTGGTTATCGGGGCGATGACCGTTGCCATGGGCACTGCTCATGCCGAAGAGGCACCGCAGGACATCAAGTACTCGGTCAAGCTGGTCGACAAGACCGTCGTCGCCACCGTGAAGAACGGCACCTTCTCGATCGTCGAGCAGGATGGCGAGACCCCCGAGGCGCCCAAGACCAAGATCGCCGAGATCAAGGACACCAGCGGCGCGGTCGTGATCGCCCTGCCGATCGCCTTCTCGATCGGTGGCGCGGAGATCCCGACCAAGACCGAGGTCGTCAAGGACTCCACTGTTCTGGAGCTCACTCCGGAGCGGCCGGCCGGCGTGGCCATCGGCCAGCAGGTCGTCAGCCCGAAGCCGGTCCTGAAGGACATCGCGTCGGCGCAGGAGAACCAGAAGGCGATCAACGACTTCTCCAGCAAGTTCAGCATCGGCACCGCCATCGGCACGTTCGTCGGCACCGCCGTCGGCGCGCTGATCGGCTGCGTCGTCACCATCCCCGTCGGTTGCATCCCCGGTCTGACCGTCGGTGCCGCTGTCGGTGGAATCGTTGGCATGATCGCCATCGGTGGTCCGACCATGGCCGTCACCGGCTGGGAGCTGCTGCAGGTGCTGCAGGCTCCGGACGGCACCACGGTGTGGGCCGACAAGCCGAAGGCCGTCGCGGCTCCGGCTCCTGAGGTCGCTCCGGCCAACTGATAGGGCTTACGCCCCAACAGTTTTCCCGCTAAGGCCCCGCTCCTGTTCGGAGCGGGGCCTTACGCGTTCGGCGATCCCCCTCAGCAATCGGCGAACCAGGCCTTCACGTACCCCGCCGACTGATATACGTAGTCCCACGCCCAGCGGGCGGGCGAGAGGTGTGGTTCGGGGTCGACGAACAGCAGCTCCCCGTCCCAGCATTTCCCGAGGATGTAGCGGGCGCGGGAGATGTGCGGGGTGAAGGTGACCACGATGACGCGGTCCCAGCCGGCACCGAGCCGTGCCAGTTCGCGGCCTTCGCCGAGGGTCGTGCGTGGGTCGGGGTCGAAACAGATGACCTCGAAGCTGTAACCCCCGTGGCAGATTCGATTCACCATCGGGCTGCGGTCGTAGGGGTTGGAGACCAGGACGCGGGGCGCGTACCCCTGCGCGGCCAGCCGCAGACCGAGTTGTTCGCGGCCGTCGTGCGCCCCACCGAGGACGAGAATCGCGTCGGCCATCCGCGGGTCATCCGTGCGCGGCCGCACATACACCGGCCACAGCGCGACCACCGCGATCAACACCACGACCAGCGATCCACCCGTGGCGAACAGGATCCGGCGCATCAGCAAATGCTAGTGAACCGGCATCGACCACGGTCTCGCCCACCGCACCCGGACCTCCCACTACCCGAACAGTGCAGGCCGACGATCCGAACCGTGCACTGTCCGCCACACGCATCACCGCAGGTAGAACACCTGAGCGCCAACCACCCCATCGCGCGTTTCCCCCTGTACACCAGATGTTGCGCCCCCTCTTGCCTCGCTGACGCGGCGTAGCCACGCGCGCCGCTTACCAACAGAACTATGCGATGCACAGTCTTCGGAACGGGGTACCTCGGAGCCACGCATGCAGCGTGTATGGCCGAGTTGGGACACGACGTGGTCGGGGTGGACGTCGATCCCGGCAAGGTGGCCAAGTTGGCCGATGGTGTGGTGCCGTTCTTCGAGCCGGGACTCGAGGAGGTCCTGCAACGCAACCTCGCTGCCGGCCGCCTCCGGTTCACCACCGACTACTCCGATGCCGCGGCCCACGCCGACGTCCACTTCCTCGGTGTCGGAACACCGCAGAAGAAGGGCGAGTACAGCGCCGATCTGAAATACGTTCACGCGGTGGTGGATACGCTCGCCCCGATGCTGGAACGCCCGGCGATGATCGTCGGCAAGTCCACAGTGCCGGTGGGAACCGCCGCCGCCCTTGGTATTCGGGCCCGCGAGCAAGCGAATGTCGAGGTCGAGGTCGCCTGGAACCCTGAGTTCCTGCGCGAGGGTTTCGCGGTTCAGGACACCCTGCGTCCCGACCGCCTCGTCCTCGGTCTCGACCACGACCGCGAACGTTCGGCGTGGGTGGAACAGCACATCCGCGAGATCTACGCCGACCTCATCGCCGCCGAGATCCCCTTCCTGCTCACCGACCTGGCCACCGCCGAATTGGTGAAGGTCTCGGCGAATGCCTTTCTGGCGACGAAGATCTCGTTCATCAACGCCGTCTCGGAGGTCTGTGAGGCCACCGGCGCCGATGTCACCATGCTGGCCGACGCGCTCGGCTACGACGCCCGCATCGGCCGCCGATTCCTCAATGCCGGACTGGGTTTCGGCGGCGGCTGCTTACCCAAGGACATCCGCGCCTTCATGGCACGCTCGGGCGAACTCGGCGCCGATCACGCCGTCGCGTTCCTGCGCGAGGTCGACAACATCAATATGCGCCGCCGCACCAAGGTCGTCGACATGGCCACCCGCGCCTGCGGCGGTTCCCTGCTCGGCGCGAATGTGGCCGTCCTCGGCGCGGCCTTCAAGCCCGAATCCGATGATGTGCGCGATTCGCCTGCCCTGAATGTGGCGGGCATGATCCAGCTGCACGGCGCCGTCGTCACCGTGTACGACCCCAAAGCGGTGGAGAACTCGCGCCGCGTGTTCCCCACGTTGAACTACGCCACCTCGGTCTCGGAGGCCTGTGATCGCGCCGATGTGGTGCTGGTACTTACCGAATGGAACGAATTCACCGCTTTGACTCCGGCCGACCTGGACCCGGTGGTACGTTCCCGTTCGATCATCGACGGTCGCAACTGCTTGGACAGCGCGGCCTGGCGTCAAGCCGGGTGGGTGTACGCCGGACTCGGTACCCCGTAGAGTAGCGAGCCAAGCGGGGGCTGGGCGAATTTCGTGCAGCACGGACGAGATGGGCAGTGGATGAGTTCGGTTCTGGGAGTATCGGTGGGGGCCGGGACGGTTCGCCTCGCGCGTCCGCAGCACGGTGGCCCGCACGATTCCGTCCCACCGTATTCATTCGAGCTGCAATCCATCTCGATGCCCGAACAGCGGGCCGAGGAGTCCGCCGCCGACGCGATCGCCGCCACGCTGGCCGCATCGCCGGAGGTCGTCGCCACCACCGTCACCTTCCGCAGTGAGCCGCAGGCCAGGGCGGTCCGCGCCGCGATGGCACGGCGCCAGCTCACCAACTACCAGCTCGTTCCCGAAGCCGTTGCCGCCGTGCACTTCGCCCACGCCACCAGCGATATGCGCGAAGTATCCACGCTGGCCGTGTACGACCTGGGCAGTTCGGGTCT
Organism: Nocardia sp. NPDC058480; assembly: GCF_042720495.1. Classification (NCBI taxonomy): domain Bacteria; kingdom Bacillati; phylum Actinomycetota; class Actinomycetes; order Mycobacteriales; family Nocardiaceae; genus Nocardia; species Nocardia sp. NPDC058480. The sequence continues at coordinate 578,549 of NZ_JBHXMN010000003.1, read as the reverse complement.
CACAGTGAGCGTGATCAACGCCCGCACCAGCGATGTGTACCAGTGCGAGCGGATCAGCGACATCAGCGGCGACTACCTGGATTCGCTGATCAGGGAGCAGCAGATCGCCTCGGGCCGGATCGCGCATCCGGCCGACCCGGCGGGCCTGGCCGCCCTCGACGCGCTGTGCCGGGCCGCCAAGGAGCAGCTGTCCAACAGCAACGCGGTGGCGTTACCCAGCGAGCAGGGTCTGGTCCTGCTCACGCAGGAGAACTTCGAAGCGCTGATGATGCTGGCGATCGAATCGTCGGCCCGGATGACCCGCGATGTCATCATCCGCGCGCAGCATCCGGTGCAGGCGGTCATGGTTCTCGGTGGTGGCGCCCGGATTCCGTTGATCGCGCGCGTGCTCGAGCGCACGATCGGCGTGCCGGTGATCGTGCCCGCCGAGCCGGAGACCGCGCTGGCCCGCGGTGCCGCGCTGCTCGCCCGGCCCGCCCAGGTCCAGCAGGCACCCGTCGCCCCGGTGCCGATCCCGATGGGCGAACACGACGACCCGACGCCCGCGTGGCTGACCGCGCCCACCCGCGGCCGCCGCCCGCTCAGCGCACTCACCAACCGCGCTCATTCCCGCCGCGAGCTGAACGTGGCGGTGCTGACGGTGAGTTCGCTGGTGGTCGTCGCGGCGATCGGCCTCGGCCTCGGCTACGGCCCCGAAGTGCTGGAGCGTGGTTCGTCGACGGACGGTTCGCAGGCCGTCCCCGCGTCCACTCCGCCGCGCCCCAGCGCCGTCGGCCCGACGACGGCTCCGGTCGCGACCACCGAGGCCCAACACGAAACCGTCGCCGCCCCACCGGCCAATCCGCGCCAAGCGGAGGTAACCACCACCGCGCCGCCCGCCCAGGGCCCCAACACCTTCACCGTGGTCCCCGGCCTGCCCCCGGTCGTACTGCCCACCCTGCCCCCGGTTGTCCTGCCCGGGTTCCCACCCGCCGGTCAGTAACCGCTCGATTCGAAGGCCTGCCGAGTTCCGGGCGCGGCCCGTGGCCTGCCCCAGTTCCCGGCGCGGTATGCCGAACTGAATTCCGGGTGCCGGTCCGACGCTCGGATTCAGTTCCGGGCGTGCCTGGCCCGCGCGGGCGCCACCGCTGCCTGCTTCGACCCGAACGGCCGGGCCAGCATCACCGCGATCGCCGTCGTCAACGGCACCGACAACGCCAGCGCGATACCACCCACCGCCGATCGGGTGATCTCGATGGCCACCGCGTCCCCGGTCAGCACATCGGTGATCGACCGCCCCGCCACGCTGAACAGCAGCAGCAGTGGCAGCGCCCCACCCGCATAGGCGAGCACGAGCGTGTAGACGGTACTGGCGATGTGGTCGCGCCCGACCCGCATGGCCGCGGTGAAGATCTCCCGCCGCGTCGCGCCTTCGTCGAGCGCGGCTAGTTCGAAGGCCGCCGAGGCCTGCGTGATGGTCACATCGTTGAGCACACCGAGCGAGCCGATGATGAACCCCGCCAGCAGCAACCCGGTGATGCTCACGTGCTGAATGTAGGTCGCCACGTTGGTGTTCTGTTCCTCGGACAACCCCGTGAGGTGCGTGACCTCGATCGCCAGCCACGACAGCACCGCCGCCACCACCATCGACGCGAGCGTCCCCAGCAACGCCGAACTGGTCCGCAGATTCACCCCGTGCGCGAGGTAGAGCACCACGTAGAGAATCAGCGCCCCCGACACCAGCGCGACCGGAATCGCCGACTTCCCGTCGAGCAGCGCGGGCAACAGGAACATCACCACCACACCGAACGCGAAACACAACCCGACGAGCGCCCGGAATCCCCGCCACCGCGCGACCACACAGATCACCACGACGAACGCGAGCACGATCAGGGCCAACGGCAGCCCGCGCGAGTAGTCCTCGAAGCCGTACATGGTGACGCCCGCCGGATCCGCGGCCCGCACCACCCGAATGTCGTCGCCCGCCCGCAGATCGGGCTGCCCCGGCCCCGGCGCGATCTCGAACAACGTCTTCTGGCCCTCGTCGGGTCCCGACCTGAGCTCGATGATGCTGCGCTGACACGTGTAGGAGGCGGTCCGCGGCGGTTGCGGCGTGTCCGCGAACACCTTCCCGTTCGACGGACTCCCACAGGGACCGATGTCCTGCATCACAACGGTTCCGGCCTCGGTCTGCACCGCCTCACCGGACATGGTCTGCATCGGCAACGGAATCTCGACGTGCTGCGCGCTCGGCCACAAAATCACCGTCGCGACCAACACCACCGCCCCGATGATCGCCAACAACCCGACTACAACCTTCGCCGCAGTGTCACTGATGGCAATCGGCCCAGAATGGTCGTGATGGTGATGATGCTCGCTCACGGCCGAAGCTTAACGGATCTCGTTTTCAAGAACACCCCACACGCCCCGCCTCTCCGCGAATGGCGTACACAAAAAACTCCCCGGGTCTAGGTCTGACCTAGACCCGGGGAGGCGGGTTTGTGGGCGGCGGAGAGCAGGGGGGTGTCTCCGCCGCCGGAGGCAGGCGCCCAGGGGGGTAGGCGCGCGTACCTAAGGCTCTCGGTTGTCCAGGGGGGGTAGACAACCGGGCCAGGGCGCCGAAGCGCCGAGGTCTACTGTACACAAAAGATGGACATTTGCACTAGTAGATCTTCAAAACATCCAACATTCCGAACTCGCAGTCTGTTTATACGGGGGATACCAGGAACCCCATCCTGCCTACAACCCCGGAAACTCACTGGTCAAAGCCGTGACAAGTGAGTATCACCTGTAACCCTACTGCCGGTAGCTGGCCAGAAAATTGCCGAATCGCTCGATCGCCACGGCCAGATCGCGCGCCCACGGCAGGGTCACGATCCGCAGATGGTCGTTCGCGGGCCAGTTGAAGCCGGTCCCCTGCACCATCAGGATCTTCTCCTGCAACAGCAGATCGAGCACGAGCTTTCCGTCGTCGTGAATCTCGTGCACATTCGGATCGAGCCGAGGGAACGCGTACAGCGCGCCACGCGGCTTCACACACGACACACCCGGGATCATGTTGAGCCGCTCCCACGCCACATCGCGCTGCTCGAGCAGCCGCCCACCGGGCAGGATCAGATCCTCGATGCTCTGATGTCCGCCGAGCGCCACCTGGATGGCGTGCTGAGCGGGCACGTTCGGGCACAGTCGCGAGGACGCGAGCAGATCGATGCCCTCGAGGAAACCGGCCGCGTGCTCCTTGGGCCCGGTGATCGCGAGCCAGCCCGAGCGGTAACCGGCCACCCGATACGCCTTCGAGAGCCCGTTGAACGTCAGGCACAGCAGGTCGGGGGCGAGCGAGGCCAGCGAGATGTGCTTGGCGTCGTCGTAGAGGATCTTGTCGTAGATCTCGTCGGCCAGCAGCAGCAGCCGGTGCTTGCGCGCCAGGTCGACGATCTGCTGCAACACCTCCGCCGAGTACACCGCACCCGTCGGATTGTTCGGGTTGATCACCAGCAGGGCCTTGGTCTTGTCGGTGATCTTCGATTCGATATCGGCGATATCGGGCTGCCAGCCGTTCTCCTCGTCGCACAGGTAGTGCACCGGAGTACCGCCGGCCAGGCTGGTCATGGCCGTCCACAGCGGGTAGTCGGGCGCCGGGATCAGCACCTCGTCGCCATTGTCGAGCAGGGCCTGCATGGTGACGGTGATCAGCTCGGACACCCCGTTGCCGAGGTAGACGTCGTCCACATCGAGCTCAGGGAAGCCGGGCACCAGCTCGTAGCGGGTCACGATCGCGCGCCGCGCCGACAGGATGCCCTTGGACTCGGAGTACCCCTGGGCATACGGCAGGGCGGCGATGATGTCGCGCATGATCACATCGGGCGCCTCGAAGCCGAAGGGGGCCGGGTTGCCGATGTTGAGCTTGAGAATGCGGTGGCCCTCGGCCTCCAGGCGTGCTGCCTGTGCATGAACCGGCCCACGGATCTCGTAGACCACGTTCTGCAGTTTCGTCGACTGCTCGAGAACGCGCGGGGGCACATGCGAATGCTGGCTACTCACCCGTCTAGTTTGCACCAGCCATCAAGCGGATTTGATGACCCGTCTCCCCTGGACGCCTGATCGTCGAGCAACGCGGGCAACTCTCCGGAATCTGGTCGGACCCAGGCGCGAGGGCGCACACGCGCACCCGGACCCATGCCGATTCGCCTCACGGACTACCTCATATGCGCGCTTGACCAGCTATTACATGGCCGCCGACGGTCGCGGATGACTGGCGAGGGCCGCGGTCGCGACACAGAACTCTTCGATTCGCTCGTCCAAGCCGCGCGCTTCCACAGCGTCGCGGTAGGTCGGGGCGGCGATGCGGCGGCGGAGGCCGACGAGGCGTTCGCTCAGCTGGGCGATGCGTTTGTCCTCGGGGAGGTCGAGGACCGGGCGCAGGGCGTCGGCGGCGCCGTCGATGCTGCCGTTGATGAGGTGGGCGGCCGCGTTGTCGACGCGGGCCAGCGATTCGGCGCCGTAGGAGCGTTGTAACGGCGGGCCGCTCGAGTAGAGGGTGATGGCGCGTTCGGTGGCGGCCAGTGCCTGTTCGGCGCGGCCGAGCTGGATGCAGGTAGCGCCCGCGTAGTAGGCGGCCTTGGGCGGGCCGAAACCGAACACCCCGCCGATCTCGTCGTGCAGTTCGTCGCGCCGGTCGCCTGCCGCCACCTCGGCCGCGCGCAGGCACCGGTCGGTCTCGGTGTCGCTACCGAGCCGCGCCCACACCCTTGCCTCGATATTGAGCAGCCGCACCCGGCCGAGGCCGGGCCCCACGAATTCCTGTCCGCTGCGCGCCAATTGGACGGCGTTGCGCGGCCGGTCGGACCAGTTCTCGATCAGCGCGTGCATGCCGCGGGTCCACGCGCGTAACCCGTTGTGCCCGCTCAGTTCCGCGTAAGCCCAAGCGGCCCTGATCTGTTCGCCCGCGGCGTCGAGATAGCCCAGGTCGGTACTCGCGTTCGCCAGCAGCCCCGACAACGTCCCGGCCAGCAGGTAGAGGTGGCTGGTGTCGACCGGCTTCTGCTGCCCGTCGAGTAGTCGATACACCCGCCTGCGCACCCGCAGCATCTCCACCATCATCGGTGCCGGTGCGGCATGGACGTATTCGTTGGCGATGCGCCGGACGTCGGCGTCGAGCTGGGCCAACGTCGTCGCCCCCACGTTGGTGCCCTCCGCGGCGGCCGCGTGTTCGCTGGCCTCGTGCGCAGCCGCCATGATCAACTCCCTCTCCGACAACACCTCGGGCACAGCACCTTTGACAGTTCCCGCATCGACGAACGCGAGCAGATCGGCATCACCCGCGGGCGCCAGCAGGGTCGAGAATCGCGCGCGCACAACATCATCGGAGCGGGCCAGTGACGTATCGAGCGCGGCCTGATTCACCGGACGTGGGCGCACCCGCACCCCGCCTGCTTCCCATTTCGACACCAGCCGTTCGTGCACACCGAGATGAGCCGCGAACTCCCGGATGCTCATTCGTTTGGCATCGCGAAGAGCTCTGGCCTCTCTCCCTGTCCACTCTCCGACCACGGCGTCACCTCATCCGACTAACAAACTCCTTCCAGAGTACGAGCGTGACAGTGAGACACACCACAAGTTCGCGGAATCGGTTGCCAGAGGCAGTGAAAGGGCGGTGCGGGGCAGTGGTCACGCGCTCGCGCGTGGGCGATTCTGGAAGCGTGGAAGCCAGAACTGTCGACGACTGGGTGCGGTGTTACCAGCGTGAATTCCGGCTACCCGTCCGCGAGCGCGGCGGCTTTGTGATGCTGCCGATCACCGACCGGCTCTGCGTGGTGCACCTACCGACCACGCGCGCCGAGAAGGTGCTCACGGCGTTGCGCGAGCAACGCTGTGACGGTCCGGTGCTGGCACGCCAGATCCGCTGGAGTGTGCTCGCCGTGCCCGACGCCAGGCCCTCCGAGGAAGAGGCCGCCGAGCTCGCGGGGCTCGATATCGACATCCCCGGCACCGGCAGCGCCGTGATGCTGCCGACCAATCTGGGCCGCTGGAGCCGCGAGGGCTGTCACTGGGTGCGGCCACCGTCCGGCGGTGGCGACACCCTCCCGGCACTGACGCTGGTGCTGAGTCTCGCCGTGACGGCGGGCCCTCAGCGGGTCTCGACCGCGCTCAGCGAATCGGGCGAGAGGGGAAAGTTGAGGTAGGACCGCGACGGCGTCGGCCCCCGCTGACCCTGATACTTCGACCCGGCTCTGGCGCTGCCGTACGGGTGCTCGGCCGGGCTGGACAGCCGGATCAGGCACAGCTGCCCGATCTTCATCCCCGGCCACAGCGTGATCGGCAGATTCGCCACATTCGACAGCTCCAGGGTGATGTGCCCACTGAACCCCGGATCGATGAACCCCGCCGTCGAATGCGTGAGCAGCCCGAGCCGCCCCAGACTCGACTTGCCCTCCAGCCGCCCCGCCAGATCGTCGGGCAGCGAGCACACCTCGAGCGTGGACCCGAGCACGAATTCCCCCGGATGCAGCACGAACGGCTCACCCGGCTTCGGCTCCACCAGACTGGTCAGCTCGTCCTGCTGCTGCGCCGGATCGATATGGGTGTAGCGGCTGTTGTCGAACACCCGGAACAGCCCGTCGAGGCGCACGTCGATACTCGACGGCTGAACCATCGACTCGAGCATCGGTTCGACACCGAGCCGCCCAGCGGCGATCTCGGCCCTGATGTCACGATCGGAGAGCAGCACCGGCCCAGTGTAGGCAGCTGCGGCGCAGGTAGGGCCCCCACCCCTGCGGGCGACGCGTCAGCCACTCCGCCAGGCGACCTCGTCCGTTCCGCGGGTGAACCGGAGTCGCGTTCACCCGCGGGCTGGACTCGAATGCCATCGTCGCCGCGTCGGCCCGCCATGATCTCCCAGCTCGGCGAACTACGGCGTCGGCGCCACGATGTCGCCCGGGGAGGTCGGCGGCTTCTCGATGGTCGGGTTCACCAGGGCGCCGGGCGAGGTCGGCGGCTTCTCCGAAGTCGGGTTGACGATGTCGCTGGGACCGGTGGGAACCACCGTCGGCTGCACCGGCGTGCCAACCTCGGAGGTCTCCACCGGATCGCCACCGCCGTGGTTCGGGTTCGTACAGATGGTCCCCTCACACGGCACCCACGTCCCGTCCCCGTTCGGGTTCGGCATCATGTTCGGCCCCGGCGCGGGCGCCGTCGTGTGCACATGCCCCGGATCCCCGTGCCCCTCATCATGGGCAGCCGTGGTCGTCGTCGGCTTCACGGTGGTGGTGGTCTTGCTGGTGGTCTCGGTCTTGGACCCGGAATCATCCGAGCATCCCGCGCCGAGCACCGCCAACGCCGCGATCACCGAAACGAACAGAACGCGCTTCATCAAGTCAGCCTTTCGCCGTTCCGGCCATCGACCCAACCCACCGAGCCGAACCCTCGAGCCGGAGAACTAGTTACGCCGCACGACACGGCATGGCCGGATCCCGCACGAACGCTGACGAAAATGTGCGAAACCCGCTGCCCGCACTCTAGATCCACCCACCGACAACCACGGCCGAATCGCGCCCGATCCCCAACGATGCGCCGACCACCCCCACAGACGCGGCAACAGTTGCATCGCCCCACGCGAGTTCTGATAGAGTCGCGAGAGCCCCCAGTGGCGCAGTGCCGATGTAGTTCAATGGTAGAACTTCTGCTTCCCAAGCAGATGGCGCGGGTTCGATTCCCGTCATCGGCTCAAAACACAAGACCCCCAGGTCAGCCTGGGGGTCTTGTTGTTTCTGTTGATCTTGTCCGAGCACTCAGTCCTTCGCCATCTGCGAAAGATCGTCGGCTATGCGACGTTCGGCGTCATCGGTTGCCCGCTGGTAGATCAGCGCGGCCCGCATATCGTCGTGGCCATCCGCGACATCAGATCCTTGGTCGACATCCCCGATTTCGAGGCCCACAGGCCCCCGGCATGGCGCAAGTCGTGAATGTGGATGCCCGGCGGCCCTACCGACATGGTGGCCACCTTCCAGGTCGCGTTCTTGGTGAAGTTGGACCGCCGCATCGGATTTCCCCTCAACCCGGTGAACACGTAGGCATCCGGCCGGTTGTCGACGTACTTCTCGAGGTGAGCCAGGATGTCCGGCCGGATGGCTTCCGGGACCATCAGGGTTCGAACACCAGCCCGCGACTTGGGGCGGGATTCGCGAATAGGCTCGGAGTGTGGAGTACGAGGCGGTCTACTCGGTTATCTATCGCGCGGTGGACGAGGGCAGCGATGACCCGGACTATCTGTATGCCGGTGTGCGATTCGTCAGGGAGGGCGAGGCGCTCGCGCATGCCGCGGCTCCGCCCGGACGCGTTCCCGTTTGCGGAACGACCACACCATTCATCGTTCCGGGTTTGCCCTGGTCGGATCCTGTTTCGGGTGAGTACAGACGTTGTCCGGAATGTGAGGTGCTTTGCCCGTTGTAGCCGATGTTCGTGTCGAGCCGTCGGCCAACTCCCCTGGGTGAGTGCTCAATGTCGACCACTGTGCACGAAACTCGGCATGAGCGCAGGTCAACCTTGGGGTCTTGTCGTTTCTGCCGGTCTGGCCCGAGTCAGTAGGTGGTGAAGACCCAGGAGCCGTCACAGCCCCAGTCGGTGTTCCGCGCGGAATCGAAGTACCACGTGCCACGTGGCGGGGTTCGCACCACCCAGCCATCGTCGGAGGCGATCGCCTGGTCGCCCACTGTCAATATCGTGGTGGTGAAGGGGGCCACCTCCCACCATTCGTCCTCGAACGCATTCTCCAAGTGGATGACAACAGTGTCGGGAAGCTGGTTCGCGACCGTCAGGCACGCATTCGAGTCCGGGCCTGCCTGGGCAGGTGCGGACACCAGAAACGTTGCGCCGACTGCGATACACACCGCACCCACACGACCGACAAACGAACTCATCAGAATCTCCCCGTTCACTGGAGTGGACAGGCACAAACGCTGTCCCCGGTGACAGATTTGTCGAGATCCCTTGGCGAAAGCTGGTGAAACGCTTGCTGTTACGCGGCGATCAGCCCGCGTGCAAGGTGCGGAACTTGCTGCCGTGGAAGACCAGTGGGTCGATGTCCTCGCGGGCGGCGACGCGGTTCACGCGCAGGATCACCACGAGGTGGTCGCCCGCGCTGACCTGTGTCTCCGGGACTCCTTCGATCCAGGCGGTGGCGCCGTCGATGAAGACCGCTTCGCCGGTTCCGCGGTGCAGGGCGGTCTCGCGGAAGCGGTCGCCGTTGCGGGCGCCGAGCGCCTTGGCCGCGGCTTGCTGGTCGGTGCCGAGCAGGCTCAGGCCGAGGTGGCCGGCACCTGCCAATTTCGGCCAGGTCGACGACGAGTTCTGCACGCAGAACGAGACGAGCGGCGGATCGAGGGAGACGGGGACGAAGGTGCTCACCGCCAAACCGTGTGGGACGCCGTCGATCTCGGCGCACACGGCCACCACACCGCTGGGAAAGTTGGCGAAGGCGCGGCGCAGGCCGTTGCCGTCGGCGGGAAAGTCCAAGAGCTCATGCATGATTCGTTGCCTCCACCGGCCTACCCGCCGGATCTGTCAGTGCCGCGACGACGGGTCCCCATCGCCGCGCGTATTCCTCGATGACGCCGTCCTCGCCGAAAGTCCGATCGGAGAGGTAGAGCCCTGGCAGTGCGGCGGTGCCGCCGATCTCCACCAGGACGGGCTTGAGCAGCAGGTCGGGCGCGAGCGCGTGGGCCGGGCCCGCGCCGAGCATCACCGGCACGGTCACCACACCGGCCAAGCCGGTACCGCCGTCGAATTGTTCGAGGAACAGTTTCAGCAGTCCGGTGTAGGTGGCCTTGAAGGTCGGACTCGCGAACACGACGAGCTCGGAGGACGCGACGGCGCGCGCGGCCGCAGTCACCGCCGGGTCGCCCCAGCCGAGCAGACCGGGCCCGAGAGTGACCAGGTCGATTACCGCGGGCTCGGTGCCGGGGCGCAGTGCCCGCGCGACCTGCACGGCCGCGGCCAGGGTGCGCGATGCGGGTTTCGGGTTTCCGACGACGACCGTCACTGTGTAGTCGAAATCCCAGCTGGTGCGCTGCTCGATATCGCTGGTCACCAGCCCGCCACTGACGTTGGCACCCAGTAGGCGAACGAGACCTGGTCGGCGATTCTCTCCGTGGTCACGGCTGCTCCTCCTCGTCGTCGGCTGTTCCAGTGCAACACCGGCAGCCGACCCCGACGAGGGTTTGAATCGGCGCGATCGATACGCGCTCGGGTCAGCTGCCCACGCGCACGCAATCCGCCGCGATCTTCGACTGCGCCGCGCTCACTTTGGCCGCGTCGCCTTCGCCGAGCAGCTCGGCGGGATCGCCGGACTGCGCGTTCGACACCATCACCCGCAGCCCGTCCTGCGACATCCCCGAGTCGAGGAACACCTTCGCCGCGCAGTCGGCCAGCGCGGGATTCTTCAACCCCTTGTCCTGCAACGACTTCGACAGCTCGGCCTGAGTCACCGCAGGTGCTTCGTCGCCACTGCCGCAGGCCGAGAGCACCGGCAACGCGAGCAGTGCCGCGGCCATCAGACAGATCCGCATTCGGGGAGTCCTCTCGATCGTCGCGCGCCGAACGACGCGCGATGCGTTCGGATCATGCCGCACCATCGTCCGCGTGGCCACCCACTCGAACTGACTCACGAGTAAGATAGGCACATGGGAGACAACATCACCGTCCGTTTCGACGACAATCGCGCCTATGTCGAACTGAACAGGCCCGGCAAACACAACGGGCTCACCCTGGAAATGCTCCGCGATCTTGTCGACGCGGCCCGAAAAGTGGCCGACCGCAAGACAACCCGCGCCGTCATCATCACCGGAAACGGACCGAGTTTCAGTAGCGGACTCGATATCGCCGCCGCCACCCGCAATCCGGTGGCTATCGTCAAAGAATTCCTGCCCCGACCCTTGCGCGGCACCAATACCTTTCAGGAAGCCTGCTGGGCCTGGCGCCGCCTCGACGTCCCGGTGATCGCCGCCGTCCACGGGCGCTGTTTCGGCGGCGGCCTCCAGATCGCACTGGCCGCCGACTTCCGGATCGCCGCCCCCACAGCCGAATTCTCGGTGATGGAGGCCGCCCACGGGCTGATTCCCGATATGACAGGCCCCGCCGCATTGTCACAGCTCATCGGCATCGACCAGGCCAAGCTGCTGGCGATGACCGCCGACTCGATCGACGCCGATTACGCGCTTCGGATCGGCCTGATCACCGACGTCGCCGACGACCCGGTGAAGGCCGCGCAGGCTCTAGCCGACCGCGTCACCGCCCGCGACCGCAACGCCGTCGCCGCCGCCAAGCACCTGTTCGACCGTTCGTGGCAGCACGGTTCCCGCGCCACCTTCGCCGCCGAGCGAATGGCCCAACTGCCATTGCTGCTGCGTAAGGCCATGAGCAGTAGCGACTGACAAGCAACCCACCGGGGAATTTATGCCAACTACCGAAGGTATGTGCCGCACCTCACTGTTAGCGGCTGTTAGCATCGCTTCGATTCGCTGACCAGTCGAAGAGTGGTACGTGACGGCAAGCCTGGACCGTGCCTGGATTTCGGCCTGACCCGGAGGCTCGAACACCTGTGAACAAGACCGGCTCCGCCCTGTTGTCCGCACTCACAGGTATTACGGCCTTGCTGGTGAGCGCGGCACCTCCCGCCGTGGCGAACCCGAACGCCATCAACCCGATTCCCGTTCTCAACGGCACCCATGGCCTGCCCGTTCTGCACGGACGCACCCAGGCGGTGTTCCAGGTAACCGGCATGGCCAGCCCCAACAACACCCAGAACTACAACGTCCTCGGCACCGACCTCGGCATCATGTGGGACAACGGGCGCGGCGAGATGCTCACCGCCTTCGGCGACACCGCGGGCCTCGGCTTCCCCAACCTGCTCGCGGGCAGTACCTGGGCGTGGCGCTCCAACATCCTGGTCCGCAGCCATGACCAGAACCCGTCCGACGGGATCATGTTCGACGGTGTCGTGCGCGATGTCATCGGCCAGGCGCGCGACCTGATCCCCAGCCCCAAGATCCCCTTCCTGGAGATCAGCCGCATCCCCACCGCGGGCATCTCGGCCAACGGCGTGCAGTACCTGTCGCTGATGTCGGTGAAGACCTGGGACGCGCCCGGTGAGTGGACCACCAGCTTCTCCGGCCTGGCCGCGTCGGCCGACAACGGCGAGACCTGGGCGGATCTCGGCCACACCCGCCGTCCCGACGAGGGTGGCAACGCCAACTTCCAGATGAACAGCTTCGTGAAGGACGGCGGCTTCGTCTACGAATACGGCACCCGCGCCGGCCGCAACAACGATGCCTTCATCGCCCGCGTCCCCGAAGCCCAGATCGAGAACCTCGGTGCCTACGAGTACTGGGACGGCCACGACTGGAAGCTCAACGAGGTGAACGCGGCAGCCCCCATCATGGGCGGCGTCGGCGAACTCTCGGTGATGTACAACGAGCACCTCGGCCAGTTCATCTCCCTCACCACCGACCCGTTCAACTCCGTGGTGATGCGCCGCGCGTCCTCCCCCGTAGGCCCGTGGAGCGGACCGGAGGTACTGATCGACGCCCGCGATCTGCCGACCGCCTACGCGCCATCGATCTTCCCGTACCAAACCGGCAGCGACCTGTACTTCATGACCACGATCCACACGCAGTACAACGTCGTCCTCATGCGCACCAGGCTTTGATTTTCGGCGGCCCACGGCGCCAACGCACGCGCCCCGTTCGATGACGAACGGGGCGCGCCGCGTGATTTCCGGGTCCTACATGGCCTGGTCCTTGGTCTCGACCAGTGCCTTGGTGCAGACCAGGCTGAGCACGGCGAGCCCGGACAGCATGACGCCGATCGAGATGCTGCCGAAGGACGCGGACAGCGGTGCGGCGATCAGCGGGGGAATCGCCCCACCGAGTACGCCGGCCAGGTTGTAGCCGAGTCCGGCGCCGGTGTACCGGAAGCGGGTCTGGAACATCTCCGGCAGTAGCGCGCCGCAGGGCCCGTAGGCGATGCCGAAGATCGCCAGTGTGATCCCGACGCCGATCGCGAAGGCCACCGGGGATTTGGTGTCGAGCAGCGGGAACAACATCAGCGACCAGACGACCGCCAGCCCGGACGACACCATGATCACCCGGCGGCGACCGAGGCGGTCCGAGTACAGCGCCGAGACAATGATCGCCGCGCCGAAGATCAGCGCGGCGCCGATACCAACGGTCAGTACGAACGGCCTGCTGAAGCCGAGGGTCTTGGTCCCGTAGCTGGTGAGGTACGCGGTGCCCATATAGAAGAAGGCGAACAGCAGAGCCAGCGAACCGGCCGAGAGCAGGATCTCCTTGGCCTGGAAGCGCCAGGCGTCGAGGAACGGCAGGGCGTTCGGCTTGCTCGTGTCGAGTGCCCGCTGCGCCTGGTTCGCGCGGAACACCGGCGTCTCCTCGATCGCCAATCGCATGTACAGGCCGATGGCGACCAAGACAATGGAGAACAGGAACGGGATGCGCCAGCCCCAGGTGAGGAAGGCGTCGTTCGCGTCGCCGAGGACCGCGCCGGTGATGAGGAAGGTACTGCTGGACAGGATGAAGGCGAAGGCCGGTCCGATCTGCGGGAACATGGCGTAGAGGCCGCGTTTGCCCGGCGGGGCGTACTCAGCGGTCAGCAGGGTCGCGCCTGCCCATTCGCCACCCACCGCGAACCCTTGGCCGAATCGCAGCAGCACCAGGATGATCGGCGCGGCCACGCCGATGGTGCCCGCGCCGGGGAGCATCCCGATGAGCACTGTGCACAGACCCATCAGCAGCAGAGTCGAGACGAGCGTCTTCTTGCGGCCGATCCGGTCGCCGTAGTGCCCGAACAGCACGGCGCCGACCGGCCGCGCGATGAAGGCGACAGCGAAGGTCGCGAAGGAGGCGAAGGTCCCTGCCGTCGACCCGAGGGCAGGGAAGAACACCTTCGGGAACACCAGGGCCGCGGCGGTGCCGTAGATGAAGAAGTCGTAGAACTCGATCGTGGTGCCGATGCAACTCGCAATGGCCACCTTGCGCATACTCGTAGCCGGCGTCGTCGGGGTTACCGCCGCCGTCACTGGAGACACTTTCATAGCTGTGTTCCTTTTCTCTGCCCGTTGCGGTGCCCGATCGGCTCGCTGGGTAAGAGCAAAGTAGTGATCTGGCTCACGTAGCAACTACCCCCGAAAAGGGGTGGATGTCCCGTGAGCCCATGGGTAACCACCGGGAACGGGCTACCATGACTCCAGGCCGACCGGCGGCCGCGGCGCTGCGAACACGCCTGAGTCCGGCCACGAATCGGGGAGGCGGAATGCGCGCAGCGGATTGGGACGCACGGTATGCCCGCAGCGAATTGGTGTGGGGCGCACCGCCGAACAGCACCGTTGTCGAGCACGTCTACGGTCTGGACCGCAGAATCCCCCTGCTCCCCGATGAGTCGGGGGTCGCGCCGTCGCTCCCCCGCGCGCTGGACCTGGCCTGCGGTGAAGGCCGCCACGCCCTCTGGCTCGCCACTCACGGCTGGCAGGTCACGGCCGTCGACTTCTCGCAGGTGGGGATCGACAAGGGCAGAACGGTGGCCGCCCGCCTGTCGCGCTCGGTTCGGTCCCGCGTGCACTGGCAAACAGCCGATATCACCGAACTCGAAGCCGCCGAGATCACCGGCCCCTTCGAACTGATCCTGATGGTCTTCGTCCATCTCCCCGCCGACGAGCGCCGCGCCCTGCTGCACCAGCTGTCCGACATGCTCGCCCCCGGCGGCATGCTGCTGATCCTCGGTCACGCCACCCGCAACGTCACCGACGGCTACGGCGGCCCCCAGGAAACCGAGATCCTCTTCTCCCCTGAAGATCTACGCGCCGACCTGGCCCGCGACGACATCACCATCAGCCTCGCCCACGAAGTGTTCCGCCCCACCGAAGGCCCCGACGCCATCGATTCGCTGCTCATCGCCGAACGCCCCCTCCCAGAGACCACCGACTGATCAGGCGTTCAGCTTCCAGCGTGCGAACCAGGTGGCCACGGTCGCCTCGATGACGTCGAATCCGGTGCGGAACGAGTGCGCTTGCTTGGGGATCACCCGTACTTCGGCGGCATCGGCGGCATCGGGCACCCCGAACGGGTCACTACCCCCGTTGATCACCACGACCTCGATATCCCCGGGCGCCAGCAGCTCATCGCGCCTGCTCTTCTCGGGCTTGCCCGGCGGATGCAACGGGAACGACAGCGCGATCACGCCCCGCGCATCTACCTCAACGGCCGTGCGGCAGGCAACCCGAGCCCCGTTGCTTCGACCCCCCTGAACAACCGGCACCCCGGGAAATCTCGCCCGCAACGCCGCCACGATCTCGAGCCAGGCCTCGTCCTGCTTGTCCGCGTTCCCCGGCGCCCGTCGACCGGCAACCCGATAGGGCTGCACGACCCGAGCTACCGTGCCACCCGCTTCGACTGCCGAATCACGCACGGCCAGAATGTCTTTCGCATCGACGCCACCACCGGCTCCGTGCGTGATCACCAGCAGGAATGCCGGATCACGCACGTCGTCGAGCTCGATCTCGGCCGGTCCAGCAGTCGTCTCGATGCGCACATCTCACGGTAGCCCCGAGCTCGCGGCGAGCAACGTTGCGGCACCCGCGCGTGTTTTTCACATCACATTGCCGCCCACCCCTTTGCCGAGACGATTACCCACCGGTAATATGGTCTATAAGTTACCCGCGAGTAGCATGCGGAAAACCGGCGACGGGCGGGAACGGCACACCACCGACCGCACCAGAACTCAATGGAGAGTGAGTACTCACATGGGCCACTACAAGGCAAACGTCCGCGACCTCGAGTTCAACCTCTTCGAGGTCCTCGGCATCGACAAGGTGCTCGACGCAGGCGCCTTCGGCGACCTGGACACCGACACCGTCAAGGAAATGCTCTCCGAGGTCCGCCGCCTGGCCGAGGGCCCGCTGGCCGAGTCCTTCGCCGACGCCGACCGCAACCCGCCCGTGTTCGACCCGAACACCCACACCGTCGCCATCCCCGAGTCCTTCAAGAAGTCCTACAAGGCGCTCGAAGACGGCGAGTGGGCCAAGGTCGGCGTCGTCGAGGAACTGGGCGGCCTGAACGCACCGTCGGCCGTCACCTGGGCCCTGTCGGAGATGGTCCTCGGCGCCAACCCGCCCATCCAGATGTACGCCGCGGGCGCCGGTTTCGCGCAGGTGTTCTTCAACAACGGCACCGAAGAGCAGAAGAAGTGGGCGGCCAAGATCGCCGACCGCAACTGGGGCGCCACCATGGTGCTGACCGAGCCCGACGCCGGTTCCGACGTCGGCGCGGGCCGCGCCAAGGCGATCAAGCAGGAAGACGGCACCTGGCACATCGAGGGTGTCAAGCGCTTCATCACCTCGGGCGACTCCGACGACATGTTCGAAAACATCATGCACCTGGTGCTGGCTCGCCCCGAGGGCGCCGGACCGGGCACCAAGGGCCTGTCGCTGTTCTACGTCCCGAAGACCCACTTCGACTTCGAGACCGAGACCTACGGCGACCGCAACGGTGTCTTCGTCACCAACGTCGAGCACAAGATGGGCATCAAGGCCTCGGCCACCTGTGAGGTCACCTTCGGCGGCCACGGCGTGCCCGCCAAGGGCTGGCTGGTCGGCGAGGTGCACAACGGCATCGCGCAGATGTTCGACGTCATCGAGAACGCTCGCATGATGGTGGGCACCAAGGCCATCGCGACCCTGTCGACCGGTTACCTGAACGCGCTGGAGTACGCCAAGACCCGCGTCCAGGGTGCCGACCTGACCCAGATGACCGACAAGGCCGCGCCCCGCGTGACCATCACCCACCACCCGGACGTGCGTCGTTCGCTGGCCACCCAGAAGGCGTACGCCGAGGGCCTGCGCGCGATCTACCTCTACACCGCCGCCCACCAGAACGAAGAGATCGCGCTCGCGGTCTCGGGTGCCGACTCCGACGTCGCGTTCCGCGTGAACGACCTGCTGCTCCCGATCGTCAAGGGTGTCGGCTCCGAGCGCGCCTACCAGTACCTGACCGATTCGCTGCAGACCTTCGGAGGCTCGGGCTTCCTGCAGGACTACCCGATCGAGCAGTACATCCGCGACGCGAAGATCGACTCGCTCTACGAGGGCACCACCGCCATCCAGGCGCAGGACTTCTTCTTCCGCAAGATCGCGCGTGACCGCGGTGTGGCCCTGGCCCACGTGGCAGGCCAGATCCAGAAGTTCCTGGAGTCCGACTCGGCCAACGAGCGCCTCAAGGGTGAGCGCAAGCTGCTCGCCACCGCGCTCGAGGACGTGCAGACCATGGCCGCCACCCTGACCGGCCACCTGATGGGCGCGCAGGAGCAGCCGACCGAGCTGTACAAGGTCGGCCTGGGTTCGGTGCGCTTCCTGATGTCGGTCGGCGACCTGTTCATCGGCTGGATGCTGCTGAACCAGGCCGAGATCGCGCTGACCGCGCTGGACAACGGCGCCACCGGCTCCGACGTCGCCTTCTACACCGGCAAGGTCGCCTCGGCGCAGTTCTTCGCCCGCAACATCCTGCCCGAGCTGACCGCCACCCGCGCGATCCTCGCCAACCTGGACAACGACATCATGGACCTGGACGAAGCCGCCTTCTGATCTGTTCCGCCTCTCCGCGTATTTTGGCCAGACTCAGGTGGGTCTTCGGCTCGAGCGCGCGGCCGGAGGTAGGTGGTGCGGGGAGTTAGCCGGTTCCCGGTGAGTTACCCATGTTCTTGCGAGACCAGTTGAACGGTCCGGAGTCTCAGACTCCGGACCGTTTTGGTCTCCGGTGCTGAGCTCGGCGTACCCTGGGATTGCCGTCGGCGCGGGGTGAGCTCGGGGGTTGCGACCGGTGAAAGTGCTGCGTTCCTACCACTGATCTGCCGTGAGGGGAGGCCTGAGAAATGAATGAAGATGCCGGGCTGCCTGCGCAGGCGTTTCCGGCAGGCGAATACCTCCGGGACGAGATCGAGGCACGCGGCTGGACCGTCGCCGAGTTCGCCCAGATTCTGGGTAGGCCGACACAGGCTGTTTCCGAGATCCTCAACGGGCACAAGGAGATCACCGCGGAAACTGCGCTGGAAGTCGCGGCAGCAACCGGCACGGAGGCTGCCACCTGGCTACGGCTGCAGAACACCTACCGGTTGTGGAAGCTGTCTCGCACCGCAGGGTCGGAGCGAACAGTCGTGGTTTCGAGGCGGGCCCGTCTCGCACAACTCGTTCCGATGCCAGAACTTCGGCAACGAGGGATCGTCCCCACTGGGGGACGTCCGGAAACTCGCGGGCGATGTCGTCGAGCACGCGCGCGTGCCTTCCGCGCTCGCCGCGTTGTCTGACCTGTTCCGGCAGTAGGGCATTCGCTTGGTCTATGTAGCGCCGTTCAAGTCGGGAAAGATCGACGGCGGCGCCTATCTGGACAAGTCGGGGGCGCCGGTAGTCGCCCTGTCCGGCCGCATCCAGCGTATCGACAGTGTCGTATTCACCCTGCTACATGAACTTGCGCACGTGCACTTGGGGCACCTGTCCAGTGGCATCGCGTTGGACTCGGACGTGTGCGCGGCCACCCAGAACGAAACAGAACACGCCGCCGACAAGCTCGCTATGGAATGGGCGCTGCCCGGCAGACTCGAGTTCTCCACACCGATTTCCAAACGCGCGGTCACCGACCGCGCGGCATCCATGGGCGTTCACCCGGGACTCATCGTCGGCAGGCTTCAGCACCAGGGCAGACTGCCGTGGTCGCACCTACGAGACCTGACCCCCAATGTCAGGAACTATCTGAGCGCCTGGGTATGACGTTTCAGAGGTAAGGTCCCGAACCCGGCGTATCCTGGAATTGCCGTCGGTCGGGGCGAGGCTCGGGGGTTGCGATGGGTGAAAGTACTGCGCTCAGTGCGTATTTGCGCGAGCGGCGGCTGGCGGCGGGACTCGCGCGAACCGAGCTCGCGGCGCGAGCGCAGATGGCTCCGTTGCTGATCAGTCAGATCGAGTCGGGCGCGCTTGTCCCGAATCACGCTATGCTGCAACGCCTTTTCGATTCCCTCGATGTGCCGCACTGGTATCGCAAGCACATCCTGGTACTCGGCCTGCCCGCCGTCGAATCCGGTGCCGTCGCAACCGCCCCTTCGGCCGAGGACCTCGCCGACCTGGCCAGCCTCACCCACCCCGCCTGCCTCACCCGCTTCCCCACCATGGACACGCTGGCAGCGAACTCCGACTACCAGCGCCTTTTCCCCGGTCTAGGCGCCGGCGTGAACATGCTCGAGTGGATGTTCCTCAACCCCGTGGCGAAGAAGGTCTACCTAGACTGGAACACCGAAGCCCAGCTCCTGGTTCATGCCTTCCGCATGCTGGCCCCGCTCGCCCCCACCCAGCGCGTCAGCGCCATCACCGCATCGTGCGGCGAGTCCCCCGACTGGGATCCGGTGTGGACCAGCGAAGTTCGCCCCCAAGACATCGCCCGGCGCCACCTGCGTCTGCGCGAACGCAGTACCGGTCTGGAGCGCCGCATGATGCTGCGCATCTACGACCCCGCGTTCCCGAGCCGTCCGTGGTGGCTCTACCGCCTGATCCCCGTGCGATGAAGCAGTGCGGCACCCGTCGATCCGACGGGTGCCGCAGGTACAGCGCTCAGGGTTCGAGCTACTCGGTTTCCGCTGCGGCCGTGCCGGTGGTGAGCTGCGTCAGCAGCGCGGCGAGGTCCAGACCTTCGGCGGAACCGGTGGCAGGCTCCTCGGCCACAGGCTCGGCCTCACTCGACCCGGAGGTCAGCAGCGCCAGCAGCGCGGCGAGGTCCAGACCTTCGGCGGAACCGGTGGCAGGCTCTTCCTCGACCACAGGCTCAGTCGCACCCGTTCCGCTGCTGAGCTGCTCGAGCAGCGCGGCCGAGCCGGTGGCCGGCTCCTCGGCGGACGCCACGCCCGCGCCGAGTACCGTGACGCTGGCCACCGCCGCAATCGCTACACCGAAGACACGAATCTTGCTCATTATGAACCCCTCATACTTCAGATTTGCCGCGGATTTCCGCCGCACAAGATGTTTAACAGCAGAACAACCCCGGACAGAAGACCGATGAAAGGGGGGCAAGACAAGCCCGCCGAAAGACGTGGTGGAGAAGGCAGGCGACGGCATCGTTCGCATCACCCGCGATGCCGAAGATCTGATCCTGATGCGGGCGGGCCATCTGGAGCGCCAAGACGCGGGTATCGCGTTGGCCAGCCGACCGGGACTGCCGAGGCATATGCGGCGGGCCTGCCAGTGGCAAGAACTATCGGTGACCTGTTCAGGAACCCAAACCGCGCACCAGCAGCTGCAATAGTCCTGTCATTCCCCACAGCATCGTCGTCGCCGACCCGGTCGGCAATTGCTCCACGATACCCATATCCCGAAACCCCTTGTAGCTCAATCCATCACCGACAACCTCTCGACCAAGATCATAGTGAGTCACCCGATCCGGAAACGGCGGCGGTACTCGTTCGGGGTCGTGTCGAGCTGGCGACGGAAAGCACGCGCGAGCGTATCGATGGTGTTGAATCCGCAAGTGGCGGCGATTCGTTGGAGCGTTTCGTCGCTCGTCTCGAGCCGATGCCGCGCCACCTCCACCCGCGCCGACTCGATGTAGGCCGCGGGCGTCATCCCGAGTTCGGTGCGAAAGATTCGTGTGAGCTGGCGATCACTGACATGAACCTGCTCGGCCAGCTCGGTGACAGTGAGCGGACTGGCGATATTGCGGGTGATGTAGTGCCGCAAATCCTCGATCCGCCGGGTGGTGGACACCGGCTCGAGCGACACACTGAACTGGCTCTGCCCACCCGGCCGTTTCAGATACATCACCAGCTGGCGAGCAACCCGCAACGCCAGTTCATCCCCGAAGTCATCGGCTACCAGCGCCAGCGTGAGATCCAGACAAGCCGTGAGTCCCGCACCCGTCCATACGTTTTCGTCGCGAATGTAGATCGGATCGGCATCGACGAGGACCTTCGGATGCTCGGCCGCCAACTGCTTCGCGGTCGACCAATGCGTGGTCGCCCGCTTCCCATCGAGCAGCCCCGCCGCCGCCAGAATATGCGCACCAACGCACACCGAAGCCACCCGCCGAGCCCCCTCGGCCAACCGCGCCACCGCCGCGACCACCCCCGGATCGACCACCGCGCTGACCCGCCGCCGACTATCCACCTCCACCGCCCCGGGCACCACCACTGTGTCCACCCGCCCCAACTCGGCGAACGTCACATCCGGCAGAATCCGCACCCCCGCCGAGGTAGTAACCGCCGCCATCGACTCGGCGGCCAACACCACCTGATATCCGGTCGGCTCATCCATCTCCCGCTGCAACAGCGAGAAGACCTCCGGTGGCCCCGTGACATCGAGCAAATCCACCCGATCGAACAACACGATCACAATGAGCCGCTCAGTCATCCCGCAACCTCCATGTCCGAATCTGCAGGTTACATGACATTGCCGACACAACGCACCGTCCATAACGTGGATCCCATGACCTCCACAACGCTGCGCGCACTCAACGGCTTCGACGAAACCCCCGCATCACTGACCAACTCCACCCTCGTCCTGATCGACTACCAGAACACCTACACCCAGGGCGTCATGGAACTGACCGGTTGGGAACAGGCCCTCGACGCGGCAGCCGAACTCCTCACCGCGGCCAGGGCTGCGGGCACCCCCGTCATCCACGTCATCAACGACGGCGGCAAAGACACCCCCTACGACATCACCACCGACATCGGCCGAATCCATCCCCAGCTCTCCCCAACCCCCGGCGAACCCACCGTCGTCAAATCTGTCCCCAACGCCTTCGTAAACACCGAGCTCGCCGAATTGATCGACGCCACAGGCAAACCCAACCTCATCATTGCCGGCTTCATGACCCACATGTGCGTCACCTTCACCACCGAAGGAGCTTTCCTCCGAGGCAACACCCCGACCATCGTCGCCTCAGCCTGCGCCACCCGCCCCCTGGGCGATGTCCCCGCAGCTCAACTCCACGCCAGCGCCCTGGCCATCATCACCGACCTCTACGGAATCGTCGTCCCCACTCCCACCGACCTCCGGCAGTTTTAGAACTAGCCCTCAGCCGATTCCAGGTCAGACGAACCCGCCAGTGCTATGACTGCAGAACACCTACCGCTGTCTCGCACCGCAGGGTCGGCACGAACAGTCGTGGTTTCGAGGCGTGCCCGTCTCGCACAGCTCGTTCCGAAGCCCGAACTTCGACAACGAGGAATCGTCCCCACCAGCGGACAGTCCGGCTGAATCCGTCAGAGCTAGCTCCGCCGGGGGCGCTACCCCGCCCACATCGCGGTGATAGTGTCAGGCTCTTGACCGGATCGGAACTCGTAGAGTTGCCAGCACGCCGAGGTACCGGACCAGAATGCGATTCGCGGATCGGTGATCACCCGCCGGTCACCGTCGGGCAATGAGATTGTGGCGGTGCCCCGTCGCGGTTGTCGGCCGCGGAACGTGCGTGCACCAGCCGCACCGCTTCGAGAACTGGCATGGCGTCGGAGGTGATAGCGGCGGCTCGTTACGTGTATCCGTCGATCTGCGTGGGTAACGGCCCGTCGGGTAGCTCGGCGAAGTCGACCGCCAGCGGCGCGCTGTGATCGCTCGGCACAGGCCCGAGTCCCCGGGATATGCCGCGAACTCAACTCCGCCGCGCGCTCATAGCCGTTCCGTGGATTTGTCCAGGCGACCAGGATCGGATAGAACTTGATCGCTGTCATCAGCAGCACAGCGAAACATTCAGCACGCCAACGGATTGCGGCGTGTACAGGGGATAGGAAAATCAATGCGTCGGACTACCGGCAAATTATGCCGTCAGGCTCTAATCGCGGCACTTCCCATGGCGGTCGCGGTAGCTTTCGCGGGAGCAGGAACAGCTTCCGCCGACGTCGCGGGCGTTGCCCCGCAGCAGACCCCGGTCATTCAGCTGGTCGCGGCTTCGCAGGATCCGGTTCCGGTCCAGTTGGCTCCGGTCGTCGCGCAGTCGGCCGCTACAGTCGCAGAGCAGCCCAACACCTCGGCTGCCGCACAGGCTGCCACTCCGGTCGCGGGTACGGTTCCGCAGGAAATCGCCACCAATCCGAATGCGGCCAACCACGATCCGATGGCCAATGGGGCGGCCGCGGGTGCGATCGTCGGGGCCGTGATCGGCGCTACTATCTGCGCCGTCACCATTGTCGGCATTCCCCTCATCCCGCTCTGCGCCCTCGGGCCAGCTTTGCAGGGTGCCCTGGTCGGTTTGATCGTAGGTGCGGTTGCCCCGGACGTCATTCCGCAGATCCTTCCCTGATCCCTGGGAATTGAACGAATATCGTTTCCCGGTAGCCGAATTGAGTTCGGCTACCGGGAACGCGCTACCGATGTGCGCATCACTGATCACGACAGCGAGCCTATTCGTCCTGTCACTGAACCGCATTGCACCGCATTGCGATTGATCGTCCACTAAGACGACAAAACGGCCCGCACACCCTTTCGGGAGTGCGGGCCGAGCACTGGGGTTCCAGTGCGCACCAGTTCCGTCGAGAAACTGTCGAGATGCCGGGCTGTCAGACCCGGTTCGGCGGGTAGTCGCTATCAGACTGGAACAGTCACGATGGCTACAGCAGAACTCGGAGTCTTCCTCGAAAAACGCAGTGGCACCGGGCATCCCGGACTCACTGACCTCGTCGCTCGGCGGCTCACCGAGGTGGCCAGCCGCACGGTCGGGCAGAACGCCGCGGCGAATCAGAAGGGCCTCCTTACCCGCCAGCGCGTTGCTCGGAATCTCCCACCACCTTGCCCGCGACGTTCTTCGACTAGTTCAGACTCCATGGGGCACAACACTATCCAGCCCGACCGCCAGGCGTCTCGCGGTCGCCTACGTGGCGACCAAGCTGTCGGTGCTGTTCGCAGATCATCATTCGGCATTGCTGGCGCGGACCCGAAAACGATCATCATCGCTGGACATCGATCGATCGCATCACGCGAAGCTCGGCCAAGGCGTAGAACCGAGGCCGAGCAGCGCGCCTGCGCCGAACCTTTTGTTATATCCAATTAATGATCGGCAAATACCACGATTGATCTCACTCGAAAACCAGGCAATACCAGGACGACTGTAAACGATTGCGGCTCAGCCGCATTCATACATTCCTCACCCCGACCAGGACTTGCCGCACCGGCGATTTTCCGCCCGATAG
The DNA here is from genome assembly GCF_042720495.1 of Nocardia sp. NPDC058480. Classification (NCBI taxonomy): domain Bacteria; kingdom Bacillati; phylum Actinomycetota; class Actinomycetes; order Mycobacteriales; family Nocardiaceae; genus Nocardia; species Nocardia sp. NPDC058480. The sequence continues at coordinate 554,351 of NZ_JBHXMN010000003.1, read as the reverse complement.
CTGGGAAGAACACCCTCGCACCCGAGCGAACCGGCCATCAGACAGGGCGCTTCGACATGTTTCGGCAATATTCTGCCGATCCGGTGGACCCGCGCGACAAACAATTGCCAACCGACCCAATTTCGGCAGGATTCTGCCGATTGGTCGAATTCTGAGGTATGCTACCGGCGAAGGCACCCAATTCGGCAATATTCTGCCGACTAGTATCAGGTGGTGGACATGTTGACCGACATAGGCGCGAAGATTCGAGCTGAGCGGCGACGTCACCAGTTGACGCAGGAGCAGCTGGCCGAACTTTCGGGTACCTCCACGCGCACGGTCCGCGATATCGAACACGGCCATGGTTCCACCAGCATCGGGACAGTCGCCGCCGTCGCCAGCGCACTCGGGTTGGCACTGACGGTGACGCCGTGACCGACTTCGATGCGATGCGAAGGATCACCGCCGCCGACATCTACAAGGCCGGTTGTCTTGCCGCCTCGATCAGCAGGAGAGCGGACGGCAGCACCGAATTCCGTTACACCCCTGGGTATTCTGGGGATGCAATCGCTACGACTTTGCCGCTCGGTGCCGACCCGGTTATCAGCAGATCCGGGTCGGTGCCGCCGTTCTTCGCTGGCCTGTTACCGGAAGGACACCGCTTGACCGTGCTTCGTCGTGCGGTCAAGACCAGCGCTGATGACGAACTCAGTCTGCTACTCGCGGTCGGCGCCGACGCACCAGGCGACGTTCAGATCTTCCCCACCGGTGCCGAACCAGTTGACGCTCCCGCGCTTGTCGACTGCATGTCAGCCGAGGAGCTCGAATTCGACTGCCTCGTAGACGATGTCGACCGACAGTCGATCCCAGGTGTCCAGAACAAGGCAAGCGCGTCGATGATCAGCACACCGATCGCCGCGGGATTCGGCCGATTCATCCTGAAGCTATCGCAGTCGGGATACCCGCACCTGATCGAGAACGAAGCCGCGCATCTGGCGGCGGCCCGCACATTGAAGTTGGCGGTCGCTGATTCGAATCTCGTGCACGATAAGTCCGGCCTGCCAGGGCTGCTCGTCCGCCGTTTCGACCGTGTCCACGAGGGAGACACGTGGCGTCGTCTCGCGTTCGAGGATGCCACCCAAGTGCTCGGGTTGCCGCCCGCATCGAAGTACAACGTCGATTCGGTCCAGGTGGTCGGAGCGCTGGTCGGCATAGTGGGCGCCCCGCTGCTCGCAGCACGAAATCTCTACTTGCAGTTCCTGTTCGCATGGTTGACCGGCAATGGCGACCTGCATGGCAAGAACATCGGGGTACTGCGGGACAGCGTGGGGCGCTGGGATATCGCGCCGATTTACGACATTCCATGCACCCTGGTCTACGACGACGACTCGATGGCGCTACCGATCGCCGGACGAACCAAGAATCTACGTGCGAAGCACTGGACCGAATTCGCCGCAGAAATCGGGGTACCCACCAAAGCCGCGAAGTCGGCGCAACAACTCGCGCTCCGCGCCGCCACGGCGGTCGATCTCGATCAGCTCCGGATAGCCGGTTCGCCGTTGAACCGAACTCGACGTGAACTCCGGCTTCGCCGAGGAGAATTGGAGCAAGCGCTCGACGCGTGACGGGGCAAGCCGAACGACGAAAGCCCCGCCGGAAGCGGGGCATTCGTTCGGTAGGCGTTGGGTCAGTCGGCCGGGGTTGCTGCCGGTTGTGCTCGCGCGTCCATCTTGTCCATCAGACGGCGACCGAGGTTGTGGAAGGGCTTCTCGATCGTGTGGTAGGTCAAAGTCGCGAGAGCGATCGAGCCGATCACCCAGGTGCACCAGGTGAGCCAGGCTGCGGATATCCCGAGTACCGATGTTGTCCACGGGTTTATCGCGCCGAGCACAAGGGCGTGCATGAGGTAGAGCGAGAAACTGATCCGCCCCAGGAACAGCAAGGGCCGCGGGAAGGAGTACTTGCGCAACAGCAGTGCGACAGCGAACAGCAGGTAAGCGCAGATCATGGTGACGGCTTCCTTCCACCAGGGGATCCACACGCCGGTCGACGGGTCCAGATGTGGCTGTTCGACGACGAATTTGAACGCGAGGATCACGCATGCGGCCAACCCGAACATTCGCCAGCCGAGCGCGGTGCTGATCTCGCCCGCCGTCATTCGGTAGAGCACCGTACCGACGAACATCGTGGCGAAGATCGTGGCGGAGTACGCAGACGGACCGGGTTGGTTGAGAACCAACGGGACGGCGATCGCTGCGAGCAGGACCGCTGCGACGGCCGAGCGTCTTGCGGTTGCACGGCGAGCGAAGAACACCGCGACGGCCACTGTCGCTATTACGACCGTCAGGCGACTGGCAAGGCTCGACTCTGGGCCATTGACCATCGCGACCGGCAAAAACAGTGCGGCGACGATCGAGCCGATCGCGAGGACGGCCAGCGGCACCGATCGCCGGTTGAGCCCACCGAGGAACAACAGCGACACGAACAGGTAGAACACCAGCTCGTAGGACAGCGTCCACGCGGCCCCGATCACCTGAGTATCCGGTGGGCCGAGGAAGAACTGCGCCATGGTGACATTCGTGAGAATGTGCCATCCGGGGTCGGCCAGAAAGCCCGCTTGCAGACCGAACCGGCCGACGGAATGCAGGATCATCGCCGCGATCAGACAGCCCCAGAACAGTGGGAACAGTCTGAAGAACCGGCCGACCCAGAACGCGCCGAGCGAACGCCCTCGCTCCAATGATGCGGGGATGATGAAGCCGCTGACGATAAAGAAGACAAAGACCCCGAACATCCCGGCCCCGAAATATGACGACGAGAACCGTGCGTATTCAGGCCACAGTCGCTCCCCACAATGCCCGATCACCACCGCCAAAGCCGCCAAACCCCGGAGCGCATCCAGAAACTCGAACCGGCCACCACGGGTACGTACTTTTTCTTCGACCGGTGCTACCGGATCGAAAACCGCTTCATCAGATTTCGTCACACCACACCGCGAAGAGTTCGAACAAGGACAACCACACGCATAGCAAGTGATCCTAGCGCCGGCCGACCGCGGCGACCGGGCGCAGCAGCACTGGGCATGAAATGACGTATACCCAGTTCATCGCGGGTCCCACACTCCCTGAACTCTCACCGTCGACGACGACCCCGCGGGCAGCGAATCACTCGGGATCCGGTGCCCTGGTGTGGTTGTCGCCGACATCTCGAATACAACAAGGCCCGCACACCCCCCTGGAGTGTGCGGGCCTTGTCGAGGAGACCTCAGCGCAAGGTGGCGGTGAGGTGGGGGTAGCCCTTTTTGGGGTGCAGGATGGAGAGGTCCCAGCCGGATCCGACCTGGTCGGCGTAGATGTTCACCGAGGACGGGAGGAAGATCGGCTTGCCGAATTTGACCGCGTAGGTGGCCTTTTCGGGAACGCGGCCCTCGATGGTGCTGAGGATCGCGGCGGCGGACCACATGCCGTGGGCGATGGTCTGGGGGAAACCCATTGCCTTGGCGCCGATTCCGGAGACGTGGATCGGGTTGTGGTCACCGGAGGCGGCGGCGTAGCGGTTGATCATCTTCTGATCGACGCGCTGCACGCGCAGCGGGGGCGGCGGGACCTCGTCGGCGGGAGGTGCCGACTTGGGGCCGCCCGAGAGTGACGTGCGCTGCTGGTGCAGGAAGGTGGTCACCTGGCGCCAGACGAGTTCCCGGCCGACGCTGATCTCCGTGATCGCGTCCACCAGAAGGCCTTTCGGGTGTTCGCGGAGGTTCTCGATATGGGCGGAGAAATCGAGGGGCTCGGCGACCGAGATCTCGCGGGTGCGTTCGATGACGTTCTCGAAGTGCACCGAACCGATCGCGCTGAACGGGAAATCCCGTGCGACTACCAGTTGCATCGCCAGCGGGAACGCCAGGATGAACGGGTAGGTCAGCGGCAGGGTGTCGCTGAAACGCAGGCCGGTGGCATGGCAGTAGGCGGCCAGGTGGTCGGGGTCGACCCGCACGCCTTCGAGGACTACTCGACGGTCGGGCAGGGTCGGCTTGCGAGCCGACAGCGGAGCGGGCAGCGGGATGGCGCCCAGCGCGGCCTTGGCGTACAGGCCGCCGTTGCGGGGAACCTCGGTGAGGGTGATGGTCTGGGTCATCAGGCGCCGATCAGGCTCTGACCGCAGACGCGAACCACGTTGCCGCTCACCGCGTTCGACGCGGGGCTCGCGAAGTAGGCGATGGTCTCGGCGACGTCGATCGTCTGGCCGCCCTGCAGCAGCGAGCTCATCAGACGACCCGCCTCACGGGTACCGACCGGGATGGCGGCGGTCATCGCGGTCTCGATGAAGCCCGGCGCCACCGCGTTGATGGTGATGCCCTTCGCGGCCAGCAGCGGGGACTCGGCGTCGACCATGCCGATGACGCCAGCCTTGGAGGTGCCGTAGTTGGTCTGGCCACGGTTGCCCGCGATGCCCGCGATGGAGGACACGTCGATCACGCGGCCACCTTCCTTGAGCACACCCTTGGCGACGAGGCCGGAGGTGATCCGGTGCGGTGCGGCGAGATTCACGTTGATGACCGAGTTCCAGCGACCATCGTCCATGTTGGCGAGCAGCTTGTCGCGGGTGATACCGGCGTTGTGCACGACGATGTCGATGCCACCGAAACGCTCGACGGCGAACTCGGCCAGCCGCTCGGCGGCGTCGGCGGCGGTGACGTCCAGGGCCAGCGCGGTGGCGCCGATCTTGTTCGCGGTGTCGGACAGCGCCTCGCCCGCGGCGGGGATGTCGGCGACGATCACGGTGGCGCCGTCACGGGCGAACACCTCGGCGATGGTGGCGCCGATACCGCGCGCGGCACCGGTGACCACGGCGACCTTGCCCGCGAGGGGCTTGTCCCAGCTGGCAGGGGCGACGGAGTCGCCGGAACCGACGCGGATGACCTGGCCGTCGACGAAGGCCGACTTGCCCGAGAGCAGGAAGCGCAGGGTGGACTCGAGGCCGGTCGCGGTGGCGCCCGCTTCGGGGTGCACGTAGACGAGCTGGCCGGTGGCGCCGCGCAGCAGCTCCTTGGCGATCGAACGGGTGAAGCCCTCGAGCGCGCGCTGGGCGATCTGCTCGTCGACCGAGCCGACCAGTTCGGGGGTGGTGCCGAGAACCACGACACGGCCCGAAGGGGCGAGGTTGCGCATGGCGGGCTGGAAGAACTCGAACAGCTGGGCGAGCTTGTCGATCGAGTCGATGCCGGTGGCGTCGAAGACCAGCGCGCCGTACTTGGTGCCCGAGTCGAGCGAGTCCGCGACGGTGTAATCCGACAGCAGCGCGCGGACCGGCTCGGCCAGGCGGCCCTTGCCACCGAGCAGGACCGGGCCCGGCAGAGCGGGCTCGCCCGCCTTGTAGCGGCGCAGCTCAGCAGGCTGCGGGAGGCCCAGCTTGCTCGCGAGGAACGCGCCGGGGGCGGAGTGGATGAAAGATCCGTAGAGGTTCGGTGCACCCTTGCTCTTGGCTGCCACTGTTCCTACCTTCTCTGTGCTCGACGAGTTGTGTGACCGTGCTCCGCCCAGTGTCCCCCGTGTGAGCGCACACTTGCGGGTACGGTGTCGACAACGAACTTACTCCGGAGTAAGTTTAATGTAAACCGATACGACGCTGTACCCGCACGGGGGCCTGTTCCACCGGCCGGCGTTACCCGGAACCGACGAGACCATGGAGAACTCGAGTGACAAGCAAAGCCCGCTCGGCGACCGCCAAGGCTGCAGCTAACACTGCCAAGGCCGCCAAGACCCAGCGCCCGGTTGCCATCGTTGGCGGCAACCGCATCCCGTTCGCGCGCTCCGATAAGGCGTACGCGAAGGCGTCCAACCAGGACATGTTCACCGCCGCCATCGATGGTCTGGTCAGCCGGTTCGGCCTGCAGGGCGAACGGCTCGGCATGGTTGTCGGCGGCGCGGTCCTCAAGCGTGTCGGCGAGCACAGCCTGGTCCGCGAGAGCGTGCTCGGCTCGAAGCTCTCGCCCTACACCCCGGCCCACGACCTGCAGCTCGCCTGTGGCACCGGCCTGCAGTCGATCGTCACCGTCGGTGACGCGATCGCCCTCGGCCGGATCGAGTCCGGCATCGGCGGCGGCGCCGACACCACCTCCGATGCGCCGATCGGCGTGAGCGAGGACATGCGCGAGTGGATGCTCACCGCCAACCGCGCCAGGACCACCAAGGACAAGCTCAAGCTGGTCGGCCAGCTGCGTCCCTCGATGCTCGGCATCGAGATCCCGAAGAACGCCGAGCCGCGCACTGGGCTGTCGATGGGTGAGCACGCTGCCATCACCGCCAAGGAATTCGGCGTCGCCCGCGAGGCGCAGGACGAGCTGGCCTACCTCTCGCACAAGAACATGGCGGCCGCCTACGACCGTGGCTTCTTCGACGACCTGATCACCCCGTTCCTCGGCCTGACCCGCGACGACAACCTGCGTCCCGGCTCGACCGTGGAGAAGCTGTCGACCCTGAAGCCGGTGTTCGGCGTCAAGGCCGGCGAGGCCACCATGACCGCGGGCAACTCGACCCCGCTCACCGATGGCGCGTCGGCGGTGCTGCTGTCCACCGACGAGTGGGCCACCGAGCACAAGCTGCCAGTGCTCGCGCACCTGGTCGACTCCGAGGTCGCCGCGGTCGATTACATCCACGGCCCCGACGGTCTGCTGATGGCGCCCACCTACGCGGTGGCGCGCCTGCTGGCCCGCAACGGCCTGACCCTGCAGGACTTCGACTACTACGAGATCCACGAGGCCTTCGCCTCCGTGGTGCTGGCCACCCTGGCCGCGTGGGAGTCCGACGCCTACTGCAAGGAGCGCCTCGGCCTCGACGCCGCGCTCGGCTCCATCGACCGCAGCAAGCTCAACGTCAACGGCTCCTCGCTCGCCGCGGGCCACCCGTTCGCCGCGACCGGCGGCCGCATCGTCGCCTCGACCGCGAAGATGCTGGCGGAGAAGGGCTCCGGCCGCGCGCTGGTCTCCATCTGCGCCGCGGGCGGCCAGGGCGTGGTGGCGATCATCGAGCGCTAGTCCGCACTGATCACAGCGACGGCGGGTGGTTTCCGGTTATCCGGAGACCACCCGCCGTTCGTTGTCAGACCTCAGCGGCACATCGGGTTCGGATGCGGCTCGGCGGACGCCCACGGACCGCAGATGATGAATTTAAGAATGCCGAGCGGAAGGTCCACCAGCGCGGAACCGGTTCCGGCGGAACCCAATTCGGCGACGACGGCCGGTTGGGCGGGAGCGGCGAGCGCGGGTGACGCGCCTGCCGCGATACCGGCGACAGCCGCGGTCGCGACCAGGATTCGGATCATTCGACGATGCATAACAAGCCTTTCGAGGGGAAATCTGAGCAAAGCTAATAACCACATCGGGTGCCTCGACGCGATCGTTATCCATAGATTCCGGGGGCTTGACTACCTGAATTCCCCAGTGCTAGAAGACATTCGAATGTCAGCTCGCACCGATAGCCGCGGCGAGAAGTGGCCAGGATTTGTGTAGATCTTGTTCCCAATACTGCCAGGTATGGGTGCCGGCGGAGCGAAATTCGGTGTGGGCGGGGATGTTCAGCTCCGCGAGGCGGGCGGCCAGGCGCTGGGTGCACAGGTTGGCGGCCGCCTCGATGGCGCCGCCGAGGAGGATCTGGTCGGTCATGCCGATGACCTTTCCCGGCGTCGCACCGGGCGGGAGAGTTTCGGCGGGGCCGGGCAGACCGTTCGCGCTGGAGAGGTAGATCGCCTTGCCGCGCAGCCGTTCCGCATTGAGATAGGCGTCGTTCGCACGCCAGGCCGGGTCGCCGGGTTGGCCCCACATGTTGGCCGGGTCGGCTCCGCCACGGGCGAGAACGAGGTCGATGTAGGCGCGGCCCATCGGGTCGTCGACCGAGGCGCAGCCACTGTAGGCCCCGACGGCGCGGTAGCGATCCGGGGCGGCGATAGCCAGGTTGAGCACCGCTGTGGCCGACATCGACAGGCCCGCGATGGCATTCACGCCGGTGGTGTTCAGGGTGGCGTCGATGATCGGCGGGAGTTCCTCGGCGAGGAAGGTCTGCCACTTGTTGCGGCCGAGCTTCGGATCGTCGCGCTGCCAGTCGGTGTAATACGAGAAGGCGCCCGCGGCGGGCGTGACGACGTTGACGTTCTTGTCGGCGAAGAACTGCACGATGTCGGTCTGGTTGTACCAGTTCGCGATGTCCTCGCCGCCGCCCGCGCCGTTGAGCAGGTACAGGGTCGGCCGTGGCGCGCTGGTGTCGTGCGGCGTGATGACCCGCAGCGGGATCACCCGGTCCATCGACGCGGAGTACACGTGCAGCGTCTGTTGCCGCTGGCCGGGTCGTTCGATCCGATCCAGCTTCGATCCGTCCGCACCGGCGGTCCCGATCGAAGCGACCGACACCGCGATGACAGCGAGCGCGGTCAGCACTGTCCGCATACAGGTGAACACGAATCCTCACAGAGTTCGAAACGAATGACGCCACAAAGAGAATGGTGCGCCGGGACGGCAGCGCGAGAGACGTCCCGGCGCACCACGCGCTACGCGATCAGCTACCGATCAGATTGCGCAGCACGTCGGAGATGATGTCGCTCAGCGAGCCGGTGGAGCTCAGCTGGCCATCATCGGAACCGAGCCCGTTGTCACCGAGGCTGCCGATCACGGTCTCGCCCGCGTTGGCGCCACGTGCGGTGAAACAGGCGGTGAGGCCGGGCATTTCATTGCTGACGCCGACGGTGCCCGCCACCCCGACGCCACCACTGGTGACCATCTGGCCCACCTTGATGTCGCTCGGCACCGGGTAGGTAATGGTCATGGTGACCGGGTTGCCGGAGTTGACGAACCAGCCGGTGCTCGTCACCTTCCAGCCGCCCGCGTTGGGCTCGGCGGTGACGTCCTCGGTGACCTGGCCGCCGACCGCGTGATAGGCGGTGATGGTGGTCTTGATCGGCGCCCCGAAGCCGACCGGCGGGAAGTCGGTGATGGTGTTGACGTACGGGTTGCCGATTCCGGTGGTCCCGACGATCACCTTGTAGGTGACCGAGGTGCCGACGCCGATCTGCTCGGCGCTGGCGATCTTGTCGTAGACGTGGGTGACGCCGACGGTGCTCGCATCTTTCTTCTGCGCGTGGGTGCTCACCGCACAGTCGGCGGCGGCGGCAACGCCGGATCCAAGGCCGACACCGACACCGGCGACGACCAGAGCGGTGGTGGCGACGCCCGCGGCGATACGCGAAGTCCGGAACATGATTTCCTCCAAAGCCCCGGCGAGACGGCCGGGACTACTTCCTCATCAGGTGGGCTGTCCCCCCCTCTGACCACAAGGTATAGGTCAGGCTGGACGCTTGTCCTGGAAAATAGGAACGTGTTCTTATTTTGTGGAACATCGTTATTTTACTCTTGGAGGCGGGTAGCATCCGAGGATTTTCGGTCATCCGAATCGATCCGAAAACGCGACAACCGGCCTCCGTCTGGCGACGAAAACCGGTTGCGGGGCGTATAGGGGGCTACTTCTGCGGCAGCTCATTGTGGCCACCGAACGCCTTGCGGAATATGCGCGTCTGGCTACTTCTGCGGCAGCTCATTGTGGCCACCGAACGCCTTTCGCATGGCGGAGAGCATCTTGTCGGCGTACAGGGCTTGGCCGCGGGAGGAGAAGCGCTGGTAGAGGGCGGCGGAGAGGATCGGGACGGGGACCGCGGTGTCGATCGCGGCGTCGACGGTCCAGCGACCTTCGCCGGAGTCGGAGACGCGGCCACCGTAGGAGTCCAGGTCGGGGTCGGCGACCAGGGCCGATGCGGTGAGATCGAGGAGCCAGGAGGCGACGACCGAACCGCGACGCCACACCTCGGTGATGGCCGGGATGTCCAGGTCGTACATGTAGTACTCGGGGTGCTCCATCGGCGTCTCCTCGGCGGAGTGCTCACCGTGCAGATACGCCGAGCCCGCGTTGGCGTGCTTCAGGATGTTGAGACCCTCGGCGTAGGCGCCCATCGCGCCGTATTCGATGCCGTTGTGCACCATCTTCACGAAGTGGCCCGCACCGTGCGGACCGCACAGCAGGTATCCCTTCTCCGCCTGCGACGGCTCCCCGGTACGCCCAGGGGTGCGTGGGGCCGATTCGTAGCCGGGGGCGATGGTCTCCAGCAGCGGCTCGAGGTAATCGACCTGGGCCTTGTTCCCGCCGATCATCAGGCAGTAGCCGCGCTGTAGGCCGAACACGCCTCCCGAGGTGCCGATGTCGAGGTAGTGAATGCCCTTGGGCTCCAACGCCTTCGCGCGCTTGATGTCCTCATGGTAACGGCTGTTACCACCGTCGATGATGATGTCGCCGGGCTCGAGCAGCTCGGCGACGTTCTCGATCACCGCACCGGTGGCACCGGCGGGGATCATCACCCACACCACGCGGGGCACCTCGAGCCTGCCGATGAACTCGGCCAGGTCGGTCGTGCCGCTGAACTTGTCGCCGAGCTCGGCTTCCAGCTCGGGAATGGGGCCTTGGTGGCGCTCGTAGCCGACGGCCGTGTGCCCGTCGCGCACGATCCGGCGCACGATATTGGCGCCCATCCGGCCGAGGCCGATCATTCCCAGCTGCATCAGTTCTCCTCGCTGTCCGCACCCCGTGGTGTCGATTCTCACGTCGATTGTCTCGCGAGCTCGAGACGCGACGAAGGGCGGGCGTCGCCCCACCCGCCGAAATTCTTCCGAATGGGCTGTAACGCCCCGCTCCGGGCCACGATAAACAGATCGGCTCCGTGTAGTTGCCAGACCCCCGACCCGGCAACTACACGGAGCCTTTCCGCTGCCTAGTAAGCTGTCAGACCCCGATCCGTCATCCACACGGAGCGTTTACATAGTCCCCACCCGGTTGCCGAGCTGCCGAGCGCGCCGAAGCGCGTTACCCTCGGGCCGGACCCCGCAAACATCGGGGCCAACCTAACGGAAGGACCTCCGTGCCCAGCGAGTCGACCGCCGGACAACCGGCCGACCGAAGGGGCGAGGTCGGATTACGCAAGCTGCTCGATTCAAATCGCACTTTCGATCCGGACACCACCGCCCTCACCCAGCCTTTGACCACCGTGACCCGCGATCGCTGGTCACCCACTCCCGGCCCGGCAGGCGCACAGCCGCCGACCCCGCCGGACAACCAGCAGCTGGTCAAGCGGGTCGGGATCGCGGTCGGCGCCGTGCTGGCCGTCGGCACCGCCGCCTACCTGGCCGACCTCGCGTTGAGCACGGGTGAGGTGGCGCGCGGCGTCGTCGTCGCCGGTATCGAGATCGGCGGGATGGATCAGGCCGAAGCCGACGCCCTGCTCCACACCGAGCTCGGACCCAAGGCCGAACGACCGCTACCTGTGCGGATCGGTGACGTGCAGGCGAGCATGGTGCCCGCCGCCGCCGGTCTGTCGGTGGACTACGACCGCACCTGGGCCGCGGTCGGCAGCCAGCCGCTGAACCCGGTGAGCCGGCTGATCTCACTGTTCGGTACCCGCGAGGTGCCGGTGGCGAGCATCGTCGACACCGCGGCCCTCGACGCACAGCTCGCGGATTTCCGCGTACACGACAATCCGACCGTCGAAGGCACGGTGCGGTTCGAGAACGGCAGGCCCGTCGCGGTCGCGCCGGTACCGGGCCGGGTGCTCGACACCGACGGCGCGCGAGCCACCATCACCGAGCGGTGGGCCGCCAGCAGCGAGCTGGATCTGCCCGTGGTTGCCGCACCCGTCGCCGTGCGGATCGATGCCGTGCAGGCGGCGTTGCGCGATATCGCGACACCGGCCGTCGCGTCACCGATCACTGTGTCCGGCAAGGACGTTCAGGGATCGCTGACCACCGATCAGATCGCCGATGTGCTCGGTTTCGTGCCCGACGGCAACGGCGGGCTGGCACCCCAGATCGACAACGACGCCGTGATCGCCCTGCTCGCACCGCAATTGGCGAAGTCCGAGGTGGAACCCAAGGACGCCACCTTCACCGTCGTCGGGGGCAAGCCGACCGTCGTGCCCGCCGTGGTCGGCGAGAAGGTCGACTGGCCCAAGACGCTGGAGAAGCTGCCCGCCCTGCTCACCCAGCCGGGTCCGCGCACCAGCCCGGTGGTGTATCAGCGCATCGAGCCCAAGCTCACCACCGAGGCCGCCAGTGCGCTCGGGGTCAACGAGAAGATCGGCGAGTTCACCACCGGCGGCTTCAGCGGACCCTCCGGGGTGAACATCCGCACGGTCGCCGCCAAGGTCGACGGTGCGGTGATCAAGCCGGGAGATACGTTCTCGCTCAACGGGTTCACTGGTCCGCGCACCACCGCGGAAGGCTATGTGGAGTCCGGCATCATCGACCACGGCAGGCCGAGTACCGCGGTCGGCGGCGGCATCAGCCAGTTCGCCACCACGCTCTACAACGCGGCCTACTTCGCCGGGATGGAAGACGGCGGACACACCGAGCACAGCTACTACATCTCGCGCTACCCGGCCGCACGGGAAGCGACCGTGTTCGACGGCGCGATCGACCTGGCGTTCCGCAATACCGGCACGACCGGTGTCTACATTCAGGCGGTCGCCACCGGATCCGAGATCACCGTGCGGTTGTGGGGCACCAAAACCGTGAACGTGGAATCGATTACGGGTGAGAAGTCGAAGCCGACCGAGCCCAATGAGGTCGTCCTGCCCAAGGGCAAGGACTGCATCGCCTCCGAGGGTGCGCCCGGCTTCACCATCTCCGACACCAGGGTGATCACCGATGCCAAGTCCGGCACCCAGGTGTCGCGACACACGCGGACCGTGAAGTACGACCCGATCCCGGTCGTCAAGTGCGAGTAAGGGTTCAGCGTTGAGAGGCTCGCGCGAGCAGGCGGATTCGCCACCGCGCGAGCCTTTTTCGTCAGCAGCTACAGTCGCAACCGCAACTGTCGCAACCGCAACCGCTGCAGCAACCGTCCTCGCCGCAGCAACCACCGCAGCACTCACCGCAATCGCAGCAACTACCGCAATCGCAGCGCTTGGCCCAGGCATCCTTTTTCTCGCCGGTACACGGGCTGGTGTGGTCGAAACAGCAGGCCAGACCGGTGCAATAGATGCCCATGACCACACCGAGCGTCTCGAACGGACCGGGCCGGTTCGGTCGCTGTTCGGGCGGGGACGGGAATTCGTACGGCGAACGCTGTTGCGCCGTGACGGAAGCGCGGCAGACGTGGCCGACCACGATGCCCAGACCTTTGCCGAGGTTTCGCAGCAGGCTCGCCAGCGGATCGAGCAGCGCCCAGCGCACGGTCGGCAGCTGGTCGAGTTCGGTCTCGGCCGCGACCTGCCGAATTCGGGACTCGCTCTCGCGCAACAGATCATAGGCGCGGGGCATATCGGTGCCGGTGGCCTCGAGCGGATTGAAACGGCCGCGCGCTCGGTCGCGCTCGAGGTCTTCGATGGCATCGGCCAGATGCGCGATTCGGCCGACGTGACGCCCGATCTCCTGCAGGGCCGCAACGTTTTCCGGTCGACCGGCCAGCGTCGCGGTGTGGCCGAAGAGAGTGGCGGCACAGAGCTGCGTCGGCCCGGTGAGTTCGTCGAGAGTGATCACTTCGACCATCGACGGCGACAAATCCCGCCGTGCCCCAACGGAATCCGACGCATCGATCGCAGCCGGAAGTGCCGGATCGGACGCACCAACGGCGGCCGAGACTGCGCGCAGTTCGGTCGACGACCGCGCCGCGCGCGCTTCCACCGCGCCCTGGGTGGCGATCGCCGCGAGCAGCGGTGCCACATCGAGGCCGATCTGTGCGGCCTGCCGCTGCGCACGTGCCGCCCAAGTGCTCGAAACCTTGCGCATCGGCCGGCGGGCGAAGGCGGCGGCGTCACCGTCCTCGACATGATCGCCGATCTTGGCCGCGCCCAGCAACAGTGACGCCGTGGCAGCCAGCTGCACGCCCGGCGAACTCGCGGCGACCACCGAAGCGCGCTTCATCCCCCGCAGCGGACACGGGCCCGCGGTCGTGCGCGCACCCGCACCCGACTGCGCCTCGGTGAGCACACTGAGCACGATCGCATCGGTATTCGTCGCGGCACGGGCCAACTGACCGTGCCCGTCACGCAGACCCAGACACAGCCCGCACATATGTGCCTGCCACTGCCCCGGATCGATGCCGTATTTCGCCGCACCGTGCGCACACGGCTTCAACACACCGAACACTGATATCCGCCTGTCGTAACGCCTGCCGAGCTCAGGCGCACAGGGCCGGAGCGAAAGGCGCGGGAGAACGCCTAACCCTGCACCCTCGCAGCCGGAGGGGACGACCGCAACCGCTACTCGGACTTCTTGCGCCCGGCCAGACCGCGCCAGGCGAGATCGTCGAGCAGGTCGACCGCCTCCGCTACTTCGATCCGCCCGCTCGCGACCCGGTCGGCGATGGCCTCGCCCGCGCCGATCACCGCCGCCGCGACGACCTCGAAATTGGTACCGGGGTCGGCGTTCTTGGCACTGGATTCCAGCAGCTTCGCGGTGAGTTCGATGACGCGCTCACGGGCATTGTCGATTTCCGAGGCGAAAGTTTGCTGACCGATCGCCTGACGGTAGAGGACCTGCCAGGACTGCCGGTTGCGGTCGACAAAATCGAGGAAGCCCTCCAGTGCGGTGCGAACCTGCTCGTGGGGGGTCAGCTGCGGGTTACCCGCGGGCGCGACGGCCTCGATGAAACGTAGACCCTCGCGCTGGATGCAGGCGCGGAAGAGTTCGTCCTTGGAGCCGTAGTACAGGTAGAGCATGGGTTTGGAGATCTTCGCCTCGGCGGCGATGGCATCCATCGACGTGTCATGGAAGCCTTTGCGCGCGAACACCTCGACAGCGGCATCGAGCATCTGCTGCTCGCGAACCGCCCGGGGAAGTCGCTTGGTCCCGCCTGCCATCCACTCTCCTACCGCAGGGTGAACCACCTATCTTACTTGAAGGTAAGTTAACCCGCGCTCATTTGCCGCACAGTCGCCGGGTGCGATCAGCAGCCCAGCGCTACGCCCTTGTAGCGCGCCATCCGCAGTACGGAAGTGTCGACCCGGTCGGCGGGCAGTTTGCCACTCGCGACCGACTGTTCCAAACGGTCGAGTACCTGCGGCACCGCATCGGTACTGATCCACAGGGCATTGTCGGCGCCCGCGACGAGCGTGGCCTCGACCGCCTCGGCGATGGACATGCGGGCGGTGATGGCGGCCATGCCACTGAGATCGTCGGTGAAGATCGGGCCGTCGAACGGCGGGGCACCGTAGCCCTTGCCCTCGCGCAGCAGCGTCATCACGGCCGGGCTGATGCTGGCGGGCACGTCGGGTTCGGTCAGGCCGGGGACGTCGAGGTGACCGACCATCACCGCCGCGCCGGAGTTCACCAGGTCGCGGAACGGCACCAGGTCGGAGTCCTGCAACTGATCCAGGGGTGGGGTGGTCACGGCGCCGGTGTGCGAGTCGCCGGAACCGGAACCGTGGCCGGGGAAATGCTTGATGACCGAGCCGAGGCCCACCTCGTTGGACGCGCGAATGTAGGCGCCGGCGAATTCGGAGACGACCTTCGGGTCGTCGCTGTAGGAGCGGTCGCCGATCACGCTGTCGGCGGGCTGGCTGCTCACATCGGCATCGGGCGCGAAATTGACAGTGACGCCGACGTCCTTCAGTGCCTTCGACCTGGTCAGGGTGAACTGGTAGTACTCCTGGGGCGACATGGTCTGCGCGACCTCGCGGGCCGACGGCGCGGCGCCGATCACGTTCTTCGCGCGCGAGACCCGCCCGCCTTCTTCATCGATGGTCACCATCAACGGCACCTTGGCCTGCGCTTTCACCGCGTCCAGTGCCGTCTTGTCCAGCAGGCTCGGATCGGTCCAGCTGCCGACGAAGATGCCGCCCACCTGCTCCGAACTCACCACGTTCGAGGCATCCGCCGAACCGGTGATGCCGACAGTCAACAACTGGGCGAGCTTCTCTCGCTGGGAGAGTTTGGCGAGATAGTCCGCGCCACAATTGCTTTGGGTCGGTGTTGCCGAGGCCGGATCCCCGGCGGCCGACGGGGCAGCCACTGCGCTGCTACTCGCCGCGGGCGACGTCTCGTTAGACGAACCTCCCGAACAGGCGGTGGCAACGGCGGCGAGGACTGCGAACACGACCACAGGCGATTTCCGCATGCGCTCCACGGTAGCCCGCTCCGGCGCCAACCCCACCACTCCGGTTCGGATTGATACACCCCGTCCAGGGGTAATCTGATGGAAAAGCCGCTCCGACCAGCGCAGGAGGTCGTCATGGCATGCGATCGGATGCTCATCGCCTACGACGGTTCCGAACACGCCAAACGAGCCATCGAGTACGCGGGGCGGTTCCTGACCGCCGAACGCGCGATTCTGCTCACCGCGTGGGAACCGATGGTGCGCCAGGCCGCGCGCATCTCCGGGCTCGCCGGGGTGATGCAGCCGGACTGGGTGCCCGACGAGGAGGTGGAGGACATCGCCTACACCGATGCCCGCAAGATCAACGCCGAGGGCGTGCACCTGGCGAAACTGGCCGGAATCGACGCCGAGCCGCGCACCGCCGAGTGCACCACCACGATCTGGAACGCCATCGTGGATTGTGCCGATGAGCTCGACGTCGACATCATCGTCGCCGGTACGCGCGGTTCCACGGGGCTGCGCGCGCTGTTGCACAGCAGCGTCGCCGAAGCGGTGCTCAAGCACGGTCATCGGCCGGTCTTCCTGGTGCCGCCGGAGCAGTAGCGGTTCGTGGTGGCGCCGAGCAGTTGAGAGTTCGGTCGCTCTCCTGGATCGGGGCCACGGTCGCGGCGTTATGGTCGAAGAACCATGAACGAATTCCTGCTCGCTCGACCCGACGCGGTATTACGGACCTCGGGCGTGCGCGCGAGGTATTCGGATCCCCGGCAGGCGGCCGAGGCGTTGCGCCGGACCGCCGCCCCGAAGCTGATCGTCGGCGCGCTGCCGTTCGATCCGCGGGCGGCGGCCGCGCTCTGGCAGCCCGAGAGCGTGCTGCACACCGCGGGTCCGTGGCGGCCCGCCGCGCTGCCCGCTTTGCCCGGCGTGCGGGTAGTGGCCGAGATACCCAGTGCACCAGAGCATGTGGCGCGGGTGACGAAGCTGGTCGAGCAACTCGGCGACCCCGCGAACGAGCTGCGCAAGGTGGTGGCCGCGCGGTCGATGGTGCTCGAGGCCGACGCGCCGCTCGACCCGGAGGTGCTGGCCGGACACCTGCTCACCAGGCATCCGAATGCCGCCGTATACGCGGTCGAGCTGTCCGCGGCGGGGCGCGACGGCGAGACGCTGATCGGCGCGACGCCCGAAGTGCTGGTCGCACGGCACGGTGATCGCGTGAGTCTGCATCCGCTGGCAGGCACCCTCCCCCGCCTCGCCGACCCAGCCGATGACGCGGCGCAGGCTCGAGAGCTGTTGTCCAGCACCAAGAATCACGCCGAGCATGCCTTCGTGATCGAGTGGATCCGCCAACAACTGGCGCCGGTCTGCGCGGAGCTGCACATCCCCGACGCGCCCGAGCTTCTCAGCACCGAACAGGTCTGGCACCTGGCCACGCCCATCCACGGCGTGCTGCGCGATCCGTCGACCACCGCACTCGACCTGGCACTGCTGCTGCACCCGACGCCCGCCGTCAACGGCACGCCCTTCGCCGCCGCGCTCGACGCCATCACCACCGATGAACCGTGGCGCGGGTTCTATGGCGGGGCGGTGGGCTGGTGTGGCGACGACGGCGACGGCGAATGGGTCGTCGCGATTCGCGGCGGCGAACTATCGGCCGATCAGCGCGTTCTGCGCGCCAGCGCGGGCGGCGGGATCGTGGCTGCCTCCGATCCACTGGCCGAACTGGCCGAGACCACCGCCAAACTTCGCACCCTGCTCGGCGCGCTGCGTTGCGAGCTGCCCAACGACCGACTGAGCTCGATAGACCTGCTAGGTTGACCGGAGACAGGCCCCGACGTCGAGCGTATTGGAGTGCGCGATGAAGTTTGCTGTTCCGGCTGTTGCCAGCGCGGTCGGCGGCGCCCTGCTGAGCGCGATCGCCGTCTTCGCAATCACGGCGGCCGTCCAGCAGAACACGGCGCCCTCGATCGACCGCAGCGGTGACAAAGACTCCTCGCTGCTCAACGCCCCTGAATACGGCAGCCGCTGAGGCTGACGCCCGCGCGTCGCGCCCCACCTCGGGGCAACCGGACAAGGCGCCACTCGGTTGGCGCTGGCTCGTCGGCTCGGTAGTAGCCGCCTTCGTACTGACCTTCGCGCAGGCGCCCGGCCTCACCGTCGCCGACACCAAATACGACCTCGCGCAGAACCCGCTCGGTTTCCTCGCGCGGGCGTCTCACCTGTGGAGCAGTCAGGCCCCGATGGGCCAGGTGCAGAACCAGGCCTACGGCTACTTCTTCCCCCACGGCACCTTCTTCTCCGCAGGGCACCTCCTGCACCTGCCCGCGTGGGTCACCCAGCGCGTCTGGTGGGCGCTGCTGCTGCTCGCCGGGTTCTGGGGAATCGTCAAGCTGTGCGAAACGCTCGGCATCGGCTCGCGCGGGTCACGCGTGATCGCGGGCATCGCGTTCGCCTTGTCGCCGCGCGTGCTGACCACGCTCGGCTCGATCTCCTCGGAAACCTTGCCGATGATGCTGGCGCCGTGGGTTCTGCTCGCGCCCGCGGCGCTGGGCGTCGCCGTGAAAACGCGGCGCGGCGCGGCGGCACTCGACCAGGCGCAACCCGGCGACCCGGCCGGCGACCGTGTGGCATCCGATACCGAGAAACCCTCGACGCGCCGAGGCGGCCCGCTGTCTCCGGCGGGAAGCGCGCTCGCACTGGCGTTGATGGGATCGGTCAATGCTGTCGCGACCGTGGCGGCGTTCCTGCCCGCGGCGCTGTGGTGGGCCTCCTACCGGCCGAATCGGCAGTGGTGGCGGTTTACCCGGGCGTGGATTCCGCTGCTGGTCCTTGCCACTTTCTGGTGGGTGGTGCCGCTGCTGCTGCTCGGCAAGGTGAGTCCGCCGTTCCTCGATTTCATCGAGTCGTCGGGGGTGACGACGCAGTGGGCGGCGTTGAGCGAGGTGCTGCGCGGGACCGATAGCTGGACACCGTTCGTCTCGCCGGAGCGGATCGCCGGTGCGGTGCTGGTAACCCAGCCCGCCGCGGTGCTGGCGACCGGCTTGCTCGCGGCGGCGGGAATGGCCGGACTCGCGCGGTCGTCGATGCCGTATCGGGGCAGGTTCGCGCTGATCCTGTGCGTGGGGCTGGCGGGGATCTGTGCGGGGTATGTCGGGACGCTCGGGGGGCCGTTCGCCGAATCGGTGCGGATCTTCCTCGACGCCGGCGGTGCGCCGCTGCGGAATGTGCACAAGCTCGAACCGCTGATCCGGCTGCCACTCGTGGTGGGGCTGGCGCACCTGCTCGGCCGCGTCGCCCTGCCCGCTTCCGTACCGATGCCGGTGTGGCGCAGCTCTTTCGCCCATCCCGAGCGCGATCGGATGGTCGCGGTCGCCGCGCTGATCCTGGCCGCGCTCACCCTCGCGACCTCATTGGCGTGGACCGGTCGGCTCGCCCCGCGCGGCGCCTACGACCGGGTGCCCGCCTACTGGACCGATACCGCCGACTGGCTGGCCGACAATGCCGCCGACACCCGCGCGCTGGTCGTGCCGGGTGCGCCGTTCGGCAGTCAGATCTGGGGACTCACCCGCGACGAACCGCTGCAGGCCTTGGCGAGTACCCCCTGGGCCGTGCGTGATTCGGTTCCACTGAATCCGCCGGGCACGATTCGCGCGATGGATTCGGTGCAGCGGCTGATCGCCGACGGCAGACCGTCGACCGGTCTCGCCGCCACTCTCGCCGACCAGGGCATCGGAATCCTGGTGTTGCGCAACGACCTCGACCCCGAGACGTCCCGTTCCACGCGCCCGATACTGGCGCACCGCGCGATCGAGGGCTCGCCGGGGTTGACCAAGGTTGCCTCGTTCGGCGCGAACATCGGGCCGCGCGCGGCGGATGCGGGACTGGTGGTCGACAACGATCTGCTGCCCGCCTATCCGGCGGTCGAGATCTACCGGGTCGACGTGCCGCCGCCCGGCACTCCCGTCGACGTGCGCAGCGGCACCGGGGCACCACCCGGATTCCCCGGCGCGTACACGACCCCGCTGGATTCGATCCCCGTCGTCCGAGGCGGTCCCGAAGTACTGGAGCGAGTGCGCCGAGACAGCGAGAACCCCACGGCGCCAGTGCTTCTCGAAGCGGATGCCCGGCGTGCCGGGTTACCGCCGCAGCCCGTCCTGGTGACCGACACCCCGATGGATCGCGAGACCGACTTCGGCCGGGTCGACAACCACAGCTCGGCGGTCCGCGCCGCCGACGACGCCCGGCGCACCCACAATCTGGTCCCCGACTACCCGGTCGACGGCGCCGAACTCGTGCAGGGCGAGTGGTCGGGCGCGAAGGTCACCGCGTCCAGCTCCGCCGCCGACGCCACCCAGATCGGCGGGGCAGCACCCGGTAGCTCGACCGCGGCCGCCGTGGACGGCGATCCGAGTACCGCCTGGATCAGCAATGGGTCGGAATCGGCTCTCGGGCAATGGCTTCGACTCGATCTCGACAAGCCGATCGCCAACGGTTCGCTGCGCTTCACCACCACGGGGGCGGCGCTGGGTGATCCGGTGAAGTGGGTCGAAGTTCGCACCGCACGCGGGACGGTGTCGGCGCGGATCACCGAACCCGGTGAGCCCGTGTCTGTCGCGCTACCCGCGGGCAAGTCCGACTGGGTGATGATCTCCGCCGCCCGCACCGAAACCGGCACTCGTGGTGGGCAATTCGGGATCAGCGAGCTCACGCTCGACGACTACTCGAATCGGGAAGCGCCGGTGCGTGTCGATATCCGGCATCGGGTCGTGCTGCCCGATGTGGCCGCGGGAACGATTGTCAGCGGGTGGGATCTCGGACAGGAATTCCCTGGTCGCAGTAGCTGTTTCGACGGTCCCGACCGCGTGCACTGCAGTAGGGGACTCGGTCTGCCCGCCGAGGAACCCGGCATCTTCGGCCGCACTCTCTCGGTGCCGGAGCCGCTCACCGTCGGCACCGACCTCACCGTGCGCACCCGACCCGGGCCCGCGCTGGAGGCGTTGCTCACCGACCCGACCAGGCCGGTGGCACGCGGTAAAGCCGACATCGCCGACCTGCGCGGTGCCGCCTTCGCCGCCACTGATGGCGACCCGAAGACCACCTGGACCGCACCGGAGTCCACCGTGCGCGGGCTCGCGGGCGGCAAACCCACACTGGTACTGGAACTTCCGGAGCCGACGATGGTGACCGGACTCGACATCACCACCGCATTGGGCGGACTGCCCGCGACAGCTACCGCCGTCGCGGTGAACATGGGCAACGGCCCACAGATCCGGGAACTGCCCGAACGCGAGCACGGCGAACCTGCCCGAATCTCGCTGTACCCCACCGAAACCGATCGCATCGAGATCAGCATCCAGAGCTGGAACGAGGTTCTCGACCGCACCGCACTCGGCTTCGTCCTCACCCAGCCCACCGGGCTGGCCGAAGTCGAAGTGCTCGGCCCCGAGTACCCCGCACATGCCCCCGGCGACCGGCTCGTCACCATCGGCTGCGACGCGGGACCGGTGATCGCCATCGGTGGGCGCGCCGTCCATACGACGATCACCGCCACCGCCGACGAACTCCGCTCCGGCGCTCCGGTTTCCGCGCAACCGTGCCCACAAGACGCGGCCGACATCGAACTCCTCCCCGGTCACCCCGACCTCACCGTCGCCCCGACTGAGCTGTTCACCGTCGACCGACTACGCCTGCCCCGGACCGACCACTACCCGGGCAAAACCAGCACACCGACCGCACCGGAAACCCCTGCCGAACTCAGCGAAACACCTACCGATGCCGCACCGGAAACCCCCGCCGAACTCAGCGAAACCACGGCCGCGCCCACGGATGTCACGCCGGAAACCCCCGCCGGTCCCGGACACTCGGCGACGGGTACTCAGCTGCTGGTTCTGCCGCTGAGCACCAATGTCGGCTGGCAGGCGCACACCGCCGACGGGCGGGAACTGTCGCCCATCGTTGTCGACGGTTGGCAGCAGGCTTGGCTCGTTCCGCCCGGGACCAGCGGGGAGATCACGGTGTCGTTCCCGGCGGACCGCTGGTATCGGCTGGCGATCTTCGGCGGGCTGTTGCTGCTGATTCCCCTTGTGCTGCTTGCGATTCCGCGCCGACGTGCGGTTTCCGACGCCGGGCCCGCTCCGAGCACTTGGGGTGTGCGCCCGATCGCGGCTATCGGGCTGACCGGCGTGATCGCAGTCATCTCCGGACCGTTCGGTGCGGCGTTCACACTGATCGCGTTGGGCTGCGCCTACTTCCGGCCCGCAGTGACCGCTCGGACCCTGCCCTGGCTCGCGGGCCTCGGGACACTGATCTCGGCGGCGGCCCTGTCGACCGGGACCTGGCGTTCTGGCACCGAATACATGGGCGGCTCGCTGTGGGCTCAGGCACCTGCGGCCATCGCGGTCGTCGCCGTCGGGGTGGCGGCACTCCCACGCCGCCGCTGAACGGGACTCAGCGCACCGCCGAACTGTCGACCGATTCACGTTCGGCGTGCGCGGACGCGGCCCGCCGATCCCAGCGGGCTGCCCAGCGGCGGGCGGGTTCTTCGATCAGGGCGAAGCTCGCGGCGGCCAGTGGGAGGGTGAGGGCTGTGGTCAGGATGATCACGTAGAGGAAGTGGCCGTTGAAGGGCATGATCCCGAAAACCGGGAAGACCACGGTGAGGACCACCAGGTGCCAGAGGAAGATGCCGTAGGACCAGCGGCCGAGGATCGCGGCGGTTCGCGATTCCAGCCAGCGGTGCGGGGCGTCGGGTCGGGCTATCACCAGGGGCGCGAGCAGGCAGAAGCCGAGGATCATGCCGAGCACCATCTTCATCGCGTACTGCCACGGTTGCGCGCGTTCCAGACCGGCCGGGCCGCCGAACTCGGTCGCCGAGAGCAGAAGCGCCGCGAGCGCGACCGCCCACATCAACGGCTGACTCGACATAATCCGGGCCCACCGCACCTCAGGTCGCACCAGGTGAATCAGTTCCGCCAGGAGCATGCCCGCCGCGAACCACGGCAGATAGGCGGGCAACCAGTTGTCGGCGTGGATCGCGTCCGGCGTGGGGATCGGCCACAGATTCCAGGTCAGACACACCGCGACCAGCCCGCACAGCACCGGCACCCGCCACCGGGCCGCGGGGCCGCGCAGTCGCACGACCAGCCATGCCAACAGCGGCAGTACCAGGTAGAACGCCATCTCCACCGACAGGCTCCACATCTGTGTGAGGCCATCGGTCAACGTCAGCGGTATGAACACCTGCAGCAGGTTCAGGTTCGACAACCACACCCGCAGGTTCGCCGAATGCGCCGCGCCGGGCAGCAACAGCAAGACGAACACCACAACGACCCAGTACGCGGGCATCACCCTG
Source organism: Nocardia sp. NPDC058480 (assembly GCF_042720495.1). Taxonomy (NCBI): domain Bacteria; kingdom Bacillati; phylum Actinomycetota; class Actinomycetes; order Mycobacteriales; family Nocardiaceae; genus Nocardia; species Nocardia sp. NPDC058480. The sequence goes on along the minus strand of NZ_JBHXMN010000003.1, from coordinate 530,906 downwards.
GCCACCCGGTGCAGCAGGTAGCGGGAGGTTCTCGGCGCGCGGCCGAGTCCGTGCGCGGCCGCGGCGTGCGGGCGCCACAGCAGGAAACCCGACAGCGCGAAGAACACCGCGACCGCCATATCGAAGCGTTCCAGGATCGGGCCGAGGACCGGTATCCGGCTCGTTCCGGTCTGGAAGGCGACGTGCGTGACCAGCACTCCGAGCGCCGCCATTCCGCGCATCCCTTCGAGGGCGGGAATGAAGGCGCGCGGGGGCGAAACAGGGGCGGTGGCGGTCGTCATCATGGTCCAGTCTGCCGTGTCGGCGATTTCCATGGCACAGCACCGCAACCTTCGAGGCCTGGGCTGTTAGTGTCGGGCCATCCGTGTTCGAACGACGAGGAGTTTGCATGGCACTGAGTGCCGGTACCAGAAGAACGGTCGCCTGTGTGCTCGTGGGTCTGGGCGCGGCATTACTCGTCGCCGCGCTGATGATCCCCACCTACACGGTGAGCAAAGTCGCCAAGACTCCACTCGATCTCGAGATCACCACGATCGCGGAGAATCAGCCGGGCGAGGAAAGCCTCGTCCTCGACTCCAAGTCGCTGACCTCCGGTGACGGTGCCGCCGTGGTGAACAAGGATGTGCCGCTGATCTCCCAGCGTTTCGTCACCGTCGAGGAGCCCTCCGACGCCGACGAGATGACGCTGCAGGCAGGCACGACGCTGCGACGCACCGACGTGCAGGGCGACACCGGCCTGCTCACCGCCGCCATCGACCGCGTCACCATCTCGCGCACCACCGGCATGCCGGTGGATACCGAGCCCAACGGGTCGATCGCGGTGACCGTGAACAAAGAGGGCAGCGTCATGGAGCCGGTGCAGCACACCGGCATCGGCTACCGCTTCCCGATCGGCACCGAGAAGAAGACCTACCCCTACTTCGACATCAACGTGCGCGAGTCCTTCGACGCGAACTTCATCGAAGAGACCGAGATCAACAACATGAAGGTGTACCGGTTCCAGCAGACCGTGCCGGTCACCAGCACCTGGGATGTCGTGCAGTCGCCGACCAACCGGCTCACCCTGCCCGCCGCCAAGTGGGGCGTGGAGGGTGGCGACACCCCCGTCACCATGACGCGCTACTACGCCAACGTGCGTGACCTGTGGGTCGAGCCGCAGACCGGCACCGTGATCAAGGGTGGGGAGTCGATCCACCTGTTCTACGCCCGGTCCGGCGACAAGCCCGAGGTCACCGCACTGAAGTCGCACCTGGTGTTCGACGCGGCGACCGTCGAGTCACAGATCGCCATCGCCAAGGAGAACACCGACAAGCTGTCGCTGTTCGGGCGTGTGGTGCCGATCGTGTTCGGCGTGCTCGGTGTGTTGGCATTGCTGGCCGGGTTGTTCTTGGGGCTTCGCGGTGGTGGCACTCCGGCTCACGCGAGTCCTCGCGGGTCGCGTCCGACGCCCGCACCTACCGCCGCGCCTGATGACAGGTGGGATGGCGATGACGCGCCGACTACGCAGTTCCCCCGTGGGGACTATGACACCCCTACTGAGCAGATTGACATCGACAAGCGTCCCTGAGTGGAAATAGCTTTCGACGGCCCCGGTCATAGACCGGGGCCGTCTTCGTTTCGGGGGGGTTCAGCTGGGTTTCGGGCTGGCGTTCGGCTGGGTCCGGGGGGCTGTTCGGAGGACGACTACCGCGACGATTGTGGTGGTGACGGCGGCTATGGAGACAGCGGTGCCGATCACGGATTCGATGGTGCGGGCGAAGGTGAGCATCAGGGTTATCTCGATGGCCAGGCCTATCCAGGTGACGGCGGCCAGAGCGGTGCGTTCAACGGCGATCGCTGAGAGCAGGGCGCCCTGGAGGACCGCCAGGATCGCGCCGTGCAGGGCGAACAGCCACAGCATGCCCTGAACGGGTGCGTAATCGGCGCCGGCGAACAAGGGGGCCAAGGGGGCGGCCAGCGCGGCGCCGATCACCGCGACCACGCCGATCAATGAGAGCACCGAGAGTGCGTCGCGGATCGCGCGGGCCGAATGGGTTGGCTGGGCCATCCGGGGATACAGCACCACGCCGACCGCTTGTGGCAGCCAGAACGCGATCTTGGTGGCGATGGTGCCGAGCGAGTAGCGGCTCGCGTCGACCTCGTCGAGGACGATGCGGACCACGATCAGGTCGACCGAGGACAGTGCCATCAGCGCCGCCTGCACCTGGACAGCGCGCAGCACCGGCATGACGCCGACAGAGGTGGCCGTGGCCCCGTTTTTCGTACCGCTGCTGTCATCGATCGGCAGATCCGCTGCCGCGGTCGTCGAGCGAGCGATTCGACCGGCGACGATCGCCGCGCCGACGATCCCCACCGCACCCGCCCACAGTGCACCGGCGGCACCGCCGCCCAGCGCGAGCGCGATCAGCGCGGGCACCACCCGTGCCGTACCCGCCATCGCGAGCACCGTCGCGAGCGCGCGGAAGTGGTTGCTGCCCTGCAATATTCCCTGCTCGCCGGACAGGATCACCAACGCGGGCGCCGCACCGAGCGCGGCAGCCGCGGCCCACACACCTACGTCCAGCACGCCTGCCACCACCGGAATCAGGACCACCGCGACCGCCGCGACCAACGCGGCGCACCGCCACATCATCGCCCGCACCGCCCGCGGCGACGCGCCACGCACCACCTCTCGGGCGACCACGTTCTGCATGGCCAGCGCGGGGACCGCGCACAACAACTGCACCGCGAGCAGACTCGCGAACTCGCTGTACCCCTCGACCCCCAACCAGCTCGCCGCCAGCAACTGCAGCAGGTAGCCGGCGACGTTGGCGGTCATCGCGCCAGCCGTCACCCAGGTCAGATCGGCAACGACGGGCGGGCGGCGGACTGAGGACACGCCCCATCGTCGCACCTCACTGTGTTCGCCATCACGGCTACCCCGAAAATGTGAGTCCGAGCGGACTCACCTCGAGCGATTCCACCCCGAACAGCGCCTATTCGCCCCCGGCCACGGCGCGGCTCGACGGGACGTAAGGTGCGTGGACGTGACGAGTAGCGGGCGAGCCAGGGCCTTGGTGGCCGGATACTGCGCGCTGCTCACGATGATCATCGTCGGACCGCTGGCCGGATCGGGCTACCTGCTGCTGCGGGACGCGGTGAGCACCCCGCGCTCGTACCTCACCGATTCAGCACTCGGCTTGGGCGCCGCCGCACCCCGCGCCGTCCCGCAGGACGCCTTGCTCGCGGCGCTCTCGCCGGTCATCGACGGCGGGATTCTGGTGAAGGCGATCCTGATCGTCGCACTGTGGTCGGCGGGATACGGCGCGGCGGTACTCGCACGACGATTCATCTCCGCTTCCACCGGAGCACAATTGGTCGCCGCGACCCTCGCGTTGTGGAATCCCTATGTCGCGGAACGACTTCTGCAGGGGCACTGGAGCCTGCTCGCCGGATACGCCGCCCTGCCATGGACCGCCCTGGCCGCCGCGCGCATCCGAACAGCCACGGACGGAACAGAACCCACCCGCCTCTTCGGGTTCGGCGGCCACACCGGATCGCTCGGCGGGTGGGCCGCGCTGACCGCGAGCTTCGCCGCCGCCGGATTGACTCCGACGGGCTCGTTGCTGGCCGCTGTCATCGGGCTCGCGCTGGTCGGACGGCGGGCCTTTCTCCCTGCCATCGTTGTCTGGATCGCGACCTGTGCGCCCTGGCTCACCGCGACCGCGCTCGGATCGGGGGCCGATCCTTCGGACCCGGCCGGGGTCTCGGCGTTCGCGGCACGTGCCGAACCGTGGCTCGGCACGCTCGGCAGCCTCGCCGGGCTGGGTGGGATCTGGAACGGCGAGGCCGTGCCAGCGAGCCGCACAACCCCGCTCGCCCTGGTCGGCACGCTGTTGCTGCTCGGCATCGTCGCCTGCGGGGTGCGGGCCGTATGGGCGCTCGGCCGTGACGGGCGGGCCCTGCTGGTGATCGCCGCGGTGGCGATCGTGCTGCCCGCCCTCGGCGCGACCAGCTGGGGACTGGCGGCCGGGGAATGGTTGATGGTGCACGTTCCCGGCGCCGGGCTGCTGCGGGATACGCAGAAGTACGTCGCTTTGGCGATGCCCGCGTACGCGCTGTGCGTCGCCGCCGCGTGCCGCACCGTCGCTACGGCGAGCCGGCGACTGCTGACCGATGGGCAGCCGGACAGCGATCCGGACGCGGACTCAGCAGACACCGAGCCGGAATCCGTTGCCCACTCGAAAACCCACCGACGCGACTTCGGAATACGGGCCACCGCAACCCTTTTCATCCTTCTCATAACCCTCCCCTTGGCCGACCTGGCCTGGGGAGTCGGCGGCGCCATGCGTCCCGTCCACTACCCCGCAGGCTGGCAACAGGTCGTCGACCACATCGACGGCCCCGGCGACGTAGCCGTGCTCCCCGCGGGAATGTTCCGCCGATTCCCCTACAGCGGAACAGCTCCCGTACTAGACCCCGCTCCCCGTATCCTCCCCAACGATGTCCTGCAAACCGGCGAACTCCAAGTCCGCGGCTACGCGGTAACCGGCGAGGGCAACCGCGCCCGCGCGGTAGAGGAAGCACTACTCCGAGGCGCCCCATCCACCGATCTAGCAGCCATGGGCGTCGGCTGGATCCTCATCGAGCGCACCACCCCCGGCCGCCTCGGCACCTCCGAAAACACCCTCGCCACAGCCGAACTCGAATACCAAGACACCGACCTAGCCCTCTACCGCATCCCCTCCCCCACCCTCCTCGACACCGCCACCCCATCCCAACGCCAAGCCTCCACCGCGGCCCACCTCGTCTGGGCCATCCTGCTACTCGCAGGCCTACTCGTCGCCGGGCTCCGCCCCCACCGCACGCCACCGGAGTGTCACCCGGCGAGCCAACCGAGTGTCACCTGACACGCCGGTAAAGAGAACAGAATTCCCATTAACGATCTAGAGTCGTCGCTATGGTCAGCTCACAGCATGAGGCGACGCACCGGGTATTCCGGCATGACGCATGTCTGTGGATCTCTCGTTCTTCCGTTCCGAGACCTCGCAACGTCTGCGCCAAGAGGGCCTGGAAAAGGGCCTCGAAAAGGGCCTGGAGGAGGGCCACGATCAGGGGGTGGCAGACAGCATTCTGCGGATCCTCGCCCGGCGCGATGTGCCGGTCCCTGCTGCGGCGGAAGCCACGATCTCCTCGTGCCACGATCGGGATCAACTGGTCGTCTGGCTCGACCGTGCGATCACGGCTGAAAGCATCGACGAACTGTTCCGCGACTGAGCGGTCAGTCGCGCGGTGCGACCAACCCGGAGACCCGTTCTCCGCAGGCTGCGGCGGCCAGAACCGTGTGCACCCCGGCGCCGGTCTGTTCCCAGGAGAACTCGTTAGCGCGGGCTCGGGCTTTTTCGCCCATGACCAGTCTGATCTCGGGATCGGCGAGGAGGTCGGCGGCGGCTGAGGCGAGCGCGGGGGCGTCGTCGACCAAGAGACCGGTGACGCCGTCGACGATGGAGTCGGTGAGGCCTCGGGAGCTGCGGTAGCCGATGGTCGGCACGCCGTGCTGGGCGGCCTCGATGACGGCCAGGCCCCAGCCTTCCTTGCGCGATGGCATCACGTGGACCCAGGCGGTCGAGAGGATCTCGTGTTTGCGGCGCTCGTCGACGTGGCCGTGGAAGGTGACGGCGTCGGCGATGCCGAGCGAGTCGGCACTGGCGCGCAGGTTGGGGGCCCACCAGCCGTCGCCGATGACGTCGAGGTGCACGCCGGGGAAGCGTTCGCGCAGGTGGGCGACGGCGGTGAGGGCGTCTTCGATCTGCTTGTGCGGGACGAGGCGCGACAGCACCGCGATGCGCGGGTGGGTGGCGCGGGTGGCATCGGCACCGGGGACGACCTCGGCGGGGACCGGTTCGGCACCGTTGCGGACCACGGCGATGCGCTCACGGTCTACCCCGAGCACCGACAGCTCCTCAGCGGAGGGCAGCGACACAGTGAGGTACTGGTTGTCGCGGTGCACGCGCGGGGACAACGTGGATTCGATCCACCAGCCGATCCGCCCGACCAGGCGACCGGCGACCGGCCACTGCTCGCGGTGTCCGTGGTGCACCAGCACCACCGAGGGCACGCCCGTGGCGGTGGCGAAGAAGGGGATGCCGTTCTGGGTGTCGATCACGACGTCGGGGCGCAGGCCGCGCAGCGGGCCGAAACCGAGCCGACCAGCCACGATGGCGGCCAGGGCGCGGGGGTACACGGTGAAGCGCCCGCCCGCGCGACTGATGTCGATCCCGTCGATCCGCTCGCGCTTGGGCGCACCGGGATAACCGGCCGTACGCAGGGTGACCTTGATGCCACGCGCGGCCAACTGCGCGCCGACCTGCTCCAGATACCGCTCGCTGCCGCCGCCCTGTGGGTGCCCGGTGTCACGCCAGCAGAGTAGGAGGACTTCACGCACGGTCGCTTCTCACATTCGAGTCGGTGGCAGACAAACGTCGGCCCCCACCCTAGCGGGTGTGCTCCACACAACAACCTCAAACTGACACCGCGTCGGCCCGCATTCGACAAACTCCCCCCTCACCGCACTACCCAGCCACCGTCAAACCCCAATTCCGCCATGACCGCACTCCCAACCCCCACGACCCGACCTCGAGGAGGGTCCCGCCGCGCAGCGGCGGTAGCGGCCCGGCCGCGAGTTAGCCGCCGTTGCGTCCCCGGCCCACCCGCCCCCCACCCCGGCGCACAC